>JBILGT010000033.1:0-7491 GCA_044350895.1 Limisphaerales bacterium
TTTTTCATACAATACCTACAATTTAGAACTTTTAGAGTGCTAATTATCTCACTTTTTACCTATTATTCAATGTATTTTAACTGAAAAACCAACGCGTTTTTTCTATTAACTCCCCTTTTCCCATGGTGAGGCTTTGGTACTCATCGAAATGAGCGTGCCAAAACTCTGCACAAAGCTGGTGTAATCTTGCGCTGTGTACTCACAGCCTTGGTCTGAATGAATAACTTGTGGTGGAGTCATTTCTCGATTGATGAGTGCATCAAGAAATGCTTCTAGCACTAACTGCTTGGTATGCGCTTTGGAGATATGCCAACCTACAATTTCTCTGGTGAACAGATCCATGATGGTGGCTAAGTACACGAACTTCTTCTTGAATGAGATGTAGGTGAAGTCACTCACCCAGGTGATATTTGGTGCGCAGGGACAACTGTGCTTGATATGGTTTTGAAAGAGAGCAGGAGCTCGTTTCTCATCACGCCTCTTTCTCCACCTGGCTTTTCTCTTGTACGGATGAATGTGGTACTCCCGCATCACCCGTTGCACCTGCTTCTTTCCCAGTCCCAGTGCAATCGAAATCCTCCTGTATCCATAGCTCGGATGAACACTCAACACCTCAAGTATTTGTTCTTTCAACGTTGTATCTTTTTCTTTCCTCAAGGAGTGGTAGTACCCACTGCTTCTCACAAATCCAAATACTGCTGCAATCAACACTCTCGGAAGCTCTGGCAATCTCACATTAATGAGATCAAACAACTCACGTCTATTTTTTTTTAGTCTTCTCCAACTCTAGTGTCAAAACTCCAATTATTTGCTTTAACTGCTCATTCTCCTTCTTGAGTTTGCTGTGTTCCAGCACACTCACACTTCCCTCAATTTTTTGTTTCAACCAAGTATATATTGTCTGCTCACTCACCCCGTATTGCTTTGACAATTCCACTACCTTAACCCCACTTTTCACCTTCAAAAGAATCTCGTTTTTTACTTCCAATGCAATTCCCGCCATATTCCACCTTTCAAAGATTACTTGTATTCTACTTTAATCTTTGTCTAGTTTATTGGGTGCGGGTCAGCCAATGTTATTTGTCAGTAATGATCTGTAAGCAGTAACCCAGAAAAAAACATCTTGTTCAGGACTCACTGGTTCTTTATATACAGTATTGGCATTACCTGCAGCTAAAGAAACAACTTTAACATGATCAGTAGAAATGCCGTTTTTTTTTAGCTCTGACCAAGCTGCACGCAATCTTGGTGTATTATCACCTAGTGATGATACAGCGTATACATCTAAAGACAGCTCAGAATTGGCACCTAAAAGTGTCAAAAGATCTGCAATAAGCAAACCGTCTACGTCTTCATCATGAGATAAAATCACTGTCTTCGGTAGCTCTTTATGCACAACACCTTCAGCCAACTGAGCTGATAAAACAAATCCATGATACGCATTAAGTGAATCCTTAGGATACTTTGGTTGAATCGAATATGGCGGAACAAACGTGGTACCTATCTGTTCACCACCTGTGTAGTAGACAATAATTGATGTATCTAAATACTTTTTATTATTTTCATCAAGAACAATAATATGAGGAGTTGTACTCACCCACAGACCACCTTGTTCAAGCGCTAAAGTATAGGCCTCGTTGATAGAAGCCTGTGTTGTCCACGAACCTTCGATGCGTGCCGTAGTAGTAATTGTCCCATGTGTATCAGTGATTGTCTGAGTTGTGTGTGTAATTCCATCATGTACGGAGATACTCGTAGCATTTTGCGTTTCTAACGGAGCCACTGCACCATCAGGTATTTTCTTTGTACTTACATATTGATTGTAAACAGAAAAAAGTGGTTGAGTATCAAATAGTGTAATAAGGCGAGTCCCGGTTGGTAAAAAGTGACTTAGTGTTGTGGGAGTCAATGCAGCACTAACTCTTCCTGTTGATATGTAAAATCGATTGTGGCTTAGCTCTTCTTTAATCTGGAGTCGCAGTTCGGGGTTGGATATCTTAAGTTCATAAACTTGGGTAGACATTCCCTGCGTAATAAGTGATTCAAACTGTTCTAATGTTGTTATTTCTATTGTTACTATTTTAGCTTCAAGTATTTCTTGTGGATTGTTTTCTTCTTCAGTGGCCTCATCTAAATACGGTGAAGTACTTGTTTGCAGAGCTATATCACTATTTTTATTATCTCTAAAGGTATACCAATCTGCATACATTCCTATAATCAACGCTCCACCAACCAACATAGCTGCAGTTGCTTGCCAGAATCTATCAACGCTATTGCGTGTTAATCCAGAACTTTCTATAGAATTTTTATTCATAGAATACATATTTAATATGTAAAATACAGTATTATACCATTTCAATGAAGATAAACGAACTTAAAGTCAAAACAGTACTGACTTTTAAAGAATATTTTTACCTTGGCTTTTGATAAAATAGCCCAGTCATGAAAAAAATAATTGTTGTAGGCATTCTCAACATCACTCCTGACTCATTTTCAGATGGCGGTCTGTATTTTAATACCTCACAGACAGCGATTGATAGAGTACGAGAGATGCTCAACCAAGGTGCTGATGTGATTGATGTCGGTGGTGAATCAACTCGGCCTGGTTCAGAGTCTGTCATTGCAGTTGAACAAATCCGGCGAGTGATCCCTGTTATACAGGCGATCAGAACTCAAATTTCATCTAAGGTGCCAATTTCAATAGATACAAACAACTCAACAGTTACCGCTGCGGCACTGGAGGCTGGAGCGACTATAGTCAATACGCTTGGTGGTTTCACATCTGATATAGATTTAGTCAAAACAGTAGCACGATCAGGCTGTCAATGTGTCATCTATCATATCTTGGGTACTCCTAAAACTATGCAAGTGACGGTTGATCCCACTACAAACATCTTGAAAGATGTCAGTCATTTTTTTGAGGAGCAGATAGCAGTTGGCTTGAGTGCTGGCATGAAAAAGGAACAGTTTATTCTTGATCCCGGCATCGGGTTTGGCAAGACATTGGAGCAGAACCTCCACCTTATTAAGAATATGGCCACCTTAACTTCTTTTGAGCTGCCTCTTTTTATAGGTGTTTCTCGTAAAAGTCATCTGGCCACCATACTACAACAAAAACTATCACTCAAAGCTCTGCCCGAACCGAATCAGCGATTAATGGCAGCACTAGCAGAAACCGGCATAGCTATACAAAATGGGGTAACCTGGGTGAGGACACATGATGTACTTGAAACTAAGCAGTTTATTTCTGTACTAGAGGAGGTTATGTGACTACAGTTTATTTGGGATTAGGATCAAATGTCGGCGACTGTAGAGCGCAAATCGAGAAAGCTATTGAGCTACTTATGAAAAAAGTTACTGTGCAAAAGCTGGCTCCACTCTATCGAACTAAACCCTTTGGTTTACTAAACCAAGCTGATTTTTTAAATTCAGCGATTATGGGACAGACAGACTTAAACCCAGAAGAATTGCTTGCATTTGTAAAAGAGATTGAGCAGCAAGTTGGTCGTGTCAAGCGAGTTCGTTGGGGACCACGAGAGATTGATATTGATATCATCATGTATGGTTCTCTGATATATCATTCTCATAGTTTGACGATTCCTCACCCCGGCTTTGTTGAACGGGACTCCGTCTTGGTGCCTTTAATTGATCTTGATCCAGAGCTGAGGGATCCTGTATCAGGCAAAACAGTTACCAACTTATTGAAACAACTGCCACTTGAGTCAAGATCTGTTGTATAAGTTGAAAGTTTGCTGTCAGATACAACGCTGCAGGTTGCAATAGTACATACACAGGCTGAGATAGTTGTACTTTGCAGAGTTTATATTACAACAGGTATGACATTAACGTTTTGATATAATTTTTCAAACTGTAAGTAAGCCGTGTCCTTTAAAAGTGGTGCCTGACATTGTTTACGCATATTTACTTGTAAAAATATCCTTATGATGAGGTACCACATCACTAGTGTTCTAGAGCACTAGTTGCTTTTACGTATAATTACCAAGCCAATTAAATACAGTGCTCGCAAGGGATTTTTTAGTTGATGCAGTACTTCCCTCCAGATGTCTATATGATCTATTGTTTCAATCGATGTCTGATTAGCCATTGCTTTAAACGCCGTAAAAATTCTTTTCCGCTCGTACAATGACATTGGCTGAGGCAACTCACTCAACTTGAAAAAGTTATAATCACTCGACTCTTCAGTTACAGAAAGGTTGGGTAACTCAGTAACGTATGTATAGTATAAAAATTTGTATCTACCAGTACGCTGAAAAGGTCTATACCTTGCTGCCAAATAAATTTCTTGGTTTTCTAGATCAACCCCAGTCTCTTCTCTAAATTCGCGTAGCGCAGTTTGCTTCGCACTTTCTCCCTTTTCGCCACTACCACCTGGAATCACCCAAACTGGTACATCCCTTCTTTTAACTAAAAGGATCTTCCCCTCCAAGTTTATGGCTGCTATATGTGCGCTATATGGTGAAACTAACATATGGTCTACAAGTGAGATTATACACACTGTTTCAAATCTAGTAGATTAGATAATTTATCATCTAATCTACTAGTTAAATTAGAATTTCAAGCACCCCACCATTTTGCCCACTTTTTAGCTTTAATGTAAGACGTACCGAATCATCTGCCGCACACTCCCCAGTGGGTGCTTCTTCCAGTTCTTTGATAGATAAGATAAATACTCTAGCGCCAGTGAGTGAAAAATGTTGCCGTACGTAGGATACGGAGTAATAAAATCTGATAATTTCAGTACTGGAATTTTTTCATCAATTATCAATGTAAACACAGTGATGAGATTTTCACTGAACTCTCCATACAGTGATGCGCCGGAAATTCTACCGCTACGCAGATCTACCACTACTACACCGTAGCTATCAGTATCATAGTTGGTGATTGCTCGATCAAGTTTTGAGAAATTTAACACAAACAGTTTATTGTATTCAGTTTCTTCAAGCTCACCCACACTGGCTATAGGAGGTGCTGTGAAAGTGACCCGTGGAAGTGCTTTCATGCGTTTGCTTGCAAATGGGATGAGGAGTTTTTTCAAAACAAATTTTCCGTGGTGAGCAGCTAGATGAGTGAACTGTGGACTTTGTGTGCAGTCACCAATAGCAAAAATATCACCATTGGTTGTTACTAAGTTTTTATCAACTACTATTCCCTTTTCAGAATACTCAATAGTGGCATTTTCTAAATGTAACTGTGTGTTTGGTTTTCTGCCAACCGCTACAAGATAGTACTCAGTCTCAGGAACTGTACTTCCATCTTCAAGAAACAGTTTTTTGTCTTCCAAACGATCAGCTCTAGCAGGAATGTAGTGAACACCTAAATTTTTCAATGCAGCCAAACTTCTCGATGCAATTTCCTTTGGTTCTTTTGAGAGATACTCACGAGAAAGTAGGTATGTCTTGACTCCAAAGCTGGCACACGCAGTAGCCAATTCAGCACCAATCGGTCCTCCGCCAATGATTGTTATAGATTTGGGTAACTCCTCTAGGTAAAAGAACTCCTCATTTGTAATCATCTTTCCTGCAGGCACTCCAGGAATTGTTGTGCGCACGGGACTACTACCTGATGCCACTACACACTTTTTCCTAAATTGAATTTGTTGTGTTGAGCCATCATTATGCGTAACTTGCACTGTCTTGCGGTCTACAAACTCTGCACTACCCTTAAAATGATGATCAGCAGCAATGAGTGTGTTTTCTTCCTCAGTAAATGAGTGCACCATTGCCTGAACTTTTTTAAGAGCAGTTCTTTTCAGTTTTTGTTGCTCGTTGTCGTCTGAAACACCTCTATATTCTTGTGCAAGATGTAAGAGGTTTTTTGATGGCACACAACCATAGTGAGTACAGTCACCACCAATATTTTTGGAAATAACCGCTACATCTTTACCTAGTTTTTGTAAACCAACCGCAACTAGGAGTCCGCCCGAACCAGCACCAATCACTAGATAGTCAAATATTTTGGGTGGGTTCATGATTCATTTCTTTTTTTAATAAGCTTTGATACTACTAGTGTTAGTACAAACAGTATAACTGCTACACCAAGATAATATGGATTAGCAATTGAGCCACCTAAAAATGCAGACATCAGCAAACCGGGAATAATACCCAGGAATGTGGCGAGTGCAAATGACCTATATGAAATTTTACTAGCTCCAGCTACGTACCCTACTAAATCAAACGGTGCAAAAATCAATCGCAGACTGAGAATAGTTATAAAGTCATTTGTATGAAAGTATTTTTCAAATTTACTCATAATTTTATTTTCTGTATCAAACTTTGCAATGATTCCAGCACCAAAGTACTTGCCAATACTATATGAGACAAAAGCACTCAGATTTTCTGCAATAAGTAGTAACAGTATTGCTTGAGAAGTCCCAAACAATAGTCCTGCTGATAAGCTCAAAATAGTAGCAGGGAAAAATATAAATGGTCTGACTGCAAACAACAGAATAAATATAATGGGAGCCCAAACACCAAAGTTTTTAACAAAATCTGATATGCGTTGAGGATACTCTGGTATTGGGATCTGTAATGCGACTAGTTTCCAGATAACAACAAGAAATAATAAAAGCCATACAAGCGCTAGGTATTTTTTTGATGTAGATTTTGTCTTCACCAGTTAAGTATATCAGCTCAAAGTCTAGAAAAATGTTAAGTAAAATAAATATCCTTCAACTTCCACGCCAAAATCTCAAACTCAATCAGGTATTCGAGTTCAAAACAAATCCCTGTAGGGCTACCATTCCCGATATCAAAACTTTCAAAGTCAACAATATATTGGTGAGCATCACTTAATTTATTTTCAAATATAAGTTTTTACTGGATAGTTTGAGTTTCAACACCATCACATACTACTTTAGTATTTTACATTCTATTAATAACTCTTCCATTTTATTTCAAACGTAAATCAACTATAATTACTTCATGAATAAACGAAAGTATTTAATAATTACAATACTATTTGTCATAATTTTTGGAGTTATTTTTTATCCTAAGGAATATGCGCTGGATAGAAATATCCTAAATTGCAAATCACCTCGTACTTCTGTTGCATATGAAAAGTCTGAGTCGGGAGAGTGTTTAGGAATAATTAAAAAGGTTAGAAAAGAGTCAACTTTAGATTCTTTAGATTGTACTTTAAAAATTGAAGGTACAGAATGTATTGGTATTAAATTAAATAGAAAAGCGCAAGTCGCATTGTAGAATTGGCTGTGTAAAACACTACATTTATTAAAAAAATAGAAAATGCTGTTGCACCATAAATATGAATATGTCAATTTACACTTACTATACATTTACGACAGAATGAGTCCGAAACAAACCCTAAACAGAAACACCATAATATTGTAGGGGCTTGCCTAGATAACGCCCGAAACCTTGTATAATTTTAGTAATATATTGAGTCGTTTTTGCATATCATTTCTGTGATTAAATCTCCATTCTGATTCTAGCAGGAAGTTACCAAATTGTTTTC
>JBILGT010000025.1:0-15910 GCA_044350895.1 Limisphaerales bacterium
CGAATGTTTTTTGTGATAGATAATTTTTGTGCCTGTTCATCCATGATTGGTATTGTAGTAACCACGCTCTGTATTCGGCGTGGTTTTTGATTTTTGGTAGCTCTTTGACTAAGTTGTTGAAGGCAATTCCTGGCAGAGTTTCAGGGTTCATTGTGAGCAGTTGTCTGTTTCTTTGTTGGACATGAAAGTGGCATCTCTGAACTAATACTCGAGGAAATAATTCCTTGATAGCTCGCTGCATGCCTTTCTGACCATCACACACCACTGCTGCTGGATGACCTCTCAGCTGTGACAAACAGGCGTGCCAGTTCAAGTATGTCTCTCGCTCCACAAATGTCCAAAAAATGACTTTCTCAACTGTTTTAACCAACAACAGTACACATCCTTCCTCCAACACATACCCATCGATGATGACAATCTGATCACTGATTGATAGATTCTTTGGATCAATTCCTTGATCCCAAAAATCTGTGAACCAGCGTTGCAATGTTTTGACAGATACGCAATATTGAGTTGCAAAATATCCTAATTCGTTCTTTCCCAGCAACCATTCATGAAATATCTTTTTCCTGTTAATTTGAGTGATAAATGGTCTTTGATCAGTCTCAGTCTTTCTACAAAATGCGCAGCAATATCGTTGACTCCCAGCTGCTGTTTTGCCATATTTCTTTAACTTATTTCCACACAACTTACATAACTTTTTTTAATCATTTTCACTGTCTTTCACACTATTAAAGTGTGAATTATCTCACTTTTTCCCTATTATTCAATGAAATTCAACTAAAAAAGCAACACGAAATGTCCTTTAACTCGGTATACTACAAACGTTGTTTGATCGCACTGGAATCGCTGATATAGGCTCGAAGTACTGTTCACACAATTACTCACTGCATCTACGCAAATACTGATACTCACCACAACGGTGGAGCATTTTTGTGCTGTGCTCAGCAGATACAAAGGACCGTTCATTCAATCAACACTCGTAGTAACTTGTAAAAACAGGATATGTATGCCTCACAAAGAATCCAGCTTCATATCAAAAGAAAACCTCATTAAAATTATTGAGTCAAATAAGTTTGTAATTACACTGCATCTTCTATGTACAATGTGTGGGGGATATTTAGTGATAAGTGCACTAGCAGAGGATCAAACCTTGCATCCCTATTTAGAGAATTACTGGACATATGTGGGAGGATTCTTACTCCTACTCAATTTATATCTCGTAAAAGCTGAACCAGAATCCACAGATGCAGATGTTATTAGTAATCATATTTCCCAACAGGATGGCGATACTCAACAAGAGCAGTAGTATAATATCTGTGTAGCTGACAGTTACTACATTCTTATATTGGAAAGTAAATATGATTCCTATAGATGCATTAAGACCATATATTGAACAACAAAGTGGTGAGTCACACCGATACCGCAAACTTGCACAGGCGATTGCAACGGTTTTGGTCGGTGTAACTTTATTACTTCCAAAAGATGCACATGCACAAGTAATGCCAGTCAATACTGCAGAGCCCAAGGGTAGCCAAACAACTCCTGCACAAATCAATGAAGAAGATGAACAACCTTTGGAGCAAGAAGTTGCATACTATGCAGCACTTAAACAAGCAGTTGCAGATGTATATGCAGCGACTCAATCAAGTACGACAGAAGTAAAAAATCCTACCAATGAAGATATTCACAAAACGCTAGGTGAGTTACTGAGCGCAACTACACACGCTGAAGATACACAGCGCATCATTGCGGCATTTGTGGATCAGCTAATGGTAAATGGCAATATTGATAACTATCGGACACGATTGGATAAACCTGAAACTAGTGCAGAAGAAAAAGCCGCCATTAAACAGGCAATAGCATCAAATACTTTGGCCAAATATATTCTTGAACATGAAATTAGTAATTTTTCACCAGAGCTTGTCGTGCGTATCGCCCAGCTTGTGGAAGAAATTCGAGCTGGATTAGAAAAGACAGCTGCAGGATATAATGCCAAACTTACACCTGTGACTGAATGGAAAGCATTTGATCCTGAGAATCCATTAGATCACCCGCAAGTTGTTCAAACCCCAGTACGACTCACCATGTCAGTACTACTTGAACAACTTGAGCGTGGAGAGAACGAACTTACCCCAGGCCAGATAAAAACATTACTCGCACTACTTACCATGCCAGCAACCGATTATTGGAGCTTCTTGCGAGACAATGGGAGTGGGCCACAGATGGCCACGAACGGTATACTCGCCGCCTTAAATAACAGACTCCATGGTTTTCAGTTTAAACGGGACGGAGCCAACTGGGCTGGACAGCTCAACGAGCTCTATGGTTGGGATCAAATGGAAACACAACATGGTCAAAGCATATCAGAAAAGCCTGTCGGAAATTGATTAAAGCATCAATCTATATCAGATTGGTGCGCAGTTAGCACTATTTTAGCTTAACTGCTAATTTGACTCTTCACAACTTTTTTCTTGCTCGCTACAATATGGGCATATGAACCTAAACAAACTAACTACCAAATCTGCTGAGAGTTTGCAGGGGGCTATGGAACTCGCAGCACAACTCAAGAACCCTGAGATCAAGCCTGTTCATGTTGCACTCGTTCTCATCAAGCAGAGCGGGGGAATCGTCTCTTCACTTCTTCAAAAACTAGGCAAAGATTCTGATGCTATTGCAACACAGTTACAAGATTTATTGTCTAAGATACCTTCAATTTCAGGAGCATCACAACCCGTTCTTTCAAGTGGTCTACGGACTGCTTTGGATGCAGCTGAAAAAGCTGCCAGCACCATGGGTGATGAATATACCAGTACTGAACACATTTTTTTTGGTTTACTCAAAGATTCAGAACTCAGTACACTCTTCGGCACAACTGAACAAGAAGTGAGTGCTGCCATCAAGCAAGTGCGTGGAAATCAGAAAGTGACCGACCGTGATCCTGAAGGAAAGTTTCAAGCACTGGAAAAATACACCGTTGATTTTACTCGCCTTGCACGAGAAGGGAAGATTGATCCCGTCATTGGTCGTGATGAAGAAATCCGACGTGTCATGCAAATTCTGTCACGTCGCACAAAAAATAACCCCGTTCTTGTGGGAGAACCCGGTGTGGGTAAAACTGCGATTGTCGAAGGTTTGGCACGAAAAATTATTGAGAATGACGTGCCTGATACACTGCGCAATAAACTGCTTCTTACTTTAGATATGGGTTCACTTATCGCTGGCGCCAAGTACCGTGGTGAGTTTGAAGACCGCCTCAAAGCAGTTATTAAGGAAATTGAAAGTTCTGATGGCGGCATAATTCTGTTTATTGATGAACTCCACACCATTGTTGGAGCTGGAGCGCAAGAAGGTTCCACTGATGCTGGGAATTTACTCAAACCTGCGCTTGCGCGCGGAACACTCCGCACTATCGGAGCCACCACACTCCGTGAATATCGAAAGTATATTGAAAAAGATGCTGCGCTTGAGCGTCGATTCCAACCGGTCATGGTGGAAGAGCCAAATGAAGAAGATGCAATTTCAATTTTACGAGGCATCAAAGAAAAATATGAAGCACATCACGGCGTTCGCATTACAGACAATGCAATTGTTGCGGCTGTGAAGCTGTCACGTCGCTATATTCCTGACAGGTTCTTGCCTGACAAGGCAATCGACCTCATGGATGAGGCTGCATCAGTTTTAAAAATTGAAATTGATAGTAAACCGACTGAACTTGATAAATTGCAGCGTAAAATTCGCCAGCTCGAAATTGAGCGCGAAGCTTTGAAGAAAGAAAAAGATGAAGCATCAAAAGAGCGGCTTACAGTTATTGAAAAACAACTTGCTGAACTTCAAGAAGAGTACAACGAACTTGAAATGCACTGGAAAAATGAGAAAGATGTTATTGATACACTCAAAGATGGGAGCAAGCAACTTGACTCACTCCGTGAAGAGGCCGCTCAAGCAGAACGTCAGTATGATTTAGAAAAGGCAGCTGAGATTAAATATGGCAAGATTCCTGAACTTGAAAAGAAAATCAAAGATGCTCAAAAGAAACTGACTGAGGTACAAAAAGATCAACAGATTCTTAAAGAAGAAGTATCCGAAGAGGATATCGCCAAAATCGTGGCACGTTGGACTGGTATTCCAGTTGCCAAAATGTTGAATACAGAATCTGAGCGACTTCTCAAAATGGAAGACGAGCTCAAAAAACGAGTCATCGGCCAAGAAACTGCTATTAGAGCAGTGGCCAATGCTGTCCGCCGCTCACGTGCAGGCATAGCTGAACCAAATCGTCCGATTGGTTCATTTATTTTCTTGGGTCCAACAGGTGTAGGTAAAACAGAACTAGCAAAGGCGGTGGCAGATTTCCTGTTTGATGATGAAAACCAACTGGTGCGCATTGATATGAGCGAGTACATGGAACAACATGCAGTAGCACGACTGATTGGACCACCACCGGGGTATGTAGGGTATGAAGAGGGAGGACAGCTCACTGAAGCTGTGAGACGCCATCCGTACACAGTAGTTTTATTCGATGAAATTGAAAAAGCTCATCCAGAGGTTTTCAATGTTCTGCTACAAGTTTTGGATGATGGACGTCTGACTGACAATCGTGGCCGCACCGTTAATTTCAAAAATACTGTGATTATTATGACTTCAAACTTAGGGAGCAGTGCTATTGCTGAACATGTTGACGACCTTAAAGCCCAAGAGACTGCCGTACAAACTGCACTTCACCAGAAGTTCAAACCAGAGTTTTTGAATCGGATCGATGACATTATTATTTTCCAACCGCTTCAAAAAGATGAAATCAGAGAAATAGTGCGTATACAACTTATAAATGCCCAGGCTCGCCTTACTGAGAAAAAGATTGTCCTAACTGCTACCGATGCCGCACTTGATGCGATTGCAGAAGCGGGCTACGACCCAATTTTTGGTGCGCGACCACTCAAGCGACTCATTCAATCTGCAATTCTTAATCCACTCTCACTTAAGATTATCGAAGGTGATGTTGGGGCAGGAGATGAGATTGTGGTTGATCAAAAGAACGACACGCTGGTGCTAACGAAGAAGTAGTTCGATACTCAGTGATATAATTTTGACATGAGCAAAGAGTTATTACCTGATTTTGATATTACGTATGTTGATAAGTCCGATCCTATTGTTGGAGGTACTTCCCTTTATCCAAATGATTCAAAACAGTGGTTGGCAGTAATTGACTTCTGTAGGAATGAGAATCTACTCGAACGTCATGAGATACATATACTTGAGCTCGTAGAGGCACATCAAATGCCGCTGGGAATTGCGGCGGCACTCATGGGAATACCGCTTCAGACTGCTAGAAGATATCTATATTAGTTCAGTTGTGAAAATAGATGCCATTATCGTAGCATTCTGTGTTTGGCCATACTATGCAATCAAAAGCAAGTTTTTCACTCAAGCCGGTGATATACAGTATCTGTAATTGACTGTGTTTTTGGTGCAGAGCAGGGTATGCATCTGTAATCGTTCATGATACAATAATGCATCGTCAAGGGTGTATAGCTCAGATGGTTAGAGCGCAGTCCTGATAAGACTGAGGTCCTACGTTCGATTCGTAGTACACCCACTCCGTGATACAACCACTTGAATCCTTCCGGCAACATTTTCAGACTGCACGCAGTGATGCCCTCAATTCAAATACCATTAGAACCCAACAAGAAGCAGATGAGTTACGACTTCTTGTCGTAGCTTTCACCTCAGGTGAGCTCTCCATTTCAGAATTTAGAAAGCAAAAACGAGAGATTCTTGAAAAGTACGCTCACATTATTTTAATTGGCGATATTAACGAATGGTTCAGAACTTGTTTGTTCCCTGGCTGCATTGCAGTCATTCGCACACTTGGCAATCGTACCGATCACTAAGGATCAAGTAATTTTACGACTTGCAATTTAGCAGACTAATAGATAGAATGCTAATCTATGACCGATTCAAAAGATAAAAAACCAGAAGCAAAGCTTAAGAAAAAAGCTCCTACTCCAGGTTCAGAAACTAAGCGTCGCTCAAAAATTGTGCCAGCTGCAGCTGTTGAAACAACCAGTGCCGAAGGTACCGTAATTTCACAAACATCACTAAAATCAGGAGCCGCTCCCAGTGATGTCAGTGAAAAATTTGTGTTTGATGATCAATCTTTACCTGTCATCCCAATTCGAGAAGGGGTCTTATTCCCCAGTACCGAATCTGTCCTTACATTTGGACGAAGTATTTCACTCAATGCTATCAAAGAATCTTCTAAAACCAAAAAAATGGTTGTGTTGTTGACCCAACGCAATCCTGAAGTAGAAGTCCCACAGCCAAGTGATTTATACGAAATTGGGACGCTTGCTGTTATCGAAAAAACCCTCCAGGTTGATCAAAGTGTCAATGCACTGGTCAGAGGTATCGGTCGTATCAAAATTGAACGCTTTACTGCGACAGGCTTGCGCTTGACCGCCCAAATTTCTGAACTTAAAGATACTGAAGATAAAGACGAAGAGATGGAAGCATTGGTTAAACACCTGCAAAAGGAGTTCCGTAAAGCAGTTCATCTGGGTAAACCTGTAGAGTTTTTGAACTTTATGAAGTTGATGGGGGGCGTAACGAATGGTGAATTGGTTGACCAAATTGCGAGCACACTTTCCATTAAGACTACCGAAAAACAAGAACTGCTTGAATTGATGAGTGTGAAGCTGCGGGTAAAACGAGTGATTGAGCATCTTGCTCACGAGTTAAAAGTTTTAGAAATTGAAAAAGATGTTGTCACCAAAACACAAGAAAAATTTGATAAACACATGCGCGATAGTGTTTTACGTGAAAGACTTCGAACTATTCAAAAAGAACTTGGTGAAGCAGAAGACGAAGAAGAGATTGTTGATGAGTACTTTAAGAAACTAAAACGAACTAAATTCTTTGATACTGATACAACAGCTAAGATTGAAAAGGAAATTAAGCGTCTGAGAATGATGTCTCCAAACAATCCAGAAGCTGGATATATTCGCACATGGCTCGATACTGTTTTTGAAATGCCATGGAATAAACGAGTTCAAACTCCAGTAACACTCAAAAAGAGTGAAGAAATTTTGTCTCAAAACCACTACGGTTTGGAGGAAGTGAAAGATCGCATTTTAGAGTATATTGCTGTTCTTTTACGCAAGCAGCAACAGATGAAAACCACGCAGGTTAGTTTGCCTACCATTCTGTGTTTTGTAGGACCACCGGGTGTGGGTAAAACCAGTATTGGTCAGTCCATTGCCAAGAGTTTGGGTCGCAAATTTATCAAAGTTTCACTGGGTGGCATTCATGATGAAGCAGAAGTTCGCGGACATCGCCGCACATACGTTGGTGCTATGACTGGTAAGATCATGAGTGGTATTAAGCAATCAAAATCAATGAATCCAGTGTTCATGCTTGATGAAGTTGATAAGATTGGTTCAGATCATAGAGGCGATCCATCTGCAGCACTGCTTGAAGCACTTGATCCAGAACAGAACAAAGGTTTTGCAGATCACTACTTAGACGTTCCATTTGATTTGTCTGAAGTAATTTTTATTACTACCGCAAATACATTGGATACTATTCCTGGTCCACTGCGCGACCGCTTGGAAATAATTCGCTATTCTGGTTACACAGAAGAAGAGAAGTTCCACATTGCCAAAGATCATTTACTCTCGAAGGTTCTTAAATCTAATGGCATGACCAACAAACTACTTGAACTGCCAGATGACATCATCATGACTACTATTCGCAGATATACCAGTGAAGCTGGCGTCCGTTCTTTAGAGCGCACACTCAATAAGATTGCTCGTAAAGCCGCTCGTGAAATTGTTGAGGATGAAAGTCTGAAGAAAATCGAAGTAACTCCAGAAAAAGTACGCCAATATTTGGGACCAGAGCCATTTGATGTAACACTCACAGAAGAGGAAGATCAAGTCGGTTTGGCAACCGGTTTAGCCTGGACTTCAGTAGGTGGAGATGTGCTCTTCATTGAAGTAGCACTTACACCGGGCAAAGGTGTCATTCAATTAACCGGTAAACTTGGTGACGTCATGAAAGAATCAGCACAGGCTGCACTGACGTTTGTGAAAGCTAATGCACAAGAACTGGGTATTGATACAAAAGTGTTGCAAAAAACTGACGTACACATCCATGTTCCAGAAGGTGCAGTACCTAAAGATGGTCCATCAGCAGGTGTCACTATCACGACCGCAATTGTGTCAGCATTCACCAAACGACCAGTTAAACGAATGACCGCAATGACAGGAGAAGTTACGCTGCGAGGCAGAGTGCTCAGAATTGGTGGACTAAAAGAGAAGAGCATTGCGGCACGAAGAGCAGGCAGCAAGATTGTGTTAATTCCTAAAGATAACGAGCGAGATTTAGAGAAAATTCCTGATGCAATTAAAAATGATATTACGTTTATACCAGTTAAAGATGTGCGCGAAGTACTCAAACATGCCTTAGTGTAGGGTATACGTGGTACACTACTTGTGTAATGAAATGGTTATTCTCTCTGGTTCTCATACTTTTCTCAACGCTTTTTCTGAGTGGCTGTAATCCATTGGATTACAAAGCAAAATCGGGTTTACAAGTCATTACAACCAACGAAGTTCCCAGCTCAATTTTTCTCAACGGGCAGTATTTAAATAAAACGCCACTGATTGAAAAAAATATTAAGCCTGGTCCCTATCATTTGCTCATCCAGCCTGAAAATAGTGAGTATGTTCCCTATGAAACAGATCTGATTTTGCGCAAAGGACTGCTAACAGTCGTAACCTGGAAACCTGAAAAACGACCAGAGCTCAGTAGTGGTGTTATTCTCGAAATGGAACCACTGGAAGATAAAAAGACTACAGAAGTTTCTTTTGTCACGATTCCTGAAGGTGCCATCATCACATTTGATAATAAGAAAGAGTTCTCACCCATCACTATTCCAGCTGTTTCTCCAGGAGTTCACGAGTTTGAAATTACACTTCCCTCATACGAAACACAAAAACATAGTATTAATGTACAAACTGGCTACAAAATGGCTGTGACAGTGAAACTGGCCAAACTGCAAGCAATCGGTAAAACAGATCCTTCAGTCTTGGAAGGCGAAGAGAGTGCCACAGAATCTGGTATGACCAAAGCCACGACATTACCTACACCTGTTCCCCCTGCATCAGCAACACCAACTCCGGCACAATCACTCACACCACTCGGTTCGGTCTCAAGTGGAACAGTGACAATTCAGAAGACAAATTTTTTTAATAACGGGTCTGAAGTTCTCCGAGTTCGAGAAACTCCAGTCAGTTCTGGAAAAGAAATTGGTTTTGCACCGGTGGGCTCAAACTATCCGTACCTGCAAGAACAAAAAAATGGTTGGTTTAAAATTAACTTTAATGGCACACCGGGCTGGGTAAATGGAGCATTTGCAAAATTAAATCAGTAGAACTATGCTGGCACTTCTCATACTACTGTCAACATTCTGGGTGGGCAAACAGCTTCTTTTGCTCATACCAATGAAGTGGTACAAACTTGAACTTTTCAGCGTCGCATATTTACTGGGAACACTCGTACTCACATGGTCAATTTTTGTACATGCACTACTCTTTGGCTATTCAGTTGGAGTGCCACTCAGTCTTATAGTCACGTCACTTGTTAGTTACATTGTCGCAAAAAAATATCGTGCTGACAAAGCTCATACATTCACACAAACTCTCACACCTACCATCAAATTGCATGTTACCTTTCATCTGGTATTCTGGTGCATCCTACTCTGGTTTCTATTCACCACACGGCTATTTCAAATCAAACCTGACGGCTGGTATTCAGGCGGTACAACTTGGGCAGATCTTGCACTCCATAGTACGCTCATCAATTCTTTTGCATCACAAACTACGGTGGACTTAACTTCTCCAGTGTACAGCACTCAAAAAACAACCTATCCATTTTTGTTTGATTTTAATACCGCGCAACTATTGAGAACAGGCATGACGTTGCAAGACAGTTTAGTATTTACAAGCATGCTTGCTTCACTTTCATTTCTTATTCTTTGTTTTTTCTTAATGTATCGGGCCAAAAAATCGGTATTCGTTGCCCAGCTGACAAGTGTTCTATTTCTATTTAACAGCAACAGTGGTACTTATTATTTTTTCAGAGAACAGGCAAAAAGTGGTCTCAGTATTTTAGAATTTCTAAAAGCATTGCCTGAAAATTACGTTCACTATCCTGAACATGAACTCCACTGGGCTCAGTACATCACTGATTACTTATTGCCACAGCGCGGCATATTGATGGGACTCGGAATATTTTTTCTTGTTTGTTATTTTCTACAACAAGCTCTGACTGAAAAAAAGAAACAGCAGCGATTTCTTATTTGCACCAGTGCACTAGTCATTGGTCTTATGCCATTTTTTCATGTACACACTTTTTTTGTGCTTGTTGGCATAATTACTTGGTATGCTGGCGCGAGTATTTTAAGCAAGCAGACAACAGTGAGTGAGTGGGTTTTGCCAGCCAGTATACTGACACTCTTTGCTGCGCCACAACTCTACTGGCAATTTTCACAAACATTTGATGCCCATTTTACCCACTTCACATCTGGCTGGTACGCACAGGACGAATCACTTATTTTATTTTGGATTCGGAATCTAGGACTTGAGTTTTTTCTCGCTATCATCGGGATTTGTTATTTGTATTTTGATAAAAAAGCCTCAAGCTTTTTTAAATTATTAGTGGCACCACTGAGCATTCTCTTTATAATCTGTAACTTTGTTATTTTTCAACCAAACGATTGGGACAACACTAAATTCATGATCTATTGTCACTTTGCATTCACTGTGGCAACAGTACTCATCCTTAACAAATTGAGAAGCTTACACAAAAGTTTTGTGATTGTAATTCTTGTATTCATTTTCACGCTCACAGCCGGTGGGGCACTGGCGGTGCTTAAAGAGTTTCAAACAAATTGGCGAAGCGTAACCACATCTGAAGTGGAAATGGCCACTTTAGTGCGTGAAAGTGTGCCGTGGAATGCTGTCTTTTTGACCTCAGACACTCACAATCATCCTATCCCAATGCTCACTGGACGCCCTATCGTGATGGGATATCGCGGCTGGCTGTGGACCTATGGAATCGATTACAAAACAGTGGAGAGTGATGTTTATGAGATGTATCAAGGTAGCAGCTACTCACAGGAATTATTGCACAAATATAATGTTTCGTATGTGTACATTGGAGAAAGAGAACGAAAAGAATTTGGCGCAAATGATTATTTTTTCAGACAGTATCCAGCAATTTATCAGTCCGAAAACACAGTGATTTACAAAATATCACCGTAAAACATCTTATTCGGCTTGTGCTACAAGTTGTGCAAATTTCTTACCATCCAGTGATGCACCACCCACCAGAACTCCATCACACACTAGGGTATACTCAGCGACATTTTCAGGGGTAACACTGCCGCCATATATTACAGGTACGTCAGCACCGTATACTGAACGAATCTCTTCCATAACCGACTGCACAGTACCAACGTCTTCATTTTTGCCGCTACCAATGGCTGAAAGTGGCTCATAGGCGACAACACAGGATTTACAGAGTGATGAATCGAGTGCGCGAGCCTGTTCCTCAATATATTCTTTATCAAGACAGAGGACTGGAGTCATCCCAGCATGACATACTTCCGCAACTTTTCGCGCCACATCATCATGCGTCTCATGAAAATGGTGACGACGTTCTGAATGTCCTACCAACACATATTTAACATGGAGATCATTGAGTTGTTCAGCATTTACAGCACCTGTGTAACTGCCCATTGGGTATGAGCTGACATCTTGAGCGGCAAGTTTAATTGTATCGATTGGTTTGGTGAATTCACGAAGCTGAGAAAGTAGTGTGAATGGGGGAGCCACTGCAACCAAACAACCTTCAGTTGGTTCGTATGCACTAATAAACTCATCCCACCAACCCGCCAAACCTTCTCGATTTTTTTGTGATTTCCAGTTACCGATGATAAGTTTGGACATACGAGTACTCCTATTTTAGTATTCCCATTATAACGCGCACCAAATCAGACTCCACACCAGTTCTTCCCGTCTCAGCGTACAAGTGGTAGTATGAAATCGCAATGAACGAACTTTTGGCGAAACTCAACTCAGCACAACGCACTGCCGTCCAACATGAAGGTGGACCAGCTGTTGTTTTGGCTGGCGCTGGATCAGGAAAAACGACTGTCTTAACACATCGAGCAGCCTGGCTTATTCAAGAAAAGGGTGTGGCTGCCCACAATATTATTTTGGTGACGTTCACTAATAAAGCTGCTGGAGAAATGAAAGAGCGGATTGAACGACTCACCGGCAGTAGCCTGCCATTCGCTGGAACATTTCATAGTATTTGTGCCAGAATTTTGCGGATAAATGGAAGATTTGTTGGGCTTGATCCCAACTTTGTAATCTATGACAGTGATGATCAAATGTCTCTGATTAAGGAAATCTATAAAGAATATGGTTTTGATATCAACGCGTATCGTCCCAACAGTGTTAAAGCAGTTATTTCTAAAGCCAAGAATGAGTTAGTGTCTGTCAGTGAATTTGCAGACTCAGCAGTTGGGGAGTTTAATGTATTTGCAGCTAAGGTCTATCGCATTTATCAGAAAAAACTTCTTGAGGCTCAAGCAGTCGATTTTGATGATTTGATGCTTAAAGTTGTTCAATTATTGCAGAATAACGAAACTATCCGTAAAGAATACCAAGCACAATTTCAGCATGTATTGGTTGACGAGTACCAAGATACCAACAAGGCTCAGTATGTTTTAACTCGCCTCTGGACTGAGCCACAGAATAATTTGTACGTAGTAGGTGACTTTAGTCAAAGCATTTATGCCTGGCGTGGTGCTGACTACCGGAACATGTTGCTCCTCAAAACTGACTATCCAGACATCAAAGAGTACCGCCTTGAACAAAACTACCGCTCCACCCAAAGTATTCTTGATGCCGCCACTGCTGTTATTGCCAAAAATACTTCACATCCAATCTTACAGCTCTGGACTGAAAACACTGCAGGTGCACAACTGACCTGTTTTGAAACGGGGACTGGAGAGCTAGAAGCGCAGCGAATCATCAACGAAATTCGCCAGCATCGTCACTCAGTACCACTGGAGCAAATGGCCATCTTATATCGGACCAATGCGCAGTCTCGGTTGTTTGAAGAAATGCTCATCAAGTATGGAATTCCGTACCGCTTGATTGGTGGCACAAAGTTTTACGAGAGAAAAGAAATTAAAGATGTCTTGGCATATGCTCGCTTGCTTGTGAATCCACATGATTCCGTCAGTCACAAGAGAGCGGTGGGATTAGGAAAACGTAAGATGGACGTTTTTGAAACATTCCGAGCATCACTGCAGCCAGAAGAACTCACCACAATTGCACCATCAAAATTACTCCGAGATATTCTTGATGCAACAGAATATTTATCAAAATACAAACATGAAATTCCTGAAGATGAAGAACGCTTGGAAAACGTTGCTGAGTTGCTCAGTATGTCTGCGCAATTTAAAACGTTGACGCAATTTTTGGAAAATGTGGCACTGCTACAAGATAATTATTTTGTTGATACCGACAATCCAGTTGGTACTACCAAACAAGCTGGTGTTAACTTAATGAGTCTCCACGCTGCCAAAGGACTTGAGTTTCAAGTTGTCTTCCTGGCAGGCATGGAAGATGGACTGTTGCCACATAGTAATTCGTTGTTTGATTTTAGTGCCATTGAAGAAGAGCGTCGACTTTGCTATGTCGGAATTACTCGAGCCAAGATTCATCTCTACTTTAGTTTTGCTCGTAGTCGCTTTCAATACGGCATTCGAAAAAGCTCCATCCCCAGTCGGTTTTTAGCTGACATTCCCACTGAACTGCTTTCTATAGAGTCTGATATTGGTGAAAGCCAACTTGAAAAGCACAAATTTAAATCTGGCAGACACCTCGTTGTAGATGACGAACTCGCTGACGCAGTGCTGCGCGGTGATTTGGATTTGGAAGTGTTTATTGATAGCTAGAGTACAATATAGCGTTCATGCACCCCGAACGTCGCATCCCTAAAGAATTTATTCCACTTATTCTCAGCATATTTTTGTTGATAGCTTTGTCGGCGCCCCAACTTGTTAATGCCTTTGATGAACTTTTTCCCAATGATCCTGAGTTCACAGAGCAGTGGAACCTTCACGGCACCGGAGAACACGGGACTGATTGGATTGCCGCGTATGAGCGACTACAGCAGCACGCAGATATTCTTGATCTTCAGCCCGTCACTGTCGCGGTGCTTGATTCTGGAATTGATACAGATAATCCAGACCTTCAGGAGAGCATAAATTTTGATCTTAGCTGTTCGGTCATTGATACACAAAAACCTTGTGGTGATATCGAAGAAACGACCGGTCATGGAACAGGCGTGGCTGGCCAAATTGTAGGGGAGACTAACAATGAGTATGCGGTAGCTGGTAGTTTGCCAATTTCAGATTCACTGGTAATGATTAAATTTTATGGGAAGAATGGCCCGTATATTAACTACAGCGATCTATATGCTGCGCTCCAATATCTCAATACAATCAGCACAACAGTGAGTGTGGCTAATATCAGTATGGAAGGAAATCCAGACGTCAGTGGCAATCTGATTATGAGGATAAATGAACTGATTACTCAAATGACTGAACGACAGCAGGTCATTTTTGTAGCAAGTACAGGTAACCAAAACGAAAATAGAGTGGCATATCCAGCACTTCTTCCAGAGGTAATTGCCGTTGGATCAAGTGATGAAACAGGGGGGAGAGCTTTTTTTTCAAACTATGGTGAAGCCCTTGATATACTCGCACCTGGAACAAATGTTGTGGGACTTTCACATATATTGGAAAGTGACATTCGCTATGGAACGTCTTCATCTGCACCACAGGTAACACAAGCGGTGGTGCTCATCAAGGCCTTCCGCCCGAATGCAACATTTTCTGAAGTGAGCGCACTGCTTCAAGCAGCAAGTGGAGAGGAATGGACTCCAGAGCGTGGACACGGAATTTTGAATTTTACACTGTTACTTGATTTACTTGGTGTTCCGACCTTTATTCATCCAACTCCCTCGGCTACTTCTACTGAAACTTTAACACCAGCACCCACTGGGACGCCCACACCGACATCTGGATCAGCGCCAACAGAAGCTGCAACAAGTACAGCCACAGCAACCCTTCAAGCAAACCTCACACCAGACCACACTCCCACAGTACCTTCCACCACACCAACAGCAGTTCTGAATTTTCTTCCACTAGTTTCTAGATAACTTTTTTATTACTCTAAGAAGTTGTATAGTAACCTAGACATGAACCAATCTATTATCAAAATTTGCACACTTTTTTTCCTTTTATTTTTTATAGTGACACCTGTTCAATACAGCTTTGCCCACGCAGGTGAAGTACTTGGAGAAACGTACGCCCCTGAAATTAAGCCAGAGAACTTCTCTGCAGATATTACAAATAAATATCTTTCACTACCTGTGGGAAGGATGCTCAAGTACCAAGGCACAATAGAGGAAGGCAGAAAAACAGTTGAGATAGAGATTCTTCCAGAGACAAAACTCATTTCTAGTGTAGAAACACGCGTCTATCAGGAACAAATTTTACTCAATGGTGTAGTGCAAAAAGAAACAGAAAAGTATATTGCACAGGATACAGATGGAAGCGTGTGGTATTTCGGAGAAGCGGTAAATAATTTTGTGGATGGTGTTGCAGCTAATCAAGATGGTTCCTGGATAGCTGGTGAAGGCGAAGCTCAGCCAGGAGTATGGATACCAGGAAATCCAGAAGTAGCGGTGAGTTTTAAGCAAAAATTCCTGCATAACTTTGTCGAAGATACTTCAGAAGTGGTCAGTACTTCAGAAACAGTAGAAACTC
>JBILGT010000035.1:0-6680 GCA_044350895.1 Limisphaerales bacterium
TGATACCACACCAATTGATCCTCTGCGCAGAGAACACTCGTACTACTGTCCAGAAGTTGGAGCACTCGTACTCACGACTGATTTAGAAACAGGTACACGCACTATGCTCGTACAATCACCACAGGACATTCCTAAAGCCAGTGAAAGTACTGCTGAACCAGCACAAAATGTACAACCATTCAAAAGTGTTGCAATAAAAATTGTGGGTGGAATATGTCTGATTGGTGCAGTAGCATTACTTGGCAGAAAATTGGTCACAAAGAAAAAATAAGCCTGCGCAGTTAGATACTTTGGTTTAGTGCAAAAGAACCGTATAATAGGCTTTTAGATTATGCTTATCCGTGAACTCAGAGAAGACGAACATTCCCAATACAATGCCGCTGTTGAGCATCCCTTGCAATCTTGGGAGTGGGGTGAGTTCCGTAAAAAAACTGGCGTACAAGTCGAACGAATTGGCTTTTTTGATAATGGCAAACTTGTTCGCGCCATGCAAATTACCTTTCATGATATTCCCGTACTTGGCCGCAAACTGGGCTACTTTCCTAAAGGCCCTATGCCTGATGAAGAGCAGCTTTCTATCTTGGAGCAACTTGGCAAAAAGCATAATGCCGTCTTCATAAAGATGGAGCCAAATATTGCACAACCGCTTGGTACCCCCAGCGCACACGATACTATCGCCAAATTTTTAGTAGATCACAAAGCCGAGCCCGGCAGACCACTTTTCACCAAATATACCTTTCAACTAGATCTCACCAAGAGTGAAGATAAATTACTCGAGCAACTCAACAGTAAAACAAGATATAACGTCAAGTTAGCGCAGAAAAAAGGTGTACAGATTTTTGAGAATACCTCAGCTGAAGGGATGGAACAGTACATCACAATCCTGGAAGAAACAACCAAACGTCAAGGTTTTTATGCGCACAGTCCTGCATACTTTAGGACGTTGTGGAAGTCTCTCGGTGATTCTGGAAATGTGCGTATTTTTAATGCAGTCTATGAAAATACTGTTGTTGCCTCATGGGTAATGTTTATCTTCAATGGCGTGCTGTACTATCCCTACGGTGCATCAAGCAATTTATATCGAGATGTCATGGCTAGTAACTTACTGATGTGGGAGATGATTATTTTTGGTAAAAATAATGGCTGCCATACCTTTGATATGTGGGGCGCACTTGGCCCAGACGCCAGTGAAAAAGATCCGTTCTTCGGATTTCATCGATTTAAAAAAGGGTACGGTGCAACGTTGATGGAATTCCTGGGCACGTATGACCTTGTCCTCGATCCACTCAACTATCGAATTTTTAGAATTGCAGAAGAACTGCGCTGGAAGTGGTTACGATTACGCGCAAAGTTAAAATTTTAATATAACGAAAGGCATACATGTCCGCACGCTTTAAAAGAATCATGCTCAAGGTAGGAGGAGAATCTCTCCTGGGTGATCGCCAATATGGCATTGATCCACAATCTGCCATGCAAGTAGCTGAACAAATCAAGGCAGTCTACATTGAACACGTCGAAATTGCTTTAGTAATGGGTGGCGGAAATATTTTCCGCGGCCTGGCTGGTTCCAAAAATGGTATTGATCGTGCAACTGCTGACTACATGGGGATGCTCGCCACCGTCATGAACTCACTTGCTCTCCAAGATGCTTTAGAAAAAGTGGGTGTACCAACTCGCGTGCAGTCTGCGCTCCAAATGCCAGCTGTAGCTGAGAGTTTTGTCCGTCGTCGTGCCATTCGCCACATGCAAAAGGGTCGTGTAGTGATCTTAGCAGCAGGTACAGGTGTCCCATATGTCACCACAGATACCGGCGCATCACTCCATGCACTTGAGCTACACTGCGATGTTTTGATCAAAGCTACAAAAGTAGACGGAATCTATGATAAAGATCCAATGAAGTATCCAGATGCAAAGCGCTTTAAGACACTCACATTCCATGATGCAATTACTATGGAAGGTGTTGAAGTGATGGATACAGCCGCACTTGCCATGAGCAAAGAAAATAATATGCCAGTGATGGTGTTTGAACTTTTCAAGGGAAACAATTTAATGAATGCCGTCCGAGGTGAGGATATTGGTACCTACGTCAGCAATGACGTCGAGACTGAGTTCGCTTAACCAACAGTCTCATCAACTGCTGCAACCGGCGCTTTCAGAATTGCTAAGCCATCTTCTGCAATTGGTTGGTCGAATGAGTCGATAATTTTTTCTGAATTCCAATAGACGTAGGATCGTACAATTGTGCCGACAAGATGACGTATAACTGCGGGATAGAGATGATTCATCAAATAATTGACGCGTACATCTTCAATAAATAACATGCGTTCGTCTTTCATGACGTCATTTTGAGTTTCTTGGAGTATCTGAGTGATTCGATCGTTGGCTACTTCTTCAATCTCAAGAGCATACAGCTTCCTCTGTAAATAGTTCATCACAACTTTATACAGATGTGCATACCAAGTGTAGTTGTAAAAGTTGACACTCGTATCCGTCAGTAATGTTTGTCCCACTCGAGCTACCTCTGGAATTTGAGCAACACTAAGAACTTTTCTAACTTCATCAAAAAGTGAAATTTCATGCGCAAGATTGGGAAGTGCCGCGTCTACAAATTTTCTTTCTTCAGTCATGAGTAATTGCTCAACATAGACTTCAGCACCATCATAGGTGAGTGACACTTCAATAATTGCCGCCAAAAGCTCATCTTGAGCATCTGGAAGCACAGTATCTGCATATAGTTCTCCCCAAACAGTACTAGCCAGGAGTTTTTTTCTAAAATCTTGTAGCACATCTTTTTTTTGGAGAAGGAGACTATCTCTTTTTGTGAGCTCATACACATACTGTGAACTTTTTGAACTGATTCGGGTCAGTAATTTCCAGTAGCCAGCATCTGAAATTTGTTGGATACAGTCGTTTAATTCTTCCTGTAGAGCAGTAAAATACCGGATAACATATCCTATTAATTTAAGTTGTTGTTGGTGTTCAAGTTTTCTTACGTGTGATACATCAACTCGGCTAGTCTTAACTCCCAAGTTCGTTGCTACTACATGAGTCATAAATTCAAAAACACTTTTGGAAGGAGCTGGCGTAGCAATTTTTCTTTCTGCGGCTTCATAAGTAGCATACAGTTTTGTATAGAACTCAATTTTTTCAGCCAGACCCTGCTGAATATGCTGAGCTTGCTCCATGAATGTTGTTGGTTTTTTCTCAACTGGTTCTAGTGGCGGTTCAATTTCTTTCATTTCGAGACGAATTATAACATCCTATAATTTAAGTTGCCAATCAAAGTCTGGAAGACGGTGAAAAAGCATGTTATGGTGAGAGTGTAGTAACTATTTAAAATAAAGAGTACGTATGGCAGATTCTCAAAAAATGTTTGGTATTAATGGATTTGGTCGCATCGGCCGTACTGCGTTTCGCGTCTGGTGGTTATACCATCGCGACAACATGACACTGCGCGTTATTAATACATCTGGATCTATGGAGATTGAGAACTGGGCACATCTCATCAAGTACGATTCAAACTACGGTCCTTTTGCAGAGCCAATTACCGTTACAAAAGAGCGTTCCAAAAAAGAAGTTACTGATGAGAATCCAGTTCTGGGAACAATTACTATTGGTGGACGAGAAATCATTGTCACCGCACAACGTGATCCAGCCAAAATCCCTTGGGGAAGCAATGGCGTTCACACAGTGATTGAGTCCACAGGAGCTTTTACAGATGCAGCCAAAGCAACAGCCCATCTCCAAGGTGGCGCACAAGCAGTCATTATCTCTGCACCAGGAACTGGTGATTTAGAAAATTCTGTGATTGGTGTCAAAGACTACACCCATGCGTTCCAAGTCATGTCCAACGCTTCCTGCACAACCAACTGCGTGGCCCCAGTTGCTAAAGTCATGTTTGAAACATTTGGTATTGAAAAAGCGATGATGACGACCGTTCATTCCTATACTGATGATCAAAATTTGCACGATAATTCACACAAAGATATGCGTCGCGCTCGTGCTGCGGCGATGAATATTGTTCCAACAAGTACGGGCGCTGCCAAAGCAGTTGGTGCAGTAATTCCAGAGCTACAAGGTATTTTCGATGGTTTGGCCATTCGTGTTCCAACCGCCACAGGTTCGATTTCTGATATGGTCTTTATCACCAAGCGTCCGACAACCATTGAAGAAGTAAATGAAGTTTTCAAAAAAGCAGCTCAACAAGATGGCTGGCGTGGGATTCTTGCAGTTACTAACGACCCAATTGTTTCCAGTGATATTAAAGGAAGAAGAGAGTCATCTATCGTAGATCTTGAGCTCACCAATGTCATTGGCGGCAATATGGTCAAAGTTGTCAGTTGGTATGACAATGAGTTTGGGTACTGTAATCGTCTGGTTGAACAAGTGGCACAGACATAAGTATCCTACTGCTCACAAAAACGATATCCATACACCCGTTTGCTTTCAATTTGTACTTGTGGTGGCAACACTGTTTTAAGTACTGAAATAGCCCAACGCAGTGTATTGGCCTGAGAATTATCAAGTTCAGCGGTAATGTCGTCAGTAGAGAAATCTTGTACCAATCGCCAACCAATCAACACAGATTCTTTTGTGTGCTCAACATCATAGTTTTCTGCAAAAAAGTAGAGTAGGGCAGCCAGTGAAGGCTCCAGTAAAATTGAGGTGGCATTTTCAGTTTTCCAAATTTTGCCGGCTTTTGTACCTTCTGGAAACACATCTTCCACTGAGAAACAGATGAATTGCCCTTGGTCAGTAACAGCAAAACGCTTGCCTTTTGCAGTAAAAAAACGTGGATTAGATAATGTTTTTTCTTCAATCGGTTTTTGAGAATCATATAATAAACAATGGCTATCAAGTTTTGGTAAAATTGTTAGGCCATTGGGAAGTTTTTTGCGTAGTTTAAAAATGTGTAGTCTGAGTGCTCCGATTGAGTATCCAGGTACAAACTCTTCCAGATTTCGCGTAAGCAGAGCTGTATTGGTATAATTGCGAAGTAGTGACAAGACATTTTTTTCGGCTTTTGCCAAAACACGCGGATTCTCATCACCAAGCAATATGCTTCTAAAAAACTCATCGAGACTGGTGTTAGCAAGCCTTTTTAGACTCTCCAATACTCCTTCATCTTGGTGAAGTGATGCCTCGTTACTACCGTCTTCTCTTGCCATAGTGGTCATTATGCAAGACATACTACTCTCTGTGCAAGCTCAGTACTTTGGACAGACGCATACAGGTCAATCCGTCAAGATTTTTTTGATACCATCACTATGTAAGTGAGAGAGAACGCAAAAAGCCCCACTTGTTGAGAGCGGGGCTTTAGGTCAAATCCGGCAGGCTCGTACGAGCCCCCGAGTGTTGTGACAAAATGCATCACAAACTCAAAAGCAGGTCTGAAACCTGCCGGATGTGAAGAGAGATATCAAGGTCACCCGCTAGCGATGATCAGCTAGCGGGGAGAAGGACAGACTACGCCCAACTCGGCATCCACATTGCCGCTTTCTCGATCAGCGGCAGGAAGAGCCTCTCAAACAACCCCGGCTCCTCCGTACAGGGCGGCAAGCCCTGCACTCCACACCCGGTGGGCGGGGTGGGAACAGGGGTTGGCACCGTTGGCACTGTCGGCACCGTGGGCACGGTTGGCACTGTCGGCACCGTCGGTACCGTGGGCACTGTTGGCACTGTCGGCACAGTCGTCGGCGTTTCAGTGGCCGTGTCGGTGGCGGTCGCCGTGGGTGTATTGGTCGCCGTGTCAGTGGCGGTCGGTGTACTGGTGGCCGTGGGCGTGCTGGTCGCCGTGGCCGTTGCTGTCGGCGTTAACGTTACTACAGTCGGTACTGTGGGCACGGTTGGGACCGTCGGTACCGTGGGCACCGTTGGCACTGTCGGCACAGTCGTCGGTGTTTCAGTGGCCGTGTCGGTGGCGGTCGCCGTGGGTGTATTGGTCGCCGTGGCCGTCGGTGTCGCCGTGGGCGTACTGGTAGCGGGATTGTCATTCCAGCAGAACTCGATATGCGAAATTTCCGGAATCTTTCCACCATTCTCTGGACTGTGCAGCCCTGTATCACCAAATGACACTGAGGGAGGATTATAGACGAACGCATTGGCTGCGTTCGCCCCCTTGACTACGACTGCGTCAAAACCAAAAGTAGACAACCAGTCAATAAATTTACCGTCCGCTGACATCACCAACGTGACGATACCTTCAGAGAAAACATATTGACCAGATGGCGGTGGCTCCGGCTGTGGTTTAAAACCATTGTCGTACCCCAGATCTTGACAATTGGGGTTTCCATCCACAATGATTGGGTCTACCGCGGCTGCCCATGCAGCAGACATCGCTGCCCACCAGAGGGCCAGCACAACCAATCCTACTGCCAATCCCCTCAGGATCCAGATCGCTGGATCACGAGGGCTAGGCCAAACTTGAAGTTTAGTACTCATCTTGATCATTCTCCTTGAAAAAAATTTGTCGTCGCTGTGGCGGGCTTTACCGTGCCGCCGAACGTTGTCAATGTTTGCTCCCCCTTGCGGGTTCGCTAGCACCAACACCTCCTTTTTTGAGTTAATAGAAAAAACGCGTTGGTAAATGTCACTGTTTTTGGGATAAAAAATAGCTGACGAGGTACTTTCTTTTTTGAAGAGGGAGTCCTCTATGAAGTCGGAGAAGAAGTTTGAGTTGG
>JBILGT010000022.1:0-22305 GCA_044350895.1 Limisphaerales bacterium
TCAGGTTAAACTAACTGGGTATTTAGAGTGGTACAACAACAAACGTCCACATGCATCGCTGGGATACCTATCCCCAATGCAATTTATTAACAATAGCTTTCCGAAATGTATGTGCCTTTAACAGCGATTCGCATTAGAATTCAGCGATTTGATATAATAAAATAAATTTTCATAAGATGACTTTACAACAATTAAAGTGCAATAACAAGGATTAATATTATGAATAAAAAGATGAGCTTTCACTTCACATCTGGATTTACAATAAATGGTAAAAACTATAAGACTAGCAATTTAGACAGTCAACAAAATTTAACGCCACAGCAAGAATATTGGTTAAATAGAATTTTGCGTGATTATGGTGACAAAATGTTTCTACTGGTTTTGTTATTTTTTGTACTCATGTTTGCGGTTGTACTAGTATCTTGGAACTCAGGCATATCTGATTCACAGAGAAACTCACAGATTGATATTAAAATCACTAATTAAGTTTACTTTTATTTCTTATCAGAATTTTTTATATAATTTCATCCTTACTTGATTGATATGCAACCATCAATTCATTATAATACGACAGCTGGGGTTCGGCGTAATTTGCACCACCCCCGCCTTATGAGTTGATTTACATTCAACCAATCTTGAAAGGAAGCCAGAGGCTTCCTAGAGCCTCTGCACTTCTGTTCAGAGTAATTCAGTTAAAGAAAATAGGTAGAGTTTCACCTACCGTGCCATCCCTGCTATTTTACAGTTACTGTGTATTGCTATGGGGGCAGGTCGTCATCTTCAAAGTGTCTCGTTGCAATACATTAGAACTTATGCTTGCTCTTTATTCTCCAAACTCAAACAAATTACTCAGAAAGCCTTCTCCTCGTTTTCTTTGATTATTTCTTCCACGATTTGAGTAGTTATTACCTCTATCATTTCCATCATCATCTTCAAAGTCCTCATCATTACTGTATTGTGAGCCCTGAATAGATGTTTGTTCACTCAACTCATTGTTAGAACGTTCAATAATTTTATCTAGCTCACCTCTATCGAGCCAAACTCCTCTACAACTTGGACAATAATCTATTTCAATACCTTTACGGTCATTCATGAGGAGATTTGTTTTACATGTGGGACACTGCATAGTTCCTTTCATTCATTTCTATATAATTGAAATATTAATGCGAAACTGTCGCATTTTCAATCGGCACAGTGCTACTTGTAAGTGCGAAATTGTCGCACTATAATCACATTTGTGAAACAATACAAATCACCATCGCTTGAGATTATATTAGAAAAATTAGAGAAATCATCACTCAAGGTTACTTCAACTAGAAAAGCATTACTAGCTGTTTTTTCTGAGTTTTCTGAGCCAGTTACAACTGATCAAGTTATACAAAAAGTTCAGGAGCACGAGATTCCAATTCATCGAGCTACTGTATATCGTGACTTAACTGCACTTGTGCAAGAAGGTTTGTTGAGAGAATTAGCTATTAGAGGTAGTCTTGCGCACTACTATGAATTTGCAGATAATCAACACTATCACTTTGTGTGTCAACATTGTCATAGAATCAGTGTCATTTCTCCACTTAAAGTAGAAAAAGCAATCGCTACCTTCAATAAATCACTCGTAAAAAAAGGCTACACTGTTAGTAGTAACGCTTTTAAAGTCTACGGTTTGTGTCCTAACTGTACAAAGAAAGTGGGCTTCTCCTGACTTATTAGATAAGTTAGTTAAACTTGGATCAGAGTCATTTTTACTGAGTGGTTTTGTCCGAGCCAATCAAAACAATTACATCTGATTGGCTTGAAGATTCGCCTTCAGGCAATGTTGTTACAATTTCAGCGTTAAGAGTCTTTGATAAGTTATCAACCTCACTTTTATTGGATTCTTTTACTAAATTAACAATTATAGTTTTTGAGTAATTTTTTCGTTTTGATTAGTCTCAACAAGAATGTATGGATCATTATCATTACGATCTACTGTAAATTTTTGCCAAATTTTGAAAGCGGGTTTTCTATCATGCTATGAAGCATATCACAAAAAAATTATGTCAACTATTACTTTTTCTAATGCTTGGTATGATACCATCAGTTCATTATAATATGACAGCTGGGGTTCGGCGTAATTTGCACCACCTCCGCAACTGCAGCGATATCCTAGATCCTCTAATTATATTTTAGTAATCCACAAAATTATCTTTAGAATTCAACTTTCTGCCTTGGATATGGTTCATGATTCTAGCAGCAGTTGTTGGCTTTCAAAGTGCATGCGTATTTTTTGGATTACTCAAAAAACTAGATAACAAACGAAGATAACAGTGCCAAAGCAAATACTGCCATTACACCAAATGCTATCCATAATCCCAGCCGGGACAACATTCCACTCTTAAACTCACCCATAATATCCTCCCTGCTAGAAATCCGAGCAATGAGGAATATCAGTGGCACAGCGGCAATGCCATTAAATACTGCTGTGAGAACCAGTGCTTTTATTGGATCAAGACCAATGAAATTAAAAAGAAGACCTACGAGTGTTCCACCAATAATGACAAGGTAAAACTCACGAGCCTGTTTGAATTTTCGGAACAGACCTTCTCGCCAATTAAATGATTCAGAAACAGCATATGCAGAGGAACCTGCAAGTACGGGGATACTTTGCAGTCCTATTCCAATAACTCCAATTGAAAATATTAACTTTGCTAAAAAGCCGGCATTTGGAAAACCGTGTACTAACGGCTCAAGTGCTTTGGCGGCATCTGCAGCTGTAACGATATTTGTAATACCGTTCTTGTTAAGTACTACCGCACCAACCACAATGATAAACCAGGCAACTACATTAGAAAAAAGCATACCAATTGCTGTATCTATACGTAATCGCCGTAAGTACGGTTTTGTTACTATTGGAACTTTATTTCCATTTTGATTCAGTCGATGCTCGGCAATCCCATCTTCAACGACATTGCTTGTTTCCCAAAAGAAAAGATATGGGGAAATTGTTGTGCCAAAAATTGCAACAATAATGAGCAGAAATTCTTGATTCATCTCAATGTGGGGAATCAAAGTTGCTTTGAGAACTTCTGTCCACGGCGTTTGAATTAAGAACCCAGTGATTACATATGCAAATAAAGCCAACGCAAGCCATTTCAAAATTTGAATATATGTTTTGTACGAAATAAAAATCTCAAGTAGAAGTATGAGAATAGCAAAAAATACTGCTAAAATTGCAAAGGGAATTGCTGGTACAAGCAGCTGTGTGCTGGCAGCCATTGCACCTATATCTGAGCCAATATTGAATGTATTAGCTGCTACCACTAAAGCTACGACAGGGTAGAGAACTTTTTTTGGATAATGAGTACGAACAACTGAAGCTAACCCTTTACCAGTCACTGCCCCAACTCTTGCACATGCTTCTTGAACAGCAGTCATGAGTGGATAGGTGAATAACATTGTCCAAGGCATATGGAAGCCAAACTGGGCTCCACTTTGTGCATATGTGGCAATTCCAGATGGATCATCATCTGCCGCACCAGTCACAACACCGGGGCCAATAATCCGCATGAATCTTCCAATCCCTTTCCGTTTATGACAGTTAGCATTAGGATATTCAGCAGAAGCTATTGATTCGTCTGGGAATTCAATCATTAGTAAAGTGTAAAGAGAATTACTATCTTTGTCTATTGCTCGGCTGCATGATAAGACTTCATTAGTTCTCAAATAAGTTAGTGCAAGCTCGGCTAGATTTCCACCGTAGAAAATTAGAGATCAGGTTACAATATCTTAAGTAAATATCTTATTTGTACGTATGTATATTTTTTTCAAAAAAAGGCTAGAGATAACAGTATTCATGTGTGGTGCAGTACTCATGGTGTATGAACTGGTGGGCTCAAGAGTGCTCGGGCCATACTTCGGCACATCAGTGTTTGTGTGGACGAGTTTAATTGGCATAATTTTGGGAAGTCTAAGTTTGGGGTATCACGTTGGAGGCAAGATTGCTGATACCAAAGCTACTGTGGGCAATCTCTCAATTATAGTGCTCTTAGCTGCGGTCGCAATTGCGTATACATACTTCACAAAGACGTGGACTCTCACTACGTTGCAACACCTAATTCCAGATGTTTCACTTGCATCTGTTGTTGCTGCCATCTTGCTGTTTTCACCTGCTGGTTTTCTACTGGGCATGGTTTCTCCCTATGCCGCAAAGTTGAAGCTGCAGGATGCAAAGAAGTTAGGGACAACCATCGGAAATTTGTACGCACTTTCTACAGCAGGCAGTATTATCGGGACGTTTGCTGCTGGATTTTTTCTCATACCTAGATTTGGGACAAACACACTGCTTATTTTGTTGGCGCTGACGTTGGTAGTGCTGTCAGTATTTCTTTCACTACAGGTTGCTAAAACTCTCAAAGTAAGTGCAGTTGCACTACTACTCATTTCACTTAGTATCTATACATATTCAGTACAAGACTTTGCGACAAAGAAGTTTTTGGATTTAGACACTGCATATAATCGAATCTGGCTTTTTGAGACTACTAAGGGCGATGATAAACAACCAATTAGAGTGATGGGAATTAATGCTGAATTTCATTCAGCAATGTATTTGGATAGTGATGAATTGGTAAGTGAGTATACAAAGTTTTATCACTTAGCGCGCCACTTTAGTCCCACATTTGCACACACACTGATGATTGGTGGAGCAGGATATTCCTTTCCTAAAAGTTATTTATTACTGTACCCGCACGCAACAATTGATGTGGTGGAAATTGATCCAATGGTTACTGAGCTTGCAAAAAAATACTTCAAATTACCGACTAGTGAACGCATGAAAATATTTCATCAAGATGCGCGGGTTTTTCTCAATCATACTTCAACAAAATATGATGTAATTTTTGGTGACGCATTTGGTTCACGCTATGCCATTCCGTATCATCTCACAACCTTGGAAACTGTAAAAAAAAAGTATGATTTATTAAATGAAAATGGTGTCGTAATTGTAAATACAATTTCAGCTCTAGAAGGTGATAAAGGTAAGTTCTTAAGAGCTGAGTACGCAACGTACGCTGCTGTTTTTCCGCAAGTATATCTCTTCACAGCTTCTGATAACGTTTCTGCAACTGACTTTCAGAACGTTATGCTGGTGGCTCTAAAATCTAAAAATAAAGTAAGTTTTGAGAGTGAAGATCCAGAACTACAACGTATGCTTCACAAAATCTGGACAAATAAAATAACTGCTGATGTGCCAATACTCACCGATGACTTTGCACCCGTTGATCAATACATTAATTTTGCACAGTGACTACTGATATTGAACAACATAGATTTGCATTAGATGCCACTTCTTCCGTCGTTTGGCATGATTGTGTGCCTTTACTGTACTGGCAGATATTTTTTTAGTAGTTCGACACATTCGTTCCACTGTGCATCTGACTTAGCCAACGAACGAGCAATAAAAACGGGGTAGCCACCATACGGAAAAAGAAATATATTTTTTGAATTGTATGAAAACGCTTTAAATGCGTTCCATCTTGTTTCTAATTTTCTATTTTCTGTGATAACTGTGAAGCCAGTACTGTTTATTACAATTTCAACGTCTACCAACTTACCTGTAACTGATTCTTTGTACATTTTGGTGGCTTTACGTGGCAGTGCAACAAATCGTACATACGCTAATAATATAACTAGAAATATCTGCAAATATGTCGTCGTAGTAACGCCCATATACGTCAAATCAATAAGTACGAAACCACTGAGTACAGCAATAAGTCCATAGAGAATTTTGAGTTTAAAGATTCTATCAAAACTGAGTAACGCAGCATCTTTAAAATCTTGTTCGGTGAGAGTTCCTTGTAATTTCATACATGTAGTATACCGCAACAGTGAGCTATTTGACGTAAGTCAGCTTTGTTTTTGGGTTAAATATATTGGTGATATAATGCATTTCCGATTTGGAGAAAAATTATGAACGAAAATGAATCAAAAAGAGAACAAGTAGTCGTATTTGAAGATGAAGTGAAATTCTTCAAGATGGTGCTGGCATATGTCCCAAGAGATGTGTACGAAATTCTCAAGTTCACAACATACACAGCGGCAATTGAATTCCTTGCCAATCTCACTGCAGAAGCAGCAAGTACTGTTGCAGCATTTATTGTGGATGGCAATCTCTCACTTAACCAAATTGAAAGTGCTGAAGGTATTGAACTCATCAGAATGATTACAGAAAATCCATTACTAGCTTCTGCATTGATTCTTAGTAACTCTGGAAGAGGAAAGTTGGACGGTGCTGATCTACATCTTGAAAAGAAATTTGTAACAATTAAGGAAATTTTACAGCAGCTTCCCACGCACGTCGCTAACAAACGAGCTAGTTTAGCTCAGAATTAGTTTGCTCGCAGCCACTCAATGTGGTCACAACCAGTCGCTTCTCGAAGTTGTGAGTTCCAGCCCGCAGTTGAGCATTTTTTCATTCGCTTACCATTACTTGTAGTGACTTCAACGAGTTTGTTGCCACACTTTGGACACTCTTCATCGAGTTCTTTGACAGAATTACCCAGCCACTCAACATATGGACAGCCTGTAGCCACCATATTTTCACGATCCCAACCACTGGTGCTGCACTTCTTCATTTTTTTACCACTACGAGTAACTTGCATAACCAATGGAGCGTTACACTTAGGACACTTTTCATCCAAAGTCTGTGGTGGAGTATCGAGCCACTTCACATATAAACAACCTTCAGTTTCTCGAGTCTGAGGATTCCATTTGCCACGAGAACACCGCTGGAGTTTTTTGCCAGTTTTGGTTTCTTCAGGATCGCTGAGTGGTGAATTACAAAGTGGACAGGTATCTTGGGTGTTTGACATACGTATCAAGTTTACTATTCTTTTTGTATGTGACTAGATGAAGAATCTAATAATTTTTATAAACGCAATAAAATACTAAAAGTGAACTGAATGATAACGTATAAAATACTCGTAGTGAGCGCAATTTTTTTGACCTTCTGTACGGGAAAACTCGAATTGTTTTGGAAAACAGTTCTCAAATACAGGTAGACACTTTGCGAAATAAAAATCAAGAAAATAATTGTCAATACAACAGCATACGATTTGCGGAATGCAAAGTTTTTGTTACTCAGTAAGAAATACAACGTATTGAACAATGCCCCGGTATATAGAGACCAAATTGCACTTGGAATTACTATATGAAGTAGTTGCAAACTGTTTATAAATTTTTTTGTAAAAAAGTAGGTTACTCCAGATAGGGCAAGTGCCAGCGCAAAACTGGTACTGACCAAGTCCTGAAAAATGAAAGAAAAATCAAAAAAGTGAAAGGTTGTTGGGTTGAGTGACTGTCTCGAAAAAGAGTAGTAGATAGCAATCAAAAGCGTCAGCGCCGTTGTAGCAATTTTTAGAAGTCCCACACGTGCGGGAGGAGCTGAACTATTCTTGTCAGAACGGAACACTGTTATTGAAAGTAAGACATAGGGCAATACTACTAATAACACTGCAAGTATTCCATATATGGTGAGTTCAACATTTTTTTGATTGGCAAACCATAAGTTAATGGTGTCATTTATTTCAGTTGCCATTGTTAACTGGAGCAGGTTAATGCCAGTGATCATACTCAGCAGTACGGTATTACTCAGTGAAAGCGTTCCTTTAAGAATTTTTGTGTAGAGAAAACTTGTTCCACCAAGGACTAAAAGTATGAGTAATAAACCAATGTAGTTAAGTGGACAGAGTGATCGGGCTGCTGTACTTGCACAGCTAGAAACAAAAAAAGACATGTTCAGCAGAACCAATGGTATACCCAGTAAAACTGCAGCTGCCAAAATTTTTGTTCGCATGGATGTAGTGTAACGCACTTATGTGATATCGACTACAGTATAGGTTACTTTGCCTCGGGGGGTGATTACTTCAGCAGCGTCACCGACTTTTTTACCTTTGACTGCAAGACCAATGGGACTTTGTAATGAGAGTTTTTGCTCGGCCATGTTTGATTCATGTTCACTGACTAGTAAGAACGTAAATTCTGTGATTCCATCAGAAAGAACTATCTTTTTTCCAAAATCAGCAACATGTGAGTCTGAACCAGTTTCAGCAACATATCCATTCACCAAAACATGCTTGAGATAGCGGAGTTGTCGAGCAATATTGCCCAGTTCAAATTTGGCGGCTGTGTAGGCGCCATTTTCAGAAAGATCGCCCATTTCACGAGCCACTTTCAATCGTTCCATCACTTCTTTTCGCAAATTGGTGAGGCGATCAAACTCTGCTTGGTTTTTGGCAAATGCTTCGGCAGTAAAGGGAATTGTGGGTTTAATAATTGGTTGCATCGTTAGAGCTCACATAATACCATCCTATATCTCCTCTAGCAATGCAGCACGTGTATTGGGTATGATGACAACATGCCTGTTTTTCTTGAACTAAGTGCACTCCTTGGCCTGACTACTATTGTTACATTGCTTGTGCGCTGGTTACGTCAGCCCCTCATTATTGGCTACATCATTTCTGGTGTTATTGTTGGCCCATACGTCTTGAACCTGCTGCACTCAAAAGATGAGTTCGAACTTTTTTCTAAAGTCGGAATTGTGTTGCTTCTTTTCATCATGGGACTGCATCTCAATCCTAAGGTTATTAGAGAAGTGGGAAAAGTTTCACTGATGGCTGGGGTAGGGCAAGTCCTCATTACGACAATTGTGGGATTTTGCATAGCGCTCTTGCTGGGGCTGAGTAAAGTTGCAGCACTCTATGTGGGAATTGCACTCACCTTTAGTAGTACCATCATCATTTTGAAACTACTCTCTGATAAAAAAGACTTACAAAAGTTTTATGCCAAAATCGCTATTGGATTACTACTAGTCCAAGACATCATTGCCTCAATTATTTTGATACTGATTGCGATGGTGGGTTCTCAGGGGAATACTGATGCTTTAACTGCCACAAGTCAGATCGTTTTTAAAGGTGCAGCGTTGATGGTGGGCCTGATGCTCCTTGGTACCTATATTGTTCCTAAAGTCATCAAATACATTGCTGTTTCCCAAGAACTGCTCTTTATTTTTTCACTTGCCTGGGGAATGGGCATGGCGAGTCTCTTTTTATGGTTTGGATTTTCAGTGGAGATTGGTGCATTAGTGGCTGGTGTAACGTTATCAACGACGCCATATGCTGACGAAATTGCGTCACGAATGCGACCACTGCGCGACTTTTTTATTGTTATCTTCTTTATTCTGCTTGGTTCACATTTGGAAATAGGCAACTTGGGAGCGATAGTAATTCCCGCACTTATCTTTTCAGTATTTGTTTTGGTTGGTAATCCAATTATTTTAATTATCCTCATGAACCTGTTGGGTTATAGCAGAAGGACAAGTTTCATGAGTGCACTGACAGTAGCTCAGATCAGTGAGTTCTCGCTCATTGTTGCAACTCTGGGAATGCAGATGGGGCATCTTTCGCAGCAGACATTATCTTTAATTACACTGGTAGGTATTATTACTATTACAATTTCTTCATACCTCATTCTGTATGCTGATAAAATTTATCCAAAATTAAGCAATGTTTTGGGTTGGTTGGAACTGCTCAAAAATAATAAAAAAGAGCGTGGCAACGATACGCAGTTTAGTGCTGTATTATTTGGCTACGATAGAGTGGGTGAAGATTTTATAGATGTTTTTACCAAACTTTCAGAACCGTTTTGTGTAGTTGATTTCAACCCAACTTCAATTGAAAAGTTAGAAAAAAATAAAGTTCCATACTACTATGGCGATGCCAGCGACGTTGAGTTTCTGGAAGATTTGCCGTTTGGTAAAGTGAAGATAGCTGTCTCAACAATCCCTGATCTCAATATCAATCGTTTATTGGTTCACTTTATAAAAGGCATGAATCAACATGCAATTATTGTTGTGCTGGCTCATACTGCACAAGATGCACGGCAATTATACGATGTAGGTGCAAGCTATGTAATAATGCCACACCACCTTGGAGCACAACATGCTGCCAAACTTATCACTAAGCTCGGGCTTGATTCAACACTATTCAAAGAAGAAAAAACTAAACATTTAGATCTAATTATCAAACGCTACCTGCAGTATTAGTGTGAATCTTTATTACCTGCTAATGGTCCACGATAGGGTTGTGGATACATTCTTTTAATTAATTGATTTTGTAGATGTACGGCACGTATCAACAGTGCTCCCATTGTGGGCACAAGTGTATATAAAGGGAGTGTCTTTGCAAAGATCACATCAGCTGCTTCATGGGCAGTTTCAGCAGCATTACTGAGTCCTGCGCTAGTAAAGGCAGCAACAAGTCCACTTGTTTATTTTGCTGCGCAAGTTCGGAGATTCCCAATACCATACCAGCTGCGACAGTGAAAAAATACAGTGAGATAGTGGGTGCTTTTTCTTGTAGTGAAGCCCAAGTTTTTTCAATTACAGCTTCTGTATTTTCTTGATCAATTTGTTGAAATGATTGTTCTAAATATTTTGACACAAGGATCAACTATAACCCTGGAATACAGGAGTCAAGTGTTATACTGAATTCATACTATGAATAACAAACTAGATCCCAAAAAAGCAGAATTAACACCCAATCAATGTTTTATTTTGTATGACAAAGGTACCGAAGCTCCGTTTACCAGTCCACTTTTGGAAGAAAAACGAATTGGAACATATGTGACTGTGGATACGCACCTTCCAGTCTTCAGATCAGAGGCAAAGTTTGAATCTGGATCAGGTTGGCCAAGTTTTTTCCAGCCAATTGCTGATCATGTTAAACTGAGAGAAGACAATTCACATGGCATGAAACGAATAGAAGTAGTCTCAAAGGATTCCAATGCTCATCTTGGCCATGTATTCGAAGATGGTCCAGCACCCACAGGAAAACGCTTCTGCATTAATGGAGAAGCACTACTTTTTATTCCAGATGAAGAAAAATAGTTAGCCTTGGCGAGCTTTTCGGCGAGGATTACGTTTATTGATTCTATATAAACGACCCTTACGTTTGACGAGTATATCGCCTTTTTTTGGATCAGCTTGGAGTGAATTTTTTACTTTCATACGTTCTTTCCTAATTTGAAGATGTATAGATCTTACTATGAAACGATATATTTTACCAGTCCTAGCAAGATAATTCACTAGAGATTTTTAAATAAACTTATTTTTTATCAGTAATTCTAAAATATGCTGCGGGGATTCTGTATTTTTCAATAATCTCTGCATGTTCAGGAATATTCCTAATAAAAATAATTGAATAATCGTCAAAGTATACAGGGACCCAGTTGGGATCCTTATATGTTGAAACGAGAAATTCTTGTCCCCAGGGCGTTCTCTCAAGCATACTGAAATAAATTGCTCCAAATTTATAGTGATCGTCAATCTCTTTCCAATGTTCTTTATTAATTTGGATATCAACATATTCTTTTAAAAAGCTTTCTGAATAGGCTTCAGGGCGATTATCTATATATACTTTTTGGGGGTACAAATTATAAATAAGATATCCTCCAATATCAAAATTATTAAAAATTGGTCCGGTAACAGTGAGCTTTTTAAAGAATTCAGCAGAATTAAGTATTCTGTCATGAAGACCTAACCCAAATGAATACCTATTTGGAAAAAATAATCCTGACGTGAAAAACACTACTAAAACGGCAAAACCTATAAGTGATGTAATACTGAGGTAGATTGTATTATCAAGAAAATTCTTAGCTTTTTTTCTGTATTCGGTAATTATGCTTTGGCTAGAAATTGCCAATACAATACAGCTTACCAGCCCAAAGAAGTTAGAAAAACGGATAAGTTTATTTGCAAATACTAGTAGAGTCAGGCCAAGTAAAAGTACTGCAATATATTTTTTCTTAAACTTCCATCCAGTATGGATACCAGAAATAAGTGCAAGAACAAATAATCCAATCAAATATATATTGTAGAACCTTCGATAATAGACTAAGAAAAAGTACGGACTTTTATTTTCTCCGACACTATATCCATAGTCACCCAAAATTTGAAAAGGATATATCACTCCTTTTAGTCCCAATGGGTTTATACAGACAGCAACAAGTGAAATTGTCGCCAAAAAAATAAGCTCTTTCACTTTTTTCCAGTCACGATTGACAAGTGATTGTATGCCAAATACACCAAGTACTAAAAACTGTAGAAAAAAGAAAATATGAATATTGACCCAAAATAGTGCTGTAAAAAACAAAATAACTGCCGTTACATTGGTCGAAATTTTACGTTCATACCACCTGAGTAAAACAACAATCAACAGTGCAAAGAAAAATAAACTGAAAGCTTCAGGTCGTACTTCAGTGCGATCAGTAATCGCGGGTAAAACAATAAGTCCAGCAATAAACATTGTTGCTGTCCCAAATTTTTTAGCCACGTAGAAAAGTACAAGTGAGATTGCAGCTGTGTATAAAATTACACTCAAAACAGTCAATCCTTCAAAACCAAGATATCGGTGGATAGATTCAACTATGACGCCAAAAAGCCAGTGGTGATTGGGGGCAAATTTATCAGTTGCAGTATACGAATAAAAATTTGTAGAGAAAACTTTTCCAGTTTCCAGAATAACTCGACCGTTAATAATGTGACGACCCAAATCTCCACCAGTGAGAAGCATTTTTCTAAAGAAGAATAAGGAGTAGTACAGAGTGAGAAGAATCCACCATGCCCAGTATGGAAGATTTTTAATCCAGTTAATTATTGAATACACCCACATGTTATTTCACCTTTGGATTAAGTCGGCGTTCTTTAACTTTATTGATAGAGTACATTAATCTATCATGTAGGTTTATCTTTTGAATACGAGCAAAACGCAAAATACTGAGCAGTAAATCACCAAGTTCTTGTTCCATAGATTCATCCGTTTCAGCAGCCTTATTAGTTCGTTTGCGACCATGTTTGGCCAAATAGGCACGTGCAATTTCTCCCACTTCTTCAACAATTCCCAGAATAAGTATTGAACCAAACTCTTCGCTATACCGTTTTCCTTTATCAATTTCGTTGAGTAACTTGAAATATTCACGCAGTGGTGTATGGTAATAGACCTTGGGTGGCTTGTCGCTCTTTTGCATATGACAAGTATACATCCTTCATAGATAATACGAATATAACGGTTCCTCAGGTATGTCGCAGATCAATCAAGTTAAAGAAGCTACCAATATTGTAGATTTAATTGGAAGCCGTGTCACGTTACAACGTTCAGGCTCCAACTTTAAAGGGCTGTGCCCATTTCACAACGAAAAAAGTCCCTCATTTTATGTGAGTGAAACAATGCAACGCTACAAGTGTTTTGGCTGTGGCAAAACTGGCGATGCATTTACCTTCCTGGAAGAATATGAAGGAATGACATTTCGTGAATCACTTGAAACTTTGGCACAAGCAGCCGGTGTCACCTTAACGGCAGCAGCTCCTAACACTCAAGAAGATATTGAACGTGAACAACTCTTACAGATTTTAGATTTAGCCAGAGCGTATTATCACTTTTTGCTGACTGAACACAGTGTCGGTGAAGAAGGGCGACAGTACCTCAAAGGTCGTGGTGTACAACAAGCATCTGTGCGACAGTTTCAGCTGGGGTATGCATTACCTGCCTGGGATGGGTTGGTGACGTATCTGCATGACAAAAAAAAGTACGATCACGCACTCATCATAAAAGCAGGTCTAGCTACCAAAAGTGCCAGTGGCAGAATCTATGACAGATTCAGATCAAGAATAATGTTCCCACTCCGTAATCATCGCGGACAGGTGGTTGGATTCTCAGGGAGAATCTTGAACTCAAAAGTTGACAAAGAAACTCCAAAGTATATTAATACTCCAGAAACTGTTTTGTATCATAAAAGTCAGATGCTGTTTGGTTTTTACGAAAATTTACAAAATATTAGAAAAGAAAAAAAACTTGTTGTGGTTGAAGGCGAATTTGATGTGATCTCCTCTATAGAGGCTCATGTTCCTACAGTTGTAGCTATTAAAGGCTCGGCGCTCACCATGGATCACGTAAAGTTACTTTCACGATCGGTGGATCAAATTATTCTCTGTCTTGATGCCGATAATGCTGGTATTGCTGCCACCAAAAAGGCAATTGAAGTGGTCAAAGCGGGAGAGACTTCACGAACACAGCCACTTTCTTTAAGTGTGCTGCGCATCCCCGAGGGCAAAGATCCTGATGAACTCAGTCAAAATGATCAAAAGCGCTGGCGAGAACTGGTAAAACGCCCGATTACTGCCTATGAATTTTTGATTGTTGCTTCATGCGAGCGAAACGATCCCCATAGTCCTCATGGTAAGTCCATTATTATGGATGAGCTCAAACCTGTTTTAAAACCCTTGGAAGAAAAAAATGCTGTGGAGTTTGAGTACTACACCAAGTTACTGGCAGAAAAAATTGATACTTCAGTAGCCAGTGTCCAAAAGGATATTCGCAATGCAGCAGCTCCCGTTATAAAGAACTCAGGCGACACAACAAAACCAAAAGAAAAAGTAATGACACGGCAGCGAGAGCGCGAACAGTACATTTTATTTTTGATTACCAATGCCGAACCTGAAAAGCGCAAAAAATGGTCTCAGGAACTGCTTGATATTTCATTGGAAACCACTGAAAGTAAGCCAATTCTTGAAGCATTTTCTACAACTGAATTACCACTCAGTGAATTTATTACTACACTTCCTGATGATATGCAGCAGGCAGTCTTTGATTTCTCCACCAATCCCAAATACTATGCCATGCTCGAAAAAATTGATCTCAGTGTGGAGTGGCAGAATGCAGTCAAAGATTTGAAGCAAGAGCAGATGCGTGAAGCTGGACAAAAAATTGAGGCGGAACTTGAAGCATTAGATAGAATCCCTAACAAAACTTATGAACAAGAAGAACAACAAAAATTGCTCCTCGAAAAGCTAGTCCTGATGCGGACAAAGGCACGAAAATAGGTATTTGACAACATACCCCCATAGGGTATATGCTGATCGTCCATGAGTGACACTCCAACAGATAAAACATTGCAACAATTAAATCGGGTACAAGGGCAGATTGCTGGCATCATTAAGATGTATGGTGATGATAGAACCTGCATTGATGTAGTCCATCAAATTATTGCTGCTCGCAACTCTTTAGGGACTGTGGCTCGTGATTTACTAACCAATGAAGCAGCGCGTTGTTCACGAGAACGCAAATTAGAAGATTTTGAGCAAATACTCAAAGAATTATTACGGTAAAAATTAATAGTAGTTATAGAAAAGGAGACATATGACCGACACAGCAGCACCACAAAAGGTACCAGCACTGCACATCACTGATACAGATTTTGAAAAAGTAATGACTGAAGCTGGAGATAAACCAGTACTCGTCGATTTTTATGCCGAGTGGTGTGGTCCATGCCGACTGGCTGCTCCAATCATTGAAGAGCTCGCTGACGTTTACAAGGGTAAAGCAGTTATCGTTAAGATGGACGTCGATAAATGTGATCGAGCATTCATCCAGACACAAGGTGTGATGAGTATTCCTACTGTCAAAATTTTCAAGGCTGGCAAGGAAGTAGATCGTCAAACAGGCTTTATGGGTCGTGAGAAGTATGCTGAAATGATTGATAATGCGTTGAAGGAGTAGTACAACAATTCATACGAAGGTAGATGCACTTATGCAAAAGAGTCGTTTAGTGATTATTGGTTCTGGTCCTGCTGGATATACGGCTGCTGTGTATGCAGCACGTGCTAAGTTGGAGCCATTAGTTTTCGCTGGCCAAAAAGCCGGTGGTCAACTGATGTGGACAACTGAAGTTGAAAATTTCCCTGGATTCCCAACTGGTGTCCAAGGTCCTGACCTGATGATCAATATGATGACACAGGCACAAAAGTTTGGTGCTCAGATCAAGTATGAATATGTCACTGCCGTGGATTTTTCACAGCGTCCATTCAAGGTTTGGACTACAATTCCAAAAGGCGAAGTGGCAGATACATTACTCACCGCCAGTACTCCAGAAGCGTACGCCAAAGTGCGTGCTGAAATTGTCAAACTTCCACACGATGTTGAAGCAGATGCGGTGGTCGTAGCCACAGGCGCTTCATCAATCATGTTGGGTGCAAAAGGAGAAATGGAGTTCTTAGGCAAAGGTGTCAGTACTTGTGCTGTCTGTGATGCCGCTTTTTATCGGGATAAAGTCACCTATGTAGTGGGTGGTGGCGATAGTGCAATGGAAGACACTATGGCACTCACCAAATTTGCCAAAGAAATAACTGTGATTCACCGGCGCGATGCATTTAAAGCCAGTAAAATCATGCAAGATCGCGTGCTCAATAATCCAAAAGTAAAAGTTTTGTGGAATACGTCAGTTGAGGAAATCACGGGAGATCAAGCCGTAACAGGTTTGACAGTAAACACCAATGGTAAGAAGAAAAAACTTGCCGCTGATGGGGTTTTTGTCGCTATTGGACACCGACCAGTCACAACGATGTTTGCGGGACAACTAGAACTCGATGCTCATGGCTATGTCGTAACACGCCAGAGTGCCAGTAAAGTGGGCTTGGAAGCAGCACAAAAAGCACTCGATGAAAAAGGCTTAGTCGCATTCCCAACAATGACTTCTGTAGAAGGTGTCTTTTCTGCGGGAGATGGCGTTGACGTACGCTACAAGCAAGCAATCACTGCAGCAGGACAAGGCTGTAGTGCAGCAATTGATGCTGAACGGTGGTTGGAATCAATTTAAATTTTACAAATATACGAGTCTACCCAGAAAGTTTTTTTTATGTCTACACAGACACCACTTGATCAAGCACGTACGCAACTAGCACAAGTTGCGGCCGTGTTACGTACAAAATATACAGGAGAAGAGGCTCGATTTGACAAAGCAATCGAGCTTTTGCGTTCTCCTGATGTTGTGCACGAAGGTCAGCTCGAGATCAAGATGGATGATGGGAGTACAAAACAGTTTCAAGCCTTTCGATCCCAGCACAATAATGCCCGTGGGCCATACAAAGGTGGCATTCGTTTTCACCAAGGTGTAACAAAAGAAGAAGTAATGGCGCTTTCTCTGTGGATGACCTGGAAGTGTGCAGTTACTGGCATTCCATATGGTGGTGGTAAAGGTGGCATTGTTGTCAATCCTAAAGAACTCAGTTCTGCAGAATTACAGCGCTTGAGTCGTGCATATGTCAGATTTTTAGGAAGTGCTGTGGGGCCATGGACAGATATTCCAGCTCCAGATGTCAATACCAATGGCCAGATCATGGCCTGGATGGTAGACGAATGGCAGACACTGATGAGTGAAAAAACAGCAGGCGTTATGCAGACCAATCCATTGGCTACTTTTACTGGCAAACCACTCGATTTGGGTGGTTCTGAAGGCCGTGATGAAGCAACGGGCTTGGGAGGAGTCATCATCCTGGAAGAGCTCGCCAAAGTAATGGAGTGGAATAAAAAGTCTGAAATTAAAATTGCAATTCAAGGCTTTGGAAATGTTGGCTACTGGTTTGCACATCATGCACATGCTCTGGGTTACACTATTGTGGCAGTTTCTGACTCACGTGGTGGTGTTCATGTACCATCTGGCTTAGATCCTGTTCTAATGTTGGCCAACAAGAAGACCACTGGCAAACTCAGTGCTGAATCTGGCAGCGTTATCACCAACGAACAACTCTTGGAGCTTGAAGTTGATGTCTTGGTCCCAGCTGCTTTAGAAAATGTGATTACAATGGAAAATGCAGATCGTATCAAAGCAATGGTCGTCATTGAAATGGCAAATGGTCCAGTAACTCCAGAAGCTGAAGCTGTACTGATCAAAAAAGGTGCACTTGTGATTCCAGATGTCTTAGCCAATGCTGGCGGTGTGAGTACTTCATACTTCGAGTGGGTACAAAATTTGCAGGGTGTGTCATGGGATAAGCCTGAGGTTTTAACACAACTTAAGCCGTTACTAGTGACTGCATTCCTATCAATCTGGGAGATGGCTCAGACCAACAAATTATCGATGCGCATGGCCACCTATTCACGAGCTGTCAAACGAGTGGTTGACGCTATGTTGCTCCGTGGCACAGTGTGAAATTCAAATAGTAGCTCCAACTGTATAGTGCCTAGAGAAAATATAAGGTTTAGGGTATAATATGGCATTCATTCACTAGGAAATCTCACATTATGACCCAAATTTCTGCCACGCTCCAACAAGAAATTGATGCACTTTTCAAAAAGGCACAATCTCAAGGGTATGTCGTTCAAGAAGATATCTTGAAAGTTTTTGTCGAGCCTGAAGAGCATATCGAAACACTCGATGACTTCTTTGACATGATTATCAAGAGTAAAATTGACATTTTCGAGTCAGTTTCAGAAGAAGGTGAAGAAGAAGAAACCGATACCCTCACTCAAGAACTCGAAATGATTTCTACCCTTGGTAATACTGGTGCTTCTGATCCTGTCAGAATGTACCTCAAGGAAATTGGTCGTATTCCACTGTTAAATCGTGAAGAAGAAATCCGTCTCGCTCAAAAAGTTGAGGCTGGAGATCTTGATGCCAAGAAAAAACTCACTGACGCCAACTTACGCTTAGTCGTTTCCATCGCCAAAAAATACATTGGTCGCGGCATGACATTCTTGGACTTAATTCAAGAAGGTAACAAAGGTTTGATCCGTGCAGTTGAGAAGTTTGACTGGACTAAAGGTTTCAAATTCTCAACCTACGCCACATGGTGGATTCGTCAGGCTATCACTCGTTCAATTGCAGACCAAGCTCGTACCATTCGTATTCCAGTCCACATGGTGGAAACCATCAACAAGCTGATGCGAACCAGTCGCCGCTTGATGCAAGAACTGGGCCGTGAGCCAGCTCCAGAAGAAATCGGTAAAGAGATGGAGATGGATCCAGAAAAGGTCCGTGAAATCTTGAAGATCTCTCAAAACACAACCTCCCTGGAAGCTCCAGTGGGTAGTGGTGATGACGAGAGTGTGCTCGGTGACTTTATTGCTGATGAAAAACAAGTTTCTCCATACGATGCCACCAGTCAACAGATGCTTCGCGAGAACATTGATGAAGTACTCAGTGCGTTATCAGACCGAGAAGCAAAAGTGCTCAAGATGCGCTTTGGTCTTTCTGGCAACAAAATGATGACACTGGAAGAAGTGGGCCGCAAATTTGGTGTGACACGTGAGCGTATTCGTCAAATCGAAGCAAAAGCACTCCGCAAGCTCAAACACCCAAGCAAACGCAAGAAACTCCAAGACTTTTTGGAGTAAGTTTTAGAGTAAACTATTCTAGTAATGAAACTAGAAAGTGTAGAAGCTCCATCAAAATCATTTATTTTTGCTAATGAAGTAGCTAGGTATCCCCAACTGAGTGAACAACTGCAGTCACCTGTTTGCGACAAAACAGAAGAACGTTGGCTGAGAGCACTACATTTACATGTAAGTGGTGAGCGGAGTTGGCCGTTAAAACTTAGAGTCGTCCAAGTCTATGACCCATTTAATAAAAAATTGTTTTCTGCACAAATTGCTCAAAAAGAGGGATCTGCAAGAAGAAACGAGTCACCCAATGCTATTATAATTGCTGGCCCAGCAACGGGTGGAGTGTGTGTGGATTTGTCTGTAGCAGTAGATAAAAGAGCTTTTTTATATAACTACAAAATTGATGAAAAAGATATTCCAGCAACTGCTGAAGTTGTAGTGATTAGAATGATGAGATCTCATTTCGTGTGTTTACAGCAAATAATGCATGATACCTTCTCAGGGGATATTCCTTTAAATAAAGAATTATTGAGTGAAGCATCTAAAAATATGCCTGGATGGTTTATCTATGCATTCTGTTATTTCCTCAAAGAGTTAAATATTGAAATTGATACACAACAACTTATCTCCAATACCTTTGGTGTGGTACGATGAAGTATGCCCAAAAAATCAGCAGGTTTTCTCAGTAATTTCACACTTTCAGATGCAGTCCATCTTATTTTAGCCATTTTTGTCTCTCAACTTGCTGGTATTATCGGTGCACTTTTCACGACTTCAGAAATTCCCACTTGGTACGCATTGCTTGAACGACCATTCTTTAGTCCACCTAATTGGTTGTTTGGTCCAGTCTGGACACTGCTGTATACATTGATGGGAATTGCCGCATATCTTTCCTGCAAATATGGTAAACCTGCCAAACAAGCCACCATTGCCAGCTACTGGTTTTATGCACAGCTGGTGTTCAATACGCTCTGGTCCATCGTCTTCTTTGGACTACACAGCCTCTGGGGCGCAGTGGGAATGGTTATTATCCTCTGGCTTTTGATTTTCAAAACAATGACACTCTTTAGGAAAATGAATAAATGGGCGGGCTGGTTGATGCTGCCGTATTTGGCCTGGGTAACTTTTGCCGCACTCCTCAATATTTCAATTGCGATTTTAAACTGATCTTAGATTAAGTTGTGCGAATCCATGCTCTTTATTATGTGCGGCCAGATCAGCAATTGTTTTTAAACAGACAAATAAGATTACAACACCAAGATTTTTTCCAAATGTAAATGCTATGAATACACCAAAAAGTAAGGTGAGATGCATGACAAAAATTCGTTTGTACGGACTCCCAAAAAGCTGCATAACAGTTCGAGTTACATACTCCTTTTTTCCAAAATAATTTGCAATAAGGGAAAAAAGATGACTACCACATAAACTTATAATGGCAGGTGTAACAGCTATAAGGTGCAGGCTGGTGTCATCGAGCAGTTCCATAAATGGTCCACCATTCACTCCAGTTCTTAAAAACGTAGTCAGTAGCATTAAGAAAACAAAATGTCCGGCCATAAATCCGCCATAGTGCACCATGAAAAATGGTATGGCCGCCAACTTGACGAAATGATTGGCATTTACACCAGGATTGGCAACAATCATCTTGATGATAGTCATTACACCAATGATCAAACTTTCACACCAATACAGCAGCAGAATATTAGTGAAATCCCACTGATAAAAAATAACGCCGTAGACAGTCACTAGATTGGCAAGAATTAATGCAATGGCTGAAGCTGAGAAAATTCTCATAGACTCAAAATTTAGCTTTTTTGTGCTTGGATGGCCATAAAGAGTGGGAATTCTGCACGAGCTCTATTTTCCTGCTTGGCAGTTTTACCTTCACTTTCTTTATCTGACGTCCACTCTTCAATTTTAGCAATCATAAAGCCAGCTTTGTTGAGCATTTGTGTGTAGTCCTGGAGCGAGTGATGGAATGACCAAGTAACTGCGCCATTTTCAGGTGTGCGCGTATCACGAAGTTTGCCTGGGTGCATGGTGATGGGGATTTTCATAGGTGAAAGGTATTTATTGATCCAGCGATACTGAAGCTTGGTGCGCTCATCAATATTCCAGCCAGATTGACGGGGGATTCTGAAACAGGGGTGATTAAGTACAATTACGAGCTTTCCACCTGGCACCAAGAATCGTGCTGCATTTTGCAGTGCTGTCTGAGCATTTTGCATGTTTTGCAGTGCCAGAACTATGGCAGCGTGAGTAAAGATTGGTTCTGCTTGGTGAATAGGTCGAGCCACATCTACCGTTTCAAATTGGAATTGTGGTTTTTTGTTTTTGCGTTTGGCTTCTGCAATCAATCCAGCGGAGAGGTCTAAGCCCAGATAGTCTGCCACTGGCGGGATGTTGCGAGAAAGGACTCCTTGGCCACAGCCGAGGTCTACCAGTGAGTTATCTGGCTTGAGCTGGAGGAGCTTGAGTACGCCCGGCATGACGACGTGTTCGTGATAATAGTGTCCATCAGAACCAACTATTTTGTTATACCAGGTTTTGACGCCTTGCCATGATGTATTTGTATCAGGGGCAGATTTTTTGTAATTCATAGTGTGTATTATATCCTACATTCAGATAATTCTGTGTTGACGTACCAGGCATTTTTACGTATGGTAGAGATATATGCAAAAAGCACCATTTTTAGTTGTATTTACCTTAGCCATTGTCATTGCTGCATTGTTTGTCACATTGCTGGGACAAGACCTTATGGCTGCTCGATCTACTGATAACCGCACCTACGCTACTGAATCACCACGTAAATAAGAGGTAAATTTCTGTTTTTCTGGTAATTACTCAGGTACGGAGCTTTACCTTGAGCTTTGCTATGATAAAATAGTCAGGTGTTATTAGTAACATAACAACACGCCATTCCTCGATAGCTCAATGGCAGAGCATCTCGCTGTTAACGAGAGGGTTCTAGGTTCGAGTCCTAGTCGGGGAGCCCAGAGAGACCGTTCCAAAACGGTCACCTTGGTTTCAAAAAAAGGTTGGTAGATCAATCCGTGGTTTTTTGACAATTTCGAGAGAAGTTTTTCCGTTTAATTTTTTAAATTTTCCTGAACAATCAGTGAAT
>JBILGT010000023.1:0-20926 GCA_044350895.1 Limisphaerales bacterium
TGCGATCAAGCATTCGTGCTATCTCCCGCAAACTCGTTGCTTCATGCAGCCAGCCAAATATCCTCTCCCGCTCCATCAGCGTGAGCTTTGGTTTTCTTTGCATCCCCACCTTTCAACCAGTATTTTACCTGGTCAAGTGGTGCTTTTCGTTTGCGAACCTGCGCGCGGCTGTTTGCGCTCTTTCACATCGGTTTCTGAGTTTCTAGTTTTCACCGTTTTCCGTTTCCAATCTTTTTCACAAGGAGTAAATTCTCATGAACGACGTCATGAAGGATATCAAGTATGGCTGGAGCGAGACGCAAAAACATCCTTTTTTCAAGCCGGGAGTGATCCTGGCCGTGGCGGTTTTTGTCGTTCCAATTGCTGTGGCGGTGCTGCTGTGGCTCCTCGAGCCATGGCGGGCTTACTGGCCACAACTCTTTTTGTATGCCTTTTTCACAGTTCTTGCCCTTTTAGTACGTGGCGGTCTCCAGATTGATGTGATCGTTACGTATGTCGTGGGCAAAGGTGATCAAGCTGAAAAGCCCACCACCAAAAAAGCGGCGCCAACGACCCAGCCGCTCCAAGCTGAGCCAGTCGATGAGCGGCTTACTTATATTCAAGATTGGCTCAAAGCAAATCCTCATGTTGGGCTGCCCGTCATGATGAGTGCTGCTGAAGTCGCGCAGCTAGCGGCGCGCCCGACTAAGGCGCAGTATGACGAAGTCCTGCAGGCACTTGATGCATCGCTTAGCGCTCGTGGTGAATTGGCTCTCTCTTTAAACGCCGTTGTGGCGTCGCTGTCCACAGACGCTGTGGAAGCTGCCCTGAGCAATGCCGAAACGCTGCTTAAGCGCTTGGACCTGCCGCTAAATGAAAATGTCGCCGCAGAAATTGGTGGCGAAGTCTAGATTTTGTTTTACAACCGATCATGTTTTCTTGAAGTACTCAGCTTTAAGAAAAGAGCCCGCTTCACCGCGGGCTCTTTTTGTTCCCCTCGGATTTTTTGAGTGGTATACTTCACTGCAACATGCCTCATACAGAAATTTCCACACTTTCTGAAGCTACCTCCTACATCAACACCCTCACTACCACTTCTTGCCTAGTTATTTTAGCTGGACATGCTCAGTTGGTTTCCTTTTTTTGGGCTTACAGATTGATGGTGCTGCTGCATTGAACCAAGTTCAAGCTGACGACGAACAGCAACTCCGTATGATTAGTAAGGAATTTTCATTTGCAGAAAAAACCTTCATTTTCTATGCACTTTGTCTTAAGTATCTGCACCGCCGGTCTCTAGCAGAACTAAAAAAATTGTAGCTACTTGGCCATCTGGATACCGTAACATGCTCACTATTGTTCAAGAGTATGTAATGAATGGTGAAATTACCATGTCTGACGAAGAAATGGGTTTTTTGTCTATGCACGGTCTTAATCTTGAGGAAGACTTGGGCGCAATGGCTGAAGATGATTTTGTGATTGTCCCTGAAGGAGATGAAATAAAATTGGAACTATTTGCGGCACATTTTTTGGTGATGCTACTTAAGTTGGACGCTGACCTGTTATTGGAGTTATAGTGTACAGTAGTCATATGGAAGTAGTTTCACCAGCACCTCAAGAAGTTCAACACATTAACCTTTCGACTCATGAACGGTTTGTCCTGCGGGTACATTCTCTGATGGCAGAAAATCAGGATGTATTTGCGGTATCAAATCAAAATGATGGGTTTGATAAACAAAAATTTGTATGTATCACACAGCTGAGAGATGATGCTGGACATGTGATGGATTTGCAGGTGGAACATACGCTCTACCCAGAAAGTGAAGAAGAATCGATTCTTGTTTTTGTACTGGGACGACGTGTGTTTGAGCTCACGCTCAAAAGTGGTACTGGAGTGGACGATTTATATGAACGGATAAAAGTTCTCCCACTTCCGGCGGAAAAAATGGAACAAATGATGAGTATTTTTACAACAAACCTAGGAAGTAAACGACGCCAGATTACTGAGGCAAGTTTGGAGCCACAGCTTTCATTGGAAACATTGGAAGAACTACTTACTACAGGAACTTTTAGTTTGCCGCACATGAGAGGTACTCAGCTCACATTACGTCAGTACAATGAATTTCTGGCTAAAAAGGAAAGTCGAGTTCGTCCTGGTCCACTCACTCAAAACCCACTTGAACTTGAAGTTCTTGAATAACTATTTTTTCTCGTACAAATATACACTGCCCATTTTTTTGCTTGGTTTCCAATTTGGGAATGGAAAACTATTGCAAATCACTCGAGCACCAGGTTTGAGCTCCCGAATAAATTTTTTCTCCAAATCTTTCATAATGTAGGTCATCCCAAAGAGGGTCACTACCTGAAATTGTGAAAAATTGTTGGTCCAGAGATTTGCCCAGTGGTGAGTCCCACGCTCATGAGGTGGCAGTTGCTTGGACTTCCACCATGACCATACCACAAGAAAAGGATTGATTTCATAGCCATGCGCATCTGCACCAGCACGCGCCAGAGCCACAACAATGCGCCCATCTCCCGAACCAATATCCACTGCTTTCTCCCCTTTTTTAATTTGTGCAAGTTTGAGAATTGTGGCAATTTGCTCATCTGAGCTCGGATAGTAAATGGCACCTTTGACAGTGGGCAATAAAAAAATAAGATCAACTATAATTATTCCGTAAAAGAGTACTATGAGTGAAATACCTACTACTTTACGATACTGAGGTTGTACTTCAACTGGTAAAAGTATGTAAATGACCCCTAGAACAAGAAGTAGTAAAATGAAGTACAAGAACGCTTTGGCTAAAAATTTAAGTGATGGCATAGGTGCTATTTTATCAAGAAGAGATTAGTTTTGAGTATAATAATTTGTATACTCGGTGATACAGTAATGAGCCAAATAGCTTTCGCTTTGCATTTATATACATTTTTATTTTTCTCAAATTTTCTTTTTCTAGTTGTTTCGCACTCTCAAAATGAAAAACCGGTGTAATAAAAATTCTCGAAAGTATTAGACCAAATACATACATGTTAAAAAGAATATTAGAGAACTTTCTTTGCTTAAAGTACCGCATCGCACGTTGAAGACGTTTTAAAGAATACTGTTCAACACCATCTGCATCTGCCAAAATTTTCTCATTAATATCAAGCGGATACTGCCAAAGTCCCAAGAATGATTCATGATTGCGCAAGATTCCTCGTACATACAGTGCTTCTTTCTCACTAAAGCCCGCTTCAGTCATCAGCCGATAGCCAATCCAACCACTGACATATCCACCTAGCAGCGGCTCTAAAAATAAGTTTGTACCTATTACCTCGCGAGAAGTGTCGTGTACAACTGCAAGCACCTTAATAATGTCTCGATCTGCTAGCTTCTGAGTTTCAGGAGGAAGTTGCTCATAAATCGCAAGAGCTGTAACCTCAACTTCTTTTGCGTGCAGATGGTCATGAAATGGATCATAGACGTTGGCCATTATTTGGAGGGCTCGACGTCGTACTTGAGAATATCTTTGTGAACGTTTCATAGTGTATATAGTTGTATTGTACTCTTAAAAAATTAGGTGTGATTTTTTGTAACAAAAATTTCAACAAGTGCAATTGAAGGGATCGGTATCTTTGCAGCTGAGTTTTTACCTAAAGGCACTCCGATTTGGAAATTTACACCAGGGTTTGATCTTGAAATAGATGAAAAGAAAATTAAAAAAATTGAAAGTATTCATATCGGAATCCAGCAACCAAAAAATTTGTACTCTGTTTTGATGACACACGCTTTTTTAATCACTCTGAGAATCCTAATACTCATAGTACCAATCCACTTGATGATCATACCGATACTGTAGTTGCCTCAAGAGACATCCAACTTGGAGAAGAACTTACGACAGATTACCGTGAATTTCATGATGAGCCTGACAAAGAAGCATATATTTAATCTTGAGTTATAATACTTTTCTGGTTTTTACCTCAATGCAAGTAATGAGGGAAAAAATTGGATAAGATGCAGCATGAAAGAATTGTTCCATTTCCACTTAACAAAATAAATAAACGCTACTTTTTGGAGTGGACGCGCGGACGCGAGCTAGAAGATGGCGAACTTGATAGCAGAGAAAGTCAATTTGTCATTGGATCGTATTTTGCGCAGATCTTTTATAAGCTCCAAAGTTTTTATATACAATATGCAAAAATTGAACATGAGAACAAATTGGATATCAGAGATAGTATACGTTCAAAAACAAATCTCTTAGGTTTGGAAAATCCCTTTGACGAAGTTACAGAAACTGTTTTAAAGCTCAGTTGGATGTTTAATATACATCCATTTTTTTGGGCACACATTGCTGATGGTGAAAAAATAATTGATGATAGAAAAATACTTACTTTGCTTGGTATCGCTGATCGTCTGCTGACTATGCAGAAGGACAAAGTTCAAACAGTTGCACAAGCGCAAGCAGAGGCTCAGGCGGAGGGTAGCTGGCCAGTGCGAGATCCAGTCACTCATGCGCCAGTTAGCAAGATAATTTCTTATCCTGATAAGGAACATCGCGACTGGATAACCTGGAAAGTCAACAAAATGCGCCAATTATTTGCAGCGGTGCGGATGCTGACAATGTATGGGGATCTCAACCTCAGTGGTGTGGTGGCACTACGGATTGTGGGTAATGAAGCAAATCGAGTTCGTCCTAAAGTAAGCGACTTTGAGTCACAATTTAAGTATGGAAGTCCCAATAACGAAGCGTTAGCAAAAAATAGAGTGGTGTTGGAAAGAGCGCTTGCTCATAGAAAGGCAGAATATTCTGAGACAGAACTCAATGAAATTCAAAGAGCATACGAATATATATTAAATATTTGCCAAGAGAATGGTAGTGTGCCACCAGCTCCACCCAATGTATGTATCACAAATTTGAGTCAGGTCGTTTTTGATGATTTGATGCACTGTTCTGCAATGGCAGGAAGTGGCTCTGTATACATGGCTGAAAGTCACGATTTAGCAGAATGGCGCTGGTTACTACTGCATGAGTTCCTACACATGATTTTTGACGTCAGCGAGGGTTACTTATGGGGTGGCAAAAATGAAGCAATTGTTGAGTCAAACACTGAAACACCCCTCACGTACACACTGCAGCGAATGGTTCTGGCGGTACTAACAGTTATAGTCAATCGGTATGCTGCATTGAGTGATCTTGAGGTTTTTGACCTCAAAAACCACCTCCAACTAGTTGCTACTGAGCTGAATGAAGGTCGACGAGATTCAGAGGATCAACAACTTCTCAATTCTCTCTTAATACAATTATTTGGAGCGCAGGGAATATTGTCACTAGCACTGATGTCCAACTACAATAGCAAGTTTTCCCCAGCAGTTCTTGAAAATCTAGAGTTCCCACTGACTTCTTTGCAGGAAATGATGGACTCATATAATCGGCTGCATCCAGGAATAAACACAACCATGGATGCTACAGTTGAAGATCGGTATGGTGCCATAAAATTTTATCAAGGTTTGCGTGAGTGGGCAAAGTTACCCACTTTAAAAAGTATTATTGCTTCACAAACGCCTTTGACAGAAGTTGTCGCTCTCAGTGATCGTGATTTTGCAGATGTTTTAGAACAAGAAGAGTTACGGATGCATCTAGTACTGGAAAATTTACACATTCAAAGACGTAAGAACGCTGTAGATCAGCAAAATGAACCACAACCATCTAATGAGATCGGACATGTTGTAGATTACAAAGTGGGATGGTCCAAGATGTTGCAACTGTGGTGCTGGCGTAAAAAACGGTTGTTTGTGCCTGGTGAAGGACTCTGTGGCAGTGAAACAGAATTTAATGATTCATATCTTTCCCTCGTCCATGTCACTGAGTCACTTCCCGAACAGGGTATTGCTGCAACTGTAGGAAAATCTCCAGCGCTAGTGGATATTTCTAAAATAGAGATTAGTCTTGAACAGAACGTTATCATGGGAAAAAGAATGACAAATCAGCATGTGCGAGTATGGTTTATTAAAGATTGTTTAGGCCATTTGGAAGCACTACCTGAAGAAAATTCTATTGAACTGTACAGAAATTTTATTGCACAACTGTATAAAATACTACGTGACGGTTCAAGTTACATACTACTTACTGGTCAAGTTGAAAAGCATACGTATCGAAGAATGATTCTTACAGACGAAAACGAAGACGAGGATCACATCGCAATGGGAGTTGCACTTGATGAAATTAAATTAATCCTGGCTGAACATGCCAAACTACTTATCGTAACAGCACAGAACTGGGAAACTGTTGCAAACACAATGGTTACAGAATTTTTGCCGCAGCGCCAGAATCTCCTCCTTGCTGCAATCAAACCAAAGAAGCGTTAAGATAATAGCTGTGAAGAAAAAACCGCTGCAAAATTTGTTTGTTTCTCTACCACTGGTAATCGCGACAATTATTTCTTCAAGAATTTTTCTATATTTCACTTGGGACTCAAGGTTAATGGAGTCTCAGAAGCAAGACAGCTGGCATCATTTTTACACGGGAGTACTGCTGGTACTGGTGGCATTCTGTATTCCCAAAAAGTACAGAGTATATGTCACCTCAATTGGTGTGGGATTATTTGTGGATGAGCTAGTACACGCTGCTTCACTTTTAGGTTTAACCAAATGTTTTGACTACTGGTCTGGAGAATCGTATGTTGGTATTCTTATTGGACTGAGTGCAGTAGCAGCACTACAGTTTTTGTTTATAGTGTACAAGAAAAAATAGTTATAAATATGTCACGGCTTTACGAAAAAACTATTCAAGTTGAACCTCCAGTTGCAACTAAACCTACGCAAATCGTGGACAAAAAAAGCACTCCAAAAGGGCAATAGCAAAGAGAATAGCTGGAAGAATTCCACCGAGCTCGAATCCTGGGATAAATGCATCAACTAAGAACAGAATTATTAAATTGATGACAAAGAGGAATAAACCAAGTGTCATAATGGTAAGTGGCAGAGTTAAAAGTGTCAGTATTGGTTTGACGATTGCGTTCATAAAACCCATGACAATAGTGACTAAAATAGCTGTACCGAATGAGTCAACTCGAGTGCCAGGAATAATGTAGGCTGCGAGCATGACAGCGATGGCGTTAACGATGATTGAAATAAGTAATGACATATAAACCTTTGTATACTTGTTATGGACTAAGCAGTAGTATAGAAGAAACGATGTGAAAATTGAGTAATAAACTATGCAGCCAATCGTTAAAATTCTCTGGTAGCATACGTTTCGGACAAAGAGTATGACGCTGCAAGTCCTATTCCATAAGAATAAAATCGGTGATTCTTCTGCAGCAAAAACAGCACACTCCTTACTCCCCGACCTCAGGAAAGTGTTGTTGATTTAATCGTTAATAACTTAGAAGAGATGTTTGGGTTTGTCAAGCAGCCCTTTCTTTAGACAACTTTTAAACGACTTTGGAAGTGCTGCTTGAATTGAGCTGGTGGTAAATCATCTCTGTAGTGTTGCAGATATAGTATTCACTAGCACTTAACTACTGAATAATTCGAACCCCACCCAGATCATCAAAGGTAAAGTCGTGGAAACTGTGGATTGAACCGATAAAAATATTGTTTCGTCCTATTCTAAATCTACTAGCGTACGCTTTGACAGTTTCAGGTCCAAAAACCATTTCTTCTTCGACAATGAAGTCCAGGTCAAAGTGTGGAAAGATTCTGGCCTCAGTAAAGAACGTTATAAACTTTTTAAAGCTTTCTACCTGTTCTTCAGAAGTGTGTGATTTATTTTTGCAAAAAACTATTGTTATTCTTCTACTTGTTTCATTTCTTCTAATGTAATCAAGTGATGAGTACAGTTTTTCTGGATGATGAGCAAAGAGCACAATCCGCGTATTTATTACATGCAAAAACAGCGGCTCAATCAACTTCTGTAAGAATGGAACTGGTTTCAACGCAGCCATCAGCCATTCGAGAATATAGTCTCTATAGATCATTGTGAGAACTATAATTATGGCTGGAGTAAAGTATGCCAAAAAGTAGTACAAATTTCTGGGGTTTATAAATATATTTCCTCCAATACCGACAAGTGTGGAAATCGCTGCGATAATTACAAACACAACATGTGATTGATAGGTTCGTTTAAGATCTGTTCTATTTTTTCGCAAAATCAAGTTGCCCAGTGCGAATGCCGTCATCACTCCCAAAAAACTTATTGTATACACACCAGCAAGCGACAATAATTCGCCTTTTGTTACAAATAATATTGAGAGACAGAGTGCTGCAAAAAGCATTATTAGTCGGTACGTATTTTCGTTGCGAAACTTGAGCCGGGGAAGCAAAAGAGTACTCGGTAAACAGTGATCAAGCGTCATCCGATATAACAGTCCCGTGGCACCCACAAAACTAGCAAGTACAGCGCCTGATAAAACTAAGAAAGCGTCACTCACTACAATCCATTGCAGTGCTTGACCTCCAATTTGAACTGCAGCCTCAGACAGCACAAAATCTGTTGACAACTTAATTGTAGGCATATCAAGTGTATTGAGTATTACAAGTGCAATCAGTGGGTTAAATATAACTACACCAACTAACATGTACTGCAACGTTTTTCTGAAAACACCAGGTTTTTGCTCTTCTACAAAGTTGGCACTACTTTCAAATCCAGATACACCTAAGAGTGAAGCTGCAAACGCAAGGACGAGCATCTCAGCTGGAGGTCGCTGTAAAAATAATTCTTTGGTAGATTCCCAATTCTGTATTAGTACTCCCCAGCCAACATTAAAGGCGTGAATTAGGCCCATACTGATTAAGAGAGTCAGTGTGAAAATATGAAATATAAAGATGAGTTTTGCGACTTTCGCACTATCCTTTACGCCCATAATTGTCAAAACAGCAAAGAATAGTATGACAACTGCCGTTAAGAACATAACGGGGATATTAAGAATGACTGTATGTAAGTATTCAATTGCGGTTTTTGCGGAAATCACGCTTGTTGCCACATATGACAGAACCGTCATCACTCCTGCAATTGCAGCTCTATTTTTATCGGTTGCATTCAATAATCCATTATATGCACCACCATTGAGTGGTAGTGCTTCAACTACTTCGGTGTAAACCTTTTTGTAACAGAATAATACTGCAGCGATGGCTAGAAATATTACAGGAGCCCAAACACCTGCAAAAAGAATGGTAATACCACTCACATATAAACAAGACGATAAAATATCGTTACTCGCAATTGCAGTAGCAGAAAGCGTATCCAATTTGGGGTGAAGGTGTGAAAGTTTTGCCATTTTTTAGTAACTACTTGCTACACAGTAAGCATATTGTTTCTTTGGCAAACAAGTCAATGCAGCAAAGTAGTTGTAAGTGATGCAAAATTATCTTTTCTGTACATTCACTTCCACATTGATAGCATGGGAGTTATACCCGATTACAGATCTCAAGGAATTGATGCACAACTGCTGAATGCTTGTCGGACTTGGGCTCAGGAAAATGGTTTTCAAAAACTTTTTGTGAATAGTTACTTTCAAAACAAGCAAGCAATTAGTTTTTACAAAAAACAGGGATTCTCAGAAATTGATGTGAGTTTTGAATCACCAATTGATTGAAGTAACCTTCATGCATCTTCATGACAGTTGAATATAGTCATTTTATGTAGGTAATTCACATTCCAATATGTTAAATTTACTGTATGCATGAAATTACAGCTGTGTCGATTTCTGAAAAATCACCTACTGCTGAAATACAACAAGTATTAACTAAAAAATTAGTTGATAGAAATAATTTACTGAGGACTATTTCTGGTGAGCACGAGACTGACGATATCCCAGATCTTGCAAATCGCCTGCTCGCTGAATTGCATACAATACTCACTAACCCAAGTAGATATAGAACTCTTATTACCCAATTTACAAAATTTAATGTAGATCTAGCAATTCTATTTACTGAAGCTGTAGAAAAAAATGATACAGCTTCTGCCGCATTTTTATTAAATACTTATCGCGTTGCTCTAGAAGAGCGAAGAGCTAGAACTCTTTCAAGAAGAAATTTCATGATTGGAGCGGCAAGTGTAACAGCAGCATCTGCAGTTGGATTGGAGTCAAAATTCGGGCTCTTTTCTCTTCTCAAAAATATCTTTTCTAGACCTGCGGGTGCACCGTTGTCACTCGAATCCATACCTACTGAAGAAGCGAGAGATGCCAATATTGAGGCGATACGAAAGAAAATGGGTAATATTGTTGATTATCTTGAAATTGCTGAGAAACTTGGTTTTACGGAACTACAGGCTGAATCAGAACCAATTGTTACCGTACATGAAATGGTGAGGAGCTTTGGCGAGGCCCTACAAACAGCTGCATACTTTTACTCGCTCAACGATCCAAAATGGAAGGGTAAAGAGCGAGAAGCAATGTTCTACATTTGTGATCAACTCATCAGTTACAGCAAGAAAATGGCTGTTCCTCCCATAGTACTAACTGGATTTTTTTATAAAGGACTGTATTGCTCTGGTCTAGTTGCAATGGACTCAATTGAGTATAAAACAGATATTGATGTCACACGGACACAAGTTTTCCTTTCACAGATGGTTGATCTTGGTTTGATTGATCAACATGAAGCGCTAGAAGGACTTACCTCAAACAACAGAGCGTCACTATTACATCGATTAGCCCGTGCTGCTTCAGATGATCTGCCTACCTCACAACAATATGCCCTAAGTTTTTTTGCACCTGAAACAGTGGGTATAGCTGACCTTGAAGCACAAATTCTGGCCAAGGGAATACGTACTTTTTCTCAACAGGAAAAAGATACCTTTGCAATCAAATATCCAGAAGTATACAGGCACTACAACGAATACGAAGAGCTCGAAAAACGTTTTGAGTCAGCTCGAAATGTACTTATGCAATCTGTGAAGAAATGTGTACATACGCATTTCGAAGCTTTGCAACAACTGCTGAGCGTCAAGGAAGGAGTTACTTATACTCAAACCGCTGAAGGTACATATACTGATATAAGTAATTACACCAATAACCCACAGATTAGGAAGTTTTTAAAAGCACTAGGTATTCATAAACATCGTGCCGACTGTGACCCGTATCAAGTCCAACATCCTGGACTTCTCTGGGTAGGTACATATGGCAAACAAAATCGTCAGGATATTGATTATCTGCAAACATGCATTGATGAACTGCACGGAGAGGGAATTAGCAAATATACCCCCGAGTGCATGGATGCTCTGGATTTTAGTCAAGGTGCTAACCCACCAATGACATCTGATGCTCTAGAGGTTTTATATAAAAACTTTTTATTAGAACAAGTACAAAATCCAAAGTTTTTTACTGCTATTTCTGAGTACTTGCCGAGCGCTGTAGTGTCTCTGCAAGAAATACAGTAAGCATTACATCATTTTCAGACTGTGGGAGAAGAGTTACGCCAGCAACATCAGTTAGCTACTCAAGCAACTACTGTGTATGAATATGACCTTGAATTCCAAATGCTCACTTCTGCTGCCTCTGCCAAATACTTTAGCGAGGTAGCTGTACAGCAGTTCCCGGATAAAAAATTTGATCCCACAAACAATAATCATGTTGCCTGGTTAGCATTTGTAGGTGGAATGCTCCGCGAATTTCCATCGGTACAAATATATTCCTGGGGTAGCAAAAATCCTCGCCATCAACGTGCCGACCTGCCCTATGACGAATCGGCAGCACTTGAATGGTTCTTTCGAATGGAAAAGGTAATTGCCAATATTCAAATGAACCTCGATTCAGTTGGTATAAGAAAGTTTGATCATATAGTACCTCCTGAGGAAGATTTTAGATCTTGGTATGAAGTATTTCTTGAGTCGGTTTCCTCAGGTAAGTACTATGGTATGACTGATTTTTACTCAAATGCGATGCTTGAAAGATGGGACGGACGAAGTAGTTCATTGAGAACAGCTCGATTTATGGTTGGATTATGTCCAAATATGCAGCTGGAGGAAGAAGAAAGTTCTCCGTTTAATCATCATGCAGAGCTACACATTCCAAAAATTGACTGAGTATATACCATCTAAGTGGCAGAAACATCTTCTTGTCTGCTTAACTCAGAAATCATTGTTCTTGCTTGTTCAAAATTTATAATCCAACCAGTTTGATGAACGCTTGTATAGCCATGATGTGAGTAGGGCTGGCCATTGGGGTCATATACTTCAGGATAGCCGCCTGTTTTCAAAATGTTGGCTTCATATTGCTTGCATTGTTTTACAGCTGCTTCCGTATAACTTTTATTCGCAGTGACACTTCCAATATGTGCAAGTAACTTCATGTACTCCACTCCCCAGTGACTCCAGATCACCTGTGAAGCGTAGAGGGGTGCTGCTATCTTGACGGGTAAATATGGTTGCCAAGGACGAAGATCTCGATGGTATGGAAGCCCGAATGGTTGATCAAGTTTAGTGCTGATAATAGTGTCTACTGCGGGAATTAAGTACTTGAGGTCTGCTTTTGACTCAGGAGTTAGAAAACCAACCTGATATGCAATGAGCCAGTCACTTGAAGTTAATTTTTTAGATACCGAAATGTCATTTAAATCCTCCAGGAATACACTACTTTCACTATCCCAGAATGTCTCTAAGATCGTTTGTTTTAAGTCGCTGAGTCCAGCAGTGTTCTTTTCAATGATTCCTAAATTCTGGGCGAGCTGCCATGTCTTCCAGTAGATGACATTATCATAAAATGCACACTGTCTGCGAGCAATATCTTTCGTCCCGGAAAGTAGCCAGTGTTTTTTGATAAGTCCAGTAGTTGGATCAAGTACATCAGCTGAGTATCGTTCCCAATGATTTTGTAGTACCTGTTTGTACTGTACAAGCATCTGTTGTGCTAAGTTTTGTGTTGCAAGGATTTGAGTGGTTTTTACAGTGTACGGATATCGTTTAAGTAGTGGTTCAGATCCCAGTAAGTTTTCAAAAGCTACTAGCAAGCTGTACAAAGTATCTGATGGATATGCATATATATTTAGTAGTGCTACCGAATGCCTAGAAATGGGCACAATAGTTGTGGCTAAGCTGCTCGATTGTGAAAAAACTTTGAGTGCATAGAGTAGCGTCTTTGTATAAATAGCCTGTCTATTATTCCAGTCCTCTCGACTAGCAGGAATACGAGGATCCAAGAGTGAATAGTAAAATATTCCCAAAGAGCGTGGATACAAAATACTAAAATGATCTCCAGAAATAATGAATGGTAGTGAAGTATTAAACCGCATCTGGTGGATTGTGGTAATTATTTGAGTAAGTGACTGTGGTTGTGAAGCTTTCTTTTTACTCCAAGCGTTGGCAAGGATATGCCAACCAGCTTTAAAGAGTGCAATACCTTTAAAGAATTTTTTGTGCCGCAGTACAAAACGCTGTTGCTCATTGAGCTCTAAATCAGTGTCAATTGTAAAATCTTTTAAAGGATCATTGACAATTGTGAAACGAAAAAATGGGTTTGTTAAACGAGCATACACAGCAGTAATTACGATCACTACGAGCACTGCGCATATCACCAAAAACCACATCGGAAGAAACAAATCGTTGTACAGCATATTTTTTTATAAATGCTTTTTGGAAAAGTCTTTAAAGAGTTGTTTGCCAGTGCCTTTGTCAATAAAAACTTTGACATCAAGTAACTCCTCAATACCTGAATTGTTCACTTTTTTCTTAAGCAGTTCGTCTACCTGAAAAATACCCGCTGTATGATTCATAACTATTTCTACTTCAACGGGAGTTTTTTTACCTTTTTGTATAGTTACTTCATCAATAGCAAGTGCAGAGACAGAGTGAATATCCAACTTACTTTCATCATATGGCAGCCGAGTTCTACCACCGGACATATCAAGTGCATCTGCAACTCTGACAATACCTGCTTCAATAGTAAGTGGCTTGCCGTCGCTGCGATGGCTAATGATAGCATGCAGTACTTCAGATGTAACTATTGTTCTTTCTGCTATTGGCATGAACGAGAGAATTTCTCTGAGTAACGTATTAACTAGAAATAAACTATATGCCTCGTGTTCATTTCTATGAATGGACATACCGAGGTCGTGCAAAAGTGCTGCCAGTAGTATTACAACTTCAGCATGATCTGTGCTGAGATCGTAGTCATTTGTAATTGAAAACTGTATTTTCTTGTCTGCAAAAAGCCGTGCAATCAGCAGACTATTATTTGCAACAATATTAAAGTGGAGAATTCCATGATCTGTTAAGCGCAACCGGTTGATAGCTGTTACGTTTGTTATCTTCCACAAGGTGCGTATTTCTTCTGAAGAGTTAATAACATCAAGGATTTTTTGCAGCAGCTTATTTTTTTTGCAGTCGATGGAAATCAGATCAAGTTCAGTAGTTACAGCTTTTTTCATTTGTTGAGCAAGCATTTAAGAGATTCTAACAAGCATACAATCAACTGTCTAGTCGTCACAATTTTTACTATCCTACTCTGTATTTGGTCTAGTTTTGATTACTTGCAGGAGTTGTTCTGAGCTGTCAAATATCGGCACCTTTGTGGAAAGTGCTCCAACATGGCCTTTGCTATGCGCATCACTATTTTTAACTTTGGACACTGACAAAGCAGCGGCTGCTGTTTTCATTTGGCGTTGCCAGTATTTGTAGTACAGCCCGGGCAGTTTACGGCTTAAATCATGATTTTCCACCTCAAAACCGTGCACTAGCCTTTCATCAATGAGTTGCGATAACACAGGAAAGCTAACTGACATAATACCAGTGAGAAGGCATGGGTGGGCAGCGATGATTACTCCCCCCGCATCAATACACTCTTGTAGTACCTCTTTTACTGCAGGTAACTTGCGCGGGTCATCAGCTCTTCCTTCCCTGAGTTTCCACTGCTGTATCAACAGAGCAAGCTGGTGAAGTGGGATGCCGTAAACCAAAAAATGACCTGCCATGAATGACAGCTCACAGCCAGGTACGAAGTGTAGACCATGTTGCTCCAAAATATCTTCTGCATCAATCTCTGTTATGCCTCTCACTGTGTTGTGGTCTGTTATTGCAAATGCCTGCAACCCTTCAGCAGCGGCTTTCTTAATCATTTGCTCAGCTGTGTGTTTGCCATCACTGGCAGTAGTATGTGCATGCAGATCAACCCGACAAGTCATTTCTTTTTTCATACGAGCTTCCCTCCTTTGAATAGTACTACTTCCGACATTTGATGACCCGGCTTTTTTTCAAACTTAACGATCTGAGTTTCGTCTGAATAGTCGTAGCCCTGAATTGCCTGGGTGATTGCATCGCTGTGCTCAGTATGACCAATTACTATTTAACGAGGTTTGAGCTCCAGAACACTAGTTAACACTCCATGTGCTGCATCAGGATGAGTTGATTCTAAGATCGGAGCGTGACCACTGCTGTGAAAACCCCGTCGAAGAAACAGCCAGCCCCAGTCTTTGGCAGTTTTCTGCAAGTAGTCAAGGTGTGTTTTACTTTCAGTAGTAAATGGTTCAGATTCAGAACGGACCCAGACTGTGGGACAAGCTGCCAGCTGCGACAACTTTTCAGGTGACTCAGACTGGGTGCGGATGATAAGGTACTGTGCAGGGTTTGCAGCAATTGTATCAGTGGTCACTGCACCATATACTTCGTGAAGTCTGAGCTCTGCAGCTGTGTATGTTGCTTTTTTTCTCTTCCAAATTTGCACGGTAATTTTTTTTAGGAAATCCAAGTGAACTTCAGGGACTGTAGTATTTTGCATCATTATTGTTAATCTGTCGAGCATTTCTGTTGTCATTAACACAGTCCTGCCAGCTGTATGAGCTGCATTGACTAGGTTGCGAATTCTTTCAAAATTATTTTTTTGTATATCACAAATGATTAGACGTGTATTTTGCCGTTCCTGATCAAAGAGGTCAGAAAAGTTATGAGCAACACTTGACTCATCAAAAAATGCTGAAGATTTACTTGTTCTGGGTGGATTTGTTCCTTCTAAAAAAAGCAGGTCAACAGGAGGCTTATTAAGCTTTGCTAAACTTTCAAAAAAGGCATTATCTTTGTAGTCACCAGGATAAACAAATGAAGCTACACGTCTTCCATGATGGTTTACTTCAAGTAAAAATCCAAGTGAACCAGCTATATGATTGACAGGTAATGCTGTAACCCAGATGTCTGGCCCAATCTCAAAAGGCACACCAATTTTTGGTACATAGTATGGACGTTGCAGTGTTGGGTAACTACGACCCACTTTATCAGCTTCACGCAATCTAATAACCATACTATCCTGAGCCAATGGATTAGACGCTGTGTGATCTGCAATCAGGCTTGCTACTGTTGTACTAGACGCTACAATAAGCAACTCCTCTCGTGCTGCCCCAACACCAGTCGAATGGTCAGTATGACTATGTGATAGGATAAGACCATCAAAAATTGACTTATCTGCATACTGTCGAACGTTCAGTTGTCGCAGCATCTCCACTGCTTTTTTTTGAAAACTTTGATCTAGCTGTACAGCTTTCAAAAAGGTATCACGGGCTACTTCTTGTAACAAAGCAACACATTCTTCGGGGGAGGTCCTATGAGCAATCTCCATCGCTATAAAAACACCAAGCAACTTGGTTGATACAAACTTTTGGGTTGGTTGCTGAATAAGTTGTTGTAGCTCAAGAATTGTTCGTGGGCCCAACGAATTGAGCAGTAACGCTTCACGGTAGTAGCGAGTAATGACAGGAAACATTCCTTTCTCAAGGTAGGGCAAAATGCCTTCAGCATAGGTTGGCTGTACTCCCATCTTCCTCCAACCAGGTACTTGATTAAACTTCCAGCCACTATCGATGCAGACAACTCTCTTAACACCACCGTAATTCACCACAAAAAAAAGTTATGTACCGCCAATGGCTACTTCGCCAAAAGATAGTAGCGACACATCTGGCGGAGACGATGCCACGCTGTAGCTGAGTGAACCATAGTCGATAGCTTGTCGAGCAGTTCGTGGTTTAGTTGTCTGAATTGTTAATCCATTTTTTTTCCAAGCCTCAAGCAAGGTTCTATCGACGGTAATGACAGTGCGTGGCGGTGGAAGTTGTGGATAGTTGATTCCCAGCTCTGATGCGCCAATCCGACTCAGCTTCTTTCTGTCTGAGAGTGGAAGTGTGTCATCAACAATGCTAATTGCAGCTACGTTTTCATACTCAGTGAGTTCAGGTGGGTTTGTTCCATTTTGTTTGGCAGATAAACCAGCAAGTGTAAGCGTGTGTGGGGAGATAACACCATCATCTCTTCGTTCCACAAAGATGAAATCTACAACTATTTGTTCACTGAGTGGTGGTGTGATCACTTCTAAGTTTGGTGGGATATGGGCAGCTAAATATGCTAGTGTTTCAGCAGTTAGTTGTCTGAGTTCTATTTTTTCTGTAATTATTTCTTGAACAGTGCTATCGTTATGTTTTGGTGACAGTAAGCACTCAATCCAGTATGACCAGGACTCTTTGCTCAATTGTTCTTGAGTAATACCCGTAACAACTTTGTGTCGAGCAAATACAACTGATAATTGTGAATTTGATATAGTAACAAGAATATTATCTGAAGTAAAAATAAACTCAACTGAGTAGCCTTTTTCTTGTAATGCTACAAGCTGCGATTGAGTTATTGCACTGTCTTGGTTAATTAAATTGGACAAGAGAAGGACGCTCAGTTTATTTTCCAGGTATTCTAATGTGGCGATCGGATTGTTGGTTTGGTCTAGAAGTAGCTTGGTTTCAAATAGCAGTGAAGTACCTGTTTGAGGATGTTCGAGGTGTGTTGTTTCTGCTGTTGATTGGAGCACATAGCCTAGTGATAAGGCTTGGAACAAAATAGTATTAAGATTGCCTGGACTGTTTTGAATTTCGGGTGAATTCAAAATCGACATATGTTCCAGACTCTTCCTTGGTTGTGCCTTGATTCAATGTGTTGAATAATTACCATGTGCTAGTAACAGCATACAACATTTTTACGTAATTGACAGACTTGTGCCTATATTGTTATTCTATAAAGTACTTTGTCAGTACACTCAGAACGAATAAAACCTTTAGATGATAAGGGCATTGGCCTAGTAGGATTGCGGTATCTTATTCATGTTGCTCGAGATATTACTAGTGAGAACACAGCAGAAACAATTGAATCTAAAGCACTATAGCCATGCGTCAAGAACATGAATCGCAAAACCCAACCATACTTTATGCTGATACTAATAATCAATTGCTCGAATTACTTACTCTCATAACTTGTGCTGAGAAGTGCTTTAGTGATCGAATGTTTGCATTGGTGCTGTTTTTAGTCCAAGAGCATATTTTACGTACCCCACAACATGTGATTGAGTTTCATACCATCCTACTAGAGTGTAAAGTATTATTCACGGGGGAAGATTTTAATGGCACTGAGTATTGGGGTGATATGGCTGAGGCAAGAGAATATCTGAGAACACAGACCATGCTTCGTTTGGGCAAGCCAATTGAATATCCTAATATTTTTGAGGCTGCCCAACTGCCTACACTTTCTGTTCCCCAAATGTACACACAGATACGAACTGTGGAAACATAACGTTTCCTGTGTTCAACGCAAACTTATTGTATATCAACCAACTCAATTCTTTCACCAGTTGGCTTCGTTTCTAGTACCATTGCCCCAACTTCAGGACAGTAAAATTTATTTTCTTTCGCTTCGGCGTCAAGCGGTGTCCAGTCATACATATTCACACAGTCTGAGTACTCACCCATCTTGATTTTTACTACTTCATCATTAGCAATAACAGTCCGCATGTCTTCTGCTTTTCCTTTGTAAAATTCTTGTTTATATGTGTCGTTTACAGTGTGCTGAGACTTGATCCAAATACCAGCCATAGCTCCGTCTATACCTGCCATCCAGCTACCTACATGATCAGTCAGTTTACCATCAACATAGTTGTTCACTTCTTCTCCAAAGTACCAGACATTGCCATCCTTATCTTGTGCTAGGTAATCTATAGTATCTTCAACGAGTACTCCATCAATCCAAACTTTATCCAGATATACCAGCGTAGTTACACCCATAATTTCTTTGGTATCTCCGGGGATCGAGATGACAATCTTCTCCACTCCGTCGGGGGTTTGGCCTTGGTATGTTAATTCTCTGTCCTTAGGTAGTCTGAAATATGCATTATCTATGACATGGGTGAATTGTTGAGGATCAATCTGTGGACTGTATGCTGCTTCTTCATTTTTACTTGTTGGTGTGGAATCGGGTGAATCACCATTTTTAGGTTGTAGTGTAAATAACACTATGGCTGCTATTACAACAGTGAAGATAAAAATAGCCTTTTTATTCATACACCTTTTATATGGCAATTTTTGAATTAAGTGAATATTCAAATATTATGTTTAGTGGGAGTAATTTATGCCGCTTGAGTCCTATCATTCACTCAAGCGGCGTTCTCAAATATTTGTTGTTTTTTTACTACTTAACTTTTGTAGCTGCAACATCACTCACTGCAATTTCTTTATTCTTGGAATCATACGCCTTGACTCTAAAGAAGCTTATTTGGTTACTTTTAAGGTCTTTAATGGTAGCGTTGGTGCTACTGGTGGATTTTTCTTCACTCCAATCCCCGTTTCTATACTTATCAACAAAGACTCTATATTTCTTCGCTCCAGTATATGCATTCCAAGTTAGCTTTGCTTCACTGTCTTTAGATGAACTTGCAACTAGCCCAGTGATCTTCCCAGAAGTAATCGGTGAAGGTGATGGTACTGGGGAACTTGTTGGTCGTATGCTAGGACTGCTCGTTGGCCTTGGGGAAGGCGTTGGTGTTGGAGTCACTCGTGGACTTGCTGACGGAGTTGGTGTTGGAGTCACTCGTGGACTTGCTGACGGAGTTGGAGATGGAGTTGGAGGTACTGTTGGTGGTTGCTCTCCTGGTGGCTTAGGTTGAACATGACTACATCCATCTTTGGTGGCAGCATGACAAACTTTGAGGTCATAGACGTCAACCTTTCCACCTGCTGGCAGACCTTCAGTCGATTGAACATACATTCCTGCTTTGAAGTAAGCACTGTCATATCGTTCATTAAGCTGTCCCACTCTTTGACCGTTATAGTAAAAGGCAGTGACATCATTCTCTACTTCAAAAGCAATACTAAAGCGATCACCCAAGTTGTAATCTCTTGTCAAAGTAAAGTCAGGAGCACTGTTGTAGCGATTTGTGTCGACAAAGAGGTGCTTACCCTCAAGTCTGAAGACAGTTACATCATCTGGAAGATCATGAATTTGTCCGACTACAACATGTGGCTTTTTAATCGGTATTTCTAAAACAGCTTGATCAACAGTCATTATATGATAACCACGGAAACTACTCCAACAAGCCTCTTTGGGTTTGTTTTGTGCTTGGCAGCCTTCCTCATCAAAGGTGAATTCGTTACTAATATCCCGTCTCTCTCTTAGTTCAGATCGAGGATTCTTAGAACCTCCAGTTGTAGCACCTTGCGCTGGTGAGTAAAAAGTGACTGCTGAGCGATTATTGTTAAGCTTAAAAAATGAATTATGAGTATACGTGTTTAATACTGGTTGTCCTGGCTTACCCTCATTGTTGATTTCATCAGGATCACCATCAACCTCTGAGGTGTTTACCGGTATGTTTAGCTTCCAGAAATTGAGATCAATTAAGTTAGAAGGATACTCTGCTACTGTTTCACTTGCTCGACTTTGGTCATACGTATTGGTTCTCTGTAAGCTTTGAGCAAAGACATAGGTAGTTATTAATCCTACTACAAGTAGAAATGCTACAATCCCAACTTGAGTAGTGTGAGATTTCTTGGTAATTGGTTTTGGAGATTTGGGCATATAGAACATGTTACATGAAAGCTATGATCATTTGCAAGGATTTGTTAATCGCACATACATTTCGGAAAGCTGTTGTTAATAAATTGCATTGGGGACAGATATCCCAGTGATGCATGTGGACGTTTGTTGTTGTACCACTCTAAATACCCAGTTAGTTTAACCTGAAA
>JBILGT010000024.1:0-20371 GCA_044350895.1 Limisphaerales bacterium
ACGTATCTCAGGCGTTGTGGTGCTATAATTTGGCTGTTAACGGTCGCATAGCTCAGTTGGTTAGAGCGCACGATTCACATTCGTGAGGTCCCTGGTTCGAGCCCAGGTGCGACCACCCCACTAAACATGATAAGCTACGTACATGCGCTTGAGATATCTCTTTGCTATTGTTTTCTGCCTGACATTTCTGACATATTTTTCTTCCTTTTGGAATAAGTTTGTTTGGGATGATGAACAGTTCATATACAAGAATGCATTCGTTCAAAACTTTGATTTCAAAGCTATTTTCACCACTAGTACAACTGCTGGAGCTGGAATTAACAGTAACTACTACCGCCCATTTACTACGCTCAGTTTTGCAATTGATACAGCACTCTGGGGACTGAAAGAATTTCCCTTTCATGTTACCAACACATTTTTTCATGCACTGAATGCTGTTTTACTTATCTACCTACTATTCTTACTGGGTTTCTCCAAAAAAATAAGTTTTTGGGTTGGGGCGCTGTTTGCTGTTCACCCCATTCAAACTGAGGCTGTTACATACATAAACTCACGTGGTGATTCACTGTATACATTTTATGGTTTAATTTCGCTACTCTGCCTACTCTTTCTTTTACGCAAATTACAGCCACAGTTTAAACTGTATAATTTATCTTACAAAATATCTTCGTATGTACTCGTCGCACTGATGGTTGTCACCTATGGTGCAAGTATCCTCAGCAAAGAGATTGGTATAACGATTGTTGGACTGCAAGCACTCATCATTACTTTTGCTTTTTGCAAAAAAATATCACAAAAGCCACTCAACTTTATTCGCACACATGCAGCAGCTTTCATTGGTTTGATATCATGTATTTTCATCGCACTCGCGTACCTCATACTTCGAGCTACTATATTGAACTTCAGCAGTTCATTCAACTTCTATGTGGATGATTCACTCTATGCAAATAGTTTGTACATCCGTTTACTGACATTTTCAAAAGTTATTTGGCAGTACTTCTCATTACTAGTTTTTCCCTATCCACTGCATATGGAGCGTAACGTAAATCTAGTTACATCGATACTTTCTTTCTGGCCAGTTCTCACACTGGTAGGTCTCTGCATACTTATTGTTTCTGTGCTATATGAGTTTCGCAGGAAGAAAACTTTTATAATTCTTTTTGGTAGCGCTTGGTCTTTCATTACACTACTCCCAGTTTCGGGAATTATTCCTATCAATGGAATTATGTATGAGCACTGGTTATATACACCGATGATTGGTTTTTTTATCGCCTTGCTTGGAATTTATACTGTATTTTTACCACCAACTTTCAAAAGAAATATCAGTTTGCATGCGCACAAAATTTTGGGAGTATTTCTCATTGTCTGCATTAGCTTAACAATTAGGCAAAACTATTTTTGGTCGACACCAATCCGTTTGTATGAATATTTATTGAATTACACAAGCTCCGCTAGAATTCATAACAATTTGGGTATGGCCTATGCAGAAAATAATCAGTATGAAAAAGCTATAACTGAATACAAAAAATCTCTAGAAATTGATCCTGAGAGCGCATTTGTATATCACAATTTGGGCAATGTATTTAATGCCCAAGGCAAGAAAAGTGATGCAATCAATAGTTATGAGAAAGCTTTATCAATAGATCCTGATTTCTTTTATACATTTGTGCCACTTACACGCACGTACATTGAATTAAAAAAATATAAAGAAGCTTTTGCAACTTTGAAAACTGCCCAGAAAGTTGTGTACACAGATCCACTGTATTACTACATTGAGTTGCAGCTGGCATATCAGCTGGGCGATGGCGAGCGTGTACAGAATATTTCAGACGAAATCATGCATGCATTCCCAAATAAGCAAAATTTACTACGAGAAGCTGAAAGAATAGAAAAAGCAAAGCTTCCCGATCCTACAGTTTACTAAAGATTACTCAATATACTTTAGTAAGTGAAAGAGTTATTTCCATCACTTTTTAAAGTTATAATTAATTTTGTATTCCCAAAATTTTGCTGCGGCTGTAGTCGACCGTATACATATCTTTGTGCACGATGCTTCAACAAAATAGACTTCATTGCACTTCCTATAAAAGTTGGAGTTGAACCTAAATATATTTTAAAAATTATTTCAGCCAGCTACTACAAAGGTACAATTCGCCAAATGATACATACCTTTAAATATGAAGGTATTAAAGAAATTGCACACACGCTCGCCCAACTCATGTACTACTCAATAGTTATCCCGCAGACTACCTATATCACTGCAGTTCCTCTCCATAACAATCGTCTTTTAGAACGTGGTTTCAATCAGTCGGCAGTAGTTGCCCAGGAGCTTGCAGAGCTGACAAAAATTCCATATTTAGATTTGCTTGAACGTGTTGCTTTTACGCAGCCTCAAGCAGAAATCAAAGATCAAGAACAACGGAAATTAAATGTGGTAAATCAATTTGCTCTAAACAAATGTGTCACTTCCGACCAGTTGAAAGATGCAACAGTACTAATCATTGACGACGTCTGTACAACTGGCAGTACGCTCAATGAATGCGCAAAGGTGTTGAAAGCTGCTGGTGTTACTGAAGTTATTGGCTTAACTGTGGCACATGGTGGATAAAATGCATCAAAAATAGTATAATACGACCATCGGGGATGTATTGCTTTGACGCGGTACGCTCTTTAACATCTGCAGACCGTCTTTGACCAAAGAAGACGTTAAAAAGGGTCAAAACAATAGCTGTCAATTCAATGACCAGCAAAGTACAAGCAAACATTACCAAAGTTGCTAGTAACGCTAGTAACTACTTCGGTAGTTTTGTAAGTGCTCCATCAGTGCTTTACGCATAAAGTGGCATTCAGTGTTGTGCTCGCATCGGTGGTGCACATTGGGTGAAAACCTTAGCCGTGTGACGACCATTTTTTCTCCTAGTGGAAATGGCATAAGAAATTTACACTCAGGAAGTGTTTCAGCATAGTTGGTTATCTTGGCTACTGAAACATACAACTGAAAGATACCTACGTCTGTAGATGATGTTATTTTGCGATTGCGGACAGGGGTTCATTACCCCTCATCTCCACCAGTAATATGTCGTGTACCAAAAACACGACACAACACCTATAATAGCTCAGTATGCCAATAGGTGTGATTGATTCCGGTGTCGGTGGTTTTTCAATTTTAGCCCATCTTGAAAGAGAGTTTCCTGAGGCACGATTTGTGTATCTCAGTGATACCAAAAACTTTCCCTACTCTGAAAAATCTGTCGCGAAGTTACAAACACTCGCGGAACAACACATAACACTTCTCCAACAACTCTCCTGTAACCCCATCGTTATTGCGTGCAATACGCTGACTGTCAGTGCACTCGCGCACCTTCGTGAGACCTTTCCACAGAATACCTTTATTGGGACAGTTCCCGCCGTTAAACCAGCATCTGAACTCCTTGCACCACACTCTACAGTCGTAGTACTTGCCACTAAAAATACAGCTGAAAGTGAGTACCTCCAGAATTTAATTGCACCTTTTAGACACACCACAAACTTTAAAATACTTGGCAGTACCGTACTTGTTGAAGCCATCGAGGATTGGGATGAGGATGCAATTACTGCAGAATTGGAGTTGCTGCTCACTCCAATACTCGAAAAAGAAACAATTAGTGGTGTTGTGCTGGGCTGTACACACTTTGCATTTATTCAGAGCTATATTGAAAAATTAATACCTAATGAAATTCTCTTTTTTGAACCGAGCTGGGGTATTATTAAACAGGTTGAAAATCATGAAGGTCTTTTTTCTCGTGATGAACAGTTTTTCTCTGATATGGACAGACTCAACTTCCTATCAACAGACCCCACAAAAACTGCTGAACTACAAGAAAAATATCTGAACCTCCGTGAGTTACTTCCAGATATTGATGAGACATAACAGTAGTTACACAGCAAATAGAAGCAAAAAGGCAGGTTATTCACCTGCCTTTCAAATTTCAATTACTACTGGCGCACTCTATTTTCCTGATTTAGAAGATGGGTGCATTTTGCTCCACACCCAGCGTGCAGCCAAGATAAGTGGTAACCAAATCACTGCATATACAATCACCCAGACAAGGAAGTGTGCAATCATACTACCAGTGCCACCAAGTGAGCTCCAAGCTTTTTTCATTTCGTCTTGTATACCACCACTCATTTCTGGTTTGAAATATCTTTCGCTATCAGCTGCTGTCAAAGAGATTGTGGCATACTGAACCTGTTCAGTGAACTGTTCTTGAGACTTCTGGAGTTGCACTGCCTGCTTATCAATTCGATCAATTTCAGCTTGAATTCGTTGTTTGTCGGCTTCAGTTTTTGCAGCAGCAAGTTCAGTTGCTTTTTTAGCTTTCAGTTCTTGGAGCTCTACCATTCGGTCAGACATTGCAACTTGCTGGCCAGTCACATCAGATACATTGATCGATTCATTGACTACTTTTTTAGCCTTTGTGGAAATCATTGCAGTCACATCATCAAACTTCTCAGCAGGAACTTTTGCTGTAATGTATGCGTAGCGCATATCGTCACTTGTATTTTGATTTGAGCTTAAAACTTTTCCATTGATACTCTGAATATAGTCGCGGACTTGCTTCATGTATTCTGAAACATTGGAAACAACGACGCCTTGATATGCTGTTTTATCATATACACGCATTGAAACATCGAGTGCGTCATCGCCTTGATTTGGGATCGTATACATGTCTGTGGCAGGCACAAGCATTGGGGCACGCTCACCAATATTTATAGTTTCCACCTGTTTCACCGCTGGAGCACTTAAGCCAAATCCACCAACTGTTGTCGGGTAGCCAACTGTTGCTGAACCAGCACTAATTGTCTCACCACTACAGTACTCACCTGGACCACAGAGTCCGTCCATTCTCATTTTTGATCTACCGTACATAGTAAGCAGCGCTGCTACCACGGCAAATGAAAGAATTAGGAATGCAACTTTTTTGTTGTTCATATTGGCTCCTGTGAAAATAAAAGGACGATATAGTAACTATAACACAGTCTGCTGCTACTGAGCGGACTCAACAGAACGCAGATATTCCATTACTTTGGCGGTGTATACCTCGCGAGGCTTACTTCCTTCTTGTGGACCGACCAAACCTGCCGCATATAACTGGTCTAAAATTCTGGCAGCACGATTGTAACCCACTGAATAGCGACGTTGAATCATTGAAGATGAGCCTTTACCTTCTTGAGCAAGGAAGTGTGCTACTTCAGTAAAAAGTTCATCGCGTTCATCAGAATTTCCCACTTTGTCACCTGCAGCTGCAACTTTGTATTTTGTAGTAATTTCATCTTCATATTGAGGTTTTTGACCTTGTGATTTAATGAACTGAATTAAATTATGAATTTCTTTATCTGATACATAGGTACCCTGGAGACGAACTGGTTTGGCTTGATCTGGAGGGATAAATAACATATCACCCTTACCCAACAACTTCTCAGCACCTGGGTTATCAAGAATGACACGAGAGTCCATCATGGATGATACGTTAAATGCGATACGAGCTGGGATATTAGCTTTAATCAAACCAGTGATAACATCAACAGATGGACGTTGTGTAGCGAGTACTAAGTGAATACCAACGGCACGAGCCATCTGAGCAATACGAGTAATACTCTCTTCAACCTCAGCTGGAGCAAATAGCATCACATCTGCCAACTCATCAATCACAATTACGATACTCGACATTGCGACATGACCAGCAAGTTCATTGTATGAAGAAATATTTTTGACACCAACTTCAGCAAGCCGTTTGTAGCGACTGTCCATTTCATCAGCAGCCCATTTGAGTGCGGAGACGACTTTCTTAGGTTCTACGATAACTGGGACAAGTAAATGTGGAATATCATTGTATGCAGTCAACTCCACACGTTTTGGATCGACAAGAATAAACTTTACTTCAGCTGGACTGGCGCGGAATAACATGGAACACATGAAGGTATTGATTGCCACGGATTTACCAGAACCAGTCGCACCAGCGATCAGCACATGTGGCATCTTGGCGATATCCATGATACACGGCTGTCCAGAGACATTAATTCCTAGAGCTGTTGCTATCTTTGAAGGATGTTTCTTCATCAGTGGTGAACTCAAAATTTTGCGTAGTGTGACATATTGTGCAGAATAGTTTGGCACCTCAACACCGACAAGCGAACGACCTGCAATTGGCGCTTCAATACGAATTTGACCAGTTGGTGCCGCAAGTGACAGTGCAAGATCTGTAGCTAGTGAAGTGATTTTGGAAAGCTTGGTACCACGGCTAATTTCTAATGCATACTGTGTGACAGAAGGTCCATAGTTAACCTCGGCAACCTTTGCTTTAATACCGAATGAATCAAGTGTATTTTCGATTGTTGTAGCATTTTTCTTAACATCACCACGATCAGCTTCTCCACCTTCAGATTCTTCTAAAAGTGATAACGGAGGATATTCCCAGATAAGCTGCGAGGTATTTGGAGTAAGAGGGCTTGTGTTAAGTTGATCACCAGCAGGAGCTGCAGCGGCTGGTCCAGATGCAGTGTGTACGGCTGTAGGCGTCGTGTCTTCTTCTTGGTCATCATTGCCATTGGCACCTTCATTTATGTTAAAACCTTCAGTTTGTTGTTTTGCAAATGGGAGGCGGAGTTGTGGAAGTGTAAAGAATGGCTTTTTCTCTTCGTCTTCTTCAGGTTCAACAGCAGCAGTTTTTTCTCTCTGGGCACTCATTTTGGAAAGCAGTTCAAGAATTTCACCAATCGAAAGCTGGGAAATAATCAGTCCTCCAGAAAATAAAATACCAGCAAATAACACTGAAGCACCAATTGGTGTGAGCAACGTACTCATATTGGCAAACGTCTTTTCGCCAATATCACCTGTGTGCAACAGTCCCATCGCGCCAAACATAACGAGCACTGAGCCGAGCAGCACATGAGGCTGTGACCATGACCACTTGGTGCGAAACATCACCAGACCAGCTGCAATAAAAATAAATGGGAGCAATAAGACAGATAATCCAACGTAGTAGACTAAAAATTCATTCAGTAGCGAAAGCCACTTACCTTGACCAGTAAACGAAACTATTACAAGCACCCCAAGCAAAATAAATAGAATTGCCACAATGGAATGAATCGTTTCCGTTCTGACAGTCAGGCCAAATGGATTTTTCTTTTTTCGTGCCATACAAATTTAAAAATACATATTATAGGATATATCATATTTTCCCACTTCTTCGCAAGTAGGAAAAGCCCTATACATCTAGGATAACAGATACAATCATTGGTTCACGTTGAATAATTTTATACAGTTTTCGTGAAAGTCGGCGTTCTACCAATCGGCGTAGTTCTTCATCTTTGATCTGGCCTTTGGTCTCAGCAACAATTTCTGCAACTGTTTGTTTAATATACTCAACAACCTCTTCAGCATCTTTCATGAAAATGAAGCCGCGTGAAACAACTTCCAACTCTCGTAATAAAAATTCCCGTTTGTGACGAGGCATCACGACAACAACTATACCAGCTTGACCAAGCGTTCTGCGATCAGACAAAACGACTGGACCGACATCACCTATTCCGAGTCCATCAACAATTTGAGGTTGCAGAGTCAACGTATCAACTGAGCTAACCTGTCCGCCTTCAAATCCGAGTATTTCACCTGATTTCGGTACCAGTACTTGGTTCTGAGCATAGCCCAGTGGAGCTGCCACTAGCTCATGGAATTTATAGCGGTGTCGATCAGCACCACCCACTGGCATTACGTACTTTGGCTGTACCCAACTTAATACAGTACGCTGTTCAGGCATACTTGCGTGACCAGAGCTGTGAAGACCCGGCATAATCGATGGATACAAGACATGCACTCTATTGCGAGTGAGCTCGTCAATCGCCTCGTAATACCCCATTTCATTGCCTGGAATGGCATCTGCAGAGAAGACAACCGTATCGTTTTGACGGATTTCAAGCATTGGATGTTCACCATAGATTGCACGCATCAATGAAGAACCTTCTTGACCTTGGCTTCCAGCCACAATTACACAGAGTTCTGAATCTTTGAAATCAGCCATTTCCCGTTTATCTATCATTACTCCTTTGGGGATCTCGAGTTTTTTAAGGTCAATTGCAAGTCGTACATTTTGCTCGACTGATCTGCCTATAAATGCAACTTTACGATTGTGTGTGTGAGCAGCATCAACAGCTTGCTGAATCCGATGAATATGTGAACTCATCAACGTAATGATGTACTTGCCCTGTGTATCTTTCATTGTGGCATCAAGATATGGACCCACTGTCATTTCACTCGGTGTTTCTTCAGACCGCTCAACCCTGAGACAGTCAATCATCATACAAAGCACGCCCTCTTTACTGATTGCACGAATGGTTGTTTCATCAGTTTTAACACCATCCACAGGTGTTGGATCAAGTTTGAAATCACTGCCGTGGTAAATAATTCCCTCTGGAGTGGAGATCGCTACGTGACGTGTATCTGGGACTGAATGTGTCACAGGAATAAATCGCACACTAAAATTATTACTAATTTTGACAGGATCAGTATTAGTGACTGCTGTTACATTTCTAGTGATACCACCATCTTTAATACGCTCTTCTGCAAAGCGAGCTGTCAGTGGAGAAGCAAATAGTGGAAATTCCGGCAAACGTGGCAGTAAATATGGCGCAGCAGCAATGTGATCATCATGGCCGTGAGTAAAAACCATACCCACAATTCTTTTGCCTTTTTCCAGTGCTTCCATGACATATCTAATATCTGGAATTAAAATATCGACACCTGGCATGTATGAATCTGGAAATCCAATACCACAATCCACCAGTAAAATTTCATCTTCATATTCGTAGACGAACATGTTTTGTGTAACGTTTCCCATGCCTCCGAGTGCAATGACTTTGAGCTGACTCATATAATTAATCCTTAAATAATTGAATATTACTTCCCCATTTGAGATGTTTAAAACGGTTACTCAGCCGCTCTACCCAAGTGTACGCCCGAGTAGATTTGTAGGTAAAGAATGAACATGCTGCCAATGAAGTTATTGCAGAAAAACTCCACCAATACATCCCTCGTTCTGCAGTGAATGAAGGAGCAAAAATAAAATATACCACACAGAACAGGATAAAAAAGATACCAAACATAAGTTTCATCAAACGCATAAATCGAGCACCTTCTTGGCGTGGATCTGACAACCAGACCATCATAAAACTTAACAACCCTGCTACGATTCCTGAGCCACAGAGTAGATAAAAAAGTGGTTTTGTCAGTGACATATTTAGAGGTAAGAAAACGTTGGCAATACCAATAATAGTGAGCACCGCCATCAATCCACCAAACATAACAATGTGACTAAGCCAGAGGTGAAAAAATTCTGAATGAGCAAACATATCATAGAGTGGATCTCGAACAATCCGCCGATTAAATGTAGCAGTGAGGGAATGAATCACAACAAATGCGAAAATATATAGACTCAACAAGCTAAATGCTGTATCAATAATAAAGAGCTGACCTGAGCTTAATGCATCCCCCAGCTCAGTCTTCAATAAAATGTACATAAAACTTTTGAGCCAAACAAACATCAGCGGAGCCACTATAAAAGCATAAAAAAATTGCACTAGATCAAGCTTGAGGAACTCGCGTTTGCCATTATGTGGATAAACTAATATGCCACTGATGACAACAAAGAGTGGAATAAGGTACAAGAACAATAACATACCATGTATCTCAATATTGGGGCAGGAATATTTTTCTATTTTCTGTTGTAATTACAACCTCTTGATACCCCTTTTCGACAATGATTCGGGCAGCTTTTCTGACAGCACCTTCAAGTGTACGCTGCAGTGTACGAATACCCATATCATACCCCAGCGGACGAACAATGAGAGGCCAAATCGAGTCTTCCATTATAAATTGACCCGGCCGTAGACCAGCTTTCTCAAGCAGTTGTGGCAAAATATATTTTTGAGCAATAACGATCTTCTCTTGATCTGTGTAGGAAGGCATTGGAATTTTCTCCATACGGTCCATAACAGCTGTTGCAATATCAACAGTATTGTTTGCTGTGGCAAGGAAAATAGCGTGTGAAAGATCGACTGGATAATCAATATATGCATCACGAAATGCATGATTCTGTGCAGGATCAAGAAGTTCAACTAAAACACCCATGATGTCGCGATTGGCTTCTTTGGCAACACGGTCAATTTCATCAAGGAGAATAATCGGATTACGCACGCCAGCCTCACAGATACCTTTGATAACCCGACCTGGTTCTGCTTCAAGATGTAATCTGCTACTGCCGCGTAATTCTTGGGAGCTGCCCATACCTCCAAATGGAATACGGACAAGCTTTCGTTTCATGGCTTCAGCAAGCGAATACGCAAACGTCGTTTTACCAGTACCCACCAAACCTACTAATAAAAGCACAGGAGCTCTGAATTCTTCATCTGCAAACTGTTGTTTGCGCAGTTTTAAAACAGAAACATATTCAAGAAAGCGACTTTTAACATCTTGCATACCAAAGTGGTGTTTTTCAAAAACCTGCTTGGTAAATTCAATGTCTAGATTGTCTTCACTCTCTGCTTCCCATGGAACTTTCAACGCCCAGTCAATATAGTGGGAAACTTTTTCATACTTTTCATCATAACTACCCAGTGCCACGGAACGCTCCAAAGCAACAATATCTTTCTCAATCTTGATACGCATCTCATCAGGCATCTTTGCTTGCGCAACTTTGACTTTGAGTGCTTCAATTTCTGTCTCTAGTATGGCTTTGTAATCTTGCATTGTGTGTAGTATGACAAACTACTGAACTGCTGCCAATTTCTCTTTGGTCAGTAGTCCCGGTTTGGCTCCAAAATACTTAATAACTGAAGTTGCGTTTTTGAGCCCCCAACTAACTGCCGTCTCTGGCTGCTGGTCAAGAATTCGAGCTGCTACATATCCTACTGAAAATGCATCACCCGCACCAGTTTCATCGACTACTTGAGTCTTTGTAGGCATGAAAGTAATTTCCTGTTGCGGTCCGTTTTTAACGTAAATGACACCTTGAGAGTGACCATTGGTAACAACTATTTCAGTGCAGTGTTGTTTGAGCTGATCGTGTAGAGCTGAGACACTTTCCCACTCTTGTAAATTTACAAATAAAATCTCACATGGTATATCGGTTACCTTGAGTTCTCCTGTAGTGAGCAATGCCAGTTCACCTCGTCCTGGGTTCCAGGAGAGTTTTGTCTTACTTTCCTGCATACAACTTCCTATGAATTTGAGGGTTTCAAGTTGTCCAGCGATACTCGAGAGATGCACCCATTTGGCAGTTTTTATAGCGCGCCCAGGGATGTCTTGAGGATCAAGCTGTGATGAGGCTCCGCGATGAACAAGAACTGTTCGGCCGCCATCTCTACCCACCAAAATAACCGAGCCACCTGTTTGCTCTTTTCTTTCTTCAACAACAAAGTTGGTAGAAACATATTCTCGATGGAACTCATCAATAATAACTGAGGAAAAAATGTCTTTGCCTGTTTCTGTAACAACTGCCACACTGAATCCCAATCGAGCGAATCCGACTGCCGTATTGCCACCACCGCCACCAGTTTCCACCACAAACGAATCAGCTTCAAGCTTTTCGCCATACATCTGACATAACTTGACACCATCTAAGTGATTTTCAACTTCAAAATGTGGAGATTTAACGAAGATATCTGTGAGTGCAGATCCAATCGTAATAATATCTTGCATATCTTAATACTAACGCATTTTGGGAAACAAAAGAACTAGGGGCGATGTGGTAATTCGCAGCGCTGGTTCAGTTCAACCTCGAATGCATCAAGTGCTGCAATCATCTCTTCTTCATTACTCACAATCTTGTATACAGAATTTTCCTTGTCATTAATGAAGAAATGCTCATTCACGACGAGCATCAGATCATGCCAAAAATCTCCATATAAAATCAGAGGTTTGTGATTGCCATAGTAGAGATGAGCCAATAACCAGGCAGTGGCCCACTCACTCAGTGTACCTGTTCCACCCTGTACACAGATGAAAATATCAGCATTATCAATCAATCCAAACATCCGTTCAATGTAATTTGCTGCTTTAATTTCTTTATCTGCCTTATTTCCGGTAAATCTACCTTCAAACTCAGGCATGTCAGTAGGATCAAAGGTAACCACTAAAGTTCTACCACCACCTGCTTGAGCGCCTTTGGTGGCTGCATCCATCACACCAGGACCCCCGCCGTTTATGACAATTTTGTCGTGGTACGCCAAATATCGAGCTATTTTGAAAACCTCTTGATAGAGTGGGTGCTGTTCATCAACATCTGCACTACCAAATATCGCAACTTTTTGAATCGTGCAGTGATGCTTTATTTTGGGGACAGTAATTTGTTGTTTCATGACACTCTATATTACACAGAGTAGAGGGACTTTAGCAACGCTTCTTTATCTGTAGCGTCCCACAGAGCACTACCGACGGCAATGCTATCTGCGCCTGCAGTAGCCACTAATGGAACGGTTTTTTCATTCATAGAGCCATCAATAATGATTTCGACTTCAAGTTCGTTTTCTTCGATGAATTTCTTAAGTTCTGCCAATTTTTTCATCACAAGTGAATTAAACTCTTGTCCTTGCTCTCCAGCTTCCACTGCCATCAACTGCAAAATTTTAATATAGCGCCAGCTCTCTTGATCAATCGCATCAAGTGGAGTAAAAATGTCTAGTGAAACTCCTGGAATCCACTCATTTTTCTCAACTTCTTCAAGGAAAAAATGCTGGCTACTCATTCGCTCAACTTGGGCAATCACAGCACGGATTGGTAACAGCGCTTTATGTTCGATCATCTCAAACACAAAATCCATTGGTTCTTCGGTCATCAAATGAAAATCGCACTGTAATTCTCCAAACTCAATTTGTGGTACATCTGAGGGTGAGACAGTTATATTATCTGCAAATCTCCCATCAATAATATCAATCTGCACAGTAGTCACATCGGAGAGTACGCCTGCCATAAAAACTTGTTTTTGTAATACATCAATTGAATCTGTCAAAATAGCTGGATAAACCTGCATATTAGCTTCCTTGTTCAAAATCTTTAATTTGTTTTACTCTTCTGACATGTCGTTCTTCTTGTAAGAACTGAGTGTTTAAGAAAGATTTGAGTATAACCCAAATTTCTTCATCTGAAAGTACATCTGCAGGAAGTGAAATAACATTAATATCATTATGCATCCGCCCCAACTGTGCTTCTTCAACACTACGGAGGGTTGCAGCACGTATTCCAGGTATCTTGTTGGCTACAACTGCCATACCGATGCCTGACCTACAGAGCAGAATTCCAAATGAATTGTTGCCCGCAGCAATATCTGCGGCAACATTTTTAGCCACTGCAATAGCAAATGGAGGGTAGTCATCATCAGCAATATAGGTAGCAGCACCACAATCTATCACTTGATATCCAGAATTCATGAGTTGCTGTTTAATTACCTCTTTTTTTGCGAAACCACCGTGATCAGTCCCGATATAAATTGTAGGATACATACGTTCCTTCCTAAAACCCGAGTTCAGCTCGTGCCTCTGGTGTCATCATATCAGGAATCCAAGGTGGGTCAAAGGTAAGCTCAAGGTACACATCACGATATGGATCAATCCCCGGGAGACCCTCCATAACCTCTTTCACTCTACTTTCAAATACATGAATGAGTGGACATCCCGGTGTGGTGAGTGTCATAAGAATATGAATTTTTTTATCTTTTCCAGTCGAGACCTGCGTGTCGCGAATTGTCACGTCGTAAATTAAACCCAAACTTATAATATCAATATTGAGTTCTGGATCAATAATTTGGGCGAGCCGCTCTCGGACAACTTCTGGTGTAACTTCCATAACTGTATGATACCAAAAAACCCCCGCCGTATGGCGGGGGTTTGTGTTTCAAATTACAATGAAACCAATATTATGCTGCAGCTTTTTTCAAAACTGGCATGTTGGTTCGCTTTGTTTCCATGACTTCATAGCCAGCTGGAACAGCGTCGAGTGCACCTGCACGGATATCACGAGCAAAGTAGAAAATTCTTTGAATTTTGCCATTCTTAAGGGTGACTTCCTTAGTGTGCAAGTAGTATGTTTGGCCTTTGGCATTAGTGTAGCTATATGCCATATATGCTCCTTTTTTTCTCCCCGTGTCCGGGGCGTACTTTGTTACTCTTTTATACTGTGTATACCTAATTTGATTGTACTAGTATAAACTCAGTATTCCTTATCATACTGGTACTCGAGGTAGCTATCAAGAAGCAAAACGCTTGCTCTAGTTACCTGCTGGTTTGGCAGTTGGTGTAGGTGATACGGCTGGTGCTGCGATTACACCTTTCATCAGGACATTACCCATGACTTCACTTTTTTGTGATGCAGTACTAACCATTACTTCGAGTGGAAGTCTATCCTGAGGAATTGAGGCACTTCCCATATAACCGCCCTTACCTGTTTCCAGGATGAATGCTTCAGTAAGATCATCACCATCTTGAGAACGAACCCATACTCTGAAGGTATCAGTACCCTGTGGAAGATCTGCTGAAACAGTGAAATTTACTCTATTATTTGCAATTTCATATTTGATCGCACCTCGACCAACAGATGCAGCTTTTTCTGAATCACCAGGCTCAAGTTGAGTGGTTGAAATATCACGACTGCCACGCATAACATTTTGTAACTGTTCAGGACTTAAGTTCTCAATTTGAATACCTTCACCGAAATCAGCTTGTTGGGAGTCACGTTGTGTGCGGATGGAATACCAGCGATACACCAAGAAAAAAACTATTACTATTACAATGAGTGGAAAAATATATGGAGTATATTTTTTCATTATGTGCCCCTTTTTTATACACTAGCTTACTAAACGTTGCAGTGTTCTTACTATTTTTTAGTTTGCAAAGACTCAACAGTTGTTAGTAACTGAGGGGCAGCAGTCTTCACACCATTTACAAAGAATGTCGGAGTGGCCTGTACAGTCAGACTATTACCTAATTCTTTATCTTTTGTAACTTTTTCAATCACTGATTCTGATTCTATTTTCGCCAGGAACTCTTGCTTGTCAATCTTCAATTCGGTTGCGTACTGAGAAAATTTCTCAAGTAATTGCTTTTTATCAGCTATTTTTTCCCAATCAGATTGCGTAGCAAAAAGTTTATCATGCATCTCCCAGAATTTACCCATCTCCTGCGCCGCTTCAGCAGCCTGAGCTGCAAGCCGAGCATTTGGATGAATCTCATCCAATGGGAAATGTCTGTACACAATTTTTACAGTGTCTGGATATTGTTTACTCAACTGATCAACAGTAGGTTGATAGCCCTTGCATGCATGACATTGAAAATCACTAAATTCAACAACAGTGATTTGAGCATCAGGTTTTCCCTTTATATTTGTTGCGCCATCCATCAAAACCGCTTGGTCGACAGGAGCTGCATTTTGATCAGTAGGTGCACTTGAACCAGAAAAGAAAAATGCGACTCCAACAATTAATATCAGTGTTCCAAAAATTGTGCCAAGAAGTAAGGGTAAATTTTTCATAAAATTATGCCACTGGCCAAACTTGCTCTCCAGTTTCAGTATCTGTTACTGTAATTGCCATTGTGGGGCAACTTTGTGCTGCGAGCAACTTCATATCGTCGTTATCACCATCTTGTGAGATAACTTTTGCGATCTTTTCTTCATCAAGTTGAAACACTCCACCTGCAATTGCAACGCAGCTGGCCGCACTGATACATTTTTCTCTAATAACCTCAACTTTATATTTACCAATCTGTTTGGTTTGGACTGAGCCTTTACCATCACCTGTGGGAGTAACAGTCGTACCGTGTGGAGCGTTTGAATTTGTATCAGTCATAGATTGTATATTTTTTATACACTAAAGTTTACTACTGTCAATAAAACATTTCATGATGAATGTGTGCTAGTTCTACTCCATCCTGCTGTAATTGAGCTGTAACTTCATCAACCATTTTTTCATTTCCACAGAGGTAGTAACCTGCTCCGACTGGTTTTTCAAGCACAGACAGCAAATCAGTAACGCGACCTTTATCAAGTGGCCATTCAGGTCCAGCTTTTGAAAGAATAATTTTGAACGTGAAGTTTGGATTATTTCTGCTCAACTCTTCAAACTCAAGTGCCCAATAAATATCCTGTTCAAACCGTAACCCCCAGTATAAAACAATTGGGCGTTTGTCTTGTTTTTCAAGCAAATCAAGAATCATTGAGCGGAATGGTGCAACACCAGAGCCAGTGGCAATCAAATAAATTGCACTTTCGTTGAGCTCTTCTTTGAGCGTGAACATTCCCAATGCGCCAAGTAATGAAATTTGATCACCAAACTTCAATGACTCGAGGTACTTACTTCCGATGCCATCTGGTGAAATATCCACAAGCAGTTCAAATCCATGCGAAATACTAGGAGCTGAACAAATTGAATATGAACGTCGCTCACCACGCTCTGAAACTTTCACCGAGACATATTGACCACCTATGAATGGCATCTCATGTGGATGATCGAGCTCGAACATATAGTGAATATACTTTGGTGTAAGCGCAATTTTATCTTCAAGTCGAGCAGTTAATTGTTTTGGAGGTAGCATAAAACTTTTCTATCTTAAACTTTTCTCCCAATCTCGTCCATACCATAAACCCAATGCCATCTTTGCTATTCCGCCATATTCTTCTGTTCTATCCACAAATTTGCCGGTAATAACTCCAATCATACCAATACTATGACGCACATCGCCAGTTCCAATCACCGTATTTACAACAGGTCCCATTTCTTCACCATTTTTAATTCTCTGTGCGATTATTTCTGGCACTTTAAATCGTGCGCCATTGCTTTCATACAATGCTCCAGTAGCATCTGTCACTGCAACCCAGACCGTTGACCATACTTCTTCACCAAAGAAAAAGACGCCGCCTTCCAAACCCACACCCAATACTTCTTGAGACCTCACTGGTCTATCTGCTTGTTTCAAAGCTCGGATACCTTCATCAAGTGCAGCAACAGCTCTATTGCGAGCACCTGACCGTGTTTCTTCGTCACCAATCGGCTGGACGGAAACACCACTGGGAACGTCAAAACCTTGTACCGTCACACTCGGCCATGTTTCGCTGGCTGCTGTAGTAACAGCGTTTATCTTAACTGGATTAGTGGAACCGACAAATAAATGCATGATCTGTATTGTAATTTGCTTTTGTTACTTCCAAAAGTAGTTCTTCACTGTAGCTTCTTTAAGAGCTTTTTGGACTGAGTTCAAGCCAAGCAGCAAGCATTTTATTCTTCCATATGCTATCGGTTCTGGTAAACCTAAAAGGTCTTCCATACTCTTTTGATCAAGGGCAAGCACTTCATCTCGAGTCATACCTTTTATTTTTTCAGAGAGTAAACTCATAGCTGATTGACTGATTGCACAGCCACTACCCACCCAACCAACTTCTGCAATTGCTGCTGTATGTGGATCAAAAGTCAACTCAACTGTCAGATCATCACCACAGGAAGCATTAGTTTCATGAATAGTAATGTCGGCATGTGGCAACACACCCTTATTTTGTGGATGTCTCAGTTCATCTAGGATAGCTTCTTGGTATAAATCAAATGACATAGTTATGGATGAAAAATTTGTTTTACTTTTGCTAAGCCAGCCACGAGCGCATCAATATCAGCTTCAGTATTGTAAACTTGGAAACTTACGCGGACTGTGGCCTGCCAATCATTGGCAAGATGCAACGGCATAGTACAGTGGTGACCACTCCTGACAGCAATTCCTTCACTATCCAGAACCTGTGCCACATCATGTGCATGGACACCTCTATACACAAAAGACACAGCGCCAACTCGATCAAGTGTGACAGAATCAACTGCCGATGAAGTTGGTCCTACTACAGTAATTTCAGGAATTTGACTGAGTTGCTTAAGGGTGTACTGGATTAGTTTTTGATCATGTTCGTACACAGCTTGCATATCTAGTTTGTGCAAATAGTCACACGCGGCAGCAAGTCCAACTGCACTTGCTACATCTGGAGTGCCGGGAGTAAATCGTTCTGAAATATTTGCTGAAAATGTTGTTCCCGACTCTCGCACTTCTGCAATCATGCCTCCACCAAAGTACCAGGGTCTCATTTCATTGGATTCCAACAGAGCCTTGCGTACAATCAGTCCGCCCACGCCCATTGGACCAAGCATCTTGTGTCCACTAAATGCGTAGAAGTCGACACCGAGTGTATCGAAATCAATTACAAAATGTGGCGCAGCTTGCGCACCATCAACTACAATTCGAGGTTGGCTTCCAGTCCCTGTAGTTGCTTTGACGAGTGCCACCACTTTTTCAATCGGAATTTTTGTACCCAATACATTTGAAACATGCGTCAGTGCGACGAGCTTAATTTTTCCTGAATTGTCGCGAAGCAATTGTTCAAGATGAGCAAGGTCGAGTCTGCCTGCAGCATCCACATTTACAAACTGCAATTCAGCTTGTTTCCGAATACAGACTTCTTGCCAAGGCACAATATTGGCGTGATGTTCCATTACTGTGGTGAGGACAATATCACCAGGTTTGAGGTTATATTCCGCCCAACCCCAAACCACACCATTCAATGCTTCAGTGGTATTGCGAGTAAGAATTAGTTCATCACTCTCTGCACCAAAAAAGTGCGCAATTGTTTCTCTGCTCGTTTCCCACAGATGCGTACTTTCATCAGACAAAGTATGTACTCCACGATGAACATTGGCGTTACTGGTTTGGTAGTAGTGCTTGATTGCATCAATAACCTGCTGTGGCTTTTGACTGGTAGCACCATTATCGAGATACACCAAGCGTTTACCGTTGATAGTTCGACTGAGAATAGGAAAATCTTGAGCTATTTGTTTTGGATCAAACATATCTTGTATTGTACCGTATCTATTTGAAAAAAGTTAATAATCTACTATAATGAATGTTCCAGAGACACTATGCATCATATCCTCCATGTAGCGCCACGATATGATGTTTCCTCTGCACCTGAAGTCACTGTTTATCCCAATCAAGATACAACTGTTCACACACTGTATTATCCCTATGATTCAAGATATCTTACCACTTCAGTAGATTTGGTTTCATTTTATGAGGATGCACTTGAATATGTGAAACACAATAACATCACAGGAGTGTTTTCTGGAAAAGATCTAGGCTCACTTATCAGTGCTATGATTGCTGAACATTTTCACTTTCCCGGGCCTAGTGTGGAGAGCGTTTTTTTAACACTCCATAAGCAATTAACCAAAAAGGTTACACATTCACCGCTGTCTTCAGAACTGTGGGACAGTACAACACCATTCCCTACTCGTGAGTTTCCGTATTATCTGAAAGCACCGTACTCGTCACTAGGTTCTTTAGGATTTTTGATACACAGCCAAAAGGATCTGGATGTAGCACTTCCCAAAATTATGAAGATGCTACCAGAAATGAATAAGCCGTTTTTTAGCTTGCTTGGAAAAACGAATATTCCCGCGAAATATCCTGAGGCGTTACAAAATGCAATGGCAGTGGAGCCACTCGTTCAGGCACCTCAAGTCACAGTTGAAGGATTTGTGCAGGCAGGTGTGTTTCACCCTACAATTATCACTGATACAAATTTTTTGGGCGAAAGTAATTTATTTGATAATTTTTCAACACCGTCAAGATTCTCTCAAGAAATTCAGGAAAAAATTATTGCTCAAGCTCAAGCAGATATTACACAAATTGGTCTACAAACAACATTTTTCAATGCAGAATACTGGATTCTACCTACAGAAATTATATTGATTGAAGTAAACGCTCGTGCAGTACTTTCGTTCTCTTATTTATATGAACTTGCCTGGGGTTACAAACTTTTTGAAAATATGATTGCGTTAAGTCGTGGAGAACAACCTCAAATTCCCGCTCAAGCACACCAAGTTGCCGGTCAATTTAATATTTTCACTAAAAACTTACAGCATCCTGAAAAGTTGCAGCAACTTGCCACTGAAATACCACAATTTAGAATCTTTGTGGATTATACAAAGCCCATCAAAGCTGTGGGCGACCACGGAGCTGTGGCTGCACAATTTGAACTGGCAGGCAACACATATGCTGAAATTTTTGAAAAAGCTAAAAACTACAGGAGTACTGTTCAAACTCCCTAAAACTATTCCCCTGATTCAAGAAAACCGGCAACGATTAATGCTTCTGCTTCTGCTTGAGAAACACCTCTGCTACGAAGATAAAAAATTTGATCTTCTGGAATATGACTAATACTGGCTGCATGTGAACACTTCACATCATCTGTGAGAATTTCAAGATCTGGAACAGCTTCTGCACGAGCTGTGTCAGAGAGCAATAAAATTCGCTCAGT
>JBILGT010000036.1:0-6299 GCA_044350895.1 Limisphaerales bacterium
ACTAGCTTGTCCTGTATACGCTGATGGATCATCCCAACTAAAGGTATAGGCATTGCTTGTAGCATCTTCTGGTGTCACCACGAGATTACGTGGGGCAGATGGAGCGGTTGTATTGATCTTTAGAGCGTTAGAGACAGACGTAGCAGACACGTTGCCTGCGCTGTCCCAAGTACGTAAATACACGAGATTGGTGCCTTCTGCTATCGCAGCGTAGTCAGGTGTTTCTATTGTGGCATAAGAACCATCATTGGTCAGTAAATCTGCTGTATCTTGTGTGCCAGTATGACTATCTCCATACCAAGTGCCACCAGTTCCAATTCGATATTGGAGACCTGCAATCCCAGCGTGTGTGTCACTCGGTCCATCACTACCCGATGATGGCCACAAAAAGGTCGTACTTTCGGTGGCAATATAATCACTTGGTACCGATAAAAATGCAGGGTTCGTAGGTGCAGTATTATCAAACCGAAACTGGAACTGGGCACTACTGCCGCTATATACATTGCCCGCACCATCAACAGCTTTGATGTTGAGATAGTATGGAGATGATGAAGAGCTCAGCCAAGTATCACCTCGGTAAGCCAGAGTGGCAAAGTCAATTGAGTTGGTGGCGATAATAAACTGACAGGTTGTACCAGTGGTTGAGACAGGTGAAGTACCGAGTAAGCCTTTGGACGTGGCAGGATTGCCAGAAGAATCAGTTCCTAGGTATAAACAATACCCGAGCAGTCCTGCTCCATCCACATTGTCGGCACCTGCTGTCCATGAGAAGTACGCAGCATTATCGTTTGCCCAGCCATTACTTGCCACAGTAGCCCCTGCCACTGTTTTTTTCATACTCACACTTGAAGCATTCGTGGGCGGGGCGGTTTGATCTGTCGTGAGTCCCACTGCTACTGTATTAATCGCGGGCAGATCACTGCCACCAAATGCCATAATAGCTTTGACTGCTATTTTTTGTGATACTACAGGTAGTGCTTGCATGGCTGTTGGAGTCAGCTCAGCTGCTGTGTTTACGTGTGTAGTGGTGTTACTAGCAGTTTCCCAACTGTCGCCATCCCAATATTTCCATGAACTACCAATCTCACAGGTTGATCCATCATCGGTGCAGATTTGATACTTTATAGAGGCATTACCACTTGCCGTTACACTAGCAGTAAATGAATCCCAACTACTCACTGCACTATTGGAATACGCGGTAGTGGTATAGACACTGTACGTACCGCTTTTGGCAAGCGTGATATCGTCTATTTTGACTGTTTTGCCTTGCTTGACCAGCACGCCATACTCACGGGCGGAAGCAGCTCCCGTAAGTGTACCTGAGAGCTTCCACCAGCCACTGCCTACACTGGTATAGGTGGTAGCAATGGTTGCTCCATTGTAATAGAGCGAGGCAACAGAAGATGATGCTGTCCCACCAACATTACCGCTGGTGGTGTCATAGACGTAGACAGAAAAATCGAACGTGTCGGCTGCGCCGACATTGATAGATTGCGTCACCTTAGCGTCTGCTACAGTACCTACACTGATGGTATTCCCACCACCACTTCTACCAGAAGAAGATGAGAAAGATTGAGAGATTGCTACAGGATCACTGGCGCACCGGAACCCAACGCTGCTGCTCCGATAGGCAGGTGTATAATACAAAAGGAGTGTGAAGGCTCCTGTGTTTGAAGTATTACTCCAATTGCCACCGCGCAGGAAACTATAGGAACTGCTAGCAGCAGAGCCGCTGTTGTGATAAATACGACCTACGCCGTATGTTGCATCATATGAGCTTCCCAGTGGTCGCACTGAATTATACGAGAGGCTTCCATAACTTGTCAGTGCAGTAAACTCTCGCCAATTAAAGCCACTCTGACCACTCACATCGGGCTGATTGGCTTCGGTGATGGTGTCACTGTTCCACTCCCACACATTGCCTGGAATATCCCAAATATAACTGCCATTGGAAAGGGTGAAAACTCGCTTTTGATTGCCTGCTGTACTTGAGGTGTTGTTGGCGGTATTTGTTGGACAGCTAGCTGGTGCTTCCGTTGTTCCTGCAGAATCAGTATAGGCACAAGCAGTGTTGCCTGTATCAGTGCTAGAGGCAACTTTGGCTTTGTCGGGTGAGTTGTCATTATGCCCAGCAAACAGATATCCACTGCCTACACTTCCACCTGTCCAGTTGCCAGCTTGTGCCTCGGCATTACGAGCAAGTGTCATCCACTCTGCGTTGGTGATGAGATGCGCAGAGCTACTTCCCAAGGCAATAGTTGAACATCGGGTGACAGATTCCGTCTGCGAGATATAGGTAATCGGGAACCCAGAGGCAGTCGAAACAACCTGACGGTTATTGGCAGCTGTACAGTTATTGGCGGTATTAGTACTGCCGTCATCACGGTACAAGTCATAGGTGGTATCGGCGGGGGTAGTCAAACCCACGGTTGGCGCACTGGTCGCCGCACACTTGGCCTCATATTTCATGGCCAAAAAGTTGCTGGTGCCATAGGTACCACTATCTCCCGGTACTTCCACCCAACCCGCGGGAGCTACTGCGGCAGTAGACCAGGAAGAGGTATCTGCATCAAATGAAGCGTTGGTGATTTTATTTGCCCCAGTTACAGGTCTTGCTCCAGAGTTATCTACCGTCACCAGTGTACTGTCATAAGTGTAACTACCTGCATTGGCGGAGTTGTACGTCCAGGTTTGGGTGGTGTCATTGGCAGCAAAGATACTGGGGAGATGCACTGTTGTTAGATAAGTAGCTCCGACAAACCCAAAGATGACAAAAAGTACTGCTGCCAAATTAAACTGGAACCGCGAATAGTGATATCGTTTTTCAAAAAAATAATGGTATATAAGGCTTTTCATGACAGGTTTTCATAAATCCAAGGAACTAGTACACAGACTAGTACACAGACTAGTCCACATATCCATAATACAGGAAACATTCCTTACATTTCAACTGAAGAAGTATGTCAAAAAGGCAATAGGAGTTGTTCACATTTGATATCTTTTCTTCGGATTTTTTCAAGCATTTGTTCACGCTTTTTAGAGAATAGGAATTTCTGTAGATGATAAGCATTTGCGTGTTGAATATGCCCTTGAAATGAATTGCAGGTCAAGTCTAGTTTTTCCTGAGTAAATCTTTGCTCGCACACCATGCGTTTTCTCTTTTCCAGCCTTTTTTGAAACCTTCGCAGCGTCTTACCTCTTACTAAGATATGGTCATAGAAGATACGATACCCTACAAATGGGACTCCAAAGGACACATTTTGAATAAAAACTTTTTCAGGATGCAAAGTCAGCTTTAGATTCTCCTCCAGAAATACTTCAAGTGAGTTTCTCACCTTAATCAAGTGATCTTTGTCTGGATGGATAATCAAAAAATCATCCATATATCTGGCATACCATTTTTCTTTGAGTGTGTGTTTCACAAATTGATCAAGTTCATTGAGGTAGACATTCGCAAATAATTGGCTGGTGAGATTGCCAATAGGAATGCCTTTTCTCTCTTGTAGATTCACAACGTGTTCGGGTAAATTTTTGAGTTGTCCATTAGTTTTATATACCTTGTGGTTAGTAATTATAGTTGCAATAAGCTTCATAATATCGGGGTCAGAAATCTTCTTTTGCAAGATTGTAATGAGCACATCCCAAGAGATACTTTGAAAATATTTTCGAATATCACACTTCAAGTAATAGATGGAACTTTGAGCACCATTTTTACTACGTGCAGCCATCAAAAACTTTTTAACCCGCTGCAAACCAAAATGAGTACCCTTTCCCTTACGACAGGCATAGGAATCAAAAATAAACTCTTTATCAAGACGTGGTTCAATAAGATTGACGAGTGACCGATGGACAATCCTGTCCCTGAAATTGGGCGCAGCGATATGTCTTTTCTTTGGATCAGTAACAATAAAATAGGTGTAGGGCTTTGGTACGTATTTCTTTGACCACAGGAGATACTGCAACAGGCAAATACAATCTTCAAGCACAAAATCAAAAGTGAGTGTGACTGGCCTAGTTCTTTTGCCGAGTCTAACTCTAGAATATGCTTTAAAAAGATTGGTTAAGTCAGAAAATGTATTAAAATCATTCATAGACCTATTTACCCTACCTTGATTGCTCAAGGCAGGAATAAGGGTATTTTGTTTGCCCGCAATACGTATGGTCTCACGGGCAGGAAATGAATATTGTGATCATGTGAATCCGGAACAAATATCCGTAAATATATGCTGCTCATTCTGGCGTCACCGATCGCTGGCGCACCGGAACCCAATGTTGTTGTTCCGATTTGTAGGTGTATTATTCAAATTGAGTGTGAATGCTCCTGTGTTTGATGTATTATTCCAATTGCCACCGCGCAGGAAACAGACAACCTTTCTATTCACTCCCTTACTTTAAAGCCTATCATATTAAGATACCTTGATCCATGCAGAAAGCATCCGCCCAATCTCATTCATTTTATCTGCTGCAAAGGCATATTGTTTAATACTCATCAGTTTTACATCTTTAGTAAGTCTAATAAGTATCCGGAGTGTATCTAGATTTCTTGAGATTTTCATTTGCAGCAATTTTCTCTGTGGTCCATCTCGTTCTGTGTTGGCTTCAACGACTCCAACTAAAATAGCTAACGCCAAACTATGTATTTGCTGACCTAGGATTGGGCGATGATTTCTGGGTAAACGGTTCAGAAGAAAATACAGCCATACAGCATATTCATAGGTTTTTTGAAAAATAAGCAGTTTTTCCTCCATGTGTCAATATTAAGTATAAAGTGAAAAGCAAATCTTGTCCTTACAATATTCTTACATATTTTATATTTTTTTATAACAATTACTCGATGAGGAAATAAGTTTCACTTCTTATTTATAAGAATAAAGAGACTAATAAATTATACTAAAATAACTTATTTACAGGCTAAACAGCTATATCAAATGCCATAGTCGGCTATGGTGATTTATGTTTTTTTAAAAAGTCAATTCTGCGACCTAACAGCTTAGTGGTTTAAGAAAGGTTGGTTTTAAAATGGCAGAATTTGTGAAGATTTCACTTTGAGAGCTTTACAGATACTTTCTATTACCGCATAGGTAGGATTTTCTTCCCCACGCTCAATCCCCGCATAATAAGTTACTGATATCCCTACAGCGGTGGCTACTTCTTCCTGTGATAATTCCTTACCCACTCTTATCTTGCGTAGATTGGTACCTAATTTTTTCTGACTTTGTTTGTTTGCTTCAACATTCATAACTATAGTATATATCATACTCCCTGACTTATTCATCTTTTGCACTCATTTAGCTTAAATCCAGGCTATTTACGCTTGACAACTATAACTATAGTTGTATATACTGCAACTATAGTTATAGTTGGTTTAGATGCAAAACAATGAACAACGAAATACGGGATAAGTTCAAAAAATTCTACTATGAAAAGTTTGGTATAAGCCTGACAGATGAAGAGGCGACTGAGATGGCTTCTGATCTGATCAACTTGATGAAAGTTCTACTCAAACCGACTAAACCAGACACTTCTGTAAAACACATTCATGAAAGGAGGGAATATGCGGTTGTCTCACCACAAAAATTTACATAGCCATGAGGACCAGCTTCCAGTCATACAAAGATATGCCGTCTATTGCCGCAAGAGCAGTGAATCAGATGAACGCCAGATTCAGTCCCTTCCTGATCAGATTCACACTCTGGTGTCATATATATCTTCACATGGGTTGTTGACCGCTGGTGAGCCCTTGCAGGAATCCAGATCAGCAAAAATCCCTGGCAGGCCCGTCTTTAATAAACTCGTCCAGATGATTGAGGACGGTGAGGCGAATGGTATTGCATTACTTAATCCTTCTCGTTTATCAAGAAATACGGTAGATACAGGTATGATTATTTATCTCATGGATCAGGGCAAGTTACATGAGGTAGTTACTCCATACCAGACCTTCAAGAATAATCCATACGACAAGTTCATGCTTAATCTTCTTTGCACTCAGGCGAAGCTCGAAAACGACAATGAAAGCGTGAATGTTAGAGAAGCATTGAAGCTCAAAGCAGAGCGGGGTGTTTTCCCGGGGAAAGCACGACCAGGATATAGAAATAATCATGAAAAACTCCAAGGGTTACGGGATATTTCAGCTCATCCTACATATTTTCCATTGATGAGAAAGTTATTTGATCTTGCGCTAACTGGTAATTACAGCATTGAACGATTGGTTAAAGAAGCTGCTAATCTTGGCATACGAAGCTCAAAAAGTGGCAAACCAATTTGTAAAAGCTGGATGCATCGATTATTGCGAGATCCTT
>JBILGT010000037.1:0-6234 GCA_044350895.1 Limisphaerales bacterium
CCGCCCCAACAGTCCAAGATGTAGCTGCCAAAAATATTGGTTTGAGTACGGCGATTATCAAATTTACTTCAAAAGGTGCCAGTAAGGTGAAGATTTACTATGGAACAACCACAGGATTTGGCAGTGTCAAGGAAATTGCAACTTCTACCAGTACGGCGACCTATACGGCAGAACTGACTGGCTTGGAAGACGGCACTAAGTATTTTTATAAATTAAATTTATTTGATTCTGAAGGATCAGAGTATGAAAATCAAATCAATGACTTTACAACCTACCCACGACCAAAAATTTCTAATGTCCGAATACAAGAAGTTCGAGGTACTGCACAACCAACCGTCCTGGTAACTTGGCAGTCTAATACAGAAATTTCATCTATTATTACGTATTATCCACAAGGTGAAACAACTGCAGCACGTGATGAAGTAAATATCGCATTGGTGAAGGGTGAACATAAATTGCTCGTCAAAGGACTGCGTTCTGAAACAGATTACTTGATGATTGTCAAAGGACGTGATGCAATTGGCAATGAAGCGGTATCTGATAGTCAGAAGTTTACAACAGCCACCGATACTAGACCTCCACAAGTGGCCAATCTCAAAGTAGAAGGTACGACAATCCCCCAAGTATCAGGTGCAGGACAAGAAGCTCGAGCTCAGCTAATCGTGTCTTGGGATACCGATGAGCCAGCTACTTCACAGGTGGAGTTTGGTGAGGGTACGGGTGAAGCGTATCCGCAAAAAACCCAGGAAGATACTAACTTGACCCTCAATCACTTGGTGATTATCTCAGATCTGACTCCATCTAAGGTGTATCATTTGAGAGTACTTTCAAATGATACGGGTGGAAATAGTGGAAAATCTGTTGATACTGTGACGATTGCACCCAAATCCACTGAGTCAGCACTTGACCTCGTGGTAGGTAATTTATCAGATATATTTGGATTTTTGAATATTTTGAAATAAGTATGAAAAATGGATGTGCTATCTCACTACAACGTGTCAGTAAATCATTCCAGGTGAAGAATCAGGAAATGACCATTTTGCATGGCATTAATTTAGAGATTTTTGAAGGAGACTTTGCGATAGTTTTTGGGCCATCAGGCTGTGGTAAGTCTACAATGCTCCATGTTATCCTCGGTCTAGAAGAGCCTACTGATGGTCAAGCTCGGTTTTTTGACTGGAATTTGTATGGCTACACTGAAGATGACCGTTCGGAGTTTCGCAAAAAAAATGTGGGGATGATTTATCAGCAACCCAACTGGATAAAGTCACTAACAGTCGTAGAAAATGTGGCATTTGCCCTCTCGCTAATTGGAGTTGATAAACCCAAAGCACTCCTTAAAGCACTTGAGTCCCTAAAAATCGTCGGTTTGAGTGACTGGGCTGAGTATATTCCCTCTGAGCTATCTTCTGGTCAACAACAGAAAGTCGCTCTTGCTCGTGCGCTTGTCACTAACCCAAAAGTAATTATTGCCGATGAACCAGCAGGTAACTTAGATTATCAGAGTGGTATTGAACTGATGGAGCTTTTTAGAAAACTCAATGAGCAAGGGACAACCATCATCATGGTCACTCACAACGTTGACAATGTAGATTACGCTAAAAGCGTGATTCAGATGTTTAATGGCAGGATTATCACTATTTTTGACACTTCACAGCAGTCTGCTGCAAGTATTAAGAAAGCATTGGTTGATCGTATCTTTTTACATGCTGATCCAAATAAAAATCAGATAACTTCACGCAAAAATCTACTTAAAAAAAAGGAATCAAGCAACTGGTTTCATCCGTTTTTGACAGTTTTTAGATTAAAAAAAACGATACCACTAGTGATACGTGAGATTGTACAAGTTGCCCGCTTTGTTGTGTTGCTTCTATTATATCTTGGCAAAAAAATGTTTGATGCCGTTTTGGGAGTACGAATCATACCTGTACAAATAAAAAAAACAGTCGTAACTCGGATTGATTCTTGGTATATGCGAGCAATTACTCTTTTTGAAGTTGCTGATGCAAGCACTATTTCTAGAGTTGATCTCATTGATCTTTCTTTAAAAAACATGATTTCAAAACGTACTCGTACAGCAATCACCGTTGGTGGCATGGCGATTGGGGTTGCTACAATTGTCTTTTTAATTTCAATTGGTTACGGACTTGAGAAACTAGTAATCTCACGCGTAGCACGTCTTGAAGAAATGCGCCAAATTGATACATCTCCAGCGGTATCTACCAATATTAAACTTGATGACAAAGCAGTTGCCTCGTTTGATAATCTCGCTGGAGTTGACAAAGTACTACCCGTAGCGGGTGTGGTGGGTAAAATCAGTTACCAAAACTCAAACACTGATGTGGCTGTATATGGAGTTCTATCGGACTACCTGAAAGAATCTGCAATCAGACCGTCAGAAGGCACTATTTTCTCTAGCAATGAACTTACCAGTTCGCTGAGTACTGTAGAGACTACAGGACAAGTCGCTGGAGCTTCTACACAGGTAGTATCTACGCAAGCAGCGTACGATCAAAAAATAACTGATGTTACCTATACCATCTATCCTGAGGAGTATGTGCGTGTCCGTGATACTCCAAACACAACAGGCAAAGTGCTGGGTTACACCAGGCGTGTGGAAGGTACGAGTGATGCAGAAGAGTACTGGGGCGGTAGCTACTCTGATACAAAGTCAGGTAGTATCACAACCGATAGTGAGGGCAAACCATTAGGGTTGTGGCTTAAAGCAGACGTATTGCTTTGGGATAAAGTGGTGAACGATGATGGCAGCACTGTGTACAAGAAAAAAGAAGATGATACTGGCAAACAACTTCGTGATATTGGCTATTTTGCTGAATTGAACATGAAGATCGAACGAGCGATAGAGCTAGATACTGTACTTGAGACTACAGGGTCTGTATTGGGTGAATCTACAACAAATGGAGAAACAGCATCAGACTCTGCTTTTATAGATATAGCGAGTCTGGAGGAAACGGCGTCAGTATCGGCAGTTGCTCAAACAAAACAAATTACATTGCCTAACACTGTCACACGCGAAGCTGTGGTAAATGAATCTTTACTGCGTGTGCTTGGAATTGCTACCAAAGAAGGTGTGGGCAAGACATTTTCAATCTCATTTATCGCAACGGGTGAGCTTTTGAGCGATGGTCATAAAGTAGAATCTGCCCCAATTGACTATACAATAGTTGGGGTAACTCCTGATAGTAAAACTCCGATATTGTATGTGCCACTCAAAGATGTGAAGTTACTAGGGATACACAACTACTCACAAGCCAAGATTGTCGTAGATTCTCAGGATATTCTCACTCCAACCCGCAAACAAATTGAACTTTTGGGTTTCAAGACCGCATCGGTGATCGATACCGTTTCACAAATTGAGAACCTGTTTGCAACACTACGATTCTTGCTTGGAATCTTAGGGGTAGTGGCACTTGCCGTTGCAGCTTTGGGTATGTTAAATACACTAACCGTCTCTCTACTTGAACGTACTCGTGAAGTGGGAATGATGAAAGCAATCGGCATGAAATCTCAAGAAGTTGAGAATCTGTACCTGACAGAATCTATGATTATGGGCATTTTAGGTGGTATTGGTGGTCTAGTAATTGGATATACATTTGGCAAGATACTCTCGTTTGCGCTTTCTACGTTTGCTATCTCAAAAGGCTACGGATATCTTGATGTTACTTTTATACCCTTTCAATTTGTTTTACTTATCTTTGCTATATCTGTTATTGTTGGCTTATTGACAGGAATATACCCTGCCAAGCGTGCTACCAAGATCTCAGCCCTTGATGCACTACGCTATGAGTAGCGTAAAATATTTATTAGTTAAACAATTATCATGATTGATAAAAAAATTTTACTTGTAGAGGACGAGAAAGGAATTCGTGATGTGTACCTGAGCACTTTATCTGATGCTGGATACATTGTAGATTGTGTCACAAACGGTAAGGACGCGCTTGAGAAAATTGAATCCTCAAACTACGATCTTATACTTTTAGACATTATGATGCCTCAAATGGATGGGCATGAAGTTATGGCAAAACTTTCAAAAGATCATAAAATGCCAGCCAAGACACCAATTGTACTGTTAACAAATCTGGTCAATGATACTACCATATCCTACCTTGTAAAGGTTGATATAACACCAGACCAACTGCTTGAAAAAGTAAAAGAGCATCTCCCTGGTTAATTGTAATAATTCTGTTTGAATGCTAGTGTTTTGCATAATAGTACGTGCTGTCGTTTCATATTGTTGCTCCAATCTCTTCTCAATCCAAGCATACTAACCTTAGATATATCGGGTCATGTCGTGCAAATAGGCGAAGTTCCCAGTGAAGCTTAGTTCACACTTCTTCTTTGTTTTACGTCTTTCTCAATAAAAGCATTAGCAGCCTGAAGTAGTTTCATAAACTCTTGTACATCATCTTTAAAAGAATTTTCTGGATCCATAGCATCCAGTAGCTTTTGAGCATCTTCCTCAGCCTGTATATCTAAATTATGGGTGTGAGCATAATCTAGTGCGTCTATCACCAGTTTTGTTTTTTTAATTGCTTCGTTGTTAGTATTCATAAGTGTTTATTTAAAATTATAATCAGATTATAACATCTAGATTGAGGAACTGAACAAGTTCTGCCGTCATATCTTCGCTTGCAATTCTTCTCATAATCTCTCTGCTATTGCTTTGTGACAGAATATTAAGACTGCCTTCCCATATGATCTATGGGATCTCTTGTAATAATATGAACTTTAGTTCCACGATCCAATATTCTTTTGAATATTGGATAAAATGTCTCCATTCTTGAGGTAGTAATGAACGGAGATTCGATAATAACCTCTTTTTCACACCCTTTCAAATCTTTCAAGAACGCTTGATAAAAGGTATACTCGTCATGTAGAATAGACAATGCTATATTTGGAGAAGGTTTGAACCAGTTAAAGAAGTTCATTATTTATCCTCCTTTTTGAATCGGGAAATGGCATCCAGTAGAGCGGTCTTTTCGTTGGGGTCAATTTTGGAGGTCAGATAGGTTCGAACATCGTCCCAGATGGTGCACTTGATTGAATCAGTGGGATCACCGCCCCACTTGAGAAAATGGACGCTTAGCTCAGTTGGTTAGAGCACTGCGTTTACATCGCAGGTGTCGGGGGTTCGAGTCCCTCAGCGTCCACATTTTTTTGAAATACGGTATAATAGCCAAATATGCCAAGCTAGCCAAGGTGGTTCCCGCAGGGCGGGATCGAAAAACACCGAGGTTAGGATGAAGCAACAAGCCAAGCTAGCCAAGGTGGTCACGGCGCGTGTCTGAAAAACACGAGATTGAGGTTCGACCCCTCAGCTTGGCACATGTTTTATGTGTACATTCTGTACTCTCCTTCTTTGCTGAAAAAGTATATTGGTCACACCCAAAATATTCTTAAAAGACTCCAACATCATAATGCAGGTTTAAATCGCTGGTCCAAACGAGGCGTTCCATGGCAGCTTATGTACAGTGAAGAATATGAGTCCAAGAGTGAGGCATTCAAACGGGAAATGTATCTTAAAAATACTGGCACGGGTCGCTTAGAAATAAAAGCACTTATAAGTTTGCCAAGCTAGCCAAGGTGGTTCCCGCAGGGCGGGATCGAAAAACACGAGATTGAGGTTCGACCCCTCAGCTTGGCACAATTGTTGAAATTACTTGCCTAATACTGAGCGAAACATTTCCTGTATGAACTTAACAAGTTCATTGACTGCTATAGCAGCATATTTAAAGAAAAGTTTTATACCTGAGTCAGTTGCATTGGTTGCTGACCGTTTAAATTCTGAACTTTGGATGAATTCTTGTAGCATAGGCGTAAGTATACCGCACTTTTTTTATACATGTTCACAATCTCGCACTTTCTGTGTACAATACCTCATGTAGTTTGGGATATTCCCAACGCCACATGCGGAAATAGCTCAGTTGGTAGAGCGTCTCCTTGCCAAGGAGAAGGTCGCGGGTTCGAGTCCCGTTTTCCGCTCAGATTTTTTTCCAGATATTCATCCCCCACTCTTTCTTGCTAATTCGCCTTGACTACCTATAATAGATTTTAATTATAGAGATACTTATGGCACTAATTATTGATTCCAGAACACCAAATTCACCAGAAATTACAGATCTACCACGCGCTGAAAGAGTTGGCACACGTCCACTCACATTTGTTATGTTTTTAATTGTTACGTCAGTTTTCTTGTATGGAATTACCTCACTT
>JBILGT010000038.1:0-5752 GCA_044350895.1 Limisphaerales bacterium
TTCAGTATGAGATGAACAACACACCCCGAAAATGCCTGCAGTTTCAAACCCCTGCCCAAGCTCTATCAAGAGAACAAACAAACACTATTTTTTAGCATAGTGGTGCTTTTCAACTGCGAATTCGGGAATTTGATGCATAGATCTCCTTTAGGCCTATATTATATCATATACACATTAAATATGTAAATAAGTGCTCTACATACTATTGATGTTGTTACTATGGCAATACAGGTTCATACTGCGACTATCTGGAGGTTTATATGACTGGGTATATTAACAATATTGAGAAAGTAACGCTTGCTAATGAGTATTTCAGACAAGTGCTTTACACAGGTCAGCATGCACAGCTGGTTGTAATGTCACTCAAGCCTGGTGAGGACATCGGACTTGAAGTTCACTCGGTAGTAGATCAATTTTTAAGAGTTGAATCAGGTGAGGGTACTCTGGTAGTTAATGGAGAACAGCATACGGTAACTGATGGTGATGCATTTGTTGTGCCAGCGGGTGTCGAACATAACGTCACAAATTTATCTGCAGACAAACCGCTTAAACTGTACACTATTTATTCACCACCACACTATAAAGATGACACAATTCATAAAACAAAGCTGGATGCAGAGACTGATACTCAAGATCACTTGTAGACTGTTATACCTATAAATCTTGATGGTGCGGAAGCGGTGGGATTCGAACCCACGAGCCCTATTTCTAGGGCGCAGGTTAGCAACCTGCTGCACTAGGCCACTATGCGACGCTTCCAGGTGTTGTGCAAAACTTGATTATAGCAGAGAAACTGAACCTTTTTTGGAAAATTGCGTTGGTTTTTATCCAGCTCCACCACCGCCGCCACCACCTCCTCCACCACCACCGCCAGAACTTCTGCCAGATGATCCTGCTCCTGAAGCTCCGTAGCTTGCGCTACTTGCAGCGCTGATTGAGGAAACTGCATTTGATATTGAGGAAAAACTATTTGCAAAACTTACACCACCTGAAGCCAGGCTACTGCCACCCCACTGGCTTGCCAATGCCGTTTGTTGTTCAGGGCTGAAGTTCACCAAGAACTGTTCAAGCACCTTCTTGGAAATTCCCAGTACTGTCCCGTAGACGAGATACTTTTCCCATAAAATAATTGAATCAATGGGATACTTGGTTGTAACGTTATAGTCGTTGATGTGTTTTTTGAATGCTTTCCACTTTGCAGCCTCTTCACTTCCTTTTGGAGTGCGCTTTTCAAAACTTGAAGCAAAAAATGCACTAATGATAAACAAAAGTATGGTCAGACTGAAACCAAGAAAAATAACAGCTGTATATACTGACTCAAAAGCGACAAAATCAGCAAGTGTTGTTCCGAGAAAAAACTGGAGTCCACCAAGTAAAAACATAAGCACAAGAGAACCACCTTTGGGCTTTTTTTCATGACTTTCCTGATCAAAATAACCTTCATCTAAGTTTTCTTGCATTACCAACTCTGGAAGTATTTCGCGGAAAAAGCTTGAGGCATAGACACGATTGGTGCGAACCCAAGTTGTTATATCATCGAGTGCGATCACATCCTTTTCTTGACCTTGAAAACTCAATTTTTGAGTGGATACCTGCGAGAGCAGTCCCATGACAGCCGTCTGTATTGAGGATGGATTTTTATTTGACTCCATAAGCGGCTCGAGGTAATACACATAATTTTTGAAGATAAAACCTTGTTTTTCATCACTGCGGAGGATTTTGTAAAATCTATCATGCACCAGGGAAAGTACAGACGCGGTAAATGATTTCGACGTAAGCATTTTTTGTCCAAAGAGAAGCTGCTCAATCTGTGCGGGATCAATATCACTTGGTGGTTCCCATAATGTGCCCGCTTCATTAACCTGTGGCAGTGGCGCATCTTTGCCATACTTCCAAAATCGACTAGCTAGTCTAATAAAGAGTATGACAACCACTGCAAAGGCCGTAATAGCACCAATAGTTGTGTAGAGTGCCGTTTGCTGTGCATTCTCTTGTTCAGCAATTGTTTCTTGGATGAAACCTTGCTCTTGTGCCACAATCTGAGCTTTTGATGAGGTGCCCGTTGCACCTTTAGTGAAAGTATTCTTTGGCAAAATAATTCTGCTTTCAAAGAACGCTCCAGGTGAAACACGACCAACGCCATATCGCACCTGTGTGGCATCTGGTATGCCGACTATTCCATCAAGCGGACCATGTGCCCAAGCTTGAATCGCATCAGGCTGGATATTGGGCGGAAGTGATATTGTTGCTTTGATATTTTTTTGTGAAAGTTCCCATTCAGATCCCACCAATTGCCAGTATAGCTCTGCAACATCTGAGTGTAGTGTAATGGCATTTTGCACTGTGTAGTGAATATAGAAAACTTTAGTCTCATTGCTCGCTCTATAAAACCATTTAAGGTAATATTTACCAGGCTGTTCTTGAACGTAAAAATTGTTAGTGGGGCGAGTGGTGTCGGATTGTGCAATTGCTTGAGGAAGCAGTTGCTTATAACAGTTTGTTTCACTGTCTTCGCAAACTTTGAAATTTTTAATTTTGTATGCTTCGGTTCTACCGGGGATCTTTGATTGATTTGGAATCGAGTTGATGGTTTGATAGGCAAACGTAAAATCATCCTGAAAATTGTAGGTGCGCTTTTCTACTACATCCATTGAACCATCAGTCTTAAGTGTGGCTGTAATATCAACTGGTCCAATAGTATATGTTTTAGCTGAAATGGAGTGTGGAAAGAGTAACGCTATACAGAAAAAGAGTAGGGCAACCAATATTTTTTTTAAACGCATGGCTTCATTCTAGTACACTTTGTAAAGAAAAAGAATAAAAGGTAATTTGCGTGATAAAATAAGCTGTTCTCAAACGCGGAGGTGTCGCATAGTGGTCTATTGCACACGCCTGGAAAGCGTGAGCTCGCAAGGGCTTCGTGGGTTCGAATCCCTCCACCTCCGCCTAGTGGGATAGGCTCTTGTTTTTTATCCAAAATTTGCCTATAAATCGCATTGATTTTGTAGTTAGGTGTAGCCGCTACGTCCATAGCTAGTCCAGCCTCGAACACCGAACCCAGTTGACTAATTACCTCTAGGTATTCAGTTTTGTGTGCTCACCCAGTTGTTTCAGCAATTCAATTTGTATACTTTCGTTCAGGTCACCTTCCTCAAGAATGGACTGTATTGCTCGTTCAAACGAATCACGGTTAATTTTTTTCTCTACAAGCCACACTACTAAGTACTCCATGTGTACGATGAATGTGCCAACTGTACCTCCTAGTTCATTAATCTCAAGAAAGTAGCCACCCAAAGCAATTGCTGTCCGTTTATTACCATCGTTAAATGCATGACCAGTTGAAACCGAGAATACAAGATACGCTAACTTTTCTAAAAAGCTTGGATAGTAAGAATCATTTTGAATATGTGCAATGACGGATTCAAGTTGGCTGAGATCTTTGTAGCCATGCAAACCACCAGATATTTCTAAAACTCTTTTGTGTTGTTCCAAGGCATGCTTGAAATCAAAGTATGCGATTTTCATTTATCCTTGAGACGTTTGAAAACACCTTGATATTTTTCTATTCTCTTCGCGAGTTCCATGCTTTTTTCTCCCAAGAATCTTTCAAATTCTTCTGTATTGAGTGGAGTAATATAGTCTTTTAATTCAGGGTGTGTAATTGACCGTAAACCGTAATCTCTGCTAGCCATTTTGATTCTGACAGAGTCAAGTTGTGGTTTCCACGCTGGGTCATTTTCAAATTCTGTAAATATGACATCTACTTCTTCTGTGGTTAGTTTTCTTTTTAGCTCATTACTTTTCTTTCTCAGCCGATCTGCCAATCCCGCTTCATACATGGCAATGGTGGTTAGTACTTCAGAGTAGAGCGTATCTCTGACTTTATCTTCCTTTTTAAGGTTCAGCAACTGTTTGTATTCTTGTGAGTGCTCTTTAAAAATACTTTTATATATTTTATTGGTGTAAATTGCATACTTATAGTTACCTATATCCACGCACTCTTTTAAAGCATTAATATAATCTACTCTATAATTTTGACCTGCATACAAGCTGATTAAATATGATTCATCTCTTTGATTGATATATTTTGTGTCACCGCCTGTTTTTTTAGCTATTACATCAATTACCACATTGAGAATTAAGTTTCTTAATAATCGAGCTCTCTCACTCTCTACTAGTAGCATGCCAAGGTTTAATAAAGCCTTAAAATTGAAAATACCTAGGTTTCTAGTTTTGCGAGTGACATGAATGTCACTCGCAAAATTAGAAACAAATTCCTTGAGCTTTTCTCCTGTTAAAACCTGATAACCATTTTGTCCCAGTTCATCGCCGTACTCAGCCAAATACCTTCTAATGGTACGCAAATCAACCTCGAAGAAGTTGACGACTTGATCAATCGTGTACTTATACTCACCATCAAACTCAAATCCCTTTAAGCCAACCTCATGATAGATATAGTCCACTGCATATGGATTATTTAAAATATTTTTTCGATCAAGTCTTGAGTCAGATAAAAGTTTAGCCATACCTGTAGTATATCCTAAAACACTTTATACAGTGATGCGAAGATTGCATAGTTTCGGTATATTTCGTGCGACCTCCGCCTAGTGTTTTTAAATAATGGTTTCTGTATACTGAAGCTACTATTAGTAACTTAATCCTTACATACCATATTTATGGCAGTAACGCTCAAACACACATCAAGATTTAAACTTTACTTACTTATACTGTCTGCTTTCCTATTTTTTTCAATCGTAGGGTGGCTATTTTTTTTTGAAAGACAACTCATCATGGGAGACACAAGCAAAAATTACTTCAAAACAAAGGTTGCTGTCTATCAGATTAATCAAAAGTTTTGTGGCATGTTGGGATGCATGTTTGGATCTTCCGAAAATGTTATCAAAATACCTGAGGCTGATCCAGATACCTTCCAAGTAATTTTTGATAACCCAGATTATCATTACGTTATTTCTAAAGATAAAAACCATCTTTTCTTAGCTTCAGAGGCACAGAAGGTAGATCTTAATAATTTAAAAATTAAAGATAACTATATGACAGATGGTATCAACATTTACTATCAAGGCCACAAGCATGATGAATTTGACGTAAGTACTTTTGAAGTAATAGGAGACAAACTTGTAAAGGATATAAATGGGTTATATCAAATAGTCAATAGCTTTAGTATTTCGGCTAGTGCTGAGCATACTGGACTTACTCAACGAACAGTTCTAGTAGATAAAATAGATATTATAGATAAAGAGACTTTTGTTTTTCATGAAAAAGCGAAAAAAGTAGGCAATAGCTACGTTCAGGCTGAAGATAAGAATTTACTATATAATCATAGCACTGGCAGTTATAGTGTTGTTGAAAAGGCAAACGATAAAGTCGATTTCAAACGTTTAGATTGCAGTTATTCTAGTATGAATGGCAAGGTCTATTATGGATTGAAGGAAGTAAAAGGAGCAGACACCAAAAATTTTACTCCGCTTAATAAAGATACAAGTGTGAATTTTGTAATTAATAATTGTGAATCAGGTAACTATGGGTGGGATGGTAAGAATTACTATTTTCAAGGTATTTTAGTAAATAAATCACAAGTTCCGAAAGAATTACTCTAGTAAATTAGTTATTATGTAGGGGCTTGCCTAGATAACGCGTAGTACAATACGCATAATGTTTGATAAACCAGCAGAATACGGAGAAATAAAACGGCGCCGCATTTCGGACAAAAAGTTTCGGGTGTTGGTGAGAT
>JBILGT010000005.1:0-48672 GCA_044350895.1 Limisphaerales bacterium
GTGGTCGCACCTGGGCTCGAACCAGGGACCTCACGAATGTGAATCGTGCGCTCTAACCAACTGAGCTATGCGACCGTTAACAGCCAAATTATACCACCACAACGACTTAGATAAGTTGATATTTTTGGAAAATTTCTCTAACTTGTGCTGCATTTGTGGCTTGGACAAGTTGAATTCTAATATCAGTAGCATTGGGAATCGCTTTGACATACCAAGCCAAATGCTTCCTCATGGGCATGAAACTGTATTTCTCTTCATCCTTGTAGATTTGTTCAAAAAGCTCAGAATGCTCAACAGCAATTTGGAATATATTTGGACCAGCTGGTGATTCAGGAAGAAATACATAGGGATTGCCTAGAGATGCTCTTCCCAGCAACACGCCATCCACTCCATATGTGGACACGTAGTCCAGTGCCATTGCATGTGTCTGCACATCACCGTTTCCCAAAGCAATTGTTTCAGTCTTTTTAATAATCGCAGCAGCTTTGCCGATATTTTCCCATGAAGCACTACCGCCATACTGCTGTTTGAGAGTTCTTCCGTGAATAGCGATTGTTGTAGGTTCCATTTCGAGGAGGGTAGGAATCCACTCTTCAATGACAGGTTCATCATATCCAATTCTGGTTTTGACGCTCACTGGGACTGTGCGCTTTTCCTGGTACTTTGCCGGTAGTAGATCGTGCCGTCGCTTAACTTCATGTTCAATTTTCTGAGTAATGTCTGGGCACTCTGCAACGGTCATGCCATTTTGCCAGTCAATAACTCCTTGCTTGGTGACGGCAATAATCTCTTGGGCAAGCTGTGGTGTTTTAATAAGTGCTGCACCTGCTCCAGAATGAGCAACGTTTTTGGCTGGGCAACCCATGTTTATATCTATGCCATCAAAGCCAAGTTCACATAAAATGAGTGCAGTTTGCCTGAAGTATTCTGGAGTAGTACCATAGATTTGAGCAATAATCGGACGTTGTGTCTCATCATATAAAAAATCTTTGAGTAACTGAGTTGCACCATGACAGACACCTTCAACACTAGTGAACTCTGTATACATCACTGCAGGAGCACCGTATTTCTTCTGAATATAACGAAATGGCTGGTCTGTGAGGCCATCCATTGGTGACAGCGCAAGAATTGGTTTTTTAATCTGTTTCCAGAAGTTCTCAGTTTGCATGAAAGCAAATTATACCAAGATACCGTACAATATGCTCATATAGTTATGATACAGAAAAAAGTAGTTCACATTGTGCCGCGATACACACCTAGTCTAGGTGGTGTCGAAACGCATGTTTCTGCTGTAAATGCACAGCTTGTTCAGCGTGGATATGAAGTTGTGGTACTTACTACACAACATGAACCACAGCTTTTGGAAGAAGAAATAGTAGCAGGAGTGCAGGTCTATCGACTACCTTTTGCTGCAATCAATAAAAAATTGCAAACTTGGATGTGGTTGTGGAATAAAAGAACTATTATCACTGATAAACAAACAGTAGTACATGTTCATGATGTTGCTTGGTGGCTTTTGCCATTTGTATTTATTCTGTACAAGAAATTTTATATTACGTTTCATGGTTGGGAAGGTGTCTATCCAGTTCCATTTTTTAATAAATTGCAACGCTACTTGTTTGGACAGTGTGCACAAAAAAAAATTCACGTAGGAGCGTATATTCAAAAATTTTATTGGGATACCCCAAACCTAGTGGTCTATGGTGGCACTACTTGCAAAAACACCGTACAAAAACACAAAAAAAATAAACTTGGTGCAACACTTCACTGCGTTTTTCTAGGCAGACTTGAAAAAGAAAATGAGATTGAAAAATATTTTGAGTTGCTCACTGAACTGAAATTAAAAGGGTTAACTATTGCTATGACTTGGGTGGGTGATGGTGCCTTTCGTTCTCGCTGTGAAGAATTTGGACTGGTCACGGGTATGGTAACAAATCCTACAAAGTATATAGCTGATGCCAACATAGTTTTTGCTGCTTCATACTTGTCTCTTTTAGAAGCACAAGCCCAATCAAAAATTGTTGTGAGTTTGTACACGCATCCATTAAAAAAATCATATTTAGAGTCATATCCTGGTCGTGCTGCACTACTTATAGCAAACTCACCAGTTACAGTTGCAGCAGAACTTACCGCGCTCATTTCAGATAGTGAAAGAATGTATACGCTGGAGCAAGATGCGTATACATTTGCGTCGAAAATGACATGGAAAAAGTTAACTGAACAGTATATTGAATTGTGGAATTCAGACGTTAGATAGCCTCAGAAGAGCGTAAAAAAAATTCTACAATAAGAGCGTATATATACCCAAATCTTTTCTTTAAAAATTTAAATCTTGATTGTTGAAAAAGAGCATGCGCTGATTTTTTATCTACAGTAGCTCCTCCACCACTATGCATAACTTTTGCATCAGGAACGAATCTAATTTTCATATTTAAATTTAGAATCTTTTTGCAAATATCATAATCTTCCCAGTACAAAAAATAATCTGTATCAAAACCGCCAATTTTGTCGAAAATATTTTTTTCTACAAGCAGTGCCGCACCTGAAGCTGCCTCTACATTTTTTTCAACTGTAAGTGAATCATTTAGATAGGTATCAATATGTGCTTGTAGTGAATGTGGAAGATACTCCCAGATAAAGGAGTGTAGAAGCGGAAACGTATACCATTTGGGTTGAAGACTATAACTTCTGTATGGCTGGCCTGCTTCGGTACTCAGTTGCGGAGCAACAATTCCATACGTTTCATTACTTTTTATCTTTCGGACTAGCTTTTCAATACAGCCGTTGGCAACTTCTGTATCTGGGTTAAGAAAAAATAAATATTTTCCTGATGCTTGCTGGGCGCCTTGGTTACATGCGGCACTAAAGCCAATGTTATGGTCTGTGTTATCGATTACAATAATTTCATATTTTTGATTTTCACCAATACTTTTACGGCATTTTTCTACTGCTTGAGCAGAATGATATGAAACAATTATGATAGAAACTTCAATATTTTTTTTCATTTTCAAATGGGGAACAGTACTTGGATCTTTACCAAGCAATAGTATACTTGTTGTGCAGATATGTCAAAGTCACACCAAGAAGTAACAATAATTGTGACAGTGCTCAACGAGGTAGAAACAATTGCAGCACTACTCACAAGTCTTACTCAACAAACAGTTGATCCTACGCAGATTATTATTTGTGATGGTGGATCTACTGATGGTACTGTAGAACTAATTCAAAAATTTATAGCGAAAGTTTCAAAAAATAAAATTCTGTGTAAAGTCAAAACAGGTAATAGAAGTGTGGGAAGAAATTATGCAATTGAATTGGCTACCACAGAACTAATTGCATGTACCGATGCAGGTTGCATTCCAGAAATTGATTGGCTAGAAAAGTTACTAACTGCATATGATAAATCGCGGGCTCCTGTTGTAGCGGGATACTACAAAGGGATTTTTGATGACTCTTTTCAAAAAGCAGTTATTCCCTATGCGCTAGTTATGCCAGATGTTGTTAAGGCACAAACATTTTTACCTGCTACACGTTCACTACTATTTGAGAAAAAAATTTGGGAAAAGGTGAGCAAATTTGATGAAACGTTAAGTGATAACGAAGATTATGCTTTTGCGAAAAAAATTCAGAAATTAAATGTGCCAATATCGTTTGCAAAAGATGCAGTTGTTAAATGGCAACCTCGTAAAACTGTGCAGCAGTTTTATAGAATGATATTTCGGTTTGCGCGTGGTGATATTCAAGCTGGGATTATTCGACCTAAAGTGCTTTTTATTTTCTTTAGATATAGCATTGCTGTACTAATTTTTTTGATATTGTTTAACCAAGATTCAAGCAGCTACTGGGGCTTCTTTGTATCACTATTTTTATTTTATTGTACATGGGCTGTACTAAAGAATGTTCGATATGTTGGAAACGCATGGTATTGGTTACCACTGCTACAAATTACTTCAGATATTGCAGTGATGCATGGAAGTATCGCGGGTGCCAAAATTGCACTCAATGAAAAATCTACAACTTAAATTTATTACTTGTTTGCAACGTATCGATTGATATGTGTTTCAAGTTCATCAATTCTTTTTTGCCAATTCCATTCAGAGACTACGTACTCACGAGCTCGTGTTCCCATCGTGATTCGCTCTTTTGGATTATTTATTAGAAATAGTATTTTTTCTGCAATATCCTCAGGTCTAAATTCAGCAAGCAGTCCAGTTTTTTTGTCTAGAACAGTTTCTCTGTGCCCACTCACTCTAGTGGCTATTGGTGCAATACCGCAAGCCATTGATTCGAGTGGAACAAGTCCAAATGTTTCCAATCTGCTCATACAAAGTGTTGTTATAGAACTTGAGTATAACTCTGCAAGTTCTCTATCTGTGAGACGCTCATTATTTGCATTTTTCCATTCTACGGTAACAAGTTGTGGACGAATTTTTTTGGGTATTAGTGCAAGTGCTGCCTCGGCAAGTTCATATCCATCAATCGGGTTGTCTTTATTTCCGACAAATAAAACTTGGTTTTTTTGCTTTACTTTTTGAGGTTTAAGAATGGTGGCATCAATACCCAAATATGAAACATCAGGGAAAACACCGTATGCTTCAATCATCCGTTCTCTGACATGGTAACAACTGGTCAACTGGTGAGTTGCAGAACGAACAGAACGTTGATCAGATTTCTTTCTGACACTTCTAAAGTAGTTTTCATAAAGTCTATTTGCTAACGGAAAATTATCAGGTAACTGCAATAAATATTCATAGCAAATTCGCAGTGGTTCTTGTGAATAATACGCGCTTTTTGTTTGAAGATATTGCAGGAGCAGTGGTGCCTGAGTCATTTTGTCAGGATGTGCAATCAGAAGGTTATAGTTTTGTGAATCAATTTCAGCAGCAATATTTTTATGTAAACTATGCAAGCTGCGAAGTGTCATATAGTCATGAACTGGTCGAGAAATAACAGGAATTTTTACTTGTGGTTCACTATACGAAAATCTCTTGAAATTTGTGGCAATAATATTTGGAGTAAACATGTCATCAGCAGAATCGGTTGTGTAGACATCAACTTGATGACCCTTCTTAATGAGTCCTTGTACTTGTTCAAACAGTGCACGCTTGGCACCACCAAAGTTTAAATTATAAAAGAATGCAAGTTTTAACTTCATGCAAATAACTGTGCAAGAAATGCAAGTTCCTTTTTGGTAAGCTCTGGGTTATTTCCAAAATAAAAACCCTGATTGTGAATTATTGCAGCATTGGGAAGATGATACCCATGAGAATCTTGAACATACTTTTTGAAAAAAGGTTGTTCAGTCATATCTCCACCGACAATTGGTCTGATCTCAACAGTGTCTTTTGCTTTCTCAACCAGTGAAATTCTTTTTTCTTTTGTCTTACAAATAATTGGAAAAGCAAAGTTTGAAAACCGATCCATATGCTTCCAACTTGGAGTACAGTACTCACTGTTATTGAAAATCCTTTTAGCCAGGTAGTTAAAATTATTTTCTCGTTTTTCGATGATTTCAGTAGCATATTGCAGCTGTTGCAAACCTAAAAATCCGCAGATTTCTGTAGGACGCAAATTATATCCCAGATCATAAAAGGTATACCTTGAGTAGAAGGTTGAATTAACATTATGTTTTGTTCTCATTCCTTGTTGAATCTCACTTTTCAAATTTCTGTCCCAGCCATGCGCACGAACAATCCGTACCATTGTTGCCAATTCTTCGTCGTCAGTACAAACTACACCACCTTCAATCGTTGATAGATGATGCCCCACATAGAATGAACAGGTTGATGCTATCCCAAAGTTACCGAGCAACGTACCTTTATATATACTTCCCAGTGACTCACAATTATCTTCAACCAATAAACAGTTGTTTGCTGCACACATTTGCGCGATTACATCAATATCATCACACCAGCCCAAAAGATTGGTTAGAAAAAGTAGTTTGAGGTCATGGGTTTTGAGTACACTGCTCAAGTTTTTTGACGAAATATTCAAGGTATCAAGTTCAACATCAATAGGAACAGGTTCTAATCCAAGTTGTATAAGTGGCATAACATTGGTGGCCCAAGTTACTGCTGAAAAACCTACTTTGTCACCTTTTTTAATTCTTCCCAAATTGAGTAGTGCTTGTATGACAGCCAAGTTGGCAGAACTACCACTATTGACGAGGATAGTTTCTTTCCGCTTTTGAAACTCTGAAAATGCTGTCTCAAAATGAAGACACATCTCGCTCATGCTCAAAACTTTTGCTGTACTTAAAAAATTTTTTAAGGCAGCCGTGGTTTTCTTTTCCTTGTAGTAGGTGGATTTAATGAGCGGGATCATAAAGTAACTTTCTAACATGATATACCACAAATGGTATTGTGCTTAAACAGCCAATCAGCACGGCAATTGCAGCTCCTTGAGTCCCATACCAATGTATGAGCGGGAATAGACAGAGTGCCATTACCACGATACTGATTCCGGTGTACTGAGCCACGAGATCTTGGCGTTTGAGTGATAGAAAAAGTGACGACGAACTATTGAGTAGTGATCTCAGAAAGCCGAATATAGCGAGTATTGGAAGCAACTGCGCTGTTTCAATCCACTGCTCACCTAGAACTAAGCGTACAATTTGTTGCGGAAAAATAATAAATATAGCACTCAGTGGGATGCTGAGTAGGATGATCGCACTTGTTGTTTTTGCATATGTTTTTCGCAAAGTTGTGATATCTGCTGTCAAATTGGTGAAAACGGGGAATGTTACTTTATTGAGTGAATCTGAAATTTCTGTAATAGGTAATGTCGCAATGCGATATGCCATTTGATAGATACCCAGTGAACTACTTCCTAGCGTACGTCCCACCACTATGTCATCAAGTTGATGGAAGAAATAGTTGAACAATGTAGCTGGACCCATCCATTTACCTCTCTGCAAAATTGATATGATTTTATCCTTTTCAAAACTGAAGACAGGCCGTGGCGTAATGTAGTAGTGAGTAATGATAACTTCAAAAACTCCTTCAAAAATAAGACCGATGGCAAGTACGAGTGGATCTCGCCACAACATTGCGAGAACAATCGTAATGATTGTTCCTAAGATACCAATGCAGCTTCTCATGTATAGTTCATTTTTAAAAAGCAGTTCCTTCTGAAAGCGAGCAACACTGGGGTTGATGAAGCCTTTTATTAAGGGCAAAAGCGCTATCAAAAGTAGTGAGTTTAATGCTGTCGGATTATTGAAAAAATCTAGTACAAATGGTGTTGCGGCAAACAGTAGAACACAGAGTATGAGTCCACGTGTGATTGAAACAAACCACGCGGCGTTTAAGTATGAAGCAAACTGTTCCTTTTTTTCCTGAACAAGAACTACCTGAGTACCTGTTTCAGTCAAAACTTCTAGCAGTGAAAGTACTAGTGTTGCAATGGCAAATGTGCCAAATTGAGTGGGAGTGAGGAGGCGGGCAAGGACAAAAACTCGAGCAAATGTCAGCAATCGTGCAACTATTCTCATCAAAAAAACCCAAGTGAATCCGCGAACAATATCAGCAGTATGTCTCATACTGAGCTATTTTATACCATCACTACTTCAATACTTGGAGCAAAAACTGAAAGTTATACCATTCTAATTGAGATAAATAGAACTACAACAATAGATACTGCAAATAAGATTTGTGTAATTAAAAATTTTCTATTTGGAATTCTCAAATAAACATTGTTGAGACCAAATAAAAGAATTGACTGAGGCACAACCATCCAAGATGTTATTAACAGTGTTTTTAACAGACTACTAATAGGTAGATGCGAAATTTTAATTGATACTGATTTGAAAACATACGCATCAAAAACGTGGGCCGCAAATAGAATAATAAAAATAACTAGATTAATAATGAAGAGCGTGGCAATTTTTGAAATTTTTCTCATACAATCATCTTGAGCAGCAATAGTGTCAATCTTAGCATATTAAATGCTTAAATGCCTGCGTCGTAAATCTGGGGGCTAGAAAATGCATGGTTAACCTGCGAAAATATCTACGATTATATGTATCAAAATAAAACAGTCTCACTGATTTTCCCGGCGTTTAACGAAGCAGAAAATATTACACAAGCTGTAACCGAATTCCTTGCAACTAAAATTATTGATGAGCTCATTGTAGTGAACAATAACTCATCTGATGATACAGCTAAGTTGGCAAAGAAAGCTGGAGCGCGAGTGGTACATGAAAAAAGACAGGGATATGGCTTTGCATTGCAAAAGGGATTGAACGCTGCAAGTGGTACATATATTGTGTTGGCAGAACCCGATGGAACATTCAAACCGACAGACCTGCGCCGGTTATTGCAACCGTTAGCTACGTATGATGCTGTAGTTGGGACGCGAACAAATTCTGCATACATTCAACCTGGGGCCAATATGGGACTGAAGCTTCGCTATGGAAATATTATCCTTGCACGTCTTATTCAATTTTTACATCAAACACCAGCAATTTCTGATTGTGGTTGTACATATAGAGCGTTTCGAAAAAATACTGTTGCTGCAATTCTCCCGCACTGCACTGTGGGAGGTTCACATTTTCTTCCTGAAACAATACTACTACTAGTACAGGCAGGCCTCAGTTTTAAAGAAATTCCTGTGCACTACTATCCAAGAATCGGTACTTCAAAAATTACAGGATCACTACGAAGAACTGTTGGCGTGGCATTTAATATGTTACTGCTGACACTCCATTATTTTTACAATCCAATAATTAGAACAGAAAAGATTCATGACTAAGCGTATTGTTGTGACTGGCGGTGCCGGGTTTATTGGGAGTCATCTTGTTGACCGATTGATTGATGAAGGACACACACTGTGTGTTGTTGATGATTTGAGCGGTGGTTATATGGAAAATCTGAAGAATTCAGTTCAGTTCCACAAAGTGGACATTAGAAACTACAAAAAATTGTTAGATATTTTTTCAGAATTTAAGCCTCAAGTTGTGTATCATCTGGCTGCCAATGCCGCAGAAAGTAAAGCTCAGTTTAGTCCTATCGACATTACTTCACGCAACTATGACGGGGCTGTAAAGGTTTTAACAGCGGCGATCACTAATGGATTGGAAAGATTTATTTTTACATCCAGCATTGCGGTGTATGGAGCAGGACAGACACCATTCAAAGAATCAAGTATTCCAATTCCTGAAGATGTCTACGGAGTCACAAAGTATGCATTTGAACAGACGTTGAAAATTTTGAGCGAAGTCCACAACTTTGAGTATGTTGTAGTTCGTCCACACAATGTGTATGGTCTTCGCCAAAACATGCGTGATCCTTACAGAAATGTTGTAACAATTTTTATGAATGCATTGCTTGCTAAGTTACCAGTCTACATTTATGGAAAAGGTAATCAAGAACGATGTTTTTCATATATCGACGATGTAGCTACTGCTTTAGTGAACTGTCTAAAAAAATCTGTTGCAGGAATGACATTTAATATTGGTTCTGACAAACCACATACTGTTTCTGAGTTGCTTGCTACAATAGAAAAAGTGAGCGGAACAACTACTGAGGTCCAGTATTTACCACTCAGACCAACTGAAGTGCTCCGCGCAGTGAGTGATCATTCAGTTAGTAAAAAATATTTGCAGTATGAGGACTCAGTAGACTTGATAACTGGATTACAGAGAACGTGGCATTGGGTACAAAAACAAGGCTATCAAAAACCGAAATTTACTTCCATTGAAATTCAAAGTGAACTGCTTCCCACAAACTGGAAAAGGTGAATTAAATCTTTTTCCAGATAGTATAGTTACCCGAACGTTTGACTGGTAAATAATTTTTTATAATAAACTGAGCGATTAAATCTTTTTCTAGTGTTACATCCACATCAGTCAAAATATATTGTACGTTTTTATTTTGCAAATCTGCAGTTACTTCTGCTTCAGTAGCTGAACTTAAAACACCAGTGTGTAAGTAGTCGAAACGTGTGGGGTTATTTTTAAGAGTAAGTACGTTGAATGTTGATGCAAAACTATAGGTAAAAAGGTATTTTTCATGTGGTGCGTTTTTAGTAAAAAACTGCAAAATTTCTTGTACTTCAAGTGTTGTGCTTGTATCAGAACTAATTAGTATTTGTGGATTACTATTAAAATAATTTTGAGTAATAAGTGGTGGGTCCCAGCGGTAGTAGTTTTGGAAAAGTGAACTATATATTCCAAAGATAAATAAAGTGAGTAGAAAAAAATTACTAATTTTTTGTAATTGTTTTTTTAATTGTGAACAAAAATAAATGAGTGGGAAACTAGCAAAGGCTAGTAGTGGTGTAAGGTGTACATAATCTGTGGTTGGGCGAATACTCAGGCCGTAATATGATACCGATAGAATTGAGTAGTAGAGAAGCGTTTTATTATTTTTATACCAAGCAACGACTCCAGCTAGAACAGATATAAAAAATGGCAGTGTGTATAAAAATATTTTTAAGAATTGATGGAGTACAGGTGCAGGATACTGCCATGGCAAGATTGAGCGAAATGCTCCACCTAAAAGAATTCTTTCAAAAAGTAGAAAGCGCATGTCATTATAATATGCAGTGAATGAACCTGTTACAAAAAAGTAACTGGCTTGGATGCATCCCACAGCAAGTAAACCAAGAAACATTTTCCCAAACAGTTGAAGTTTATTGGGTTGTTGTAAAAGTAATAGGAAAATACAGTTTGAGAGAATAATTGCTACACCGAAATTCTGTTTGAATACCAATGTAAGGCCAGCAAAGACACCTACCCAAAAAAGGTCTTCTAACTTTTTTGTCTCAAAATAGTTGGACCAAAAATATACACTAATCACTCCAGTAGTAAGGCACAACATGACTGGCCAAACAAAATTGATATGACCTGCCCCCCAAAATATGTACAGACCAAGTAGCAGGAGTTGCAGAAAATGTGTAAATCGATTTCTTTGCGAAAGTTTATACAGAACCACAGAACCAATAACAGTATTAATTACTGCAACAAGTCTGGAGGTGAGTACTGAAATACCAAGAAGTTTAAATGCAATAGCATTAAGATATGCAACACCAGGATGATAGACAAATTGAAAGTCCTTGTAGACGACTTCTCCCTGAGCCAAGCGTGACCCAGCTTGTAAAATCCACCCTTCATCTGATAACGGGAACCCTCGAGTATGTAGTAGTAATGCTATAAAAAGTACACTACCAAGTACAAAACCTTCAAAAAATGAAATGGCTTTCATGATGATTTATTTTACTTGAGGCGGAAGGGGAGGGATTCGAACCCACGAGACCTGAAAGGTCACAGTTTTCAAGACTGTTGCGATGGACCACTCTGCCACCCTTCCTTTTTAGACGTCTTATTGTACCATCTAAACGCTATTGTTTCAGTCGAGTCTTCTGTTGTATAGTGTGTTGGTATGGATAGTTCGCAAAATAATCAGTCAAATGGTCTGCTTGGAGAATCTGAAAAGGTACGCCTTCAAGGTGAAGTTCCAGTAGCACCGCCTGAAAATTTCACCCCACCAAACCAGGCAACGCAGCCCGTTGAACCATCGCAGCCAACTGAACAAGCAAATCAAGATGTTCCACCAGGTGCAGAAGATCAACAAGCTGAAGATGACTATAGAAGATATCTTGCCCAGAGTAGTTTCCAAAAAGAAGAGGTTTTGTTTGAATGGAAAGCACCTAGCAGACCTTTTAAACGCCAAACACGACAGTTTTACTCCACTGTCGGTATGATTGCCCTATTGATAGGTTTAATTTTGTTCTTTGCTGGTCAAGTTATTCCTGTTGCAGTTGTTTTCGCCGTCGTTTTTTTAGCATATGTGATGTACTCAATTCCCCCAGGTATAGTAGTACACAAACTCACGACATATGGCATCAGAGTGGAAGATACGTTGTACTACTGGGAAGAGATGTCTCAGTTTTGGTTTACTGAAAAATATGGACAACCATTGCTCCATGTTGGAATTGATAGATTCCCATTTAGATTAACACTGTTATTAGGAACAGTTGCGAAGGATAAAATGGAGTACTTACTTGATGCAATGCTACCTCAAGAAGTCCCGCCACTTACTGCTTATGAAAAGGCTGCAAAATGGCTCAATGACAAGATTCCTATCGATTTGGAATCGTAAGGCTCGATATTAGCGATTTTTTTGGTACAATACAGGTTTGTAACCGCAATAGCCGTGAGCACCCATAGTTCAACGGATAGAATGAAGGATTGCGGATCCTTAGATCTAGGTTCGATTCCTAGTGGGTGCACTCAACTATGAAACGCGTACTAACTGCCCTAGTAATCGTCTATACATTTTCTTTGCTTGGAGAACTTGGAAGCTTGTGGTGGGTTTTTGATCTAGGTTCTCACTGGCGCGTTCACTATATTATCTCTGGTCTCATTCTCGTCTTATTCTATTTACTCCTTAAAAAACGTACCCTTGCAGCTGTAGCCGGCATTGTGGCTGGTATTCACTTGATGATTATTTCACCGTACTTACAATTGACTGGGGGCAAAAATTCTACCTTGGAACTTGCTGAATCTGAACCTACGATGAAGGTTGCATTTGTAAACTCATACTGGATGCAGCCAGATATGACTCAGCTTATTGCTGCTATAAAGGAAATGCAGCCAGATGTAGTCTTTCTTGAAGAACTGCAGCCCGATCAATATGAAGCGGTGAAAGCTGGGCTGCCAGAATATCCATTCTCATATCATGAATCAGTGTCCTATGCCTTTGACATGGGAGTTTTTAGTCGAATTCCCGTTGATGCAGTTAAACCTCATTACTTTGTCCCCAATGTTCCAACACTTGAAGTGAGTGTCACACTCGGTGATAAAACTACTAAGTTGATTGGTGTACACCCATATTCGCCAGTCTCACAGGAATTTACACAGAAGAGAAATGAGTTGCTTGTTGAACTTTTTGACTATACCAACAAACAAACTGACACGACGGTGATGGGTGGAGATTTTAATATTACTCAGTTCTCACCAGTTTTTCGTGAAGTCACAAAGAATGCACGACTTATTGATACACAAAAACAGTTTCCCCTTGAAAATACCTGGCCAACACATGTTCCTAAATTTCTTGCTATCCCAATTGACCAAGTTTTCGTGAGTCCTGATGTAAAAGTTTTGGAGCGATATCGTGGACCAAATACTGGTTCAGACCACTGGCCGCTAGTTGTTAAGGTGGCTTTATAATTATTTAATTACAAAATCAAGTAATCTGATATAGTATCCAGAAGTGGAGAGGTGCCTAGAGTGGCTTATTGGTCAGGTCTCGAAAACCTTGAGGTCCTTTTGGGCCGCGCGGGTTCGAATCCCGCCCTCTCCGCACCGGTCAGCAATCATGCCTTAGGCATGAATTGATGGGCGGTATGATTGGAGGGATGTCCAGTGCCCGATCAAGCGAACACCTTCAGTAAATAAATGTGTGAGCATGACGAGGGTAAATCCCGCCCTCTCCGCCTGACGGGATACCCAATTAATAGCTAAAAGCATTGATAAATCATCACAATTTTTATCTTATAATTACACTTTTGACAACCTAAAAAATTATCTTTGAAATTTAACTTTCCGCCTGGAAAATAGTTCGAATTCCACCACCATCCCCAAATATTTAGTGTAGACTAAATTATATGTCTAATCTAATAGATGTCCCTCAAGCTTCACACGAAACTCAAAATTTAGAGAAACTCTACGCCCAACTTCATGATAAAAAAGCTCAATTTACGCAAATAGCAAAAACTTTAAATTCAATCTTAGAAAGAGTTGGCAATGAAGAAGATTGCTTTTGGATCTCTCACGCATGGGCAGAAAGTCTTGTTACAGGAAAAACAGTTAGTAAGAAGAATTTTCCGTACGGTTCGATGATGGAGATTCGACATGATGCTCTTTGGCGAAAAGACCAGGAAGGTTATAAAGGGGCTCATGTAAGTCTAGGGGCAGAATCATACATGATTACAATAAGAACCCAAGGACAACACGGTAATTTGCCTGCACGTGAGTATCACAATCTTACTTTTATAGAAGATATTGATGCATTGCAGCAATTTTGTGAAGGATTACCCAATGGCTCTTTAGGAATGGTATTGTTAGGATATGAAGGTACAAGAAATGGTCATGCATTATTAGTATGTAAGATAAACGGGAATGTTGTCTTTATTGATAATTCTGTAGAACCAGGCCCTTGGATAAAAAACATAGATGAGTTTAAAAAATATAGTGGTAGTACACATTGTCACATATATCTCTACCCAGAAAGAATATTCAGTTTTCCTGATCAAAAAGAAGAAGTTATAACTGAAGAAACTAAACCATTTGCGAGATTTTCAAAATTTCTAAAAGCTTTTGGATAAGTTATTATTTCTTCCATTTATACCGAATAATAAAAAATAGGTTCTAACATTTGTATACTAATCCCAATCTGGTGAGAGTTTATCACTACTTTCCTCAGAAGCTCGATACATTTGCATTAAATTAAAAAATAAGCTAGCTAGGGTTCGGCGTAATTTGCACCAGCCCCGCTCACAATAAAATGCTACTACCTTAAATGGGTTGTCTAATCTCAATGATAAAGTCATGCAACTCTTTTATCTCGATAACACTCGTCGTAACATTTTGTTGTTGGTAAAATAGCTCCCGACCTCCAGAATCAATTACTAAATAATTAGGTTTTAGTACATAGTGGAAAATAGCAGGATGATCAGTTTTTTGTAGTACCCAATCACCACCAAATTCACCTTCAGTTGCAAGTCCATACCACTGGGGCAAGGGAACATTCTCCCTCCTAGAATATTGTTCAAAAACAGATGCCCATTCAGTTCTAGAACCATACGGTGCATCTAATACTGAGATACTAATCATTGAATCATCAGGAGCTAATTCATATACCATTGCTGCGATTTCTATTTTCTCCTTATATGTACTTGCACTTTTCTTCCAGAAAGCATGCTTCTCAAATGGTGCAAAGTTAATAGTAGCTATATAGAGTTGTTTGAATTGAAGGATGGAAAAAGTTAACAGTAGGAAGAAAATTAGATATCTGTGAGTCTTAATATGAAAATTAATGACGAATCCTGCTAATAGGATCATTGCAATGCCAATTCCTATGTCCAAAAAAATAGCATTTACATCTTCAACAAATAAGACAGAGTGTGAGCTCAGCCATAAAAGTATGAAGGCTAGAGGGCGGCCATTTTTTTTTGTAGTTACACATAACCAAATACTGTAAGCAACTAAACCTATTAATAGAATTAGAGATGCTGTCTCAGGTAGTCCAAAGACGGCATGTTTAGCAGTTAAACCCATATGGTTAAAGTACTTTTTAAGTACTTCATCCCAAGGTAAGTGATATGTGTTTGAAGTAAGCACATCGGTGAATAAGGCTTTGGTTGCTCTAAAGTTAAACTTAAATTCAGAGAGTACTAATGGAGCGATACCCAATAAAAAACCTGATAAATATAATGCATAATTTTGTATTTTTGATTTTGTTCCGATTAAGGCTAAGAGTATAAATATATTTAGGTAGCTTAAAAATATTTGGCATTGTGTTGCTAAACCTAATGCTAACCCTAAAAAAAAATCAACCGCTGCATTATTGAATTTCTTCCAAAAAAAATAGTAAAACCAGGCCAAGAATGGAATACTTGCAGAAGGATTGAGTAACCATCTTGAATACTCAACTTGCTCATACGAGACGACAAATAAAAATAGTACACAATAAGTGGTGAAGTTATTTTTAAATAACTCCTTACTTAATAAATATAACGGTACGAGTGTAGACAAGTTAAGAATGATCATTGCTATCACTGGCAAATTTGGGTCACCTCTGGAAAGAAAGTAAAATGGAGCTAAGAAGTAGTAATATAGTGGCCCGTGATAGATAACTGTTCTTTCAGATTTGGGACCGAGTAAAATAATATTTTTTTCTTCAATAATGGATCTTATTGTGTAAGAATCTCTTGCGGTATCAATATCGTTCCAAATAAAGTTATCTTTACCTGGATATAATCGTAAAAAAAATCCAAGTATGATCGCGCCGAAAATAATTAACAAGAAATGAAGTTTGTTATTTAAAAATATGGATTGATTCATGATTGTTCTACGTTTAATTATAGCTGAAGTATATGTAATCTTGTGTGGGAAAAGCAACATATGAAGAGATTTTGAGAAAGTTTACAGCATTCTAAGGTTCTTGTTTTCTAATTTTTATTTTTGAAGACCACTGAAGATTGGTGTAAATATTCTGACTCTTTTTACAGGGGTGATCTATCGATATTTGAACTTGAAAACTATGAAATTGGAATTAGTCAAAAAATCAGTTTAGATGAGAAAGTTATCAAACTTAAAGAAGTCGTCTCTATTATTAAAAAACTATCTCAGCTCAACAAATAAGGAGTTCTGATTTTTGTCCCTTAGCAATCATTGCAGAACCAAATGGAACTCGATGACATTCACCATGTCTGCGAAACAGCTGCTGATGTACAAAGAATAGTACGTACTACCCAACATCTTAATCCAGGCTTCCCTAAAGTTATCTCACAACAGTCTGTGGAAGCACTGCACACTGTTACTTCTGACTAGAGTAACTATCCAATCATCGTAGTTGGACAGATCCTCAAAAAATGTATAGTATATGGGTGATACTAAGTGCGGCACAGGATTTTTATGCAAACAATGATCGAAAACCTTCTACAGTGGTTAACAAACTTATCTACAGCGATAAGTTTAGAATTTTTTGTATTACTGGGATCATTCCTTGAAGAAATTATTGCGCCAATCCCTTCACCATTTGTGATGACCCAAGCGGCCATACTGGCAAAAGTCCAAAATTACTCTATGTTTAATTTGGCAGTGATTGTTGTAATTGCTGCACTCGCTAAAACTGCTTCAAGTTATCTTTTATATTTTATTACTGATAAAGCTGAAGATATTGTTATTGGAAAATTTGGTAAATATTTTGGAGTGAGTCACACTGAGATTGAAAAGATTGGAAAATGGCTTACAAACTCATGGTGGGATGATGTGCTTTTGTTTTTGGCACGTGCGTTGCCGTTTGTTCCAACGTCATTAGTTACAGTGGCTGCTGGTGTTATTAAATATGATCTTAAATCATTTTTACTGATGACATTCCTCGGTAGTGTAGTTCGTAATATTTTTTATTTGTGGGTGGGATATTATGGAGTTACTTATTTTGACACATGGAAAGATGCAGTTCTCAACAGCCCAATAACGCTGATTATCGGCATACTGGTTGTAGTTGCTGGTTTATATGCTGCACTTAAACTTAAAGATAAATTATGGAATAGTATCATGGATAAAAACCACACTGACCATTCCAAAAACTCTGAACACTCAAAAAAAAGAAAGACCCCACATGATCCCTCCACTCACGCTTAATAATTCTTTAACGGTTCCTTGTTTGGGACTCGGTACATGGAATTCACCAGCAGGTGAAGTTGCTACTGCTGTGAAGTTTGCACTTACCAAAGCAAACTATCGTCATATTGATTGTGCTGCAATTTATTTGAATGAAAAAGAAATTGGAACTGCATTTGCTGAAGTTTTTGAAGAAGGCAAAATTAAACGTTCTGATGTATTTATTACAAGTAAGTTGTGGAACACCGATCATCATCCGGACATGGTGGAAGCTGCGTGCAGACAAACGCTTGATGATCTACAACTGGAATATCTTGATTTGTATTTAATTCACTGGGGAATACCATTCGCGCATGGAGAAGATTTAGAACCACTCGGTGATGATGGAGTAGTGCGGATGCAAAAAATTCCACTGTATGAAACATGGCGCGCAATGGAACAACTTTTGGAAAAAGGATTGGTAAAATCTATTGGTGTGGCGAACTTTACGACAATGATGATGACTGATCTTCTGGCATATGCACACATCAAGCCCGTGATGAATCAAATTGAACTGCATCCATACAATGCACAAACTGAACTAGTAGATTTTTGTATACACCAAAATGTTGCAGTAACAGCATATTCACCGCTTGGTAGTCCCGGTGGAGCAAAAGAAAATGATCCAATTATCCTCAAAGATCCCGTAATTAAAAAAATAGCAAACACACATAAAAAGTCTACTGCTCAAGTTTTAATCAGATGGGCACTTCAGCGAGGCACAATTCCAATTCCAAAAAGTACTACACAAGAACGTATCACTGAGAATGCCGCAGTATTTGATTTTGAACTCAGTCCTGCTGAAATGGAGCACATCGCTGCACTGAATATAAATCACCGTTTTGTTGATCCTATTAAGTGGTGGGGTGTTCCATATTTTAGTTAATTAAAGTAAACACACAATGCAGCATCGGATTTTTAATTACGATCTAATAAGAACCACTGCAATTATTTGTGTTATTGCTATTCATACTGAAAACATAACTACTTCACCCACTAACTATCTTGGAGGAATTTCCTGGTGGATGGCAAACGCTCTGCATTCATTTGCTAGTGTCAGTGTCCCTCTATTTATAATGCTAACTGGCGCACTAATATTGCAAAAATCGTCACTTACATACAAGTATATTTTTTCAAAAGTTTTAAAGCAATTTGTTATCCCATTGCTTTTTTGGTGGGTATTTTTAATTTTGTACTCACAGTATAAATCTACCAGTAGCCTGAACATTTTAAATGAGTTGAAGTCTTTCTTTTTAACAGAAATTGGTCATTTATATTTTTTGCAAATAGTCATTGGTCTGTACTTAGTAGCACCTTTTTTTCATAGATTGATCAGAATTAGTTCACTAAAGTTACAATATATGATTTTTTTTAAGTATAACTTTACTGTCGATACTTTATGAGTATTTAAGTTTTACTTTTTTTAAAACATACAATAATACAAATATTCTACTGATATTTATACCATTCATAACATATTTTTTAGGAGGATATTATTTTGCAAACATCAAAATTTCAGCAAAAAAATGGTGGTTTCTTGCATCTGGAGCCGTAGTTCTCGTTGGATTTATAGCTATCTCAACGTATTTAAATACACTTGCTTTTAATACTGGTAATACAACTCTCTGGACCCCACAGAGTGGTAACATGTTCTGGGAACCATTTACTTTGCCAATAGTTCTTCTTTCATTTTTTATATTTATTTTATTGAATTCTTTTCAAGTAGCTTTTCCAAAAATATTTTTCAACAGTTCATTTAGAAAGTTAGTTGAGTTTATTTCTGAAATAAGCTTTGGTATTTATATTGTTCATATTTTATTGTTGGAATATGTAGATAAGTACTTTAAGCTTTCAATTCATTTTATTACCTATCCATTGTATATATATTATTTTCAGAGAATAAGTTATCTACTATTTGCTTCTGTCTTCTTTGCTTACTTAATTTATAAAACTCCTATTATTAAAAATATTTTTGGTATTAGAAATAAAGCTTAATCTACTTATTATGAGTACTCCGTGCCCGATCATCATTGGGAGATGCGAGTACTAGACGTTCTGCACCTACCATCTGCATATCACGAATTGTTCCAACGTTTTGGAAAACCATGCCAGCTACAATTCCTTGCTGCATTTGATGGAGTACTTGCAACATAGTTGGTAAGCGAGCATTCCCATTTCTTAATCCTTTTCGTGTAGTTTCACCTTCAGTGTTGAGCATCGCACCAAAAGGCGCATGTCGTCCTGCCATTGCACGCATTCTGTCTGACGCTTCGCCTCCCTAATATTTAAATATCTCACCATTTCCATCTACAAAATATTGAATTCCTCCCGGAGTTTCTATTGTGCCTCCAAACTTACCCACAACACCAATGCCGCTGGCGCCGACTGCTACAGTTTCGTTTATGTAGTCATTTGCACCACCTTCTACAATAATAGGTATCTCAATTTTGCCGCGCAGTTCCCATACAAGCTGTGGCCAGTTAATGGTGAGACCACCGACAACACCGGTAATACACCTACCACCACCACCAATTCCAACATAGAGTGCATCAGCTCCAGCTGCTTGTAGTGCGATGGCTTGTGGAACATCTACAACTTGTCCAACAAAAATTTCAATTGGTTCAAGATGATCAGATTTTTGCCAAGCTCGCAATTTTTTGAGTGTCACAAGAGCGTCACTTCCAGGCTCTGGAGAATAAATTCTAAATGTGCGAATTCCCACATCATATAAAGCTTGAGCTCGTTTTAAAACTTTTTCAGGATTTGCTTCTAATACACCAACAACATTATGTTTATAAAACTCAATGAGTTTGTTTTTCTCTGCAAATGGTCTGCCATGTAGAACAGGGCTTTTTTCAAGCCAGGTGAATACTTCACTTGCAAGCGCTACTTGTGATTGAACCCGAGAAAAAAATCCGTCGCGGGGGAGTGCAACCAAACTGTGGGATTGCGCCATTGTTGCAATAGCCATGGCACTGCCAAAAATATCTGGATTTGCTCCACCAACAAGTAGGTTGCGTGCTTGAGCTCTGCCACCTTCACCAACTTGGTGCTGGTATGAAATAAATGGTCCATTGGCATGCAACGTCGTTCGGCTTCGACGTTTTGAATCAGTTCCACCAGCTTGTAGTTTCAGATCTCCAATTGTCAGAGCCTGCCGATTACGAATAGCTTCTGCAAAGATCGGGTTATCAACTTCAGCTGGAGGGATAAATGTAGTATCAGAATTTTCATATAGTGCAGTGAGACGTTCGGGGTGATTGAGCAGATCAAGGTAGTAGAGCCAAGCAAGAATTGTTTGATTTACTAACTCGCGTGGCATCTCCCACATTGGAGGTTTATGTTTATCTTCACCCTCATATCCTGTTAATATAAGTCCTTGACTTGCAGTTTCACTAGCTTGTGAAAGTTGATCATTCAACCAAGTAATAAAACCAAATGCCAGTAAATCATCATATTTCTCACGTATATATTTCTCTGCAACTGCTGGATCTTTTAATAAACTTTCAAAGCTCAGTGGTGTAGACATTGGCTCCTTTTGGGAGCTATTGTACCTATTCCCATTCAGTTGTACCAGGTGGTTTTGAGGTCAAATCGTATAAAATGCGAGAAAGATTTGGTGTATCTTTCTCAATTCGTTCAATCATTGCTTTGAGTGCTTGAGCAGGCATTTCTTTGTGAGGTGTAGCAGGTACTCCGGTCATAAAATCATTGGTAATAAAGGTGCGAATAACGATGCTATGTTTTGTAGGATTTTGTACGGAATCAACATCAACTGGTATGGAAATTACTGGCACCTGACTCAAAGATGTTAACAAGTCATATTGAAATAATGTGTCACTCACAGCTTTATCAGCATGTTGCAGCTGATCGATTGTCCCTTCACTAATGAACGTTGGAGTAATACTTTTTATCGATTTTGAAACTGCTGGCCCAAACATGTACGCAACACGATTGATTTCATGCACATGTTTTGGTAGCTCACGTGCAAGTTGCATAATATTTTCCCAGTCATGCAACTCAAGTGCGTTATAACTTGTATTGCAACTCAGTGCTGCAACGTAGCTATATGTTCTTCCATCACCCTGTACACCCACACTTCTGATTGGTAACAGTGTAACTGCATATGGTTCTGGAACAATGGATTGTAACTTTTGTAAAACAGCATCGTAGGTATCAGTCAAATAGGGAGTAGTGGCACATAAAATTCTAATGCCAAGTCCAGGACCAGGAAATGGTTGACGCCAAACTATCTCAGCAGGGAGTCCAAGCTGTTCACCAAGTTTTCTCACTTCATCTTTGTGGTATTCGGCAAGTGGTTCAATAACACGACCACGATCACGAAGCGCACGTACAACATCAGTATCATTATGGTGCGTTTTTATCACACTGGCATTTTTACTGATATGACTTGAAGCACTTTCTATTAAGTCGGGTCGTAATGTTCCTTGTGCTAAGAACACTGAATCTAAATCTAAGTGAAGTGTTTGCAAATAATCTTTGGCAATTTTAATAAAAGTATCGCCAATTATTTTACGTTTTTCTTGCGGGTCTGTAATTGTTTTCAATGGGCCAACAACTTTTCCACCAATTACAGTGGTGGCATTTTGAAAGGTTGTAAACGCATCAACTACTAATAATTTTAAGCCGAGTGATTCTAGCGCAGCTTTTACAGCGGCACTTTCTTGATACCGCATCATCCCACTATCAATGTGGAGTGCCAAAATTTGTTGTGCTGGAAGTGCTTTTCTGATTAATGCAGCGCAGACAGTTGAATCAACTCCACCACTGACAAGTATCAGAACAGTATTTGATCCAACGGTTTTTTGAATGTACTCAATGGCGAGCTGCTCACGATCAAGCAATGTGTAGGTGGCTGGTACCGCTGCAATTTTACAGAGAAAATTTTCCAGAATCTTCTGACCATTTTCTGTCAAATCGACTTCTGGATGAAACTGTACTGCGTATCTTTTTTGAACAGGATTTTCAATTGCTGCTACCAGTCCATTTGAATCACCAATAACTGTATAGCCATTAGGAAGCAGTGTGACAGTATCGCCATGACTCATTAAAACATTTTGCTTTTCATGCAATCCACCAAAGAGTGCAGATTCAGGTTTGATAACAATTTCACACGGACCATCTTCTCGTCGTGCTTCTTTTGTAACAGTACCACCTGCTGCATGTACCAGTAACTGCATGCCATAACATATACCTAAAATTGGTTTGTTGAGATTAATGAGTTGTGGGTCAAACTTAGGAGCATCTGCTCCGTAAACACTTTGCGGGCCGCCAGAAATAATAAGTGCTGCAAATTTTTGTAGCTCTGCAACTGGTGTATCGAGTGGTAAAAGAATTGATTCAATACCAAGTTCTCGGACTCGCCGATCGATTACTTTGCCGTACTGTGCACCTGCGTCTAAGATTGCAATCTGCATATTAATAGTTCTTTCCTCCATTAGTAATAACTAATCCATGAGGGTGACTTTCTTTGAGAGATGCATCTGTGATTCTTAAAAATTTTGCAACTTCTTGCAACTCTTGAATGGTGCGTCCTCCGACATAGTACATGCCTGATTTAATACCCCCAATGGCTTGGTCGACAACATCTGCAACACTACCTTTGACTGGTACTAAAGCTTCAACACCTTCTGCTACAAGAACTCTATCTTTTCCATAGTGCTTCCCATGAAATTCATCTTCTGACTTAATTTGGGCGCCCTTTTGCATAGCGGCCTCAGATCCCATGCCTCGATAGGTTTTGAAATGATATTCATTGACACCTGGTTTAACTAGGTGCTTAAACTGTGAGGGGAGTTGTGCTGCAGCGAGGATAACGTGTTCTCCAGGAGCCTCTTTACACGAGGCAAAGTAGCTACCCATCATAATGGTATCTGCACCTGCGGCGAGTGCCTTAATCATGTCTCCAGAATATTTGACACCACCATCAGCAATGATAGGGACGCCAGCTTCACGGCCAGCTCTGACGCAATCAACAACGGCAGTTAGTTGTGGAACACCCATTCCGGAAATAATTCTAGTTGTACAAATAGCGCCTGGTCCCATTCCTACACGAATTGCATCAGCACCCGCTTCAATCAGTACTTTTGCACCTTCATAACTGGCAACATTTCCAGCGATTACATCTGTCTGAGGAAACTTTGACTTTAATTCTTTGATAGCATCTACCATTTGAATACACGCACCGTGAGCTGAATCTATCAAAAGAACAGTTACGCCTGCTTCTACAAGTGCTGTGGCACGTTCCAAATAACCTTCGCTATATCCAATTGCAGCTCCAACTTGCAGATTTTTTGCAACAACTTGTGCGACGTGGGCTGCCTGATCCGCTACTGTCATATTGCGGTGAATAATACCGATGCCACCTTTTTGGGCGAGTGCGATAGCTAATTCTGCTTCAACGACTGTGTCCATTGGAGCTGCTACAAGCGGAATATCAAGTGAAACATTTTTAGATAATTTGGTTGCAGTTGTGATATCTTGGCGAGAGAAGTCGGAAAATCCTGGTTTTAATAGTACGTCATCATAGGTGAGATAGAGTGGAAGGTTGGTAAGATCTGAAGTAGTAAGCATAAGATAGCTCCTTATACATTTTCTATAGAATACTTTATATTTTTAATGGTTACCTTCTAGGTAACAAAAAAGACACCCTGCCTGTTTTAGCTCTCAATGGTTTTCCTCTCTGCAACTTAATCAAACAAATGTAAAGTGCAGCGGTTCGTGGCTTCGGAGCGAAAACTATTGAGTGTCTTCGCAACTATACGTAAAAACTACTTTTTAATGCGTAATTAATAAGTATTGAGGGTGTATTAAACACTACAACCTATAATTATGCAATTGGTAATATTGAATTATTTGAGCCACTAATTTCTAGTATACGCCTATTTATTGTGTATAATCGGAATCAATTCAATATTCACTAATAATGTCTCAAATAAATAACTTTTCTACTGGTATTCTCGAGTTCTATAAGCTAGCTGAAGTTCTTAAACGTACTCTCCGACATAGCTGGTTGAGCGATGGGGTGAGACAAGAAAGTGTAGCGGAGCACTCGTGGATGATGGCGCTGTTGGCTCTTGCAGTGCTGCCACATATTTCACAAAAACTAAATCAAGAAAAAGTACTCATGATGATTATTGTGCATGATCTGGCAGAAGCAGTAACGCAAGATATGCCGGTGTGGGATGGAGTTCTAGATAAACAGGCAAAGTTTGATCGAGAAAAAGATGCGATGAAGAAAATAGTAGCTCTCTTGGATCTGCAAACACAAAATAAACTATTAGAAATTTGGGAAGAGTATGAAGAGCGGACAACTGCTGAAGCAAAATTTGTGAAAGTGATTGATACGCTTGATGTTATTGTTCAACATAATGTCGCACCAACAGAAACTTGGGATGATAATGACTACTTATGGCAACTTTCACCACTACAAAATAAGTTTTTTGATTTTGATGAAACTTTACAAAAAATTAAAGTTGAGTTGGATACATGGTCAATAGAAAAGGCTACAATGGCTGGAGGACTTGAGAAATTAGATCAAGAAGAATTACAGAAAAGAAAATAGGCGAACTATTATGGAACAAAAATTTAAGATTTTACTCTACTATAAATACGTTGCGATCCCAGACTCAGAGTCTCTTAAAAAATCTCAAAAGGAACTGTGTCAAAAATTAAATCTAAAGGGGAGAATTCTAATATCTTCAGAAGGTATTAATGGAACTGTAGCCGGACTTGAACCTGATATCGCAGCATATGTGGCAGAAACAAAATGTGTTTCTGGACTCGACGATATGGAGTGGAAAATTTCTTGGGCAGATGAACAAGTTTTTCCAAAGCTGAGAGTAGTTGTCCGAGATGAGATAGTTACGCTTGGTATTAAAAAAACTGGTACTGATGTCAGTATTGAAAATAAGGCGCAGTATATTGAACCCTCAGAATTAAAAAATTTATATGAATCAGGTGAAGACTTTGTGATTATAGATGCCAGAAATATATATGAAGCTGAAGTCGGTAAGTTTAAAAATGCCGTCATTCCTCCGATTGAAAATTTTAGAGATTTTCCAGAGTTTGTAAAAAGTCTACAAAAGTTTAAAGAAAAAGATGTTGTTACCTACTGCACTGGTGGAGTACGGTGTGAAAAAGCTTCAGCATATTTGCGAGAACAGGGTTTTAAAAATGTGCGCCAACTTCATGGCGGCATTCATGAGTATGGTGAACAAGCCGGAGGTAAATATTTTGAAGGTGAAATGTTTGTATTTGATAAACGGCTACATGTCCCCGTTAACACAGAAAACCCTACAATAATTTCAAAATGTATGTACTGTGCTCAGCCAATCACACGGTATGTTGACTGTGCTGAAAAGTCATGTCCTAAGTTGTTCATTTGTTGTGCTGAATGCCAGTCACTGCACAGTGGTGCATGTTCTGCAGAATGCGAAATGAAAATTTGAGTTATACTAAAAATATGAAAAACTCAAAACTCATTACAGAATTCTTAGGTACCTTTTTCTTAGTAACAGTAGTCGCATTCACTGGTGATCCACTTGCAATTGGTTTTGCTTTGTTAGTGTTGGTGTATATGGGCGCACATGTCTCGGGTGCACACTATAATCCAGCAGTAACATTAGCGCTACTCATCCGTAAACAAATTAGTAAAGTCGAAGCTCGTGCATACATGCTTTCGCAATTTGCTGGTGGTGCTGTCGCCGCGATTTTCTACTCAATTGTAAAAGATAAAATGTTTTTACCACACATGGGGCGTAGTACATCATGGCTAACTGCATTCTCTATAGAAACTATTTTTACCTTTTTACTCGTGTACACAATATTTTCAGTGGCAGTTGATGCACGGACTAAAGGAAATCAATATTTTGGGTTTGCAATTGGCGGAGCGCTGATGCTGGGAGCATTTGTTGGAGGTTCAATTTCTGGTGGAGCATATAACCCTGCTGTTGGAGTTGCTCCATTACTAGTAGACTTTAAAAATATTTCAGATAACTTGCCAGAAATTGCTTTATATATAGCTGGTCCATTTTTTGGCGCAGCGCTTGCTGCAAAACTGCATCCTGCAAAGTAGTGAATTAAATTTATTCATTACTGATGCATTTTTCTCATACCATTTTATGGAGAGTATGTCTGAACTAACCACATCATCACAATGGTTTCTCTATATTCTCGAATGTTGTGACGGATCTTTATATACTGGGACAACAAATGACATTACCCAACGTGTTAAAAAACATAATCTGGGAATTGGAGCAAAATATACTCGCTCTCACAGACCAGTAAAACTAGTTTATAGTGAAGTGTTTGAAAACCGTTCACAAGCATGTCAACGAGAATCTGAAATAAAAAAATTATCTCGCAGTGAAAAATTTTTACTCATTAAACAGACGTAGCATATTTACATTTTATAAAAAAAATCTATAACATACTGTTATGAAAGACGTAAAAATTCATCCCACATGGAAAAAAGTTCTGAGTTCAGAATTTGAGAAACCATATTGGAATGAGTTGACTGATTTTGTTCGTGCTGAGTACAAAACAAAAAAAGTCTATCCTCCTGCACAGCAAATTTTTCGTGCTTTTGATCTTTGTCCATTTAATACTGTTAAAGTAGTAATTGTCGGACAGGATCCGTACCACGGTCAGAAACAGGCTAATGGTTTATCTTTTGCGGTGAATGATGGTATCAACTTGCCACCATCACTACAGAATATTTACAAAGAAATTTGTAGTGATACTGGTGTAATTCCATTGCCATCAGGTGATTTGTCACGGTGGGCAACGCAAGGAGTATTAATGCTTAATAGCGTACTCACAGTTCTAGCGGGGCAACCTGCATCTCATTCAAAAAAAGGTTGGGAAGAATTTACTGATGGCGTAATCAGTGCACTCAATACTGAACGAAAAAATATTGTATACCTGTTGTGGGGAAAGTATGCACAAAATAAAGGTGAAAGTATTGACCGTAAAAAAAACTTAGTTCTTTCGTCAGGCCATCCATCACCATACTCTGCACATTTATTTTTTGGCAAACATCATTTCAGCTCATGCAATACATACTTGGCTGAACACGGACTTGAGCTAATTGATTGGCAGTAAAATTGCTCATTACATTTTGTTTTTTTTTGTTATTATTAAACTTGTGAGTATCAAGACAAAGAATTCTTTTACTCTACCGCAATCAATTCAGTATGTTTCCAATAAGTTACATACATTGTTTGAAAAAAACTTTTCTGAATTCCCAATCATTACCTTCAATTTTATTTTATCAAAAGTAGTATCTATTGAAGGAGTTCTATGAGTCTTTTCAGACCAAAAACGTATGCATTTTGTGGTGGCGCTTTTGGCGATGAAGGTAAGGGAAGAATCGTTGACATGATCGTTCACAAATTGAGTCTAGAAGGTGAAGTCGTAGTGTACCGCGATAATGGAGGCGCAAATGCTGGACATACAGTTGAATTTCCAGATGGTACTAGAGTTTCACTGCATCAACTACCCTCAGGTATTTTTATAAAAGGCGCCACTGTAGTACTTGGAAAAGAAATGGTTTTACATCCCGGTGATTTGGTAGCAGAGCTTGCAGATGTTGCAAAAGTGAAATCGACAAATGACAGAGCAAGAGTTTTAATTGACGAATTGGCAATTCTTTCTTTGGATACACATCGTGCCTATGAAGGTGTTTTAAAGCAGTGGCAGTCGGGTGGTTCTGGTTCTACGGGTAGAGGAATTTCACCAGCGTACGCAGATGTTTTATTGCGGCATCCACTTCGAATGCGAGATGTTGTTACTTTTGATGAAGCAAAAGTGAACGCTCACTATGACCTATATGCTGCACTCATCACTGGACTTGGTCACTCATTAGAAAATGTAGAAGTCGCAACTTTGTCAGGTGAAAAAATAAAAGTGGGTACAAAGAAACAGTTTATTGAACGGCTCAAATCACAAGTTACTTCACTGAGCGAGTACTCAACTGACATTCATGGTTGGTTATCAGAAAAATGGAGTGATGAGTCGTGTGGTTTTGTTTTTGAAAAAGCTCAGGCGGTTGGTCTCGATTGTAGATGGGGGGTCTATCCCGATGTCACTGCATCGGATACTACACTAGCTGGAATTTTTTCTGCCACTGAAGGAATTGTTGACCCAGAAAAAATTATGTTGCGCGCTGGAGTTATCAAAGCAACGTATATGTCGAGCGTGGGCTCAAGGGTTCTTCCCACCCTAATGGAAGCAAAGTACGCTGATCGAATTAGAAAGGATGCTCATGAATATGGTGCGACAACAAAGCGACCAAGAGATATTGCATATTTGGATGTGCCTGCGTTGCAGTTTTTTACAAGAGTAGGCCGACTTAATAGTTTGGTGCTCACGCATATGGACATTTGCTATGCAGATCAACCAATAAAAATCTGCACTGAGTACACTCGTTCAGGTAAAACAGTGGACTATCGCCCTGACCAACACTTTTTAAATACTGTAAAGCCAGTTTATATGGAACTACCTGCATGGAATATTGAAAAATTGCATGCTGCCAAAACTTTCAAACAGTTACCAAAAGAAGCTCAGCAATTTATACGATTTCTTGAAGAAAAAATTGGTGTTCCAGTGAGCATTATTACAACAGGGCCGCAGCGTGACCAAGGATTAATCCTTCAAAAAATGTAATAAAAAACACCCTCCTTTCGAAGGGTGTTTAGGAAAAGTAGTGAGAGTATTACTCTTCAACGATCAACGTACCGACCTGTCCATTCTTTCGGTGTTGACCTACTGAACAGTAGTATTCAAACTCACCCACCTGATCAGCTACAAATTCAACAGTGGCTGTCTCACCGGCTTTAACAATGGGGCTCTTCACTTGTAATGCATCAATGTTAAAGTCGTGCATCATGTCTTTACTTGTAAGCTCAATCCGAATCTTTTGGCCTTTTTTAACCTTTATAACAGCAGGCTTGTAATAAAATGCTCCCATGTCCATTTTGATTGTTTCGACTTGCGTAGGATCACTAATCATCATGGTTTCACCAGTCATTTTCTGACTTTCTGATTCACTGGCCGGAGCTGGGGATGTTGTCATAGCAGCTGGTTGCATACTAGCTTTTGGTGTCGCGGTAGGAGTAACCTTAGCAGTGTTTTTAGATCCCATTGTATTTCTTACCAAAAGAAGTCCTACAACACCCAGTGCAATAAGCGTTATTGTTATTGTCGTTGAGTTTGACTTCTTCGGTTCAGCTACTGGTACTTCTTCTGTTTCGTTCATAATCAATTTCCTTACTTCAGTTTTGAGAATACTAACTATTTCTGAAAATAAGCTGAAATAATTTATACAGTTTTGTATTTCTGATGAATAGGTAGTTTGACAGTAAAAATTGAGCCTTTATCTGACTCACTAGTCACAGTAATTGAACCGTTATGTAACTTTACAATTTTTTGAGCAATCGAAAGTCCTAGACCATAACCTGAGTTAACAGCAGTAGTTCGAGCTCTGTCACTTCTGTAAAAACGATCGAAAATATGCGGGAGATCTATCGCTGATATTCCAATTCCTTGATCGGCAATTGAAATATTAAATGATTTATCATGTTTTTTAGATTTAATGGTAATAGTACTATTTTCAGGACTATACTTAATTGCATTATCAAGCAGAATAGTAAAAAGTTCTACGACACTTTCTTTTATTGCTGAGAACTGAATATCTACTATATCTTTTTCGATTTTAATATTCTTCATTTTGGAAATACTCTTTACATTTCTTAGTGCTTCATCTAACACTGTCACTGTTGCAATTTTTTCAAAAACTTGATGTCCATTTACTTTCTGATACTGTGTTAGTTGCAACAGTGAATCAGAAAGCTTTTGCAGTCGCTCAACCTCAATAAGACTTTCAGAAACAAGTTCTTTTGCTTCATCAAGTGACGGCTTTTTATCACGAAGATAAACTTCAAATGCAGTGCGCAGCGAAGTGAGTGGGGTTCTGAGTTCATGTGAGGCATCACTAATGAACCTATTCTGTTCAGTGACCATTTCTTTGATTGGTTTGAGTGTCTTACCTGCCAGTAGATAACCTGAACCCCCAGCGATTACTAGAATTCCTGAATTAACTACTACTAACATCCATAGTATTCTTCGCTTTGCTTCTTCAACAATTTCTGGTGTAACTGGTATCGGAGGAATCATTCGACTAGTATTTGTATCAGGATAGACACAGCCAGCTCGCTGCAAGTTGCGTTCAATTCGGACACGTTGCGCCAATGCGATATCTTCCACTTCGTTTGATAGCACTTCATAAATTACTACACTAAACATTACACTAATAACCATGATGATAAACAAGTACCATGTGGTGAGTTTCAATCGAGCTGATTCAAACATAGTGTGTTACTTTTCTGGCTCCGCAACCTTATAGCCAAACCCTCGAATAGTATGAATGAGTGGACTGTTTTTGGGAAAAGGAAAATCAATTTTCTTGCGTAAATTTCTGATGTATACTTCGACAGTATTGGGGAGAATGTCGGCATCGTAGTCCCACACATGTGTAATAATCTGATTTTTTGAAAGTATTCTATTTGGGTTGCGCAACATATATTCAAGCAGTGAAAATTCTTTATTTGAGAGACTGATTTTTTTACCGTCTCGCTCCACATCAAATGTTTTACGATCCAGACACAGCCCTCCCACTTTCAGCATATTTGAATTTGCTTTCCGAGGACGACGGGTGATTGCTCGTAGTCGAGCGAGTAATTCTTCAAAAGAAAATGGTTTAGTAAGATAATCATCAGCACCACTGTCTAAACCAACAACTGTATCGTTCAACTGGCTTTTTGCTGTCAGCATAATGATTGGGGTGTGCACAGAATTCTGACGGAGCTCTTTACAAACACTGACGCCATCTTTCCCAGGAAGCATTAAATCCAAAATTATTGCGTCATACTCTTCTGTGACTGCAAAGTCATAACCTGCTGATCCATCATAACTCACATCGACAGTATAGTGCTCTTGTTCTAAACCTTTTTTGATTGTATTTGCAATCCGGTGTTCGTCTTCAATTACAAGAATTTTCATACAATATATTGTACTCCGAAAGCTGAAAAGTAGCTGAATGGCGCATTCAGTCTACCAAACTTACTTGATCCTTACCGTACTTTGGTATGTATCCTACACTTTGCGTCTATCATCATATTTAATTGTCGAAAGGACTATATGACATATCGATATCCTGGTGATGATGTAATGCTCACTATTAATTTGCTTTCACTTGATGTGGGAGTGCGGTTTATTTTATTACTACTGGGTGCACGTATGAGTGGATTCGCAGCTTTTATGTATCAATTGACAGAGCCGCTAGTGAGTCCTTTCAGAGGAGTTTTTCCATCAATGCAAGTGGGAGCAGCTTCACTTGAAACAGCATCGTTGCTTGCGATTTTTGTTTTGCATCTAATCGGATTTATAGTTGCACAAATTCTTGGACTATTTTCCAGAGACCGAGTCGTTGATGAAACTGACTTGCGTAATGTGTAAACTGAGCTTATGCTTACTGGTATGCAACAAGCCTCTTCATACAACTCAATAGCTACTTTTGCCGGAGGATGCTTTTGGTGTTTGGAACCTGCATTTGCAGCGCAAGCTGGTGTCATCCAAAATAGTGTTGGTTACACTGGTGGAACTACCGAAAACCCTACCTATGAAGAAGTGTGCTCTGGAAAAACTGTGCATTATGAAGCTATTCAAGTGCATTTTGATCCTTCACAAGTAACGTACGAACAACTCCTTGATATTTTCTGGAGGCAGATCGATCCAACTGACATTGGCGGTCAGTTTGCGGATCGTGGAGGTTCATATAAAACAGCAATCTTTTACCATTCAGAAGAACAAAGACAACTTGCCCAAGTTTCAAAGAGTAAGTTAGAAAAAAGTGGCATCTATGATAAACCAATTGTCACTGAAATTATTGCTGCGACAACTTTTTATCCTGCCGAAGAATATCACCAAGAATACTTTAAAAAAGAGCCTGCGCACTATGCTGCGTACAAGTATGGTTCTGGACGTCAAACATTTTTGGAACAAAAATGGAAAGATGTAGATTGATCTGTTTTTAACTAGTGATATTTCTGATATTCTTATACTCCGTATGAGAGAGTTTTCAACGCCGATGATGCAGCAGTACATTCAGATTCGTCAGCAGCATGCAGATTGCATGCTCTTTTTTAGGCTGGGTGATTTCTACGAATTATTTTTAGAAGATGCTATTGAAGGAGCAAAAATACTTGGTATCACACTTACTAGGCGGCCGAGGGGTAAAGATGGTGATATTCCCATGGCTGGAGTGCCGTTCCATTCGGCAAATACGTATATAAATAAACTTCTTCGGGCTGGTAAAAAAATTGCTATCTGTGAGCAAGTCAGTGAACCTGACTCAAAAGGAATTGTAGAACGCAAAGTCGTGCGAATTATCACTGCTGGCACTGTTCTAGATGATAATTCACTCGAACAGAAAAAACATAACTATATAACTAGTGTGAGTATTGGAAAAAATGAAATTGGTATTGCTGCAGCTGACTTGTTGACAGGTGAGTTTATTACCTGTGAAATAGAACGAAGTGAAAATGACTTGGAGAATGTGGGCTCGGAACTGATGCGTTTGGCACCGAGTGAGTGCGTTGTGAGTCTAGAAACGTATAACTCACCTGAGCTTTTAAAAATTGTAACAACTTATCATCAGTCATCAGTTACATACTTTCATGATTGGGATCTTGTTGCTAAACATTCTGAAAAAAATATTACTGAACATTTTTCTATTCCATCTGTCGGTGTATTTGGACTTTCACATCTACGTGAAGCCATTACAGCTACAGCAATATTGATTGCGTATTTAAATCACACACAGCAAACAAAAGTCACACATTTAAATTTTCCAAAGCTATATAGCCCGCAACAGTCAGTTCTTCTTGATCCAGCCACTTTCTCAAATCTTGAAATATTTTCAACAATACATGATAAGTCTACAAAAGGTTCATTGTTTGATGTCGTTGATAAGACTCAGACTGCAATGGGTGGAAGACTGCTACGTACATGGATTCAGCATCCGCTTAAAGATACAGCTGTATTGGAGAAACGTTACAAGGGAGTATCTGAGTTATACGGAAAGCACCAAGTTCGTGAAAGTATTCAAGAAAAACTAAATAACACATTTGATGTCCAACGACTTAGTTCGAAATTGGCGTTAAATCTTGGAACTGCTGCAAGTATTCTAAACATCAAACAAAGTTTAGAAGTTTATCTTGACCTTGATCCTGAAATTTGTGAACTATCAAGCTCAGTGTATACAACCTGGAAAGAGCTGCCAAAAAAAAGTATTCATGCAATTGTACGTGATATTGAAAGTACGCTGGTAGAAAAATTTGAAAGCGAAGATGAGGTGGGTATTATTAAAGCAGGAGTTGATGCTGAACTTGATGAACTACGCAGCATTTTTTATTCTGGCAAAGACTGGGTTGCTCAGTTGGAAATCCAAGAGCGCAAACGTACCGGAATCGGTTCACTCAAATGTCGTTACAACCAAGTATTCGGTTTTTACATTGAGGTGAGCCAATCAAATTTACATATGGTCCCAAGTGACTATATTCGTAAACAAACATTGGTAAATGCCGAACGATTTATTACACCAGAACTTAAAAGAAAAGAAACTCAAATCCTGACAGCAGAAACGAGGATAAGCCAAATCGAACGAAAGTTGTTCCAGGAACTTGTAGATAGAATTATATTGCAACTTGATTGCATTAAAAAAATTGCATCTGCACTTGCTGAGCTTGATGTTTTTTGTAGTCTTGCACAATTAGCACAAGAAGAAAGATATGTAAGACCAACACTCAATACTGAAGGAATGCTTGTAATACGAGGTGGAAAGCATCCTGTTTTATCAAAGAAACTACAAGAAAATTTTGTACCCAATGATGTGCTCTTAAATACAAGTGAATATCAACTGCTCGTTATAACTGGTCCAAACATGGCAGGTAAATCGGTCTTTATGCGACAAGTTGCTTTGCTAGTACTCCTTGCTCATATCGGTAGCTTTGTACCTGCAGAATCAGCCTCTATTTCTGTTGTGGATAGAATTTTTGTCCGCAGTGGCGCTTCTGATAATATCAGCATGGGTCTTTCTACTTTTATGGTTGAAATGGTTGAAGCGGCACACATTCTCCATCAAGCAACGAGTGAAAGTCTGGTAATTATGGATGAAATTGGAAGAGGAACCAGCACCTATGATGGCATTAGTATTTCCTGGGCAATTGCAGAATTTTTAGTGACAGATAAAAAAAGGAAACCCAAAGTACTTTTTGCCACACATTATCATGAACTACAAAGTCTCGAAGAGAAATTTCCTAATCAAATTAAAAATTATCGTGTGGCAGTAGATGATGATAAGGGAAAGCCAGTCTTTTTATTCACGGTGGAGCGTGGCGCAGCATCTCATAGCTTTGGTATTGCTGTGGCAAAGCTAGCAGGTATTCCAAATAAAATTTTAGATAGTGCAACTGAGATGCTTGAAAAATTTGAGAGTACTCATGAAGGTAGGATGCCAAAAAATGAAGCAAAGAAGAGTGACACAATAACTCAGAAAATTGAAAGTCTAGACATTAATGTGATGACACCAGTTGCGGCACTCAATGCATTAGTAGAGTTACAAAAACAAGTTCGTCAGAATAGATAGTATGGGAATAATAAAAAAATTATCAGCCACAATAATTTCTCAAATAGCTGCTGGGCAGGTAGTTGATCGACCAGCGTCAGTTGTTAAAGAGCTCATTGAAAACTCACTTGATGCACATGCTCATAACATCACAATTAGAGTCGAAAACGGTGGGAAAATAAAAATTGTGGTGCAAGATGATGGGTGTGGTATGAGTGCAGATGATTTGACGATTTCAGTTCAGCCACACACAACTAGCAAAATTTCTACAATTGAGGAATTACAGCAACTGATCTCATTTGGTTTCCGAGGTGAAGCACTAGCAAGTATTGGACTTGTCGGAAAATTATCAGTGCAAAGCAAATCTCAAGATGAAGCAGTGGGCACAAAAATTGTTATAGAAAATGGGCAAGTTGTTAAAGAAATTCCTGTCGGTATGTCAGTTGGAACAATTGTTACGCTTGAGAATATTTTTGACAACATGCCAGCGCGAAAGAAGTTTTTAAAGTCTGACCAGGTTGAATTTCAAGCAATTTTAGATACAGTTACTCAGCTCGCAACTGCGCATCACACAGTTGGTTTTCAACTTTTTAATAATGGTTCTCTAGTTTGTGATTATTTACCTACACAAGAACTTATCGATCGTGTTGAATCAGTTTTTGGAAGTAGCATCCACACTTTGTATTTACCAATTAATTTTATGATGAGTGAATATAAAGTATCTGGCTATTTAGGTACACCACAAGCGGCGACTCAAAATTCTCAACGACAAATTCTACTGGTCAATAAAAGACCCGTCCGAAATTTGGCAGTTTCAAAAACAATTAAGAGAACTTTTGGAAGTTTATTGCCTCCCGCTATACAGCCGCCATTTGTACTACACATTGAAGTTGATCCCAAAATTATTGATATAAATATCACACCAAAGAAAGATCAGATTCTATTCACTGAGCAAGAGTTACTGGTAGAAATACTGTATGTACAAATAAAAAAGATTCTTGAAGATTCAAATTTATTATATGAAAAAAATGATGATGATGGACTGCTATTAGTTGCTGATAGTGGCATGGATGAGCCTACTGCTCGTGCACTGCGTGCTGTCAGTGAACCATGGAATGTGAAAAATTATTTTGTTGATGAACCAGTTCTGCAAATAAAAAAATTATACTTGATTGCGCAAACAGTGGATGGTCTCCTGTTGATTGATCAACATGCGGCACATGAGCGAATTTTGTATGAAGAGTTTTTACAAACATTTACGAATGAAAATAAAAAAAGTGTTCTACTCAAGAAACCTGCGGTAATTAAACTTCCAATTTTAGAGTTACAACTATTGATTGATAATGAAGAAGTTTTCAAAAGTATTGGTTTCACTTTTGAAAGTGCTGGAAAAAATGCCGTTGCTTGCACCGGAGTACCAAAATTGCTTGAGCAAAGATCCCCGCAAGAATATATAGCTGAAGTAATTCAAGATATACATGATGGTGTCCCAATTGTAGAACTTGATTATCAAAGTCATCGCACCATAGCATATCTAGCCTGTCGAACAGCAATTAAAGCTGGTGAGGTACTTACGCCAGAAGAGCGCAAAAATATTGTCACAAAACTTTTAGCTACAACGAGTAAATATACCTGTCCTCATGGTAGACCAGTAATGGTTCAGATGAAGATGCAAGAGCTTGCACAAATCTTTCATAGAATTCCCGCGTCTCTGAAAGAGAAGTAGTCATCATGCGTAACAATGATGTGATCGATTAATTCTATATGTAGCAAGACTGCACCCTCTGCGAGTGCAAGTGTAGTAACATAGTCTGCCTGACTGGGAAATGCTAAACCAGATGGATGATTGTGAAAAACAATAATGCTGTCACTGCCATGAAGAAGTGCCGGAGCAAAAATGCTTCGTGCTGAAAATGCTGCCTGTTTTTCATTCTCTTGCGTAAGTGACTGCTGTGCAATAATCTGTTTCTTCTTATTAAGAAATAGTACCAACACTTTTTCAGTGGTCAGTGTACGCAGCTGCGAAGCATGTTTGAGGAATATATGGCTTTTAAGTGACATTGCCACACTATACAAATGATTGCTTTCATTCAGCTTGCATCGATTGCTGTGAAAAAAAATAAGTTTACTTACTTGCTTCAGTAAGCCACTCGCGTAGTTGCGTGTGGACTGTTTGAGAAACCTGATAAATTGCTTCTAGAGTAGTAATATCAATGCGTTCTTTTCCATGAATAATTGTATTTCTAATCTCACGAATACTTTCAATTGCTTCACATGCTTCAGGAGTCAACAGCTCTTGGTCTTCAAGAAAATCGAGCACTGCTTCAGGTGTGAACTGTGCTGTTTCTTCAGTGCTCCGAGCTATAGATCGAGCAATTATGCGAAGCAGCCGCTCAATATCATAACTGAGTGAGAGAAAATTGTTGTTGAGTGAGTCCATTTGCTCGGGCGTATCATCTCTGGTAGCTTTACGTAATTTATAGGGAGAAGGCTTAATTTCACTATCTTCATTAATGACGGGATTTTTTTCCAAAGGTTTAACCTCGACTTCTTTCTTCTTACCAGAAATTCCCCAAAAATTGAACTCTTTCAAATCTGAAAACAGTGCGAGCAGCAGTATCATCAATGCAATAGCAACAGTATTATTGGTGACTTGGGCACCAAGATTACCAAATAACGAAATAGCTAACGTCAAGATCAAGGCGAATAGGGCAATCGTTTTCATACAGCAGGTTTCTTATTATCTTTGGGTATAGTAAAACAGTAAAAATAACTCCGCAAGTGGGAGAGTTTGCAGACAAAAAAAGTTATTGCTGGAGCAGTTTTTTACTCTCAATCTCGAGTGTTTGAAGAATCGGTTGTGCCTCAGCGGCTTCTAGAATTCTGGGCTGGCCATAATTTTCAATTAAAATTGGAATGAACTCTACTCCAACCAGTGCATTTTTGGAAAAAGTATATCTACCCACAATGCCTTGTCGAGTTTCTCTGGACCACATCTGATCAAAAACAAAGTTGCCATGTGAATAGGTAATAAGTTTACCGTTATAAAACTCAATAGGTTGAAACCAATGCGGATGATTACCAATGATGAGATCAGCTCCGTTGTCGATGGCAATCCGAGCTAGTCGCCTCTGATTTTCAGAGGGGGTATATGTATACTCATTACCCCAATGGAACTGCGCAACGACAACATCTGCTTGTTCTTTTGCTTGTGAAACCTCACGTGCCACAGTTTCTGGATAGGCTGTGGTGACCCCTGGTTGATTGTTTACTTCATTAAAGCCTAGAAATGCAAATTTTGTTCCATTCACTGAAGTAAATGTTGCGTTGGCATTTGCTGCACCAGCCACTAGAAAGCCCTTGTTTTGTAAGTGCGCTACAGTTTCTGCTACTCCTTCAGGTCCATAGTTGCTGGCATGATTATTGGCGATATTAACCACATCAATTCCCGCAAATGAAAGACCTTCAGTACTTTGTAACTCGCCACAAAAGACCATTCCATCACTGCGTGTGGGGCAGTCTGCAATGAGTGGAGTCTCTAAGTTTATAAAACTAATATCTGCACTTTGCAGTAAGCCAGCTGTGTTACGAAATGGCCACGAGAAGTCTTTGTTTTGCTTCATTAAGACAGTGACATGACGAGCGGTGAGTACATCTCCTGTAGCAAGAAGTGTAACAGTCTCTTCTGACTTCTGAGGCAGCTGAGTGGTTGTATTAAATACTTGCTCCAATGATGTAATAGGTCTCAAAGGCTCAATCTGTGGAGTTACGGTGGGAGTTACTAACGCTGGAGCCATGGGAATGGTCTCAGTGGTAGTGATGACACTGGTGTAGCGTGCTGTGGTTTGCTGTAAGAGTTTACTTACTGCCACAAGTGCTGGAATGCTCACAATGCAGACAACCAAGATAGCAAACCAGTTATAGTGACGATTCATAGAGCTATTGTACAAGATTGCTATATAGATAGTGTATCTTGGGATATAATGTAGTCTAGAACGACTGCCCACATACACATGCTACCAGAAAAAAAATTCTTGAGACAAGGTATTTTGATCGCCATTTTTGTGGTTATTGATGTCTGTTTGGGCAGCATGTGGCTTAGAGAACAAAAACAAGAAACGTTGGTGCCTGTTAAAAATTTTTTGCAGGAGATACACCCTTCATTGCCTGGTACAGTTCTTGGTGAAGTGATCAATGAATCTACTCCCAATGAATTGAGAAGTGCTTTGCAACTTAATCCGCAGGAAATTTTCACTGCTCTCAATGCAGAACGTTCTGTTCGCAAGCTGCCTGAACTGCAATACTCTGAGGTGATATCGCAAGCAGGTGAATCAGTAGTAACAGCTTTAATTGAAAAAAATCTTGATCTCAATGGAGTTGATTCCAGTAAAATTTTGGCAACATTTTTACAGCAAAGAAAAGTTGAGAATATGACGCTCTATCATGATACGTTGGTGGGTCCAGTTAATACCAAGCAGCTTGAAAACTACTGGAATGAAGACCCGCAACATATGAAGACAATGGCTTCACCTTCAGTGAGTCTTGTAGGAATTGCAACGGGTTCTGCTGAAATTCAAGGAACTTTGCAAGGAATCATAGTTACAGTATATGGACAGCAGCAACCGGTTCCACAAAAAACTGCTTCAACCACAACTACACCACAAAAGATTGTTTTCCCAGCTATATCAAGTTCTTCCATTTTGGAAGCACTCAATGTCTACCGTGCAACACATCACGTTCATCAGCTTGTTGAACATCAAAAATTGTGTGAGTATGCAGAAAAAAGAGTGCAAGATTTGATTGCTTTTGGAGGACTCGATGGACATGAAGGATTCAAAAAAGATTTTGCAGACTCAAAAAATCTACCAGCATCAATTAAAGAATATCCAGGTGGAGCAATTGGTGAAAATCTTGCCTACCAACACTGTAAAAATATGACCACAGGTGATTCGTTTGTCGCACAGAATGCGACTGCGCTCATTGAGTGGTGCTTTGACTCTTCCACAAAAGGTCACCGTGAAGCGCAGTTGAATACTCGCTTTAATAATGTATGTTCACGTAATAAAGATGGGTATTTCGTTATTATTTTTGGAGAGTAACCTATGCACAGAATAAAAGCGTCGATGAAGGCAATTATTGTTGTAGATAAAAAATTTCTGCTAGTCCAAGAAGAGCGAGATGAAAGAAAATTTTGGGATTTACCAGGTGGTACACTAGAGTTTGGAGAACAACCACAGGCTGTATTGCATCGAGAAGTTTTTGAGGAGCTCGGTATTGAGGTTGTGATTGAAGATACAGTGGGTATCTACACATTTATTAATGAAGAAAAGGACTTGCAAGTCGTTTGCACTGTCTTTGTGTGTACGCCAGTTGGCAATCCAGTAATAGATATCACAAATAATCCTGCTCAAGAGGATATAATCAACTACGGTTGGTTTACTAAAAATGATTTGAAAAATGTAATAGCAGATGGGTTATTACCCAGTATTGCTGAAATAATAGAAAAGGTAGTATAGCGTATGAGAGAAACAAAAAAATCGGTTACCTGTTTTTTGCGATGTGGAGATGAGTATCTCTTTGTTCATAGAACAAAGAAAAAGCATGCAGTTGATGCAAATCGTTTGAATGGAATTGGCGGAAAACTAGAAAATGGTGAAAATTATTTGCTTGCAGCAATCCGTGAAACAAAGGAAGAAACAGGATATAGAATTTCAGAGCGCGATTGTAAATTGCGAGGGATCGTTTCATTGGAAGGTGGATATGAACAGGATTGGGTAATGTGCTTTTTTGTCATCACAGTTCCCACCAAAAAAGTTCCTGTAGGTACAAGTAATGTCGAAGGTGAGCTTGTCTGGTTACAAAAAGATGCTGTGCTTAAAAGTGGTTACGAACTTGTTGATGATCTCAACTATCTATGGAAAAAAATTGCAGATGAAAGCTCTATCTTTTTTGCAGGAACAACTGTTGATAATGAAGAAAAAATTGACAAAATTACAATCAGTGAACTGCCACAATAGAGTTTGAAAGAAAATTATGAAAGAAACACCTCAGACATTTCCTAAAGAGTTTATAGAGCGTATGAATGCTTTATATGGAACGCTTGCAGCGGCAGAAGTTCTTAAAGTTCTTGAACAGGGAAGGCCAACAACATTCCGCCCTAATACACTGAAGACAGATTTCCAAACTGTCAAAAATGAGCTGGAAGCAGCTGGTTTTGAACTGGAAGTTGTGGAATGGTTACAAGCTTTTGTGCTCAAAAATAGAGGACTCCGTGATCTTGAAGAACAACCACTGTATCAGTCGGGAAGTCTGTATGTACAAGGCTTATCAAGCATGATTCCTCCAGTCATTCTTGATCCACACCCCAGTGACTCTGTGCTTGATGTGGCAGCTGCACCGGGAAGTAAAACAACACAGATGGCTGCGATGATGCAAAATCAAGGCATGATCTTGGCAAACGATACAAGCACTGTTCGTATGTATAAACTTAGAGCCAACTTGGAAAAACTCGGTGTCACTTGTGTGCAAACACAGCGCGGATTAGGCGAGATGATTTGGAAACGGTTCCCCGAGGTATTTGAAAAAACACTGGTGGATGTACCGTGTGGTATGGAAGGCAGATTTAATCTTACCAAACCAAAAACATTTCAAAACTGGTCAGTTAAAAAAATTAAAGAACTTGCCCAACGTCAAAAAAGTTTGCTGCGTTCAGCAATTAGTGCAACGCAACTGGGTGGCACAATAGTGTATTCCACCTGTACTCTTGCTCCAGAAGAAAACGAAGGCGTCATCGACTGGGTGTTGGGACAGAGCAAAGGTGCTGTAATTCTTGAAGAGGTTATTCTGCCAGATGGAATAAGTTCTGAACCAATTTTGAAGTGGAATGACAAAGAGTATTCTCCAGAAGTTGCTAAAACAAAACGCATACTGCCCAGTTCAAGATACGAGGGCTTTTTTGTAGCTAAGCTCAAGAAAGTTCGTTCCACAGTTTAATGGTTACTACTTTGCAAAGTGTGAGAGAACATGCTTTACTAATAAGGTATGCCCAAAAAATCATCACAAGCAAAGAAAAAAATTTCTAAAGAATCATTAGAAATTAAACAGACTCAGCTTTCAGTACACCGACTAGTGTTACTGTTAGGAGCGGTAATATTCTTTGTATTATTTTTAATTGCTTATTTTTATTGGCAGATGGAACAGATGAGTGTGCGATTGCAGTCACTTGAAGAACCACAAGGTCAATATCAAGGTCGCTAAATATTTTTAAATTTTGTACTAGCTGAAGCGGGCAAGTCCCAGCTCTAAGCTTCTTCTAAAACTTTTCACAAACCACCATAACGTGAGGATGAGATACACAACATTCAGTCCCAAACTAATCAAGATAAAGTTGCCATTTACAGTGCCGCCCGCAAGTAGTGTCCGCATTGATTCAAAAATATACGTTGTTGGAATGAGATAACTGATTGGTTTGATATAGTTTGGTAAGTTAGCTAATGGGAAATATACGACACTGAGTGGTAGTAAAATTCCTGGCAATGTCCAGATGACTGTTTGTACTTTTTGTCCCCACCTGATCACAATTCCTGCTGAGATAAATCCAACCCACCAACCTGTCATTACTGCACAAATAAAGAACGGCACAATCCACCAACCAATTGCAAAAATATTAATTGAATAGAGCAGTGCCACAACGCCAATTACAACACTGACAGTGAAAAGCATTTTTACAATTGAAAGAATAATGACACCAGTTACCCATTCTTTAAGTGTAATTGGAGTGGAGAAAAGATTGACCAAATTACTATTCCAAATTTCATCAAGCAAGTTGCGAGCTATTTCACTTTGTGATCGCCAGATTACGTTCCAGAGTACCAAGCCTGTCAGAATTGATGCCACCACAGATGTCGAGCCAGATGCGCCGCCAATCCAGATACTGGTAATTCCCCACAAGAAAACGTCAATTATTGGCCAGTACAGCATGTCACTGAGGAGATCAAAATCCCGTCGGACTGGATAGAGATGGCGCAAGCAGAGGGCGTAGATATGTGACCATTTCATGAGGTTTTTTTCTTCCCTGACTTTGATAAAAAGTAGTCTTCAAGTGTGGGTTTTGAGATTGTGATTTGCGTGTAATCAATACCTTCGGCAGCAAGTTGTTGCAAGAATGCAGCCACTTTATGTTCATCAAGTGCAATATCAATTTCACGCCCGTCAATTTTTGCTTCAAGACCTTTTTCTCGTGCAAAACGTTCTGTTCGTTTTAAACCATCAGAAACTTGTAAGCGCATGTGTGCAATAGAAACGGAGGCAGCTAAGTTATCGGGAGTATCAGTCGCAACGATTCTTCCGTGTTGCAGAAATACCACTCTGTCACACACGTCAGAAACCTCATCCATATTATGTGACGTATAAATAATACTGGTGTTGTACTCACGTTGTTGCTTGAGCACGAACTGTCGCACTTCATGAGCGATGTCAGGATCGAGTGAAGCAGTCGGTTCATCAAGCAGCACAATTTTGGGATACGGAATAAATGCTTTTGCCAGCATTACGCGGGTGACTTGTCCTGCGGAAAGTTGGTTCATTGTTTTGTCACGCTGACTCCAAACACCAAAAAATTCTAAAAACTTTTGAGCACGATTTTTGAATTCTGCATTTGATAATCCGTACATTGCACCATAAATCGAAAGGTTCTCCATCACAGAAAGTCGCCATGGCATTTTATATAGGTACTAGCAAAGGTAACGGTTTCAAGAATTTGTGAACGATGAGTTTTTAAATCTAAATCGCCGTATTTGATTATGCCAGAAGTAGGTGTGAGAACACCAAGTAACATTGAAATGGTTGTAGATTTGCCCGCTCCATTGGGTCCGAGTAGTCCTAAGATTTCACCATCTCTGAGACCAAATGAAATATCATCAACTGCCACAAACGTATTCCCATTTTTCTTTTCAGGAGCGTATTCTTTTCGTAGTTGATTAACTGTGATAACTTCTTGCACCAGGCTAGTATATTGATGATTAGGTTAAAAGTGAACCCCGAGTAGACGAATAAATTTACTTTTTCAGAATATTTCCAATTGTTAATTGCATTTGTAGTGCTTTTTTATCTACAAAAATAAATTCTTCCGTTGCTTCCTGAGTGACTTTCAATGCATTCTCAATTTCAGATGGCTCGATGAGTAGGATCTGTGCAGGTTCAAGTTGTAGAGAACCCCAATTGAAGAATTTTTTGACTTTGTATTTTTCCATACGATGCTGATAATGGTATTTTAGAATTAAAATGCGGAGAGGGCGAGATTCGAACTCGCGGTAGGTTTGAGCCTACGGAGGTTTAGTAAACCTCTGCACTCGGCCACTATGCGACCTCTCCAGACACTGCAAACTATACCAAAACAAGGCAAAAAAAGCCAGTGAGCTAATTCTTTTCAATTTTGAGTGAAATCGCGACGAGTACCACTACAAATGTAGCAGTTAATAACAGGTCTGTAGTAGTTATCCCAGGAATTTGTCTGCCAAATATCAAACGCAGTACTAAAGTATGACACAGAAAAATAATAAAAGAAAGTTGGCCGACTTTCATAAAAAAGGAGCGCAGAAATGCAGGAATTGTGAATCCTGAAATAGGAAATAATAGCGTAACTATAATACTGCTCAGTGCAAATGGTATGACAGTCAAACGGGTAAATTTGAGTGCATACAGTGGGTCAAGTCCACCACTAATACTTGTCAATGCTTCCGTCACCATGCTGTAGTAACTCAGTACCCAAATAACGCAGCAGGCAATAATACCGTAGAATGGAATCTTTAATGTATCTTTTGCCAAGAACATCCCCATGACAAAGTAACTCAGCCACGAAATAAAAAGTAAGTACTGTTCCTGATCTGTTGCAAAAAGTTGTGTCCCTGGCTGTTTTGCTTGCCACTGAAAAAACATAATACTGCCAGCTTGCAAAATCACACTGCCAACAAGTGTCAGAATAGGCATCCGTTTGACTAAGCTGAGAAGTATGGGAAACAAAAAGTAAAATTGAAAGATTAATGGTACAAAATAGAGATGATAATCACTCCCAAAAACGATGGCTTGCCAAAGTGGAACTGGTTCTGCGGTGGCATACCACTCGGGAATTAGTCTAAATAGATACCAGAATCCAATACTCCATACGAGATATAACGGAATGAGGCGCAAAATTCTTCGTTGAAAGAACGTCACTAGATTCCAGTTATTTTCATACTTTCGCATTAACCCATACCCAGAAACAGCCAAAAATAATGGGACGCTCACTCTACAGAATTGATCAATGAAAATATACAAAGCATTGTGTTCGAATGCCGCAAAAACCCGTCCTGGCAAACTTGAAAGTACGTGAATAGTAACTACTGCCAAAATAGCAAAGCCGCGAATGTACGTAATACGATTAAGTGTCACCGAACTTGGCATGCCCACTTATTTTACAAGAATATTTTTGCAGCAACAGCTGGAGATGGTTGTTATTGGGCTAACTCAAGTGATTTCCAGAGCACTCTTGAAGCTAGTGAGCGGTGTGGTTGCCACTGCTGGCTTAACACAAGAAGTTCAGCCGGTTTTGTAGTCATTGGGAGGTTGTATGCCGCACTAATTGCCTTTCGAAGGCCAAAGTCACCAGCAGAAAATACATCAGTTCTTCCCAAACAAAAGATCAAAAACATTTCTGCCGTCCAACGACCAACACCTTTGATAGTTACTAACTGAGTGATAATTTCTTCATCTGAAAGATTGTTGAATTCTGTAGGCACAATTGTTTTGTCAGTCCATGCTTGTGCAATATTTTTAATGTAGAGAACTTTTGAATTTGAAAGTCCGGCACTTCGTAATGTCTCATGTTCAATTGCTAGTACAGTAGATGGGTCCCAGGTACCTCCAGATAGTGCGAGTGCTCGTGCTGCAATAATATCTGCTACTTTTGTAGAAAGTTGTTGACTAATAATTGACTCAACCAAATGGCCAAAGTGTTTTTCAGGTTGTGCGGCAGTAATTAGTGGCAAGTCACCATGCACAGCGTATACCTGCTCATAGAGTGACTGCATGATTGTGTCAGTGAAAATTTTTTGATTGTGACTCATATTTTTTAGACTTCGTTTTCAACTGAGAAATCATTCAGCTGTTTAATAACGGCTGGATTTATTTCCTGCAAAAATGGTATTTCAACATTCATTTACTACTCCGCAGCTGTAGCAATATATGTGGAACCAGCTGGTCGAATTTTTTTGACAACTTCTGCTGCTACGAATACTAATAGTGAGATCACTGCGATTCCAGACAGCTCATATTGTGTGAGTGACACAAATCCAAATGTTTGTTGGAGCTTTGGAATATACATTACTATAAGCATTAATGTAAGTGAAATACAAAAAACTATGTTGACAATTTTGTTACTGAATAGTCCAATTTCAAACACAGACTGATGCAGTGAACGCATCGTAAACATATTGAAAAGTTGTGATATTGAAATAACTGCAAAGGCAGCTGTTCGGGCTTTTTCAACGCCTTCCGGCAGGAAATAGAGAAAGACACCAAGCAATACAAGAACCATGCTCGCAACGATTGTTAAAAAGAGTGGTATGAAGTTTGCAATCAATATGTTTTCAGATGGATTTCTTGGCTTAACTCGCATGACATCTTTATGCGCGGGCTCTGTGGTGAGGGCGATATCGGTAACACCACCAGTTACAATGTTGAGCCAGAGAATTTGCAATGGTAGTAATGGGAGGGGAAACCCTAATAGCAGCGCAATTAGCAGTCCCAAACTCTCTGCAACATTAGTAGCAATTAAAAAGTAACTAGTACGTCTCACATTACTAAACTGCACACGTCCTTCTTCAATGGCATTCACTATTGATGAAAAATTATCATCAGCCAAAACAATCTCACTTGCCTCACGAGCTACGTCAGTGCCTTTTTTGCCCATCGCAATTCCCACATCGGCTTGCTTCAGTGCCGGAGCATCATTCACACCATCACCAGTCATTGCCACCACATGACCTTGTTCCTGCAAAATTTTTGCTACACGTAATTTAGTGCTGGGCGTTAAGCGTGCCAAAATTATTTTTGTTTGTAACTCTTCTTTCAAATCAACATCAGTGAGTTCTGAAATTTCGTCCTGCGTTAAAACACTAGATTCTGAAGCAGTTTCGGGAAGTAGTCCAATTTGTTTGGCAATGGCGAGTGCTGTTTTCGGGTGATCCCCTGTGGCCATAATAACTCGGATTCCTGCAGCGAGTGCTGTTGCGATTGCTTGATTTACTTCTGGACGAGGCGGATCAAACAGTCCAACACAACCTACAAACACCAAGTTCTGTAGATCCGACTTACTGACTTTTTTCTGTTGTGGAGAAGTTTTGACATATGCACACGCAATTACGCGCATTGCTTGATTGGTCAGGGCATGTGTCTCAGTGATAAATGCATCTTTTTCACTCTTTTTCCAGCGATCAATTTTATTGTTATGCATGTAGAAACTACAGCGTTCAATAATCGCTTCAGGTGCTCCAATTACCAGCACTTCTTTCTCATGTGAGTCAGTGCGATCTGAAACAAGTGATGCTCGCAATCGGAGTTCCTGGACAAACGGCAGATCATCAATTTTTTCAGGAAGATTGGAATACGTTTTATCATACATACCTGTTTTTATGGCTAGTTGCAGCAGCGCATGTTCTGTAGGATCTCCCACGGATTCTTTATTCTTAAAAGTACCACTGCCTAAAGTATCAACCCACTGAGTTAAATTGTTGCAGAGTGCCGCAATTGTCAGAATCTTTTGCAGTTGCTGGTGCTTATCAAAAATGAGCGGCTGATTATTTTGGGTAAGTAGTCGCTCAATTGTATCTTCAGCTTCACCTGCATGCACTTCGATAATATCTTGGTGCGGTAACAGTATGCGCTGCGCCTGCATTTCATTTTTGGTTAATGTCCCAGTTTTATCAGTCATAATCACTGATACAACACCCAGCGTTTCTGTAGCAGGCAGTCGGCGTACAATTGCATTTCGCTTTGCCATGCGTTGTGCTCCGACAGCCAAAACTAAAACTAAAATAATTGGGAGACTTTCCGGAAGAGCAGAAACCAACGTCGCAATTGTATAGATAATCATGTCGTAGAGTTCAAACTGTCTGATAAAGAAGCCAACTAAGAAAGTAATAGCCGCAGATGACACAGCTACAACCACCATTTGTGAACTGAGCTTGCGAGTACGTTTCTCGTAGTGATTGGGGAGTTCAGTAATTGTCTGCAAATTTTCAGCAATTTTGCCAAACTGTGTAGAAATACTTGTTGCTACAACAACAACTTCGGCAACTCCTCGTGATACGAGTGTACCCATAAAAACTATATTAGTTTGATCTGAGAGTGAAGCACTGGCAGAAAGTGTGCGGCTGGTTTTCTCGGTGGGATATGACTCACCAGTCAGTGCGGATTCGATAGTTTGGAGATTTTTACAACTGATGACACGTGCATCTGCCGGAATTTTGTCACCTTCATCTAAAACAAGTATGTCTCCAGGAACCAGATCCTGTGGTTCAATCAACTCCATTGTCCCGTT
>JBILGT010000026.1:0-15843 GCA_044350895.1 Limisphaerales bacterium
TTGATGCCATGGTTAAAGAAATGAATGATCGTCCACGCAAGTGTCTCAATTATTCCACACCAAAAGAAGTCTTTGTGAGATACTTACAATCACGAGGGGGTTGCGATTCGCATTAGAATTCAGCAGTGTCGTATAATTGTGGCTATGAAATCACTGTATCAATTACAACAATTTAGTATTTATAAACTCACATACGAGTTGGCACAAAAATATGTTGCTGATATTTGTACCGCTTTGGATTTAATTCCTGAAGTAGATCGACATAATCCTGAACAAATTCTTGCTTCAAAAAAAGGAGATCGTGTTTTGTATAGTAAGTGGCAGCATAGTTTGATTGCCCTGACGGAACAGGGTGAGTTTGCTGGAGTAGTTATTGGTTATGAGCGAAAGAGCGAAGGAAATGAACAATATCCAGAAAACTGCATTTATTTGAACGATTTGGCCGTTGCTGCCAACTACCAAAAAAAAGGCTTAGGCAAGTTTATAGTGCAATCTTGGTTGGACTTCAATACTAAAACTGGATTCCTAGATCTAGATGGCCAGCTCCGTTTTTGTGTGCAAACTAATTCTTCTGACTGGAATGTACATGTGCAACGACTCTATGAATCATTTGGTTTTACGAAAATTTCAAGCAAGTTGTATGGTAACAGAGAAGATAATGTGTATGTTTTGCAACCAAGTTACATTATTCGTCACCAATAAAATTTTGTAGCAGGCATAATGCTAAAAAGTCACTGATGGTTGCAACGCCACATTGCGCATTAATTTCAACATCACGGTCCATGTCATCTGGATTTTTTACAACGGGATTATAAGCCACCAACTGTTGGGGTCCAAATACTTGTAATAGTTTACTTAACCTATGGTGACCTTCCCTGACTACTGCAGAAAAAATAGTTCCTGCACCAATAACAATTCCCAGATCATTAAGTGTCATTGAATCAGGATTAAATTTTTGAGAAATGTCCGTAGCTCTGTTCCAAGCATCACGCCTTGGTAAGTCAGTGGCGAAGAAACTTCCTATCTCTGCATATTGCATATCGAATGTGTATTATACACTCGTTTTGTTGTATAATACCTTGATGATTTGCACTATTTACACTGCGTAAGTGGATGCAAGTCAAACTGGAGCCAAACCCATAGTTTGGCGCTCGTTCACATGCTATTACGTAGTGCCGCTTCCTTCTCTAGAATGCAAATGATCTGGTGTTTCTGATTCGTTTTTATTCTGGAGAAAGGAGTCGGCGCGTTGCTGATCGCCTTTTCCCATCGCGGCGTGACACGCTGCGATTATCACTAAGTTGATTAAGCGAGAAAAAACATGAAATCCGAGTTTTTACGCAAGTGCTTGCCAGTTTTGCTCATGTTTGCGCTGCTTTTTGGTGCACAATCAAAAAACCTGTTTGCTCAAGATGCGGTGACAGCGCCAGTTGTGGCTGCCGAGGAGGAGGCCTTGCAAAATCCCGATGCGATCTGTGATGTTGTCGAGGAGTCCACGGCTCCTCCCCGGGTGAACATCAAGACACTTGCGCTAAAAATCATGTCCGTGGTGGTTCATCCCAATGGCGGGGGATCGTGTCAAACCCCCGCATACACCTTTGTGTTCCCCTCACTGCTCTTTGAGCGGATCGGAGTGCCCACTTGGGCCACTGTCGAGGGGCCGTTACCTGGGGGGACCTGCACCGTTTCGCCAGAGGGGTGGACAATCACTTGTCCACCAATCTCGGCGAAGGTCATCGTGTATATCATTATTCTTGCCAAGCCGATTGCAACGGGCAAAGGAGCCTTCACGATTTTCCGCAACAATGAGTCGAAAGTCAGTAACGGCGTGGAAGTTGTCCACGTCGTCTACGTCCCTGTCGTGGAGACAGCGCCTCTGAAAGGGGGTGGCTAGGATTTTTGAAAGTAAGTAATAGTACGTGAACAAAGGGCTCGGTGGTCTACAACAGATTGCCGAGCCCTTGTTCGTTTTAAACCTCAAAAATTATATTAAATATTTGAAATTATTTTTTTGATTTTCTTCGTGTGCGCTTTGTATCAAATGTGATGAGTGCCTCAGGGCTCATTTTGTTGATGTGTGGAATGCGCGGTATAAATGCTACCGCCACAGTCACAATAATTCCAATTACATGGAAGTTAAATCCAAAGGCCATACCAATTGCACCTGCCACCCATATACTGGCTGCAGTTGTGAGATTGCGAATGTTTGCACCATCTTTAACTATCAATCCTGCTCCCAAAAAACTGATTCCCGATACAATCTGTGCAGCAATGCGTGACTGAGACATGGGGTCAACAATAGATGAAAGAAAGGTAAAAAGCATGGCGCCAGTGATGACCATGGTGTGGGTACTAATGCCAGCATCTTTTCCTCTCGATTCTCGTTCCACACCAATTACAAATCCGGCTAAGAGACTGAGTACAAGATCAATAAGTAAGTTAATTTCGTTTTGGGTAATGATATTCATGATGCCCGCGAAGTATACTGTATGCTACGTGTATGTAGCAACTGGTACTACTATTTGGGTTAGTTACGACTAAACAAATTCCGCACTCGTGAAAAGAGTTGTGAAAATTTCGTTGTAATTCTTTCTTTTAAAGTAGGTTTACCTACTCGTGTTTCCATGCCTCGAAACAATTCTTGCTCGATTGGCCTGCTATGCTTTTTATTGAAAGCATTAATAGACTCAATTAAAACACTGTCTTTTGGATCAGATACAAATTGTGATTGATCAATTCGCTCTGTAACCCCTTGTACACGTCCCCCGTATTCTCGTAGCACCTGAACAATTTGACGTTGTGGGAGAATTCTATTTTTATCAGCTTTGTATGGATCAATCCCATCACCATCACCATAGCGTTGTGCAATTGCTGCAGAAGCAGCGTGATCTGTTAGCCAGTCAGTTGGAGTATGAGTAAGAATGGTATAAATCCCGTCTATATGTTTCCACCCTACAGGTTTACCCCAACTGTTTTTTCGTTGGACAATTTTTTCATTCTCTGTAACAAGATATGTATGTAGTTTGGAATAGTCACCATCTCTAACTGGTGTCAGTAGATCATCAACATCTGGAATGTATTCTAGTGCTCCAGTTCTAGTGTTATACGTGAGCCAAAGACTTGTAAAAACAACGCCATTTTCAGAGTAGCGATCTCCTCCACCAACTGTACCCTTTAAATGTGCTTCTTCTTCTGGAAGATCCTGGGCATCAGGCCAACATTGTGCCTCCAAAATCCGCACGTTTCTGGCAATGATTTGGCCTCGTTCGGCTTCTTTTTGCTCTTTAGTTTTGATTGTAGATAAATCAAAGCCATATTGCTGTTGATGTTGTTCTTGCATGCTCATCATTCTATCAAACTTCTATTCTTTTTCCACTAATCACCTTTATAATTACACCTATATGAAACACGTACTTTGGGACTGGAAAGCACACTATAAAAATGAGTCTGCAACTGAAGTTTTTGACTGCATGATTGCTGAGTTTTTATTGCTGAGTGGTCAATACGTCGGAAGCTTGGAAGTAACGCAAGCAAAATATAAAGTTGATTCTGTTGAAAAACTGGCTGAAAAGCAAATTGCTCTACTTGGGGAAGCTCCTCGACTCGAAAGATATTTGCAAGAAGTTGAACTTCCGATCATTCCCGTACTTTGGCAAATGGAGAAAAACGGCATCACACTGGACGTTACAGAACTACGAACAGTCAGTACAGAAATTGATGCAGCTGTGGCAGAACTCACTGAAATAATGAAAAAAGAAGTGGGATTTGATATTAACCTCAACTCTCCTGTGCAAGTTGGTACATTTTTGGCTGAAAAGCTACAGGTCCCTCTCAAGAAAACAAAGACCGGTAAGTATGCCACCAACGAAGGTGAAATTTCTCAATATGCGGAGAGCTTTCCCTTTATTCAAAAACTCCTTGAATATCGTGAACTCGCAAAGTTGCGCTCTACATATATTGAAACATTGATCTCTGCAGTGGCTGAAGATGGTCGAATTCACACTATCTACAGTCAGGTCATAGCGAGTACGGGTCGTCTTTCTTCCTCCAATCCCAACCTACAAAATATTCCTGCATCAACTGGTTTTGGTCAAAAAATTAAATCATGTTTTAAAGCTGCACCAGGAAATGTCCTAGTTTCTTTCGACTACTCACAACAGGAACTGAGAATTCTCGCACATCTCAGCAAAGAAGAGACATTGTTGAAAGCATTTCAGGAGAAAAAAGACGTCCATACCACCACTGCCTCCGAGATCTTTCATGTGCCCTATAGTGAAGTCACTAAAGAGCAACGTATGATTGCAAAGACAATTAATTTTGGTGTGGTATATGGCATGAGTAGTTTTGGAATGAGTTCACAGCTGCATATCCCCGTTGATGTTGCACAGAAGTTTATTACCGAGTTCTACAAAACATATCCAAGTATTCGAACGTACTACGATGAGTTTCTTAAAAATGGCGCAAAAACAGGCTTTGTGGAAACAATTTTGGGAAGACGACGATTTGTATTTGAAAAAGAAGGTCAGAAGACAATCGATAATTCGATGCGTCGCGTTTTGATTAACTATCCAATTCAAGGTTCTGCCGCAGACTTAATGAAAAAGGCAATGATTGAGATTCACAATGAAGTGATAGAAAAAAATCCTGAAGTCCAATTACTGCTACAGATTCATGACGACTTAGTTTTTGAAGTAAAAAATGACAAGAAATTTTTGCAAGAATTTATAGAAAAAGTGCGTACCATAATGTGTGAAATCTATCCACTCTCAGTCCCAATCGAAGTTGATGTGAAGATGGGGGAAAACTGGGGTGAGATGCGTCCTTTATGATTGTTTTTTGCGCATTTCTTTTTGAGCTTTTTGCAGAGCAGCCCCAAACCAAATGAGTGTTCCTTGGTCAATAAATCGTGTATCTGTTGTCGCATAGCTTTCAACTTTGAGCAAGCTACTCAGCACTGCTCCCGCAGTTGAAACACTAATTAAATATTTTTGTGCTCTGGATTTGAGGATTTTACTTGAAAAATTCACCAAAGTTTCTGAAGCTTCATACATACTAAGCGTAAATGAAATTACTTTTGAAAAAGAAGGACTATTTATAAATTCTCTAGCAATTTCCAACGCTCCTGGGAAGGGGATCCGATGCTCAGGTATACAAACTTGCTGTGCATAGAGCGCAAAGTATGCTTCCAATTCTGGCGGTGTAAGTGTTGTTACTACTAGCTGCTTTTTTTCCTCCAATGTTGTTAAGTAGCGTTGGAAACGTATAAATTCAAATGCTGACTTTGCCAGATCAAGGTAAGGGTTCCATTCAGAAAATGTAGAAAATTCCCTGGCAAGAGCAACTGATGGAATTGCAGTCGGTGCTGCTTCAGTTCCAAGTTGTTTTTGGAAAGTCTTTCCAATCTGATTCTCGAGTTCAGTAAACTCAACTGAGCTGAGGCCTAAGATTTGTTTACACAACTGATCATTAATCCCGAGTGAAATAAGAAATGCAGTAATAACCAGTTGGGGATTATTTGTATCAAGAAGTTGTAAAACTTCTTTAACTTTTGCTAACTTTGCAGCATCAAAGCGAAGTCCTAAAACTACAAGGTATAGTTTATCAATTAAATCAGCACGATATGTAATTGGAGTATCATTTCTTACTTTTGAAACTTCACTAAGATTATTAGCAAAATCTTCTGCATCAGGCAAATTTACTTCTAACTGACTAACAAGTGATTCAAGTTGCTCCAAAGGCATGGTGCTCAGTAAAGTTTTTAATCGAGCATATAAAACATTTTTATGGGAAACTACCCAGTCATTCAAACTTTCGATCGTTCTGACAACATGATTATTACGAACTAACATTTGGCGTTCTTCCGGAGGAAGGATTTTTGTTGGTTCTGCTCCGTGTCCAGAAGAAGAAGCAAATCTTTTTACTTGAACTGGAGTTAGTTTTGATTCCTGGCTGGTAGGTTGAAAACTGGTACGTGTGACCGGTACCATCGCGCTATGTTGCGGAACTTCAATAAGAAAATAGGGGTTAAACATTCCCAGTGACAACATTCGATTTGTTTCTGAAATGATCTGCAGAACAGTGTCGTCATATCGCTGAATGAGAATAGCTGGATTGAGCATTCGATACACACAAAATCCTGGCGAAAATTGAATGAAAGTGTGAATAGAATCGGGGTGTCTTTGGAAGAATGTACGTAATGCCGCTTCCTCAGCATGTGTAGTAGAAATTTTAAAGCTTTGGATAAGAGCGATCAGCACGGCAACATCGTTATCTACGTTACTAGGGTGTATGGATTGTTCAGGATTATTTATTGCTGTATCGACTGATTCTATATTTTCTTCTCTGAACATATGAAGCCTTTATATGTAGTTTAAAAATATATATAAGCCAAAATTATAACACTGTGTTTTGTAAAGAATTAATGAGTTTGAAAAGGAGTGGCTCAAATATTCAAGCTCGTTTACAAGGTTTTGAAAACATAGTGACCTACTGTTTTGCTCGCTGTATTGAGGGCAGTAAATCCAGCAAGTAGTTTTGTATATGTCTCTTCATCAATCTCAAGTTCATACCGAGTTGTCGTGATATGAAGCGGCAACGAATAGGTGTTACTAAACATCAAAATATTTTCTTGGTGTGTCATACTCATAGCTTCTTCATTGATGGGAAGTTGCTGATGAGCAGCCATTTCTTTTGCAATTAGCCCTGAGACAAGTTCAACAGGAAGCTGACCTTCATCAAGGTTGGGATACAACTGAGGATTAAACTTCATTGCCAAACCGCGACGGTTACGATCACGAACTTCTTGTGTATCAATGCGACGTTGGGACTGTTCATATAAATAGTGTTTTTGTCCATCTGGGGCAGTGTAGACAATATCGAGTTCAATAGACTGCGTTCTTCTAAATAATACTTCCCTTGCATCGTCTGCTACGTCAGGCAATGTTATCCGAGAATCAATTTCATTTTCTTCCACATATCTGCGCAGATCTGCAACAGTCATTCGGTGTAACTCTGTGGTGCCTTCAGTAGTTATATCAGAAAAAAGTTCAAACGGCGTGTTAAATGGCCTACCTCGCTGAATAGAATTGAGATCAGCCCAATCTGCAGCAGTAATTACTTTGTCATGAGAACGTTCTGGTGCAGTTCGCTCGTAGTTTACTGGAAGGCTGTATGGAACCTCAAACTCATCAAAGAGTTGGAATAGATCATCAACTGTTGGGTCTGATGCCAACATGCGCTCTTTTTTTTTGAGGTGGGTGCGGGTGATGTGTTGACAAAAATCAGGATTACTGAGCACTAGAGATTCAGTTCCTTCAGGACGAGAGTAGATAATCACTTTTGATTGCGCTTGCGATACTAAAAATTTTAAAATCACTGCTTTTTCAGCGGGTCCCAATTTGGAAAACTTATCAAATAGTTTATGAATGACAACGATATCGCTTTTTGTGCTAAATGCTTCCAGAAGTTGCAGTTTAAATCTTAGTTCTGAACGTCCTCCCGACAGACCTTTATTACCTGCTCTGTGTTGTAGGTAGTCAGTAATTTCAGCTTGACTGAGCAAACCAGATTCTTCCAGAAAAGTAACAAGCTGCGCAAACTCTTCTTCATTTTCATTAGCACTCAGTGGATAGTCGTGAAAGTATGTTCTTGAGTATTCGATACGATCTTCTTCGGTTTTAAGATCACAGTAGACGGTGTCAATATCATCTACAACACTGCTCTTTGTACTTTCTGTGCTAGTAATCACACACATACCATCGCTCGATTTTCTCACCAGCGCGAGTGCACGCATCACTTGTTCACCAGCCCGGAGAACCTCAAACAGTTTCCCTGGCTCTGTTGCAACTGTTGTTCGATTAAGCAGCATTTGATTGCCACCGGCAGCTTCGAGATTACCACTTTGGAGCTGAACGCAAAAATCTATAAAGACTGCTTGAGGCTGCTCTGTGGGAGTTTCAACAATTTCTTTTACAGCAGGATAGTCATACTTTGGTTTGGGAGTCAGTTGCTCAACTGGTATGCCAGTCATAACAGCTTTCGATCTTCGCCTCAAGCTTTGCATCCACGGATATACATCAGTAGGATTGGTCTTTTCTGGTTTTTGAGTGATGTATTCAGTTTGGCTCAAATCTGGTGTGGTTGGTTTTTCAACTGTTACAGATTGAAAGGTGAGGAGTGGTTGTTTGACAGGAGCGTTAAGTAGTTGCTGGAGTCGTTCTTTACGATATGTTGTTTTTTGACTTTCAGTACACAATGTCGTATTTATCTCAAACAGTTGCTTGTTCATCTCACGGATTGCACGCATAACTTCACTAGATTTTTCGACAGAGGATTGAGAATCAATGTTGGGAGCAATTCTCTGGAGCAAATAGATAACTGGTAAAAACGTATCTTTATAAGAAGCCAGTGCGTCAGCCTCAAAAAGCGCAATCAAACTTGGAATGATGGTGGCAAGTGGAGTAGAACGAAGGGCGCGGTAAAATGGATGGTCAATGTCTTTTGACACAGCACTTTGCAGACCAATAAATAAACCAGCCAAACCTGCATAGATGCCGGCTAGTGTGTAGTTGCCTTGCAAGGTAAAAATTCCAAGCTGTGTCGAAATTGCTGGTATGATTTGGGTGATGTATGGATACACCTTTTCAGCCTCAGCTAAGCTGTGGATCTTGGTGTCCTTAATCCATTTTGAAACATCTGGAACAATTCCTTTAGTTTTTTCGAGACTGTAAGCTTGTTGTATTTCAAGCAAAATCTCTTCTAAATCATGCTGGATAATTTTATTTAAGTCACCTTCTATGGACTCATGTCCAATTTGCAAAAATAAAGAAGTAAGCAAAAAACTGGCTTTGCCAATATCTGCATACGGTCCTTGTGCAAAATCGGGCAAGTAACCATCAGCACCAGCTGGAGTGTTAAAGAGCGTGAGTCCGCCTTCTGCTGCCACTCCAAGGACTCGATAATTTAAGTAGGTGCGCAGTCTCCCAAATACTATTTTTATGATCAGTTCTTCAACTTTTTCAGGATTAGGACTTATTTCTAAGAGTTGTTTAAGATCGGAAATGCGCAATCGATGCTCCGAGCCTTTGGGATCAAGCTTTGCTTCCATCTGCTCTATAGTTCGGACAATTGCCTCGGCAATAGCTCGTATAGTTTTACGACGTTTTTCCCACTTTACTGGATTTTCTTCTTTTTTCTCAATAACTTCAGCTTGTTCGGGGATATATTTAGGTAGTGAATCGGGTTGCACATAAAAATCGTATCACAGAGAGATCTGTATGAGAAATAGGAAGTCATGAATATAAACTAGTTGCGCTTCCAGCGTGGTGCAAATCCTGCCATGAATGCAAAAATGTGGGCTTTGATGCGGCTTTCACCACGTGCCACTATTGCAGCTATCATTGCCTTTTTAAATTCTTTGACATCAGTTCCTTCATAGCAGAGCTTACCGTCTTTAAAACAGTAGCTACAATTTTTTTCGTCTTCACGATTTTCACCAAGTGGGTCTTTGGAAAAAGGCATCATACAACTATAACAATTACCGACAAGAGTTTTTTTGGTTTGCATATAGTTCTAGTGTAGATCTAAGTGAGGTTGGTTTCAATGATTGTTACTTGAGGATTCATTTAATGTTAGTAGAAAATATACAAAATTTATGTCTCAAGGTAGTACAATAAAAGATATGCGAAACAATATTTTATTAGCCTCAATAGCTGGCAACTTTGCAAAAAAATTTGCCACTGAATTGACACAAGCGGGCACAACTCTAGATACATTGCAGACTGTATTTATCACTACAGCTCGTAAGTCTGACAGATGGTTAGGCGCAGTGTGGTGATGGTGTGCAGTGGGAGTTGTGGAAGATATAATAAGAACTGTTATGAAACAAAACGCACCTGAAAATTATGTTTGTCCAATATGTTTAGGAGTTACTGGTGTGGAAAGTGATGACACGCTTTTGAAACAGGCTGATTTGGTTTTTCGTGATGAGTTGGTAAGTGTCTGGATTAACTCGTTTTGGATCAAAGGAAACGAAGGACATTTGATTGTCGTGCCCAATGAGCATTTTGAGAATATATATGATCTTCCCGAAGTGATCGGACATCGCATTTTTGATGTGGCCAAACATATGAGTACTGTTATGAAACGAGCATATAAATGTGATGGAATTACCATCAGACAAAATAACGAACCTGCTGGTGACCAGCATGCTTTCCACTACCATCTGCACATTTTTCCAAGATATACAGGAGATACCTTTAATCAAGAACTCACAAAAAAAAGTTTCTTGTCTGATCCACAAGCACGAATTGTTTATAAAGAAAAGCTGCGCCATTATCTTGGTGAGTTATAATCTCTCACAATGAAACACTCGAAAAGTCACCTTATTGAAATCGCACAAAAGTTGTTAATTGTGGACCACTCAAACCTGATGAAGTGGACTATTTATGGAGCATCTTAAGTAACCCCATTGAAAAACAAAACATTGTCTATCACTTGCCCAATATAGTGTTGTACTCATTTGGAATTGTTGGGATTAAAAATCTTCTTGAAAGATTGGAACGCAAAACTTGGTTGGATAAAGTATTTGATGCACAAGAAATCTTGAAAGAGAGAGTCAAAAATGGTGAGCAAAACTGGGCAATGAAAAAAAGGACACTCGCTTCTGTTTGTGGGGAAAGGTGACTTTATTGGTGAACAATTTGTTGCAGATCATGAGATGGATGAAGTAGTAACGATTGCAGAAACCAAGCAGTCTTTTACTGAAGTTTGGAACCAATATAACGTTAACTCTGTCTATGATTCTTTAAAAACTGTCGTAGAACGTTCCAGTGGTAAAACAGCAGGAGAGTATTTATTTCCCCCAGTTGTTTTGAGCGCCAGTGTGCGTGATGCACTACTGCAAAATGGCTATAAAAAAGATCAATTTTTGTATGTGCCAGAGTTGGTGTTAGAGACAATTTCAAGAGCGGCGGATAGAAAGTAGGATGCAAGTGAGTCAAAAGAACTGTCACTCTTTACCAAAACAATGGAGTTGTACTTTGGAAGTTTAATGTTTTACCAGGAATTGGCTGGGCAGCTGTATTAATTTTTTTGCCTCTGAGAAGATTTCGTAACCGGGCGAATTCACCTCTGCGTTCTGTTGGAACAGCAGAATGATACACCAGCTGAAGCACAGTCTTATCAACGCCGTGTTTTCTGAGTAGCAGTTCATACTCAACCGCATCGATACTTCGATGTTTGATATTAGCAAATTCTGGGAAGCGTTGTAGATACTCGGCCATGTACTGTTCATATTTTGGAGGCAGAGCAATATCTGGTCGTTTCAAAAAAGCTAGTTGCGTCTCTAAACTTGCACACTTAATTACCCCATTGGGCAATTGAATACTTATTGTGTTTCTCAGTTCAAATACATAGCTATTTCGACTTTTAAATGGAGATGAATACATCAGGCCATTATCAATAAGAAAGTAGTGTGGATCCAAGACTACACTTTCACTTGTCGCGTCATATATATTTTTACACAACGTACAGGCCTCATCCCAACTATATTCATCGGGAGTAAATGCAAAATCTATGTCTAACCAACCCTCTTTAGGCTTAAAACAATCTTTAATGTCATGGAAATTGAGGTGATTAACACCTTTTTCATATGCAATTGCAGCTATAGCACGGCCTTGTGAACCCCAGAGATAGAAGCTAGTTCCCTTGAGTCGATTTACTTCAGCCAAAGCACCTAGACCAACTCTCGCACCAGCATCTGAAATGTTTTCTCTCGAAAAAGTTTGTTCAGGAGATTTTGTGCTCATTCTTATATTCTATCAATTTCTGTCTGAATTTATTCATCGACTGATAAGTCTAAGTATTTATTTAACTACGTGTAAGCTCTTAAGAATTTCATCAAAAACTTCTTCTGTTAATTGATCGTCTAGTTCCATCTCCATAGTAAAACCCGGGTAGTTAATATCTTGTGTATTTACTAGTGCACCTACTTTACCTTTCCCTGGTGTCCCGATCACTTCAACATGCATTTGCATAGCAGCACTGTATTCTTTTGCACCTGTTACTTTAATTATTTCTAAACCATTGGAATTCTCAACCTTTGTGACTAATTCTTGCGGTATTTCCCATTCTTTGTTGACCGGTGTTTTTGCATAGAATTTACCATTCTGTATCTTAAATCCTTGTCCATCGGCAAAGCCACTCTCGCGAGGAGCTGAAAATTCTACTGATGTTGTCCCAATTCCAAATTTGTTTGTAACACAGCTACTAATACCTGCAAATACTTGTTTGATTACTGATGAAGTTTGCTTCGTGAATGTGGCGCACACTTGGGTTCCACCTGCATCATTGCCAAACGTAGTCTCTTTAAATTCCCCGTATTTTTTGAAGCTTTTAGGAAGTTTCAAGGATAGGTGTAATTCTTTAACGGTATATGTTTCCCACTCATTTAAGTCTGTATCAGGAGCGGTAACTGTTTCTTGTTGAACTGAGAGCGGGGATTCTTGTGGCTCAGAAACAGCAACTGGTTGTTTTTTAAGCGTTCCAATATAGTAGCTTACTCCACTCAGGATAACAGCTCCGATGATCAATAAAATTATTTGTGACAGATTACTTCTTGGTGATGTTTCTATGATGGGTACAGCATGTATTTCTTCTTCATATGACTGATCACTGGGAGTGGTTGATTGCATGTATTTATTATTACAGCATTTGAAGGTAAAGTAGAATAAGCATACTTAACAAACTAAGCTAGACACTAGCTATGTGTGAGTTTGTTTTAATTCTGTCATAAAGTTATAGAGGTATATTATACTTATGAAGATATGACCGCATCCCCACCTACTGCAACTTCTTTTACAAACCCTGAAACCGGAAAAATTTCAATTACAGAAGCATTCGGTGAATCACTTGCTCAGCTACTTGCAGATAGAATCAGTGTTGTTGATACGAAATTTCCTAAAAAAGAATTTTGTACGTCAGTCAAAAATGAAGTAGTGGGTAAGCGGTACACAGAGCGGGTAGAAATTATTGCTGATGCCCTCAAAAAATACTTGCCACAAAAGTACACTGAGGCTATGGCAGTGTTACTACAGATACTTGGGCCAGAAAATGAAAAAGAAACAGGCATGTTTACTAATTTTTATTGGTTGATGCCGGTGGGAAAGTTTATTGAAAAATACGGTTTAGATGATTTTGAACTTTCTATCAATGCTCTGGCAGAGATCACCAAGCGGAATACCGGCGAGTATGCAATTCGGCCGTTTGCCCGCAAGTATCCTGACAAATGTCTGGCAGTTTGTAAGGACTGGGCTCAAAGTGACAATTTTCATTTACGCCGTTTGGCCTCTGAAGGGCTGCGCCCGAAACTACCGTGGGCTCCAAAGCTGGATGTGTGGAAAGATAACCCACAACCAGTTTTTGAGATTCTAGAACTGCTCAAAGAAGATGAAATAAAGTTTGTAAAGAAATCAGTAGCAAATCATTTGCGTGACTGGATGAAAGTTAACCCGCCAGAAGCAGAGCAGGTGATTGCCCGGTGGTCACGATCAAGTAATGAAGACACGCTCTGGATACTTAAACACGCCCAGCGGTAATCAGGGTTAGTTTTCTTACTTGTCACACTGGGAATAAACGCAAGTAAAAAGGCGACTAGTATTCTGTAATTAGGTTTTCATTACTTAAACCATTGCTTCACCCAACCCCAGATACCACCAGATTTTTTTGGTTCGGGAGTTTGCATAGTCTGAGCTGGCTTGGTTGGTGCAGTAGGTGCTTTGGTTGGTTCCGTAGGTACAGTGCTTGGTTGTACAGAAGTTTTCTTTGGTGACACTAGATTGAGAGTGTCAAGTATTTTGTGTAAACGTGGGTACTGACTTGATACAGTTGACCAGTCACTACTTGATGGCATGGTAAACCATACCTCATAACTGTGTGTAGCAGCGTCAAGTGCATTTGTATCAGCAATGGTTATCTTATCGTCACTGCCATCAAACGTAATGCTACCACCAGACCAAGTGGGAGTGCCTGTGACGGTACCATTGTGACTGTTGCCCGAACGGTCAGTGGCTGTGAGACCTGAGTTTTCATCAAGGTTGAGTGAAACAGTGAGTGAAGAAGTAATGAATGCAAGCACATTTGAGCGCATCTGAAAAAGCACTGCCACAAGAACAGCTGCTATAAAAACAACTCGCTTGAAAAAAGATGTGCTCATTATTATGGCTTGCTATATGTGTCTTGTATTCAGTTCAAATATTATAATTGTGGTACTTTTGATACTGCCTTGTACAGTGTGAGTATTCAATTGAGGTTGAGGTTTTGGTTGGGAGGCAAAAAAGTTTATAAGTACGTTATACTGAAACATATGAAGAAAAGAGATGGATTTTTTACCCTAATAATTGTGTCTGGACTTTTTGCTATATTCTTTTTAATACGAGTTATACCCTCGCCAAAACATATCACTCAAAATGTAAAAACACCTGCAGCAGATACAAAACCTAGCTTGTCTCCGACAACTCTACAAATTCAAAACAAAAGTGGACAAAACATCATAAATAGCAAAGATGTCAAAATATATACTAGTGATGTGGGTTATTCATTCACTTCAGTTTCCAACTGGTATGTTCGTGAATTTGGTTCTTTGTACCCAAGGAATATTGAATTTATTGGAATAAGTCCCAAAAGAATGATGAGTGATGACGTAGCACTGGCAGATGCACAAATTACTATTGAAGTAAGTGAACGGCCGTATCAAGAATTTCTAGAAGCAAGGTCCCACTATGAACAGTTTTCAGAAGAAACCATCATTGTTGATGGAGTAGCAGGTGTCAAGGAGCGTGGCCAATCACAATCAAGTGAAGTAAATGAGGGCAAAAAATTTGTTCGTGTTATTCTGCCGCTCAAAGAGGGCACAATTGATATATTTGCTGATAAAAAGTATGAAAAAGAATTCAATACGCTAGTTGCATCATTTAAGTTCTCACGAGAGTAAGTATGATTTTGTGACCCTAAGGGGATTTGTTTTGAACTCGAATATACGATTGAGTTTGAGATTTGGGTGGGGAGGTTGATGCGAGTGTATGAAATTTAAGCATACCCGTTATACAATTGCAATAATAATCAAGATTGAGATGAAATCACGTGTGATATGAATGAACATAGCGAATCGACAACACAATCTGAAACCATGGACTTTACAATTATCAGGAAATTAGAGTCTAAAATGTTCCCTGAATTAGCGCAAACAGGCAAATCTGCCTTTACGGCTAAAGATCCAGATGCTCCACTGCAAGACTGTGTCTACGTGGAGTTTGGTCCAAGCTATTACTTTGACCAAGGTTTAATTGATAATGAATTGATGAGAAGTTTTACTGCACAAACAAAACTACTCAGTATCGGCTCAGGACATGCATATCTTGAACAATACTTATGCGCTGTTTCAGATCTTAAACCAGAAATGGTAACACTTTCTGATATAGAATCTATTACAGTGCCCGGAGGATTTGCGTATGTTCGTATTAATATGAATGAGGAAGACTGGGGGATTGCTCCTCATTCTCAAGATGTAATCATATTTCCGAACACTATTTTTTTTGCTAAGAAAATTATTGAGCTGAGAACTGCAAGAGCCTCGCAAACTGAACAAGAACTTGCTTTCTTAGCTACTGTGGAATGTGCTGTAAAGTATTTAAAGCCGGGTGGCCAAATCAGATTTAATGTAGGGGCTTGCCTAGATAACGCGTAGTACAATACGCATAATGTTTGATAAACCAGCAGAATACGGAGAAATAAAACGGCGCCGCATTTCGGACAAAAAGTTTCGGGTGTTGGTGAGATGTTTTTGCA
>JBILGT010000006.1:0-47889 GCA_044350895.1 Limisphaerales bacterium
GGTGCAAAAACATCTCACCAACACCCGAAACTTTTTGTCCGAAATGCGGCGCCGTTTTATTTCTCCGTATTCTGCTGGTTTATCAAACATTATGCGTATTGTACTACGCGTTATCTAGGCAAGCCCCAAAGATATTAGAATGGATTTTTTCTTTGTAGTTACAAATTGGGAGGGTGAACCAATGATTTGTGAACAAGATAAGTGTGACCACATTAGCTGGTTCCCACTCAGTAATCTTCCTGAGAATACGATTGGATATATTCAGCAAGCTCTCAAATCGATACAAGAAAATAAGAACTATTCGCAGTGGGGTTGGTAGTTACGCTGTCCGACACTTTTTGCAAACACCAAACAATGTAAGGTGGTGGTGATCAATTGAAAAACCAGGTACACGAACGGACTGGGTAAGTTTGCAGTTTACCGATTCAACTATTCCACAAGTTGTGCAGACCACATGATCATGATGATCACCATGGAGTTCATAACTTGCTTCACTCTCATTAAATTCGTGACGACAAATTGTGTCAGAACTGAGCAGCTTTTCTAAGCTGCGATAGACACTCGTTTTATTATAGGGAGTGCCTTTTTTTTCAAGCTGTGCAAGTATCTCATGCGCAGTTAGGAGATGCTTCTTTTCAAGTAGTGCAATAATTTTTTCTGAAAGTATGTCTGGTTTTGCCATGAGTGTATTGTATCAAACAATTGGATATACGATTTGATCTACTTGAAATTGCACAAAAGAAGCCTAAACTATATCCCTAGTGGGGGGATATATGGCATATAAACCAAAAGATCTACAAGAGAGAATTCAGCATCGATTAAAAATTGCGCACGGTCACTTAAAAAAAGTAATGACCATGGTTGATGAAGATGCGTACTGCATTGATGTGATCAACCAGTCACAAGCTGTGCAAAAAGCACTTAAGCAAATTGACGCTTTGATTTTAGAAAATCATTTAAAGGGTTGCGTTGCCACTGCAATGAATACTGGTAAAAGTGAAGAAGCCATTCAAGAAGTGATGCAAGTATTTAACAGGTCAAATTAATAGGTTTTTTATGAAAAAAATATCAGTTACGCTCGCACTTTCACTAGCAATTGTCATATTCATTCTGGGAATGGGAACAGGGTACTACTTTACACCTGAATACAGTGCAATGAATACTCAGTCAAAAATGGATTTGGGTGCTGCTGACACACTGGTTGATCTGCGCTACTTAAATGCAATGATTTCTCATCATCGGGGAGCACTACTCCTCGCTGAACAAATTGCTACTCAAACCAGTCGCCCCGAACTCAAACAACTTGCAACTGAGATTAGAACTAATGAGCCAAAGCTTATTGAAGAACTGTATGGCTGGAAGAAAGCCTGGTATGCAGATACTCGCTCAGTGAGAGACCCAATTGTAGCCAACCTTGGCACAACTGATGCCACAGTTGATTTGCGATTCTTGAATGCACTGATTGCACACCACGAGGCTGGTATTCGAATGACACAAGAAATTAGAGCAAAAAGTAGTAGAACCGAAGTCCTCAACAATGCTGATGCAGTTGAGAACTTTTTACAAACCACATTGGTTAGTTTGAAACAAAATCGTGCTGAGTGGTTTTCAATTTAAGGAAAAGCGAATGCAGGAAAAGAAAACATTTGTAGTCTCAGGTATGCATTGCGCCAGTTGTAGTGCAGTAATTACCAAGCGACTCAAAAAACTCCCCGGAGTCCAAGAGTGTGAAGTCAATTACGCAACTGAAAAAGCTGTAATAACTTTGGACAACGCCAAAAGCTCACTTTCTGAAATGAACAAGGAAGTTGAGAAACTTGGATACAAACTCACTGATACTGTACCACCGGTAATGGAGCACACAAATTCAACGCACCTGGGTCTCGATCAAAGTAAAGCGGACAAACAAGAAGCACTTGAAAAACTTGAACAAAAAGTTCAATTTTCGCTTCCCATCACACTGCTTATTTTCTTGAGTATGGTCTGGGAAGTTCTTGCTCAGTTTGTGACAACTATCCCTCAAATTCCACTCCCGATGATGCTGGTAACTCCAACTATGCTTGTACTGGCTAGTGTGATGCTTTTTTGGATTGGAAAACCATATCTAGATGGCGTCTCGAGATTTTTTCATCATCGAGTGGCCAACATGGATACACTTGTAGGCATAGGGACACTGACGGCTTATTTGTACAGTTCACTGACCTTGTTACTGCCATCCCTCATGACACTTCTAGGTGTTCCAGAACACTACTATTTTGACGTGACAATTGTCGTCATTGGCTTTATTACTCTGGGCAAGTACCTAGAAGCACGCTCAAAAATAAAAACTGGTGAGGCAATTGAAAAATTATTAGAACTACAAGCAAAAACTGCGACTGTGATTCGTGGCAAAAAGGAAGTTCAGATTCCCATTGAAGCAGTGATGATTGGTGACGAGATTGTTGTAAAACCAGGAGAGAAAATTCCTGTCGATGGAAAAATAATTGTCGGAGAAACTGCAATCGATGAGTCACTGGTGACTGGTGAACCCATTCCACAAGATAAAAAAGTGGGGGACAAAGTAATAGGTTCCACAATCAACAAGCACGGAAGAATTATTTTTACCGCAACAAAGGTGGGTGCTGACACAATGCTGTCACAAATCATTGCGCTTGTTCAATCTGCACAAGGTTCTCGGGCCCCTATTCAAAATTTGGCAGATAAAATTTCGGCAGTTTTTGTTCCTGTTGTTTTAGTTTTAGCAGTACTCACACTTGTAGCTTGGCTGACAGTAGGTGCTTACTTCATTGGGTTTTCCGCCGCCCTCACACTAGGACTGACTTCATTTGTGGGAATACTCGTTGTTGCATGTCCCTGTGCACTTGGGCTTGCTACACCAACAGCCATTATTGTGGGTGTCGGCAAAGGTGCTCAATCTGGGATTTTGGTGAAAAATGCGGAAAGTTTGGAAAGACTCTACAGCGTAGATTCAGTAATCTTTGATAAAACAGGAACGATCACCAATGGTCGGCCGGTAGTGACCGACTGTGTTTCGCTTAATTCAAAACGCAGTGAAGACGAAGTTATACAACTCGCTGCAAGTGTAGAACGCAACTCAGCACACCCGCTGGCTCAAGCAATTGTAAATAAAGCTGTTGAGCAGCAGCTTTCGTTGTGTGCTGTAACAGACTTTGTACAAACTGAAGGAATTGGAGTATCGGGAGAAGTTGCGGGAGAAAAAGTAACAGTTCGTCGTCCAGATACTGCTGAAACAGAACATCCAACAGTGAATACACTACTCCAGGCTGGTAAAACTGTAGTGGCAGTAGTACTGAGTAAAAAAACTGTCGGATTTATTGCCATGAGTGATACTGTTAAACCAGGTGCTCAAGCTGCAGTTCAACAACTACGGAAGCTTGGAATAGCTGTGCAGATGATCACTGGTGACAATAAAAAGGCAGGTGAATATATTGCCCAACAAGTTGGCATTGATGAGGTACTTGCTGAAGTGCTTCCACATCAGAAATCAGAGGTAGTTGAGCGATTGCAAAAAGCTGGAAAGAAAGTGGCAATGGTGGGAGATGGTATTAATGATGCACCAGCATTGGCCAAAGCAGATGTTGGTATTGCAATGGGTGGTGGAACTGATGTTGCCATTGAGGCAGCGGGAATTACGCTGTTACGCAGTGATATTGAACTCGTCCCTCAGTCAATTAAACTGGCACGAGCGACTATGCACACAATTAAGCAAAACCTTTTTTGGGCATTTGCGTATAATATTGTGCTGATCCCCGTTGCGATGGGTGTACTCTACCCACTCTGGGGAATCACGCTCAGTCCTGCACTTGCTGGGGCAGCGATGGCCACTTCAAGTGTCACAGTCGTTTTGAATGCCTTGCGTTTAAAACAGAGCGTATTAAGATGAAAGCTGTATGAATATTTGGATAATTTTTTTGACAGGTTTAACGAGTGGTGGCATTAGCTGCGCTGCTGTCCAAGGTGGACTGTTGGCAAGTGTCATTGCCAATCAACCAGATAAAGGTAAGCAGGTTGGTGCACGCGCCATAACCTTTTTTCTCATTGCCAAACTTGTATCACACACTGTGCTGGGCTTCTTTTTAGGTTGGATTGGATCAGCGATAACATTGAGCTTAGAAGCCCGACTTTTTTTCCAAGCTGTGGCTGCGCTTTTTATGTTTGCCACTGCGGCAAATTTACTACAGTTACATCCTATTTTTAGATATGTTGCGTTTCAACCACCTAAGTTTTTACAAAAGCTTATCCGCTCAACAAGTAAAAATGGTGACATTTTTGCTCCAGCTTTATTGGGTTTGTTTACTATTTTTATTCCCTGTGGTGTTACGCAAGCGATGGAAGTTCTAGCAATAAGTACTGGTAGTCCACTGCAAGGTGCAGCTATCATGGCGGCTTTTACAATTGGTACAATGCCAATATTTGCAGCACTGGGATATCTAGCTCAAGCATTGAAAGCAAGTTGGCAAGCTCGATTTACTAAAGTTGCGGCAGTCACTGTGGGAATATTGGCAGTAACGAGTCTGAATGGTGTATTAGTTGCCCTTGATGCTCCCATTACCCTCCAGCAAATTGCTCGGCCAGTTACCTGGTTTTTTTCAGAGGAAAGATTCAAACCACGGTCAAATCTTCCCACCCTGGTGAACGGTACTCAACATGTCAAATTAGAAGTTACCAATCAGGGGTATGCTCCAAATGTATTGACAGTACAGGCTGGAAAACCAGTTGAATTGACATTATCTAGTCATGAAACATATTCCTGCGCACTTTCCTTTGTGCTGCGTGAATTTGGGATCTCAGTTGATCTCAAACCCACTGACACTCGCTCGATTTCATTTACCCCCAATAAAAAAGGTGACTTCACGTTTTCGTGTTCGATGGGCATGTATTCTGGTACACTGCATGTGATTTAAACTATGTTCAGCTTTTTTAAACCCAAAAATACTACTGCTACTCCAACAGAAACAACAATTTTTAAAATAAGTGGACTGCACTGTACTAGTTGTAGTCTCAATATTGATGGGACATTGGAAGAGACGACTGGTGTTGTCAGTGCCGCAACCAGTTATGCACACTCAACTACACAAGTGACGTTTGATCCACAAAAGATTTCTTTGAAGGAAATTCAGGCAATTATTGAGGGGCTGGGGTATACTATACCTTCTTGACGCGACTAAGGAGGTACGTAACAATGAGTACAGAGGAGCAGCAGAAAGAGCAACGAGCTTTTTCTCCATTTTCTATGCGAGGATTTCTTGAATTTATACGTGAACAGGGCGTTGTTGGACTTGCCGTTGGTTTTATCATGGGTGGAGCCGTCTCAAAAGTTGTCAGTTCACTAGTCAGTGACATTATTAATCCAGTTCTGAGTATCATTCTTGGTGCAGCAGGCAATCTAAATGAGGCAACGCTCAAGGTGGGTGCTGTCGAAATGTACTGGGGCAAATTTGTCGCTGTTTTGATAGACTTTATGGTGATTGCAGCAGTTGTGTACTATAGCGTAAAACTGATGGGAATTGATAAAATAGATAAGAAAAAAAGTTAAGTAATAAGGAGTGATTTATGCGTCGATTTGCAGCAATTATTACATTTTCTGCTTGTGCGGTTTTACTGGCAGGTTGTACTATGCCCGGTGCTCAAGCCCCGCAGCCTACTCCAACTGCAACTCCGCAAGCAACTCCAGTAGAGCAAGCACAAATGGAAAAAACAACAACTTCATATACGCTTGACCAAGTGGCTCAACACAAAACAAAAGATGATTGTTGGATGTCAATTGAAGGTAAAGTCTATGATGTCACTCCTGTCACCAGTAGTGGAAAACACCCAGGTGGTCCTTCAATTTTACAAGGCTGTGGTACTGATGCTACCAAATTATTCATGAATCGTCCAAATGATAAAGGTCCACATCCAGAAGAGGTTAAAGCAGGACTGCAAAACTTCTTACTTGGAGATTTGGAACAATAAATTATCGACTGGCACAGGTGATAGTGATAACGTCACCTTCACGCAGTTTTGAAACAGAAGCGTAGCCATTATTTGCGGCAAGTGATTCTGCGAATGTGTGACTGCCACAGTATCGCTTGGCAATTTCCCAAAATGTTTGGTCTTTTTTGACTTTAATTTTCATGGCTTGTGTTGGAATAGCAGCAGGTGTGGCAGATGGACTTGCTACAGCGGCTGAAGTGGCTGAACGAGCACTGTCTGCTGATACAGAAGCTTGCAAAGGAGTGAGTAACACAGTTTCTGGTTGTATACGTTGTTCAGTTGTCTGGCGTTCTGCTGGATAAGTTTTGAAAAAGATGGGTTTGAAGAATGTGTGCATCATAACCAGAACACACACTGCAGTCAGTACAGCTGCACCAACTACTGTTTCTGGACGTTTGATTAGTTCTGAATACGTATCTCGAGTAATTTTTTTTGTTTTCTTTTTCATGACACTTCCTTATTTGGCTAAGTGAGCAATTTTGCGTGTACTTGTATGTTCAGTTTGAATAGTCTGTTTCATTCTTCCAATGAAAACTTCAACGACTGTCCAGAAAAATGTTACGACTAGTAACAGAGTCCAGACTAAAAATGCAAAGAGTCCGATTGTGAGCCAATAAAAGCCTGAACCAACAATAAAGGTAATAAGAATTATGATTTTGCCAATAAAATTTGAAAGTATAATGGCTAATCTAGCTGGTACTGTAAGTATGTTTTTCATAATAATGTCAATATAATTTATTATAAGATACTTTACTCGAGAAGTCAAGTCATGATGGGGAATTTACTCGAGGAAATTAAGAGACTAGACAAGGCTAGGAGGGTATGTGTACCATACGCATATGCCTGATAAGTTTTCTGCAACCTGGGTTTCCCATACTTCTATGAGTGACTTCCTCAAGTGTCCTCGTGCCTATTTTTTAAATAATGTCTATCGTGACCCACAGAGCAATCATAAAATTCAATTGGTCAATCCATCTTTAGCGCTTGGTCAAACTGTGCATGAAGTCTTGGAATCCCTTTCTACGTTACCTACCACCGATCGTCTGAAAAAGTCACTGCTTGAGCGGTTTGAAGAGTCATGGAAAAAAGTCTCTGGCAAACGTGGTGGATTCACCAGTGAAGAGCAGGAAGCGCTCTACAAAGAGCGAGGAGCCGAGATGCTCCGACGAGTTATCGCCAATCCAGGCCCGGTGGTGCGTCTAGCGGTGAAGATCAAGGCAGACTTGCCACACTACTGGCTTTCAGAGGAAGAAAGTATCATTTTGTGTGGAAAAATTGACTGGCTTGAGTACTTACCAGAGCAAGACGCCGTCCATATTATTGACTTCAAGACAGGTAAGCGTGAAGAAGATCCCAATTCATTGCAGCTACCCATCTATCATCTGCTCGTTCATAACACACAAGCTCGAAAGGTTGCCAAAGTCAGTTACTGGTATCTAGCCAGTAGTGATGAGCCAGTTGAAAAAGAACTCCCTTCACTTGAGGTGGCTCATGATCTTGTACTGCAAGTAGCTAAGCAAGTGCGCTTGGCACGCAAACTACAAAGATTTAAGTGCCCCAATGGTGACAAAGGCTGTTTTGCCTGTCGACCACTCGAGAAAATCGTCAGAGGGGAAGCAGTTTTTATTGGTGAAAGTGAGTATCATCAAGATATGTACTACCTGCCAGAGGAAGATTCCGCCAAGAGCCAGGAAAGTTACTTAATTTAGGAACTCTATGCCGAGTGAAACAACCACATTAAGTTTGCCAGTCCCAGATACTGCCACGCAGGTTTTCAAAGGAATAACCTTTTCAGTCTATCAGTGGCCACAAGAGTTGTATGATGGCTCAACTGCCACATTTGAGCGCATCAAACGTCCTGATTCAGCGGGTGTAATTGCTATTTCTCCAGATCACAAAATTATTTTGACATATCAAGAACAACCGCTGCATAAACCTTTTTGGGGATTATTGGGTGGTGTGGTTGATCCAGGTGAACAGCCACTGGAAAGTGCCAAGCGGGAACTGAAAGAAGAAGGTGGATTTGCAGCTCCAGTCTGGAAAGAATGGTTTTCATTCAGACCATCAGTGCGGATTGAGTGGACAATTCACTTGTTTATCGCCCAACAAGTTACCAAAGTAATCGAGCCACATCCTGAACCAGGTGAGAAAATTACCATTCATGAACTGACATTTGAAGAATTTTTGGAAGTGGTACAGCGGCCAGATTTTCGCGACAGTGAAGTCGCACTCGAAGTGCTAAAAGCAATGGTAAATCAACAGAAAATGACAGAACTCAAACAGCTATTTTTTGGCTAATGCAGCCAGTTGTTGTGTGATCTGATCTCTAATTTCCAAAATGTGAAACCCGATGAAGACAATGGAACTGCCAGTGGCCACGAATGCCTCTGGGGGAGCTTCAAACGTATGGCGCGTACCAACTTTGTTAACGAGCTGATACCCATCAGCAAACTGCACAAATCCCTTAACTCGATAGACTGATCCAGGCAGTGACTGGAGAAATTGCGCAAAAGCGGCTTTGTCGTAAGTGTCTCCAGTGGTGATATGAAAGGTGGTGATGCCGTCTTCTGCCAGGTGATCCTCGTGATGCTCGTGTTCGTGGGTGTCGCTTGAGCGTTCAATAGCCAGCAAACTTTCAAGTTCTGTCGAGGAAATGCCAAAAGCAACTGCTGTGTTGAGCTGGCCATGTGGTGCTTCCACGACTGGTGAGTGATTATTCAACTCGCGCACATAGCCCACCACTGCTTCTTTGCGCTGATCATCTACGAGTTCCACTTTGTTAAAGACCAAGAGATCAGTGAATTTCGTCTGGTTTTGGGCGGTATGACTCAAATCTTTGTATCCTTCAAAGTTGACCACATCAATGACGCTAATTACGCCATCACGCAGCATCTTGGGGTGTGAATCAATCATTAAGGCAATAGCAGCGGGGTCAGCGGCACCAGAAGCTTCAATGATGATGCGGTCTGGCTGGAAGGTAGTAATTACTTCATCAATGGCCTGGATAAACGGTCCCACCAACGTACAGCAGATACAGCCATTGAGTAGTTCTTTGGTTTTGATGTGTTTGCCTTGCATGATCTGGCCGTCTACATTTTCATCACCAATTTCGTTTTTGATGTAAATAACTTGCTTTCCTTGATTTTGGAGTTGTTCAACAAGATGTGAAATGATGGTGGTTTTTCCAGATCCGAGGAATCCTGAGAAAACGGTGGTGGGTATGGCGGTACTGCTTGGCATGTATGCGCCTCAGTGTACTAAAGGTGTGTGCATTAGAAAAGGGGCGGGAGAGAGTGTGGGCTGGATTTAGAAAATATGAAGCAAATTGCTTCATATACACATTCAATACGTTTGTGCATAATTCCCATATTATTATTGTTGAGGTGTATTTTTTGACGCTGCATCAATACGATGTTGGGTACTCACTGAGTACTGGGCGGAAGATACTCTCAAGTTCTTTAACAACTTACTACTAGATTTAAAAAATACCTAAATAAACAAGGGTGGAATTTTCGAGATACACGACATGTGTTGGGTTTGACGAGTTGCAGTGTCTCGAGTGTTCCACCCTTGTGCAAGTTTCTCATGGTGGAGCGGTGTTCGTTCTATAGTCGTTTTTCTTTATCGAGTTCAGTTTTTTAACAGTTCGTTTTAACCCATTTTCAGATTCTTAGGAGGTTTTTTGTATGAACACGTACCAGAAGTGGTACCGATGGATTGGGATTTTTCTTGTGGCGGCAGGGCTTTTGAGCCTGCTCGTCATCTTCATGCCTTTCGGTGTTGCCGAGGCAGAAGATCAAATCGTGAGCAACACAAGTGTGTTTCCTGGCAGTGTAGAGTTAGTGACCAAGAGCGCAGATGGGAATGGCGTGTACGCCTACCATGCTGCGCAAGGCATGGCTGAGGATGGAAGCTTTGTCTTCACATCTAAAGCCACCAATTTGGTCTCTCCACCTACTACGCCAGGGGAGGAGCGGTTTTACTTTTTTGATAACACCGCCAAGACAGTAACAGTTTTGCCGTCGTTTGGGACGGATAGTTTTTTGACCGCCCAGATCACGCCAGATAAGCAGTGGATTTTGTTGGGGTCATTTGACTACACGTTGCAGATCCACAAGGTCTCACTCTACAACACATTCACGGCGGAACTCATCGCAGTGAAAAAAGGCGATGGTAAACCCGTTTCCGTGAAGAATTCAAGCATGACGGCGGATGGTAGCATTGTGGCGTTTACAAGCCTGGAACAGCTTTCAACTGCTGATACCAACGGCAAATTTGACGTCTATGTCTGGCACCGTGACACAAAGGCAATTGAACTTGCCTCGAAGAAAGGCGATGGCACGGCAGCAGGAATCGAGACTTTTGCCTCAATCTCTGCAGATGGTACGTACGTGTCGTACATCGCAAGTGGGAGTAACTTCCCAGCTTGTGGTGCAACACGCTATGACGTCTACCGCCAAAATCTGCTGACGAGCGAAGTATTGTGCGTAAGTGGTGCTGTTGATGACAGCGACTATGAAGTGTTCCGCTATGTCGAGATGTCCAGTGATGGGAGTAAATTCTACTTCCTGGGCATCATTGACGGAATCCAGCCCAAAATCACCAATGTATACCTGGTGGATTTGGGCAGTGGAACGACAAGCGTCGTGTTCGACAAGACCGCATATGCTAGTGTCGCGTTTAATCGCCTCACCGCCGATGGCACAAAAGTCGTTTATGCAAAGGTCGATGACAGGCGCCAATTGAACGAGGCATGCACATATGAAGTTGTCTCAGCGGAACATTCCTGCCTTAGCAAACCAGAAGACGCTCAACAAGGCAGCCTGATGTCAATTTCACCGACTGGCCGATACTCCGTAATTTGGAGTTGGGACCACAGCTGGATCGGCAGCATTGCCGACAATCTCAAGCCCAATGGCGATCGGTCTGAAGACCTCTTCATCTGGGACCGTGAAGGCGTGAACAACGCCATCAGCGGCAAAGTGACGGGTGACGATGGAGTGACAGGGCTGGCCGATGTGGTTTTGACCAACGGCAGCCGTGAGAAATACAAGACTGATGCGAACGGGCAGTATACGATGCCATACCTCACTGGTGGGCAGACGTATGTGATTACGCCCACTGTGACGATCTCTGAGTTTTATCCCGCGAGCAAGCTGGTAACGGTTCCGACAGCCGGGAGTGTGGATTTTAGTACGAAGAATCCTGTTCAATCGGTTGTGGTGTTCATTCCGGGAGTTGCCGGTAGCACACAGCTTTCTGAGAATAAAGTTGATCTATGGCCTGGCTTGTCAACCATTGCTGGCTTGTTGTTTGGTGATACTTACAAACGGCTGTCACTTGAAGGTGGGGTAGTTGAAAGTGGCGTTATTGCTGGCGATGCGATCAGGGTAGCCAGTCTGCCGTTTGGTTTTGAAAGCAAGCCAATTGTCAAGAATTTAGTTGACTCTACAATTGTCTACAAGCCATTTCTGGACTACATGGTAAATGAGTTAGGGTATCGAGAATACCATGTCAATAATGACCCTGACAAACGAGCATCTACTTGCAAAACCAATGAACAAACAAATCAACCCAACCTCTTCATCTTTGCATATGACTGGAGGCTAGATATCACGGATAATGTTGGCCTTCTGGGAGATTACATTGATTGTATTCATAATTTCTACCCAGGTATGAAGGTCACATTGATTGGACACAGCATGGGCGGGTTATTGGCGCGCAAGTATATCGTCAGTGGTGGTGAAAGCAACGTAAAAACGCTCATTACCATCAATACCCCATGGCTGGGTGCACCAAAAGTGCTTCAGACCATGCTTGATGGTACTTGGCAATGGCCATATTCACGACCTATTTTGAAGCAATTAGTGAAGTACTTCCCAGGTGCCTATCAACTCATCCCATCTGCTCGATACCTCACATCAGTAGCGCTACCTCCGTTCCGCGAAGGTGATTTTGACCTTGATAATGATGGTATTCTTGATGAATCCTATCAAAATATGAGTGATTTTGACGGATTCTTTCAAGCGCTTGGCTACACCACAGTGCCTTACAGTGTAAACTCTACTTTCTATGACAGCATGTTCCTTGATCCCACTGCTGGAAGTAGTGTTCAACATTTCTCTTTGATCACTCAACAGGAAGAGAATACGACAACTGGACAGATTTACAACGAAACTGAGGTAGTTTGCAACACAAGCGCTAGTGGAACTGCGTTCTCCTGTAACACCCTCTCGCTCTACATGGTGCATGCGGTAAAAGGAGACGGCACTGTCCCACTTGATAGTCTACAAGGACTGTTGAAGGCCAAGATTGGCACCACAACTCGCTTTGTGAGTCCAGGATCGGAATCGGATCATCGGTATGGACACAAGGAAGCCACCAGCAATCCCAATATTCTTGCTGCTATTAGCAGCATTTTGAGTGGAAACACCGAAGTGCAAGCAGCAACTGTAGAAACTGAAGGTGACCACATCAGCAGGTATGTTCGGTTACACGGGGTGGAAGCATTAACTATCACACATCCTATCTCGGGGAGCATCAGCAGCACAGACCACACTCTTGACTTCTTCAGCTTTCCCGGAGTGTCGGTTAACCAAGAAGGTGAAAGCGGGTATCTGATTACAATGGCACCTGATGCCACTTACGACATTACCTACAAGGCTAGCAAACCTGTATTCTTACAAACCAACAGCAGTGATGGAGGAAGCAATGTACGGGTTTCACAGAACTTCAACAATCAACCTCAAGCTCAAAACGGTGAGTTAACATTGCACATTTCTGGGAATCCAGAAACTTCGTTAACTTATCAGACAAGCCAAGGGGTGGTCGAAGTGCAGCCTACAGGTAGTTACACAGCTACGTCGCCATTGGACAAAACTCCTCCAGTTGTTACTATCAGACCGACAGCAAATGGCCAAGTCGAAGTTGTGGCAGAAGATGATAGTGCTTTGGGTGGTATTTATGTCTCAACAGGCGGTGCCTTGTACCATGCTTATTCGCAGCCATTAATGGTACCAAGTGGGACTATTGTTACTGCATTTGCAGATGATGTTGTTGGTAATCGCAGCAGCGTGGTTAGTTACACTGTTCAAGTAACTAATTCCACTAAGAATGTCTATCTGCCCTTGGTTCAACGGTAATCTAGTATGTAAGACAAAGTTTTTTTGATTGTTTGCCAAATTTTTGCGGTGAATAGATCAGAAATACTTTGTAGTTCTAAAAAGCAGTCACTTTTTCAAAAAAGGTGACTGCTTTTTTATTTCTTCACATGTATAAATGGGGTTGTAACTTTCTCATTGACGAAATCTTTTGCTGTACAATTTGCTGATTTTATTCCAAAACTCTTGTATATAAAATATACAGTACCAGGTTGTAAATCGATTTTCTTATCATAGTCATATACTGGTATTTGATGTTGGAATACATTTGTTAGTACATAATCATATGTTTTTTTATCTTTGTTATTTTGTAATTCCGGAAAATGCAGAAATTCTAAGTTCTTGAGTAATGGACCCGTGTTACTTTTGCTACTATAAATCTTTTCATTTCTGGTAATAAGTGATTGAATGAACTCCTCATTACATTGTTCCTTTGGGGAAAACTGGTAGCCATCACTAACAGATACAAACTCAAAGAGATATGGTAATTCAAGTGATTTAATTTTTTGTGTCACTTCAAATGGGACTAAAAAACTGATGTATACAATATCATTACTCTCTTCAATACGTTGTATTCCATCATGCAACACCACAGCATTTGCATGCTCTGCAGCACGTTGAGGAAGCTGTCTCTTTTGATATTCTTTATATTCCGATGGCCCAATTAAAAGGACAGCAAAAATTATTATTGATAACACAATGGTTATAAATACCTTGTACCAGCGTAGTCCCCAGACCTGTACTCCCACAAAACCGTCTGCCACCCATAGCATCAAGCAAATTACACTAGCCATTGAGAATGGTACTGCTGGTCTCGGACTACTGAGAAATGGAATACCTATACTACTGACAAATGCATACAACAAGTAACAACAAATTATCCAAGAAATCACGACTAATGCAGAATATTTTCCAATTGTTTTAAGTGGGGATTGAGCTTTTATTTTATCTTGCTTCTTGGCCATACTGTACTATGGAGTTTAGGCCACATTACTGTCAAGATGTATAAATAAAGTTAAGCATCCAAATTTGAAGGTACTTAACAAATACTTAATTAATAATTACTTTTTCTTGGCTGGCTTTTTTTTATTTGAAAGTTTTTTGTAGACAAAAAATGTGGTGAGTGCTGTTGGAATAAATGGGACGTACAATTGCAAATAATCCATATTTTTGCAAAATTTTGATGGTGTCGGGGGTGGATAACTTTTACCCACTAAAAAGCAATGAAAAACTTTATCATTATGCAATAATATGAAAGAGAATATGAGAGCAAAAGCCCACCAAGAAAAGAAAGCAGTTAGTAACGTTAAAATAATTTTCTTCATAGAATGACTATAGCATATTTCAAGATTAGAACCTAGTAATTCAAGTTTACATTTGAAATAAATGTATTTAGTTGTTTTTAAACTAACCCTCTCCCTTAAAAAGGAGGTGGCTTTTACTTTTTTATGACATTTTGTCTTGGTGGAAGACTTCCTTCTAAAGCTTGTTGATTCATCACAAAATTCAGCAATATATAACTAATTAATGCAAAGACAAAAACTACTATTATAATTGAAATTTTTTTATTAATTTTCATATACTTTTACTCTACCGCATCAGAAAGAAAAATAAATTCTTTTACAAAATTACTTTTGTTCCAACACATTCCTAAAACTAATCACTTCTTCTTGGCTGGCTTTTTACTCTTTTTAAATCTAATTATCAACGCAATAACTGCTGCAGTAAGTGCAATAGAAATAATAAAGTGTAAGTAGCCCAAGTTACGACAATTCTGAAGAAATGATTCACTCATAAGTTCTAAGGCACCTGTAGCAGCACATGCAAAATACGGCTTATAAAACAACAGCGCGAAGAAAAGTGAAAAATCAAAAAAAATAAACGTAATTACTGAATACAATAATAGTTTTAAAATGTGCATAAAATCATTCTACCTACTATAGGTAATTAAAACTTTATTTCTTTTTATGTGGACTTTTTTTTAGAAAAATTGACATAAAGATTCCTGAACTCAGAAGAGTTGCTGTTAAATATGGAACAGCAGTTATTGTCTTGCAAAGTAGACCTTCAGTTTTTTCATTATTTACAACTCCATTTTGATCTATTACAGTTCCAAACGAACAATTTAATCCAGGTGCTTTAAGTAAAATGGGAAATAGTAAATAGACTGTAAATAATACAGAAAGTAAAAAACAAATAAACCACAGCACCACAAAAGTCGGAAGCGCTAATATAGTTTTTACACTCATATAAATTTACTATACCATATTAAGATAAGACTGTATTTGTGACTATGTAAGCGTACTTTCTTTGAAGTAGGCTTTTTTTAGTTTTTTCCAATATTGTTGTTTTTGTCTTAGCTGATCGACTTAAAAAATATGTTGTAATTGCAGCAAAAATCAATGGTAAAACCTTTTCAACTATATCCAGATTTCTGCAAAGACTTTGAAGTTCTTGTGTCGTGTGGAGATTAAAAAAAACTTTCATCCTTACGGAAAAGGCAGTTCGATACATCTTTATTTAATAGATAACTAAAACTTATTATTAAAAAGGAAAAAGTAAACGAAAGAATAAAGAAAATAACAAAGTTCCTAAAGCTAAAAGCAAAATTTTTCATACGCTTACATTATTAGATATCAGCAAAAAATAAATAATAGTACAAAGCTACTTCTTCTTTGCTGGCTTTTTTTTATTTGAAAGTTTTTTGTATACGAAGTATGAAACTAATGAGCTAGGAATGAGCGGTCCAAATAGTAAAGAGTATCCAAGAATGTTACAAAACTTTGACATAGGTGTTGGAGGATATACTATTACTCTTGAAAAACAAGTTAAAACATCCTGATTTAGCATTGAAACCAAAAAGAATATAACGGTAAAAACCCACCAAGAAAAGAAAGCTGTTAGCAACGTTACAAGAATTTTCTTCATTGAATAACTATATATCTTCCCACCTGCCTACTTCAACTCCAGCCGTGCAAACCGATTGCGCGTAAAACTATCTGTAAAGACATCCACTGCATACATATCAAAAAACTCACTAAAATCTTGTGCAGTATGCGTATAGTCCACTTCCAGCAACACAATGCCATGTGGTTGCAATAGAGTTGCAGCTTGATGCAAAAACTTACCAATGAGTGTCAATCCTTCAGGTCCACCATCCAGCGCAATGAATGGCTCATGATCTTTGACTGATTCATCGAGGACGGCAATACGTGCGGTGGGAATATACGGAAGATTGCTCACCAGAATATCAAACTTCACGTCTTTTGGAAAACTATCCAGCAAATCGCTGGTAAGAAATTTGACCTGAGGTTCTGCATCTCCCAGCAAGTTTTTGGCATTCTCGCGAGCCACACTCATAATATCTTCAGTAACATCAGAAGCATACATACGCACATTTTTATTATGCAGGTGTTTGGCGAGTGTGATGGCAATTGCTCCAGCCCCAGTCCCAATGTCACCAATCACGAGCGGTCGTTCATCTGAAATAAGCTGGAGCTTTTCAGTGGCTGCCTGCAGTGCCAAATCTACCAGTTCTTCTGTTTCAAGGCGGGGGATAAGTACCCGTTTATCAACATGGAACTGGAGCCCACAAAACTCAGCCACTTCAGTCACATATTCCACAGGCTGTGTGCCAATGTCAGCATCTGTATATGGTCCACTCTTGCCATGACGTGCAAGCTGCGTTTGTTCATACGGGGAAAGTTGTCTCATATGCAGCAAATTATACTGTGAATTAGACACTAAACTGATGGTAAATTTCTGCTTGCCAAGATGGACACTTTGCGTATACACTGTGACCCACAGTAAATTGCTCTTCACTCAATTTATATTAGAAAGGCTCTATGAAGCAGGAATCTCCGTATTCGTACAACGCGTTTGTTGAATTTATTCAGGCAAACTTTGCGCTACTTGTTGTTGCCGCACTCTTTTTTGCCGGTGGTTTTTTCTTTGGTTCACTTTGGACTGAAAACAATCTTCGCAAAAATGGCGGTGTCGCCGCAGTCGCTGGTGCTCCAACAGCCGCAGCTCCTGATGCTGCCGCAGCAGGTCCAACAGGTCCTACTCCAGAACAGCTGAAGACCATGCCTGAGCTCACTAATAAAGATCATGCAATTGGTGCAAAAAATCCAACTATTACACTGGTTGAGTATTCTGACTTTGAGTGTCCATTCTGTTCTCGTTTTCATCCTACTACCAAACAAGTTTTGGAAGAGTATGGTGACAAAGTACAGCTCGTCTATCGACACTATCCATTACCATTCCATCCTAATGCTCAAAAAGCTGCTGAAGCTTCAGAGTGTGTGGCCAAACTGGGTGGCAATGATGCATTCTGGAAGTATGCTGATGCAATATTTGCAAAGCAGACTGAACTTGGTGGTCAACTGAATCCAGCTGCCATTACTGATGCAGCTGCCGCAGCAGGTGTGAATGCCGCTAGTTTCAAAACCTGTCTTGACAGTGGTGAGATGGCCGCAGCCGTCAAAGAAGACATGGACGGTGGAGCCGCAGCAGGAATTAACGGTACTCCAGGCACAATGATCGTTACAGACGATGGTGTCCAGGAACTCATTCCAGGCGCTTATCCATACGAGCAAGTGAAGACTATGATTGATAAATATCTCTAAAAAGATAGTTTAAAAAGAAATTGAAAAGCCAGGCTGTGAAGCCTGGCTTTTTTGTCTAGCTTTTTGTGGCTTGTATCAAGTAGAATACGAACGTGTGCAGATGCACAAAGATAAAGGAGTTTTATGCCATTACGAGATGATCTGATGCAAGATATGAAGGATGCAATGCGTGCTCATGATTCTTTGAGACTCGGCACGATTCGTTTCTTGCTCTCACAAATTAAAAATGTAGAAATTGACAGTGGTGCACAAACAGATGCGCAAGTTCAGGATATTGTCCGCAAACAAATTAAGCAGATGAAAGAAGCCGTCGTTGAGTATGAAAAGGGTGGCCGCACTGATCTCACCGAAGAAGAAAACAAAAAAATTGCTGTGCTCCAAAAATACTTACCTCAGATGATGGCAAGAGAAGCAGTCGTAGCAATTGTTGAAAAAGTTATCGCCGCCAATCCTGGAATGCAAATGGGACAAGTAATTGGTGCTGTAAAGCAAGAAACTCAAGGTCTCGCTGATGGCAGTGAAATTGCAGCGATTGTTAAAGAAAAATTAACTGCGTAATCTACATACATATGCGTCAAAAAACAGTTGGTGAGCTGCTCAAAGAAGAACGGCTGAAGCATGCGTTGAGTGTGCCTGAGCTTTCCAAAAAAACTCGCATACGTGTTGAGTATTTGGAGGCTTTAGAAGCCAATCAATTTGAAAAGCTTCCTGCTGCTACCTTTGTCAAAGCATATATAAAAATTTACGCCTCGCTCTTTGAGTTTGAATATCAACCGCTGTTGCGATTACTGCGCCGAGATTTTAAAGAAAGTGCTCGTGGTACGCTGGTGCCACAAGACTTTTTGACACCAGTCCTCAAAAAAAGACGCTTTGTCACGCCAGTTGCACTCACTGTGGCAATGCTTGGTGTTGTCTTTATTACGATTCTTGGGTACATCGGATACCAATGGTATCAACTCCAGCAGCCACCAGCGCTGTCAGTGACACAACCTGAAGAGTTTTCCTCAGTGGGGCCACAAGTGCGCGTCACAGGGACAACAGAACCTGATGTAGTGGTAACTGTTGATGCGCAGCCAGTTTCACTACAGCCAGATGGCAGTTTTACTAGTGAAGTTTCCTTTGCCAAAGAGGGAATTACAACTATTATGGTGGAAGCAAAAGATCCACGAGGGAAAGTGACGCAGTTGGAGCGACACGTGCAGGTTCAGTTTTAGACGAATATTGGCTTTTAAAGAGAGAATTTCTAAGGTACAATTACGACAAGCGAGGTTTTCTATGGAAGTACTACCCACAATTTTTGCAGTTGTTCTCATCATCATCACTATTGTCCTGACAGTAGTTGGAATACAACTTGTTATGGTTCTGATTGAATTGAAGAAAACAATTCAAAAAGTTAATACTACAATTGATAATGTCGAATCACGATTTAATTCTGTTATTGTTCCATTGCAGAGTCTTGGTGGTGCCGCTTCGGGTCTTCGCACTGGAATGCGCGTTTTTGAAACATTCGTTGGTTGGTTAAATAGAGACAAAAAATAATATGCAAGAAAATAAGGAATCAGGTTCCTTCATTACTGGTTTTGGCATGGGTCTTTTAGCTGGTACTGCAGCATATTTTCTCTTTGGCACTGAGCAAGGTAAAGAATTACGCAAAAAAGCACTCAGTGAGTGGGAAGAAGCCCAGTCACACATTAGTGATAAATCAGGCATTGAAGTGCCCAAAAAGTTGCGACAAGTATTACAAGAAGTAGTTGGCTACTTTGCTTCCACACTCAAAGAAATGCAGGAGTTACAGGATTCAAGTGATTCCTACAAAAAAGGTTCACCCCCACGTGTCAAAAAGCCAGAAGTTAAAACCAAATCAAACTCTAGATTCAAAGGCCTGTAGATCGAGAGTCATGATACAATTTCACCACGTATGATGACACCAACACAAATTCGCACTAGCTATTTATCTTTTTTAGAAAAACAGGGGCACGCCATTATTCCATCTTCTCCAATGGTGCCTGAAAATGATCCCACTACACTGTTTACTGGCTCAGGTATGCAGCCAATGATCACCTATTTGCTCGGTGAACCACATCCAAAGGGCAAACGCATTGCAGATAGTCAAAAATGTTTCCGTTCTCAAGATATTGAAGAAGTAGGTGACAATCGTCACACTACATTTTTTGAGATGCTTGGAAATTGGTCACTTGGAGACTACTTCAAAAAAGAACAACTGCGCTGGTTTTTTACTTTCCTGGTAGAAGAAGTTGGACTTGAACCTGAACGCCTCTTTGTCACGGTATTCCGCGGCAATGATACGTTGGGTATTCCTCGTGATACAGAATCTGTTTCCATTTGGCAAGAACTTTTCAAAGAAAAAGGTATTGTAGCAAAAGACGTAGACTTTGCTGACCGCGATGGCATGCAAGGTGGACGGATCTTTTACTACGAAGAAAAGAAAAACTGGTGGTCACGCGCTGGCGAGCCCAAGAAAATGCCAGCTGGCGAACCAGGCGGTCCAGACAGTGAAACATTCTACGACTTTGGCGTAGAACTACAGCTCCATGAAAATTCACCATGGAAAGATGAACAGTGTCACGTCAACTGTGACTGTGGTCGTTTCCTCGAAATTGGTAACTCTGTCTTTATGCAGTATCAAAAGCAAGCTGATGGCTCTTTTACTGAACTGCCACAACGTAATGTAGATTTCGGTGGTGGACTTGAGAGAATTGCCGCAGCAGCCAATGGTGATGGCGATGTTTTCAAAACAGCCATCTTTACTCCAATTATCACAAAACTTGAAGAAATTTCTGGTTCATCATATGAAAAAAGTGAAGAAATCAAACGGTCGTTCCGCGTAATTGCCGACCATATGCGGGCAGCGGTTATGCTCGGTAGTGATGGTGTCTTTCCTTCAAATAAAGAACAAGGTTATTTTGCTCGCCGCTTGGTGCGTCGCAGTATTCGCTATGGCAAGATGATCGGGATTGAACGAGCATTTTTGGCTGAATTAGTGCCAGTGATTGCTGAGCTCTACAAAGATGCCTATCCAGCTGTGGCAGAAAATCAAGAAAAGATTGCTCAAATTTTGTCACAAGAGGAGCAGAAGTTTGCCAAAAGTATCGAAAAGGGATTGAAGGAAATTGAGCGGATGCAGCAAATTATAGTAGGTCCGGAAAAGGCAGTTTTCACTGTTGATGCAGCATTTAATCTCTATGAAACCTACGGCTTCCCAGTAGAACTGAGTGTCGAAATTGCTCAAGAAAAGGGTATGCAACTCGTGCCTGCCACAGACTTTTTGGAAGAGTTCCAGAAGCGTCGTGATGCGCACTCAGCCAGTTCTCGCACTGCGTCTGCTGGTAAGTTCAAAGGTGGACTCCAAGATCAAAGTGCTGAAACTGTTAAGTTCCACACTGCCACCCATCTCTTGCATGCTGCACTGCGCAAAATTTTGGGTACGCACGTTCAGCAAAAAGGTTCCAACATCACTGCTGAGCGTCTTCGCTTCGACTTTTCACATCCACAGGCTGTGACGGAATCAGAATTACAGGCGGTACTTGCTCAAATTAATGATTGGATTGCTCAAGATCTACCAGTGACCCGACAAGTAATGCAAAAAGATGTTGCTTTACAATCAGGTGCTATAGCTTTTTTTGTGGAGAAATATCCTGATGAAGTGAGTGTCTACACAGTGGGCAAAAATCCTGAAACTGACTGGATCTCCAAAGAATTGTGTGGTGGCCCTCATGTAGAGCACACTGGCGAAATTGGTCAGCTCAAACTTAAAAAAGAAGAAGCTGTTAGCGCGGGAATTCGAAGAATTTATTTGCAGTTTGCGTAGTGAGTGTATACTACTCGTGCAATGAGTGAAGAACTAGACATCCCTACAGACCCAACACAGGAAAACGCTATTCCATCTCCAGATGAAGAAGAAAATCTGCAGGAGGTGTTGACACTTCTTCAAGAAAAATGCCAACTGCTGGTCGATGAAGCTGCGTTTGGCTTTGTTTTACTTTGTCTTTTATTTGGTTTAACAGCACTGCATGGGGTACTTGTTGTAAACGGTGTCAACCGAGTGCTCGATGAGTTGGCAGAACATATTACCACCGAAACAATTGCTCTCAACGCAGCACTTTTGGTAGCTGCTGTTCCAATTATTTATTTGAGCAAGACAATTTTTGACCAATGGAGACAAGACATGCTCCAAATTGCTGACCGTGAAGAACTACCAGCTCGAGTATCAAAGATTATCAAAACTGCGTTACGCGGTGACAAAGAAGTAACTGCTGATTCAACCGATAATTCCAGCATTGGTGGCGATGTGTAATCTCCTTAGACTCTAGTCTTTTCAGCAAAAATTTGCTTTAATTGATGTGTACTGGGCTGACAGCCCACGCTATTTTACGTGGAAAACTATGGACCTGCCAAATATATTTTCACAATCGACTGAAATGGACGTTAAGTTACTGATCTGTACGATCATGACTGACACAACCTTGCAGTCACTGCTTGTTAAAGTTTCTACTCAAGGTGCAAAAATTCTGCACAGATCTTCTGTGGTTGTTTACTCTGATGAGCTGACTGCAGTCGTGAAAATGGACGAAACACTCCAAGAACTGGGTGAAGAATCTGAAAAAGTGACTGAAATCATTTTTGCACTTGATCCTTCTTGGCTCAAAAATGGTGACGTTGTATCTGCCAAAAAACCACTGCTCCACAAAATTGTTACAGATTTGGCATTGCGACCCGTCGGTTTTGTAGTAATTTCCGAAGCATTAGTCCAACACTCAATCAACCATAATCCGCATTTTTCAGCTATTTTGTTACTTTTGAATCAAAGCAACATCACCGTTACTGTTGCTACTCAAGGAAAAATTGTTTCTACACAAACAGTCGGAAGATCGAGTGACACAGTCGCAGACCTCAAAGAAGCATTTGCTCGGTATTTGCAAGAAAATGGAGAAGCACATCTTCCTGGAAAATTAATGTGTGCTTCGTTTGCTTTGACTGAAGAAGAATTGATCGGCTGTCAGCAAAAATTACTTGACGCCACCTGGGGAGATAAAATTCCATTTGTACAGACACCCACTATTGATGTCGTAAAACCAGATCTGGCAGTGAGCATTATTGCACAACAAGCAGGCCAGGCTATTACCGCTATAGTGAATCCACAATCTGATGTGGTCCCGGCCGATAACTTTGACTTTGCAGCAGTTTCTACTGAGAAGCTCAAATCTACAAAATCAGAGGAACGAGCAGTTGAAGTAGATCATCAGACACTACCTACTTCATTTGGTATCCCAATCAAACACAGCATGCTAAAAGATGCTACTCCAGAGGATGAAGAACGTCCTGAACTGGCTGTTGAAGTGGATGAACCTATCAGAAAACAAAAAAAATCATTCATGAGTAAGCTCTTTGGCAGTAGTAAGAACAGCGGTCACCACAAATATAATCCCAAAATATTTATTGGTGCAGGATTTGTGGCTGGACTACTGGTACTTGTTGTTAGTGGGTATGTTTGGTTGTTTTTCTTTAGTTCTGTAACAGTACGCTACAAACCTGTTGCAAAAGCTATTGCCAAAGAAGTCTCACTGACGCTTGATCCAAGCATTACTGAACCAGATGCAGCTGCTCTTGTTATCCCAGGCAAAAAAGTTACTGTTGACCTTTCGCAGTCCACTGATGGCACAACAACCGGTATAAAAATCGTGGGTGATAAAGCAAAAGGTGAAGTTGTCGTATACAACAAAACAGATTCTCAAAAAACATTTGCAGCTGGCACAGTGTTTTCTTTCGATAAACTGCAGTTTACTTCTGACAAAGATGTCACTGTTCCAGCCGCTATTACAAAAGAAGAAGGTAATCAAAAAACGACAACCTATGGCGAAACTAAAGTCCCAGTTACAGCGTATGTGATTGGTGTAGAAGGTAATATTCCCAAAGATTCTGAGCTCGGTGTCGCAAGCTTTGATAAAACGAGTTATACCTCCAAAGTTGTGGCAGATTTTACAGGAGGAACAAGCAGAGAAATTAGAGTTGTATCCAAAGAAGATCGAGAACTTCTCTTGAGTGAAGCCAAGAAAGCGATGCTAACTGAAGCAGAGAAGCAGTTTGAAGAAAAGTCGGGGAATGGTATCTACATTTTACCTACAACTGAACTGGTAATTTCCAAGGCAGTGTATTCGGCTGAGCTAGAAGCACCTACTGAGGAACTTGCCCTTAAACTTGATGGAACAGTGACTGCGCTTTCGTATGATGTAGCAGATTTGAAGCCTATTTCACAGGCCGTTCTGAGTGACCAAGTTCCTGAGGGATACCAACTATCAAGTGAAGATCCAGAAATTCTTTCAGCTCCAGCAACAACATCAAAAGACTCAAAAGCCGTTACGTTGCTTGCTAATATTAGCTCTCAAGCAGTACCTAAAGTTGAGAGTAGCGCAATTCAGTCTGAACTTGTGGGTATGTCAATAGAAAAAGCACAAGAGCACCTCCAAAATAAAAAAGTTGTAACCAACGTTGAGTTCATTTTTAATCCGCCAATAGCACAAAAAATTGTGGGAAGACTACCTAAAAACGCCAGCAGGATTACTGTTGAAGAGAAAAAGTAGCCTGAAGAGTCATGAAAAAGAAACAGCACGCACCAGTATCTCGGGCAGAACTCGTTACATTGTATCGAAATGCAGTGGTGCATGGTGTCCCACTTGAAGAAGTTGAAGAAAAAATCTCCGAACAGTTTCAAAGAATTAGAGTCAGTGAACGTGTTACAGAAGAAGAAGATGCAGCTCGAGTAAAGAGCTGGCAGTTGCCGATTGCGATTCGGATGGGGGCATTACTCCTTCCGGTGGCATTCATAGTCTTTGGTATGTACCTGGTAGGAAGTGCCGTTATGCCAATTTTTGGACATTACCTCTGGGGTTTATCGGAAGTCCAGATCGGTCAACTAGTTTCTCCCATCCCAACTGAGCAGGTGATGGAAGTAACGCCGCTTGTTGTAACGCAAGTGCAAGCTCGAGAAGATGATGGCTATGGAAGCACTCCCAAAATAATCGATGTTGAATTAGATTACACCAATCTTTCTAACTGGTTTGACTCACAAATGGCCGAACAACTCTCATTTGCTGGAGAGAAATCTGATGCTTCGCAAGAATTTACAATCGATATTCCAAAACTCAATCTCAAAAATGCCGTTGTTAAAATTGGAGGAACAGATCTCAATAAAAGTCTGATTGCCTATCCAGGCACTGCCAAGCCTGGTGAGTTTGGTGCACCCGTTGTGTTTGGTCACTCAGTATTGCGACAGTTCTATAACCCAAGTGAAAAAAATCCACGCAGATATACTTCAATTTTTAGTACCATCATGACACTGCAAAAAGGCGATGAAATTTTTATTACGTATGATGGCGTAAAATATACCTACATTGTCCAAGAGAAAAGTGAAGTCAAACCTTCAGATGTATACATTTTGGCACAACAGTATGATACGCAGCGGCTGAAGCTGGTTACCTGTACCCCTGAAGGCACCTACCTGCGCCGTGGTGTAATCACCGCTCAACTAATCTCGACACAGTAAGTACAATACCGTACATGAACACAACAGCATTTCCTAAAATACTAGCGCTTGATTTTGGCACTGAACGAATCGGTGTAGCACTTTCATATGGGACTTTGGCGGAACCATTGAAGATCATCCCCAATGATCCAACTACGATGCAACAGATTCAAGAACTCATCACTGAGCATGGCGTTACGCAACTGGTGGTGGGTATTTCAGAGAGTAAAACTGCACAACGTACGATTGCCTTTGTAGCAGAGCTTAAAAAACAATTCTCACTTGATATTCAATTGATAGATGAGACGTTAAGCACCCAAGTAGTTCGCAAAAAACTTCGTGAAACAGGTAAAACTGCCTATGAAGTCAGTAAAGCCAAAGTTGACCACTTAGCTGCGGCAGAGTTATTACAAGATTGGATTGACTCAAATTAAACAAGTATTACAGGAGTGTGTGTATGCAAACCCGACAAGCTCAACTGACAGATTTTGACGAGTTATATGCCATGTGGCAACAAGTCTGTGATCAACTGTATCCAGTTGCTGAGGAAAAGGCTCGTTTTGTGGCAATGATGCAACTTAATCCTGATCTATGTCTAGTTGTCACTGATGAGGTAGGTGCCATTATTGGAAGTATTTTAGGGGCGTTTGATGGCAGGAATGGCTCAATTCATAGATTGATTATTGCATCGCAGCATCAGCAAAAAGGTTTGGGCAAAATGCTTATCAGTGAGCTTGAAAAACTACTCAAAGCCAGAGGAATTAAGAAGTTTACCGCTCAAATTCATGCGCAGAATACCATAGTTGCCCCATTCTATGAAAAACTGGGATTTTCAGAAATGAACTACGTGAAGACCTTTTATAAAGATCTGTAATCGAATTTGGTATACTTGAACCGCACTCTATGTCAAAAAAAACTATTAAAATTATTGGTATCGGTCTGGGGCTTGGGTTACTCTTTATTATTGGAGTTGCCACCTGGGTTTGGTTCCAATTTCAGTCGGTGAACACTTCAGATACCACAAAAAAGCGATTTGTCATCAATAAGGGGCAATCAGTGATAAAGACAGGGCAAACACTGAAAGACGCTGGTTTAATCAAAAATGCCACCGTTTTTCGGATTTATGCCCGGTACAAGCAGCTTGATACCAAGATGCAGGCAGGTTCGTACGAAATTTCACCCAATATGTCACTTGCTGCTATTTCAGAACGACTTACTCAAGGCAGTGAAGATATCTGGGTTACATTGCTCGAAGGGTGGCGCGTTGAAGAAGTGGCTGAATACTTAGCCACGCAAGATCTCCAAGAGTTTGATGCAAAGGCATTTATTGAACTCGCAAGTGATAGTGAGGGAATGATTTTCCCTGACACCTACCTTGTGCCCAAAGAAAGTACCTCAGAGCAGCTGTATAACCTATTTATCAATACATTTACTAAGAAAGTCGAACGTGGTCTCGAAAAAGAAATCACTGCAGATGGTCGCGACCTCAAGAAAATCATTATTTTTGCTTCATTAGTCGAGCGAGAAGCGCGCTCATATGATGATAAGCGCAGAGTTGCAGGAATCCTACAAAATCGTATTGATGCGGGGATGCCGTTGCAAGTTGATGCAACACTGCAATATATGCGTGGCTACGACAAGCAGGGCAAAGGCTGGTGGACACCACCCACCATAAACCTCAAGGACAGCACTTCACCGTACAACACCTATAAATTTGCTGGACTTCCGCCTGGACCGATCTCAAATCCAGGCCTGCAAGCTATCAAAGCAGTACTTGACCCTCTAGAGAGTGATGATTTATTCTATATACATTCACCTTCTGGTGAGATGTTTTATTCAAGAACACTAGAAGAACACAACGCATACGTCAATAGATACTTGCGATAGCTTTTTAGTTGTGTTAGAATTCATTGCTTATACAGCAAGACAAAAAAATATTGAGGCGAAGCGGAGTTCTCTTGATCACCAGATCACTTTATCTTTTGAACTACAGAGAATAAATATAACACAGAGCTATGGTTGTAGCCTGTGTTTTCTGCGTGGCCACAATAGTCTTGCAGTACTAGAGAGTAACAAATCGAAGTAGATTGCTTGCCATAGCACGTAAAAAGGAGTCCTTCATGTCACAAAGCACACGCCAAAACTGGGGTAAAACACACACTGTTCTTCCAAAACTTGACCTTGTTGGATTGCAGCTCGAAAGTTATCAAGCATTCCTCGATCATGGGATTAAGGATACTCTTGAAGAAGTTTACCAAGATGGCATTGAAGACTACACCGGAAAAAACTGGCGTTTAAGTTTCGGTGAATATCGCTTTGGACAATCAAAATACACAATTTCTCAAGCAAAACAAAAAGGTGTGACTTTCGATATGCCTCTCTATGTGATGGCAACTCTCACCAACAAAAAAACTGGTGATGAACAAACTCAAGAAGTGTTTTTAGGTGATATTCCACGCATGACTCCAATTGGTACCTTTGTGATCAATGGTATTGAGCGTGCAGTCGTAACTCAGCTCGTTCGTTCTCCAGGTGTCTTTTTCTCTGGTGACCGAGATTCAGCAACAGGTCGTGACCTTTATCAAGCTGAACTTCGTCCAAAACGCGGTTCTTGGTTGGAAATTGCTGTTGGTAAGAAAAATGTCTTGACTGTTAAGATTGACCGCCGCCGCAAAATGCCAGTTACTGTATTACTCCGCGCAATGGGATTCAGTACTGATGAAGATTTACTTGCACTTTTCAAAGATGTCAGCGATGGTGACGCTTTTGAACTTTTCAAGAACACACTTGAAAAAGATACAACAAAATCAAAAGAAGAAGCTTTAATTGAAATCTATGAAAAGATGCGCCCTGGTGAGCCAGCTACATTAGATGGTGCTCAAGACTATATTAAGCAAATGTTCTTTGATGCACGACGCTATGACTTAGGTACAGTCGGTCGCTACAAATTGAACCGCCGCTTAAAAATTACCGTTAATCAAGAAACAGTTACTTTAACTCCTGACGACGTTGTCGCAGCAGTTAAATACCTTATCAACTTACAAAATGGTAAAGGTAAGACTGACGATATTGACCACTTAAGTAACCGTCGCGTTCGCCAAATTGGTGAACTCGTTCAAGAATCAGCATTCCGTATTGGTTTAATTCGCTTAGAGCGATCAATCCGTGAAAAAATGTCTCTCACAAAAACAGATGAAGCATTAAGTCCAGGTGCGCTTGTAAATGCTCGCCCATTAATTGCTACAATCTCAGAGTTCTTCCGCCGCAATCGTTTGTCAACAATTCTTGATCAAACCAACCCACTTTCTGAAATCGACAACTTACGTCGTTTGTCAGTGATGGGATCTGGTGGTGTGACTCGTGAGCGCGCTTCATTCTCTATGCGTGACATTAACGCTTCACAATACTCTCGTATTGACCCAGTTCGTTCTCCAGAAGGTCCAAACATCGGTTTGGTAACATATCTTTCTCTCTACACTCGGGTAAATGACTTCGGTTTCTTAGAAGCTCCATACAACCCAGTTTTGAGTCAAGATGGCAAGATGAAAATCTCTGATGAGATCATCTATTTGGCAGCTGACGATGAGGAAGATTACAGAATTACTCACAGAAGTATCGCAATTGATAAAGATAAGTTTATTGATCAGGAATGGGTTCCTATTCGTGTCATGAATAAATTTATTGAAGGTCCTGTAACTGATGTTCAGTACATTGACGTGGTTCCACGCCAAGTGATCGGTACTTCAGCTTCATTAATTCCATTTATTGCTCATGACGAAGCAAACCGTGCTTTGATGGGTACTCACATGCAATGTCAAGCTGTTCCATTAATCCGCCCACAATCACCAGTTGTCGGTACCGGTATGGAAGGCCCAGTTGCCAGTGCTATGAATCGCACAGTACTTGCTCAAAATGACGGTGTCATTGAGTATGTAGATGCAAAGCGAGTTGTTATCAAACTCGACAAAGCTGTCGCTGAAAAACTTAAGAAATCAAACTATATTAGTGACGTTTCTTACTTAGATGGTCAAAACGAAGTCTATCCAATTAGTAAGTTCATCCGTACTTCACAAAGTACCTGTTACTCACAACGTCCAATTGTCAAAATTGGCGAAAAAGTGGAAGCAGGCAGTGTTTTAATTGATGGACCTTCAGCAGATGAAGGTGAATTAGCACTTGGTGCAAACTTAGTCATCGCGTACACCTCATTTGACGGTTTAGGCTATGAAGACGCTATCGTTATCTCAGATCGCTTAGTCAAAGATGACACACTCACTTCTATTCAAATCAATGAATACAAGGCAAAAGTGATGGATACAAAGCTTGGCGCTGAAGAGTTAACCAACGATATTCCAAATGTTTCTGAAACATACTTAAGTAACCTCACTCCAGACGGTATCATCCGCATTGGAAGTGTCGTTTCTTCAGGTGATATCTTGGTCGGAAAAATTGCTCCAAAGGGTGAAACAGAACTTTCACCAGAAGAGCGCTTGCTCCGTGCTATCTTTGGTGAGAAGTCACGCGAAGTTCGTGATACATCACTGCGAATGCCACATGGTGAAGCTGGAACTGTCATTGATGTTCAAATTCTTGATAGCGACTTGGGCGATGAACTTGACCCAGGTACTCTTAAAGAAGTGATTGTCAAAGTTGCACAAACACGCAAAATCACTGTCGGTGACAAGTTGGCAGGACGCCATGGTAACAAAGGTGTTATTTCAAAGATCGTTCCTTCAGCTGACATGCCACATTTAGAAGATGGTACTCCAGTTGACATCATTATTTCACCACTTTCCGTCCTTGCTCGTATGAACATGGGACAGTTGTTTGAAGCACACGCCGGTTGGGCAGCTCAGAAATTGGGTTACAAGATCGCTGTGCCAGCATTCGAACACTTTGAAGAAAGTAAGATTTGGTCAGAACTTGAGCGCGCAGGTTTACCAGCATCTGGTAAAGTGCAACTCTTTGATGGCCGAACCGGTGAAAAATACGGTGAAGCAACAACTGTTGGTGTAGGATATATCTTGAAGCTGACACACATGGTGGAAGACAAGATGCATGCTCGCTCTACAGGTCCATACTCACTCGTCACACAACAACCACTCGGAGGTAAAGCTCAAATGGGTGGACAGCGTTTGGGAGAAATGGAAGTCTGGGCACTTGAAGCACATCGCGCAGCTCATACACTCCAAGAAATGCTTACTATCAAGTCAGACGACGTGATGGGACGTGCAAAAGCATTTGAAGCAATCGTTAAGGGAACAGATATTCCAGCACCAACAGTGCCTGAATCTTTCAAAGTCTTAATGCGAGAGCTTAACTCACTGGCAATCGACGTAGTTCCATATGAACTAGAAGAGGTTGAAGAAGTGGATGCTACACCACCTCCAGGCATAGCTGATGATGTGATCACTGATGATCAAGCAGCTGTAGTAGCAGACGACACACAAGTTGCTGGCGATGACGACGATGTCGCTGTAGATGACACAGATGATGTAGACGAAGATTTCGATGAAGCTGAGGCAGAAGCAGCAGCTGCGGCAGAAGCCGAAAGTAATGAAGACGACGAAAGTAGCGCTAAATAAAGGAAACCCATGAAAAATATCGTAGACTTCTCAGCTCTTGGTATCAGAATCGCTTCTCCCGAAGTGATTAAATCATGGTCACATGGTGAGGTCAAAAAGCCAGAAACCATCAACTACCGTTCTCTGCGTGCAGAAAAAGACGGTTTGTTTGATGAAAAAATCTTTGGACCTACTAAAGACTATGAATGTTTCTGTGGAAAGTACAAAAGAATCAGATACAAGGGAATCATTTGTGATAAGTGTGGTGTTGAGGTAACTCAATCCAAAGTTCGTCGTGAACGCATGGGACACATCTCACTTGCTGCTTCTGTAGCACACATTTGGTACTTTAAAGGTGCTCCTTCAAAGTTGTCACTTTTACTTGATATTTCGCCAAGAAACATCAATTCCATCATCTACTTCTCAAAGTACCTCGTACTTGCTGTAGAGCATGATGAAAAGATTAAAAATATCGAGAAACTCGACATCAATCTCGTTGCTGCACGTGATGAACTCAAAGAAAACATGCAGAAACAGATGGAAGGTGTTAAAGAGCAGCTCGATAAAGATAAAGTTGCCCTCAAAGAAAAAGTCAGTAACAAAGAAACTTTACAATTGAAGCTCACAGAGCTTGATCTTAAAGCCAAAAACAAACTGATTGCCCTCAAGAAACAACTTGAAACACAACTTGAGCAAACAGAAGAAATCTTCAAAGCTTTGAAGGGATTACTCAAAAAAATTAGTAAGAGAACAATCCTTACTGAAGATGAGTATCTCAAGCTTGATGAGTACGATGTTGCTTCTCACCTGCGAGTCGGCATGGGTGCTGAGAGTTTAATGGAACTCGTGAATGAGCTCGATCTCGACACCGTTGTCGCTTCATTACGCAAAGAAATGACTGAGAGCAAAGGTGCAAAACGCCTGAAAGCTACCAAACGTCTCCGTGTTGTTGAAGGTGTTCGCAAAGCACAAATCAATCCAAGCTGGATGTTCTTAACAGTGCTTCCAGTTATCCCTCCAGATCTTCGCCCAATGGTGCAGCTTTCTGGTGGCCGATTTGCTACTTCAGACTTAAATGACTTATATCGCCGTGTGATCAACCGTAATAACCGGTTACGTCACCTGATTGAGCTCGGTGCTCCTGAAATTATCTTACGCAACGAAAAGCGTATGTTACAGGAAGCTGTCGACTCATTAATCGATGGTTCACAAGCAAGTACTGCACGTCGCCGTGTAGCTCGCCGCCCACTCAAATCTCTCTCTGAGATGTTGAAGGGTAAGCAAGGTCGTTTCCGTCAAAACCTGCTCGGTAAACGTGTCGACTATTCTGGTCGTTCAGTTATCGTCGTTGGTCCAGAACTAAAACTTAACGAGTGTGGTATTCCAAAAGACATGGCGCTTGAAATGTTCAAGCCATATGTCCTCCGTGAATTAATTGTTCAGGGAATCGCTCCAAACGTTAAAAGTGCTCGTCAACAAATTGAGCGCCGTGAACCAGTTGTCTACGGTATTCTCGAGCAAGTTACAACCAATCATCCAGTGATTTTGAACCGTGCACCAACCCTTCATAAGCTTGGTATGCAGTCCTTCTTCCCAATTTTGATTGAAGGAAATGCTATCCGCTTACACCCTTGTGTTTGTGCTGGTTACAACGCTGACTTTGACGGTGACCAGATGGCTGTGCACGTACCTTTGACCAAAGAAGCACAAGAAGAGGCTCGTACATTAATGATGTCAAGTCATAACTTACTCAAGCCAGCTAACGGTGAACCTATCACTGTTCCAAATAAAGAGATGGCAATGGGTATTTATTACTTAACCTCAATTGATGAGACATTACCTGAAATGACAAGTGTGTTCTCTGATATCTCAGAGGCATACCACGCCTACCAAATTGGTAGAATTTCACACCGCCAAGCAATTACGCTTCGCTTCAATGGTGAGAGATTAAAAACTACTATTGGTCGTCTTGAGTTTAACGCTGTCTTACAAGGTAAGAAGTTCATTAACGAACCAGTCAACGCCAAGAAAATCAAAGAGATCGTCACATTAGCAATCGAAAACTCTACACAAGAAGAGGTCGCTCGCTTAATTGACGCTATCAAAAACTTAGGTTTCTCAGGTGCTACAGAATCTGGTCTTTCAGTATCAGTTACTGACTGTGCCATGATTCCTGAAAAAGCTGGCTTAGTTGATACAGCAAACAAAAAAGCCGAAGCAATTCAAGATCAATATCAACGTGGATTTATCTCTGAAGAAGAGCGCAAACGTATGACATTCGATCTCTGGATGAAGACCACTGACGAAGTCGCAGAAGCAACATGGGATTCTTACCCATCTAACAATGCGGTGAAGGTTCTGATCAGTTCTGGAGGTACTCGTGCTTCTAAAGATCAGGTCAAACAGTTGGCTGCTATGCGTGGACTCGTTGTTGACCCACTCGGTAACATCGTCGAAATGCCTACCAAGTCAAACTTCCGTGAAGGTCTTACAATTTTCGAATATGTGACTTCAGCTCGTGGATCACGTAAAGGTTTGACTGACTCAGCTATTAAAACAGCTGACGCAGGATACCTGACACGTCGTCTCTGTGACGTTGCTCATGACTTGATCATCAGAATGATGGACTGTGGTAGTGAAGGTGGCATCGATATCGTCAAAGGACATCGCGGCGACGTATTCGCTATCCGTATTACAGGTCGCTATTCAGCTCAAGATGTGGTCATCGGTGGCAAAACATACATCGAAAAAGGTGGCTTAATCACTCCAGAAATTGCACAAGAAATTGCTGCAGCTGGTGCTGAAACAGTCCATGTCTGTTCACCACTTACCTGTGAGTCTCCAAAGGGCTTATGTGCCAAGTGTTATGGCTGGGACTTTGCTACTCGCGCTCCAATTGAAATTGGTGTGCCAGTCGGTATCGTTGCTGCTCAATCAATTGGTGAACCAGGTACACAGCTCACTATGCGTGTGAAGCACTCTGGAGGTATCGTCGGTCTCGACGTGACTCAAGGTTTGCCACGTGTTGAGGAACTGTTTGAAGCTCGTAATCCAAAAAATCCAGCAGTCATTGCTGAGATCGGTGGAAAAGTTACACTGCAAGAAGATGGTATCGAAATGAATATCATCATCAAAAATGCATCACAACCAGGTGAAGATGTGAAATACACTGTTCACGCTCAAACACCATTAACAGTTGCTGATGGTGACTTAATCCACGCTGGTCAACAATTAACTGTTGGTTCAGTAAACGTTCGTGAGCTTCTCCAGATCAAAGGCTTGCTCTATGTGCAACAATATGTTGTAGATCAGATTCAACAAGTTTATGAGTCTCAAGGTATCCAAATCCACGACAAACACTTTGAAGTGATTGTTCGTAAGATGAGTGATAAATTGCAGATCGAAGGAGTAGGCGACACTGACTTCTTAACCGGTGAAGTAACTGAACGTGGTAAGTTCATGGAACAGAATGATGAAACAATTGCTGCTGGTGGTGAACCTGCTACAGCTAAAGTTCTCTTCTTGGGAATTACTCGCTCATCACTCTTTACCAGTTCATGGTTATCAGCTGCTTCATTCCAGCACACGAAGAACATCTTAACTGATGCTGCTTCATCTGGTGCAGTCGATAAGCTTGAAGGTTTGAAGGAAAACGTTATCATTGGACGGTTGATCCCAACTACCAAGGAGCGCGCAGAAATCATAGCCTAAAAAAGGCTATGCAAAAAAGTAGGGGGTATGGTACAATCATACCCTTGTAGAAGGAGAAAATTTGAATGCCAACAATTAATCAATTAATCCGTAAGGGTGGACGCCACAGCAATGCTAAGCGTATCAAAGCTACAGCACTCCGCCGTAGTTTCAACTCCATTACGGGTCGGCCAGTAAAAACGATCAATCCACAAAAACGTGGCGTTTGTACTGTTGTTAAAACAATGACTCCTAAGAAACCTAACTCTGCGTTACGTAAAGTTGCTCGTGTCAGACTTTCCAATAAAATGGAAGTCACTGCCTACATCATGGGTGAAGGACACTCTCTTGCAGAACACAGTATCGTACTTGTCCGCGGTGGAAGAGTAAAAGACCTTCCAGGTGTGAAGTATCATATTGTTCGCGGTAAGTTTGACGCAACTGGAGTAGATGGTAGAAAGACAAGTCGTAGTAAATACGGTGTAAAAGCAAAGTAATTTAAAGATTAAATTTTATGCGATCAAAACGTGCACAAATCAGAGATATTAAACCAGATCCAGTATACGGATCTACAAAAGTAAGTAAGTTAATCAACTACGTCATGTACGATGGAAAACGTACCGTTGCTGAAAAACAAGTTTACAATGCACTTGAAGAAGTCTCAAAGGTACTCAACAAAAAACCATTAGAAGTGTTTGACGAGGTTGTTAACACCGTCATGCCATTAATGGAAGTGCGTTCACGCCGTGTTGGTGGAGCTGCATATCAAGTTCCAATGCCAGTGCGTTCACGCCGTGGATTTTCACTTGCTATTAGATGGATTATCCAAGAAGCACGCAAACGATCAAGTAAACAATATCATTCCTTCGCTGAAAAATTGAGTGCTGAAATGTTAGATGCCTTACAAAATCAAGGTGGAGCAATGCAACGCAAAGCTACCTCACACCGCATGGCTGACGCAAATAAGGCATTTGCCCATTTCCGCTGGTAAAACTTAGTACGATAATATAGTAAATAGCTGCATATCTGCAGTAAGGTTGTTATGGCACAACAAGTTGTTAAATCCACAGACAGAAATAAAGATCCGCTCACTCGGATTCGTAATATTGGTATTATCGCTCATATTGATGCTGGTAAGACTACAACCTCAGAACGTATCTTATTTTTCACTGGAAAAACATACAAAATCGGTGAAGTTCATGAGGGTGCTGCCACAATGGACTGGATGGCTCAAGAGCAAGAGCGTGGTATTACCATCGTATCAGCTGCTACAACAACATTTTGGACACCATATTTTGAAGGTCACTTAGACAAATCTCCATATCGTTTCAACATTATTGATACTCCAGGACACGTCGACTTTACTGCAGAAGTAGAGCGTTCACTTCGTGTGCTTGACGGTGGTGTAACGGTGCTTGATGCAAGTGAAGGTGTTCAGTCACAGTCTGAAACTGTATGGCGCCAAGCTGACAAGTACCATGTACCTCGCATTTGTTTTGTCAATAAAATGGATAAACTTGGGGCAGATTTCAACGCCACAATTGAAGATATCCGTACAAAGTTTGGTGTAAAGCCAGCTGTCATGGTGCTCCCAATGGGTGCTGAAAATGATTTTAAAGGTGTTATTCAACTACTCGATAGACGCGCACTTATTTGGGAAAATGGTGAAAAAGTCATCGAACCAACAATCTCAGAAATTCCTGATGAATACAAAGAGTTGGCTGAAGCACAACGTATGGCATTAGTTGAGCAAATTGCTGAAACTGATGACACGATGCTTGAAAAGTTCTTTAGTGGAGAAGAAATTCCTGTTAATGAACTTAAAGCAGCACTGCGTAAGGCTGTTATTGCCTACAAGCTGGTCCCAATCTTTGCAGGTTCTTCATTAAATAACATGGGTATCCAACCACTGCTCGACGCAGTTGTTGAATACTTGCCATCTCCAGTAGATATTAATCATATAACTGGTACCAACCCAAAGACTGATGCCGAAGAAGTTCGCCAGCTCGTTCCAGAAGAAAAACTCAGTATTTTGTCATTCAAAATTCAAACAGACCCACACGTTGGTAAATTGACATACTGTCGCGTGTATTCAGGTGTTCTTTCATCGGGAACATACGTTTACAACTCTACACGAGATGTCAAAGAACGCGTCGGACGGTTACTGCTCATGCATGCCAATCAGCGTGAAGAAATTGCTGAAGCACGTGCTGGAGAAATCGTTGCTGTTGTCGGATTAAAAGATACAAAAACAGGTGACACTCTCTGTGACGAAGCCACTCCAATTATTTTGGAAGGTATTAGTTTTGCAGAACCAGTTATCTCATTAGCAATTGAACCAAAAACAAAGTCAGACCAAGAAAAGATGGGCGTAGCTTTGCAGAAACTTTCTGAAGAAGATCCTACATTCCGTATCAGCTCTGATCCAGACACTGGACAGACTATTATTGGAGGTATGGGTGAACTACATCTCGAAATTTTGGTTGATCGTATGAAGCGCGAATTTAGAGTTGATGCAAACGTCGGTAAACCTCAAGTTGCTTACCGTGAAACAATTACCAAAGCTGCTGAAGGTGAAGGTAAATATATCAAGCAAAGTGGTGGACGCGGTCAATATGGTCATGCTCTCATTAGAGTTGAACCAAAAGATCGAGGTACTGGCTACGAATTTGAAGATGCCGTTAAAGGTGGATCAATTCCACGCGAGTATATTGAGCCTGTCAATAAAGGTATTAAAGAATCATTGGACCGAGGTTTCTTTGCTGGTTACCCAATGGTTGACGTCAAAGTTACACTGTATGATGGTTCTTACCATGAAGTTGACTCTAACGAGTTGGCATTCAAAATGGCTGGTTCATTCGCAATGCGTGAAGCAACCAAAGTAGCTGGAATGGTTCTTCTTGAACCAATCATGAAGGTCGAAGTTTCTACACCTGAACAGTTTATGGGCGATGTCATCGGAGATTTAGGTTCACGACGCGCACAAATTCAGGGTACAACAAGTCGTGGCGCAGCTACTATCATTACTGCACTTGTCCCATTGGCAGAGATGCAGGGCTATGTTACAATCTTGAGAAGCATGACCCAAGGACGGGCATCATCTGTGATGTTGCCAAGTCACTATGACATTGTTCCACAGAATATCGCTGAAAAGATAAAACTTGAGCGAAAACCTAATGGAGTATAGTTTCATGGGTAAATGGGTTAGTACAAAGTAGTAAAGAAATAAAGAAAACTGTCCAAAGTTTATAAGGAGGAAAAATGGCAGACGCACAAAAATTTGTTCGTAACAAGCAACACGTAAATATTGGTACTATCGGTCACGTTGACCACGGTAAGACCACTCTTTCCGCTGCAATTACAACAACACTTTCAGTAAGATTACCATCACCATTAAACAAAGCTATGGGTTACGGTGATATCGATAATGCTCCTGAAGAGGCAGCTCGTGGTGTTACTATTAACATTTCACACTTAGAGTATGAAACAGAAAAGCGTCACTATGCACATATCGACGCTCCAGGACACGCTGACTATATTAAAAACATGATCACTGGTGCAGCTCAAATGGACGGTGCAATTCTCGTCGTTGCTGCAACTGATGGTCCTATGCCACAAACTCGTGAGCATATCCTTTTGGCAAAGCAAGTTAACGTTCCTAAGATCGTTGTTGCACTGAACAAGTGTGACATGGTTGATGACGCAGAACTTTTAGATCTCGTCGAAATGGAAGTCCGTGAGTTGTTAACCAAATATGGTTACAACGGTGACGAAACACCAATTATTCGTGTTTCAGCACTTAAAGCTCTTGAAGGCGATTCCGCATATCAAGATAAAATCATGGAATTAATGAAGACTGTTGATGCATATATTCCAGATCCAGTTCGTGATCTCGATAAGCCATTCTTAATGCCAGTTGAAGACGTCTTCTCTATCAAAGGACGTGGAACTGTCGTTACCGGTCGTATCGAATCAGGTGTTGTCAAAGTTGGTGACGAAATTGAAATCGTCGGCTTACATGATTCAAAGAAAACAACAGTTACTGGTGTCGAAATGTTCCGTAAAATGCTTGACAGGGGTGAAGCTGGCGATAACGTCGGTATTCTCTTGCGCGGTGTTGAAAAGGATGACGTTGAGCGTGGACAGGTCTTGGCAAAAACAGGATCAACCACTCCTCATATGGAATTCGAAGCTGAAGTCTATATCTTAACCAAAGAAGAAGGTGGCCGTCATAAGCCATTCTTCACAGGATACAGACCTCAATTCTATATCCGCACCACTGACGTGACAGGTGAAATCACCTTGCCACAGGGTGTCGAAATGGTAATGCCTGGAGACAACGCTAAAATGAGTGTTAAACTCATTCAGCCAGTCGCTATGCATGAGGGATTACGCTTTGCTATCCGTGAAGGTGGACACACCATCGGAGCAGGTGCAATTACTAAAGTTATTAAATAATTGAAATTGGGAGAATCGCGCCGAGTAGGTACAGAGCCACCGGCGCGATTTTCTTCTGTCAGATGACAGATTGATACAAAAGAAACTTGCCCCCCGTTTCTTGAGAAGACGGTGTTTACTTTTAGGGGTGAAGTAGGGTATAATTCGAATCTTGAAATTCAAAAAAGAATCAGATGGCAAAACCAAGTACTAAAACACAAAATTCTTACAAAATCAGAGTCAGACTCAAGTCTTATGACCATAGAGTTATAGACGAAGCTAGTAAGAAGATTTTGGAAACAACACTTTCTACGGGAGCTCAAGTAATTGGTCCAGTACCATTACCAACCCATATTAAGTCCTTTACAGTGCTTGCATCACCTCATTCTGATAAGAACGCTCAAGAGCGATACGAAATTAGAACACACAAACGCGTGTTGGATATTATTAATCCAACAAGCAAAACAATTGATTCACTCATGCATCTGGAGTTGCCAGCTGGTGTTTCAATTCAGATTAAAATGTAGAGGAGTACAAAAACAATTGATAGCAAAAGGGAGAAAGTAGCGTGGACGTAAAAAGCCACTCGAAATACAAACTAGTGCTAGAAAATAGAAGAAAACAGAAGTATGTTAATAGATTTTTTTGCGACCAAAATTGGCATGACGCAAGCCTGGACAAAAACCGGCAAACGTTTGGCTGTAACTCGTTGCAAGGCCAATGACTTGTTAGTTGTTACTAGTAACGTGGTTTCTGTTATTGATAAAAATTCCTTGGATCATTCCTCTGTATCTACTCAAATTCTTGAAGTTGGATATGGTAAGAAAAAATTAAAGAACATGTCAAAGCCATTGCGCGCTAAGCTTGAGAAGAGTGGCGTAACAACTGGAGTTAAAAACATGAGAGGCGTACGTATCGGTACAGCTGCTGAACAGACAGAAACATATACTCCTGGACAAACAGTTACTGTTGATACCGTTCTCGCGATAGGTGATGTTGTTCAAGTCCAAGGTCAAACAAAGGGCCGTGGATTTGCAGGTGCTATGAAGCGTCATGGTTTCCACGGTGGACCTGCTACCCATGGTCAATCTGACCGTGCTCGTGCTGTAGGTTCTATTGGACAGCGTACAACACCAGGACGTGTCTGGGTTGGTAAAAAGATGCCAGGACACTACGGTGATGTCTTACAAACAGTTAAGAATCTCGTAGTAGTGCATATTGAACCAACAACCAAAGAAGTCTGGTTGAGTGGTCCAGTTCCAGGAGCAATCTCTGGACAAGTTAAAATCCGTAAAACAGGTGGTACAAAACAAATCGAGCTTGATTTACAAGCATCTGGAATTAAGCCAGTTGCTGAAGTAACAGTAGCGGCAACAGATGAAGCAGCTCCAGTAGCTGAAGAATCAGCTGTAACACAGGAACAGGCATAATTATCATGCAATTACAAACATTAACTGCAACCGGCAAACAAGGCAAACTCACTGTAAGTGATGCTATCTTTGCTGCATCTGAAAATGATGCATTAATCGGACAAGCTGTTCGCGTGTACTTATCAAATGAACGCCAAGGTACAGCTAAAGTTAAAACACGTGCTGAAGTTGAGAGAACAAAAAAGAAAATGTACAAACAAAAAGGAACTGGTGGAGCTCGTCATGGTGCTCGCAGTGCTCCAATTTTTGTTGGTGGTGGTGTAACTCATGGACCTACAGGTGGACAAAATTGGTCACTTACCATGCCAGTTAAACAAAAGAAAAAAGCTCTTATTGTTGCATTGAGTTGGCAAGCTGAACAAATCAGAGTTGTTGATGAGGTTGAAGAAACATCTGGTAAAACAAAAGTTGTTTTTGATCTCCTAGAAAAAGTTGCTCCTGCAGCTAAGAAAGTCTTAATAGTTGTTTCTAAGAAAACCATTGAAGTTGAGCGAGCTATCAAAAACTTGCAAGGTGTCACAATGATCCAAGCTTCAGATGTTACAGCCTTAGATATCGTTCGATCAAATATGATTGTTGCTACAACTGCTGCTATCAAAGTCCTTGAAACACGCTTAAGTGGTTTTAAAGATGTTAATAAGGCAGAAGTAAACATCCACTCAAAAGCCATTGTAAAACCAGCTAAAACTAAACGACAACCAAGAAAAGTAGCAGCTAAGAAGTAATATATGAATCCGTACACAATTAAAAGACCAGTTATAACTGAAAAATCAATGCGTTTGGCTACAACAGTCAATGCATATACTTTTGAAGTTGAGCGTGACGCTAATAAAAAACAGATTGCTGAAGCAATTGAAACTTTATATGGTGTATCTGTCAAAAAAGTAACCATGATTATGTACGCTCCACAAACACGCAAAACAGGTAAAAAGAGAATGGCAGCAACAATTGGTAAAGTCAAAAAAGCAGTGGTAACTTTGCAAAAAGGTCAAACTCTTGATGTTTTTGATATCAACCCAACTGAAACAAAATAAAGAAATTATATGTTAACAAAGAGAAAACCAACAACCAGCGGACAAAGAAATCGAGTTGATCTTGATCGATCAGGGCTGCACTCTGGTGGACCAGAAAAGTCATTGTTACTTTCTGGACACGTAAAGCGCCAGGGTCGTGGTTTTAAAGGACGCGTCACTGTCCGTCATCGCGGTGGTGGTGTTAAGAAAAAAGTCCGCATGATCGATTGGAAACGCTCTAAGTTTGGTATTCCAGCAAAAGTCATGCATTTTGAATATGATCCATTACGCGGTGCGTATTTGGCTCTAGTTAACTATGCTGATGGTGAGAAAGCATATATTCTTGCTCCTGAAAATTTGAAAATTGGTGATACTATTACATCTGGAGATGAAGCTGATATTAAAGTCGGCAATGCACTCCCACTTAAGAAGATTCCAGTAGGTGTCGCAATTCACAACATTGAACTGCGAGCTGGTAAAGGTGCTCAGATGGTTCGTGGCGCTGGTGTTAGTGCCATGATTCAATCAAAAGAAGGTAACATGGTTACCGTCCAGCTACCATCTAAAGAAGTTAGATTGATAAATGGTGATTGTTTCGCTACAATTGGCCAGGTCGGAAATCAGGAGTGGAAGAACCGCAAGATTGGTAAAGCCGGTCGAAGTCGCCTTATGGGTATTCGTCCAACCAACCGTGGTACAGCTCAACATCCTGGCTCACATCCACATGGTGGAGGTGAAGGTCGTTCTGGTGTCGGTTTGAAGTATCCAAAGACTCCATGGGGTAAACATGCACATGGTACTAAGACACGAAATAGACGAAAAAATAGTACTCGCTTAATCATAAAAGATCGTCGAGTCAAATAAGGAAATTATGAGTAGAAGTTCAAAAAAAGGTCCATACGTTGATCCAAAACTCACTAAAAAAGTTTTGGCTCAAAAAGTGGCTGGTAGCAAAACCCCAATTAAAACTTGGGCTCGAGCGTCAGTAATTAGTCCTGACTTTGTTGGACACACCTTTATGGTTCATCAGGGTAAGAATTTTGTTGAAGTATTCGTTTCTGAAACTATGGTTGGTCACAAACTCGGTGAGTTTGCTCCAACTCGTACGTTCAGAGGCCACGGTAAAATCGTAAAACGTTTGATGACTAAGACATAAAAATAAGATTATATGACAATAACAGCATCACAAATTTATGCTCGCCAAACACCACGTAAGGTGCGTTTGGTTGCTAATACAGTTAAAAAATTGCCATTACCAGCTGCTTTCCAGCAATTGGGTGTGATGGATAGAAATGCAAGTATTTTGGTAATGAAAGTATTACGACAAGCTGTCGCTAATGCCACTCATAACCATGGATTAGCTATTGATGACCTAGTAATTAAAAGTATTCAGGTCGATCAAGGTGCCACATACAAGCGGTTTCGTGCTGTAAGTCGTGGTAGAGCTCATTCAATCCAAAAGAAGACCTGTCATGTGATGGTTCAACTAATGGAAAAGACAGATGTAGTTTCTAAATCAGCTGCTACTCCAGTAGTTCCAGCTGTAGTTGAAACACCAGAAAAGGTTGCTGTAGAGAAGAAAACTGCACCAACTAAAAAAACAGTAAAAACAAAAGCGGACAAATCAGTAAAAATATAGTAAAATATACGTTTTGAAAAAAATATGGGACAAAAAGTAAATCCAATTGGTTTTCGTATCGGATCTTTCTTTACATGGAAGTCCAAATGGTTTGCAACAAGAGCAGACTATTCCGATCGTGTTTTAGAAGACTATAAGCTTCGTGAATATTTGGAAAAGAAGCTTGGTAGTGCTGGTTTAGTTCGTGTTGAAATTGAGAGATCATTAACAATTATCAAAGTTATCTTGCACGTTGCACGACCTGGTGTCGTCATCGGCAAGGGTGGTGTTAACTTAGAAGACATCAAAAAACAAATTGAGAGAATTTTGAACGTATCTAAATTAAAGAAAGATAAAGTCAAAATTGATTTGCGCGTTGAAGAAGTTACACAGCCTGACTTAAGTGCTAAACTGGTCGCTGAAAGAATTTCTGGTCAACTCATAAAGCGTTTCCCACATCGCCGTGCAGTAATGCAAGCGATTGAGCGCGTTATGCAAGCTGGTGCTAAAGGCGTCAAGATATCTTTAGCTGGTCGTATTGGCGGCGCAGAAATTGGACGCACTGAGAAGTATTTTGAAGGTAGTATCCCTACTCAGACACTTCGTGCCAACATCGACTACTTCCATGAGCCAGCTTTGACTCGTTCTGGATATGTTGGTATTAAAGTCTGGATTTATCGCGGAGAGATGACAAATTAAAGGTATTTATGTCAATGATGCAGCCAAAAAAAGAAAAGTTCCGCAAGCAGTTTAGAGGCAAGCGTGGTGGAGTTGCTACCCGCGGTGCAACAGTTGCTTTCGGTGATTTTGGTATGAAGGCTACAACAGGTGGTTGGATTACTTCAAGAGAAATTGAAGCTGCTCGCAAAAAAATTACGTTTATGACAAAACGTGCTGGTAAGTATTGGCTCCGGATTTTCCCACACAAGCCAATCACTAAGAAACCAGTCGGTGTGAAAATGGGATCAGGAAAAGGTCCAGTAGAAGAACACGTAGCAGTCGTAAAACCTGGTATGATAATCTTCGAGCTTGGCGGCGTTACGAAAGATGTCGCACAACTAGCTTTCGATAAAGCTGGTCACAAGCTTTCAGTACGAACAACAATTGTGAGTAAATAATATGAAACGAAATGACATTACAGCACTACATGAAAAAAGCCGAGCAGAATTGCTGAAACAGTTGAACGAAGTTCAAACAAAAGTTGCAGCAGCTCGCTTACAAAAGACGGTTGGAAAGTTAGCAAATCCAGCTTCGATTCAAGTTTTGCGTAATGATATTGCTCGCATAAAAACTGTGTTGCGCCAACAAGAAATCTCAGCAGCACAAAAGGCATAAAGAGGAAATATGAAAACAATACAAGGTACAGTAGTCGCACTCAACACAGCTCAAACAGTCAAGGTGAGTGTCGAGCGTCATTGGACTCATCCAATGTACAAAAAGCAAGTTTTGAGAACAAAAAACTATGCATGCCACTACACAGGTGAACCAAAAGTTGCTGTGGGTGACCAAGTACTTATTAAAGAGACAAAACCAATTAGTAAAACAAAACATTTTGTAATAGTAGAAAAAATAGCAGAGTAACATGATACAACTAAGAACAGTCGTACGAGTCGCAGATAATAGTGGAGCCAGAGAACTTCGGGTCATCCAAGTCTATGGTGGATCCAGACGTCGCTTTGGATACGTCGGAGATATGATCTCAGCATCAGTTATCTCTGCAGATCCACAAGGCAATATTAAAAAGGGTGACAAAGTTACTGCCATTGTCGTCAGAACTCGCAAAGAGCAACGACGCACCAATGGTGAGTACATCCGATTTGATGATAACGCAGCAGTGATCGTGGAGTCACGAACAAACCCAGAGCCAGTAGGTACTCGTGTGTTTGGTCCAATTGCTCGTGAAGTAAAGAACAGTGGATTTAATAAAATTGCAAGTTTAGCACCAGAGGTCTGGTAAATATATGAAATTTAAAGTTGGCGATACAGTACTAGTAACAGGTGGAAAAGATAAAGGCAAAAAAGGCGAGATTACTCGTGTAGTGCCAAGTCTTAATCGTGTAGTGGTTAAAGGTGTTAACATGTACGTTAAACACACTAAGCCAATGCAAGGTCGCGCTGGTAGCAAGGCAAGTGTAGAACGTGCACTGCCAACTGCAAAAGTTGCAATCTTAAATGACAAAGGTCAACAAGACAGAATCGGTTACAGTATTGCTAAAGATGGAACTAAAACTCGCGTCTTTAAAAAATCTGGTGCAGTTGTACCAGAACCAAAGAAAGCAAGTAAGTAATTTTTATGACGATATTACAACAGAAATACCAGCAAGAAGTCGCACCTGCTCTTACAAAAGAGTTCAAGATTAAAAACGTCTTTGCGATTCCTAAAATCAAAAAAGTCGTGATTAACATTGGTGTTACACAACCACAAGACCCACGCGCTCGTAAGGCAGTTGTTGAAAATATTGCTGAGCAGTTTAAACTACTCAGTGGTCAAAAACCTGTCATTACAGTTGCCAAAAAATCAATTTCAGGATTCAAACTCCGTGAAGGTGATCCAATGGGCGTTAAAGTTACACTCCGTGGTGAAAGAATGTGGCAGTTTTTAATTAAGTTGCTCAATGTTGCTTTGCCACGTGTTAAAGACTTCCGTGGAGTATCACGCACAGCATTTGATGCAAACGGTAACTACAGTTTGGGAATTGAAGAACAGATTATTTTCCCAGAAATTGAATATGATAAGATCGAAAGTATTCGGCCACTCCAGGTAGTCATCGGCACAACAGCCAAGTCTACTGATGAAGCTCGTCGGTTGTTAGAGCTTTTAGGAATGCCGTTTAGTAAAGAAGCAACCAAGTAATTGGAACAATGTATATATGGCAAGCAAATCTGAAGTAGCAAAATCTAATAAACAACTCGCACGTCGGGCTGCTTATTTTAAAAAGGGTGTACGAAAACCAAATCGGGTGTCGACTCGAGGCGTAAACCGTTGTAAAATAACTGGTCGAGTTCGTGGCTACTTACGATATTTTGGATTAAGTAGATTGACATTCCGTGAATTAGCAGCCAAAGGAGAATTGCCAGGCGTAGTGAGGGCAAGCAAATAATATGACCGATCCGATTAGTGATTTTATCATTAGCATTAAAAATGCACTCATGGCTCATAAAGAGTCTATAGTGATTCCGTACTCAAAACTAAAAGAGTCTATGGCTCACATTTTAGTTCGAGAAGGATATATTGCAGAAGTTGCTGTTGATGATTCATCAGCATTCAAGCAATTGATTGTAACCTTAAAGTATGTGGGAAAATTGCCAGCAGTAACTGATGTCCGCCGCTTGTCGAAACCAGGCCGCAGACTCTATATGCCAGCAACCCAAATTCCTAAGGCATTAGGTGGCTATGGTATTACCATCGTCTCTACTAACAAGGGAATCTTAACAGATAAAGAGGCACGCCAACAACATGTCGGTGGAGAATTAATCTGCCAAGTTTGGTAAAAAAATATGTCAAGAATTGGTAAAAAATCTATAGCAATCCCTTCTGGAGTCACTGTCACAGTGAATCCAGATTCAGTGATTGTTAAGGGCCCAAAGGGCGAACTAAAAACTTTATTATTCCGCGGCATTTCAGTGGCTGTAGTTGATAATGAAGTTCAAGTAAAACGATCAAACGATCAAATCCAGCTTAAAGCATGGCATGGATTGGTAAGAAGTTTAATTGAAAACAACATTCAAGGTGTTAACGAAGGCTATAGTAAGACACTCAAAATGATTGGTACCGGATACCGCGCGCAAGCAAAAGGTAAAGGTTTGTCACTCGCTGTGGGATATTCTCACCCAGTTGATGTTGATGCTGTAGCAGGTATTACATTTACCTTAAAGGGAAATGACACCATCGTTGTTGAAGGTCCTGATAAACATTTAGTTGGCCAAGTTTCTGCAAATATTCGCAAAATTAGACCACCTGAACCATATCAAGGCAAAGGTATTCGCTATGTTGATGAGGTTGTGAGACGTAAACAAGGTAAAGCTGCCGCCTAAAGGGTAGTATCTATTTATGACAAATCAAAAAAAAGTACTAGCACTTCGAGTAGCACGAAAAACCAGAGTTCGCCAGCATATGGAAGGAACTGCTCAAAAGCCACGCGTGAGTATTTATCGTTCAAATCGATATATTCTTATGCAAGCTATTGATGATGTAAATGGTGTCACTATCACTGGTTTACGAGATTCAGCTAGCAAAGCTACAAAAACTGAGCGAGCTACAGCTACAGCAAAAGCATTTGCTGAAGTTTTGAAGAAAAATAAAATCATTGAAGTTATTTTTGATCGAGGACCATATAAGTATCATGGTCGTATTAAAGCAATAGCAGAAGCACTGCGTGAAGCAGGCATCAAGGTATAATAGGAAACTATGAGAACTGAATCACAAAAAAATCGAGAACCATCAGAATTTGAAGAGAAAGTCATTCAAGTTTCCCGTGTTTCTAAGAAAACAAAGGGTGGAAATAAGATGGGTTTTTCAGTGTTGATGGTTGTTGGTGATAAAAAAGGTCGTGTTGGTGTAGGTTTAGGCAAAGCTAAAGATGTTCAAGCAGCAGTTAAAAAGGGAATTAAGAAGGCTAAAAAACGCTTAATCATGGTCCCAATGAATGGTACGACTATTCCATTCCGCATCCAAGTTAAAAATGGTGCTGGTGTCGTTATGTTGAAACCTGCTCCTAAGGGTTCTGGAGTTATCGCTGGTGGTCCAGTCCGTGCTGTTGTTGAAGCTGCTGGTATCCGAGATATCTCAAGTAAAATCTTGGGCAGTAGCAA
>JBILGT010000027.1:0-15468 GCA_044350895.1 Limisphaerales bacterium
TTGCTTCATGCAGCCAGCCAAATATCCTCTCCCGCTCCATCAGCGTGAGCTTTGGTTTTCTTTGCATCCCCACCTTTCAACCAGTATTTTAACTGGTTAAGTGGTGCTTTTCGTTTGCGAACCTGCGTGATGCTAGAAAATTCACGAGTGAAAGTCAATTAGACCAAGTGAAGTGGTTTCTTGATCAAACAGCTGGGATTGATGGTAATAATCCAATTCTGTTTCCCACACGAAGTGAGTATGCCCCAGATGAGCTTACATTAAGATTTCTTGCAATAGCAGAAGAGCTTTTCGAAAAGGAAGGAGATCGCAGTGGCTACTCACTGATATTTTCAGTTCCCAAAAATAAACATCTTCCTAATGGCGGATACATGCAAGCAAATGTGCCAATGAAAGTCGCTGAAACTGTCTAATTTAGAGAGTAAACTGCCCATCTTTATATATGAGTGTCTGTGTGCCATCAGCTAATACAGCTGTGACTTCACGATCAGTTGTGGAAACGATATCGCTATGTTCTGGAGAATCGTTATAGCCAATTGCTTCCCACTCGGCTTTTGAAAGCTTTGAAGGATCGCCCCTGTAGCAATCTTTGTATGCCATACCAATTGCTAAGTGTGTGTTACCAAATGGTCCACCAATATTCTCATCGTAGAGCGTCTCAGCCATTGGATGGGTGATTCTTGAGAAGCGCTTATCAGTGAGGGAAAACTCACCAATTTTATTGGCATTTTCACTCTTTAGCATTTCTTGGAGCAATTTATTGCCTTTTTTAGCTGAAGCTTTGGTAATGATGCCATTCTCAATAAAGAACTCAACACCTTCAATGACATTGCCATAACGGTAAAGTGGCTCATTAAAGTAAACTCTGCCTTCAACACCACGCCAATCAGGAGAAGTGAATAATTCAAAACTTGGAATGTTGCGGTCTGCGCCACCTTTCCAAATACGTTCAGGACCAAGTTTAACTTTTAAATCAACGTCAGCACCCTTGACAATCAAGTGATCAATACTCCAACTATTCAAGATATCTCTGATTCGCTGTTGCATTGCTTTAACTTTTCGCCATTCTGCAATTGGATCTTCTGCATCTAAGAAACAAGCGTGAATAATTTGGTCCCAGTATTTTTCAATTGATAAACCAACAATTTCTGCTTTTGCTTCAACACCCCAAAGTGCAAGTGTCCAGGTGAAATCACCTTTATTTTCTTTTTCAATGAGCCACTGGCGATAGGCACGTTTGGAGTTACGTGAGGTCATGATTTTTTCAGGATTAACGTTCTTTAACTCATAAGGATCGACGTCAGCAATGATTGAAATCAAATGATCAATTAAATCAGCTTTGCTTTTTAAGTGATCAGCCGGAAAAAAAGTAAGTTGCTCATGTGAAGCAAGCTCGTAGTAATCTAGATCAAAACCCGTTGGAACAATTCTCATTAAAACGTGACCGCCAGCGAGTAAAATTTGTTTTTGCAGTTCCTTTGCAAGAGGTTTGGCGATATCTGGGACAATACATTCTACGACTTCACCTTTTGCAATGCCTTCTTTTTTACCAAGTCCAAAATGCACCAACACCTTTGCATAGTTTTCAAGAATTTTCTGTGGTGGTGTATATGGAGTGCTTGTCATAGTTTTTTACTGTATCGTGCTAGTGCGAATATCGCAAGATTTATTTTGTACTAGTTTCTAAATATACTTTAAGTTTCTGAATTGCAGCTGCACGATGCGAAAGCTTATTTTTAAACTCTGGCCCAAGTTCTGCAAAAGTTTGTGTGTAGCCATCAGGAATAAAGATGTAGTCATAGTCAAAACCTGTTTCACCACGCATCTCCTTAGTTAAAGTTCCTGCAACTTCACCTCTAAAAAACTGCTGTGAATTTTCTTGCGGATTATAGAGACAAATCACTGTTACAAATGTCGCGCGTCGGTCAGATTCTGATTGCAGCTTGTCGAGGAGTCCTTGAACTCGTTCCTTGCTTGATCCTGGATGCCACCTACCACTGCGAACGCCTGGAAAGCCATTTAAACAAGTTACTTCAAGACCAGAATCATCTGCAACTGTAATGAGTTCACTGATCTGAGCAAATGCTCGTGCTTTTAGAAGTGCATTCTCTTCAAAAGTTTCACCAGTTTCCTCAACAGCAAGTTCTGCAACTTTGGTAAGCTCTTGCGGTGTTACAACAGATATATTTGCTTGAGAAAGTATCGCACTAATTTCCCGTTGTTTACCAGGATTTGTCGTAGCGACTAACAACTGCATTATTGCTTACCACCACCGAGCATTCCACCAAGTCCGCCAGTCATTTGTTGCAGTTTTTGTGCAGCAAGTTCTTGTGACTTTTTGATGGCTTTGTTGAGAACATCAATCAGCTCTTGGCTAGTAACGCCTTGAACATACACTTTTTTAACTTCTTGTGAGCCAGTGATTTCTACAACGATATCACCTTCTTCAATCCGAATTACTTCGGCAGCAAGCTCATCCTGCATTTTTTTAGCTTGTTGGCGTAAGTTGTTTAAATCTCCGAGTGCTTTAAATGGATTTACCATACATTCTCCTCTTGGTTGGTCATTTGTTACGGCTCAATTGTACTACATGAGTGACGAGACGGCTAGATCTGCCAGCTTCTTTGCTTCAGTAGGTTGAGAAAGTTCAGCAGTTACTGGTTCCTTAATAAGGATGCATTCAAGCTGGACTTTTCCACCTGCAAAATCTTGGAAAAGTGTATCTAAAAGTTTAATAAATCGTGGCTGCATCAGTTGCTCTTTATGGAATTGATAGTACACGCTTATTTTAACTTTGCCAGTTTCTCCGCCCAGTGGCCGAGATGCTTTCAAGAGAGTCGCGAGACTAAAGTTTGATTTGACGGCTTCAGCAATTACATCCTGCCAACGATCACAAATTGTTTGGCCGTTACCCATGGTTCCCCCTGAAGTGGGAACAACATCAAGTTGCGGTTTCTCAGGTATGTATGGTGCAATTTCTTCCGAAAATTCTTCTTCAATTAATGGCGTTGTGGGAATTGTATCTGGCTGAGCAATTCTTCTTGATGGGACTTCTCGGGTTGGTTCAGGCGTGGCCGGTCTTCGAGTTGGTGGTGGGGCAGAAGGTTCAGAGCTGCCCGATGCAGGTGCCTTTTTTTGTGATCGATCAATAATTTCCAAGAATTTCAATTCGAGGAGCAAAAGTGGAATTGGAGCAGCTGCGCAGAGTGTGGGATCTGCCAGTTCTTTCAGCAAAAATTGACTGGATTTTGTGGGTACTGTAGCTTTTCCTTCAATTGCGCCGAGTGATCTAAGCAGGTCCTGATGCAAATAGGTGAGTAGTTGTACATGGAGCTGTTTGCTATCAGTCTGCACAGCTCGAAGTTCACTGAAAGCTTGTACAACGCCCACGGGGTCTTTAGTAAGTAACGTATCAACAAGTCCCACAACTTGATTACTTAATGAGAGACTCAAGATATTTTGAGCTGAAGCTCTAGTCACTGGCCCAACTTGGGCAATCATTTCAAGGAGTTTTACAGCGTCTCTAAAACTGCCGTCAGCTCGTTGTGCTATTTCTTCTAAGACTGAATCATCTGATTCTAATTTTTCAGTGTTTACAATATTTTTCAGTGCAACCAGTAACTCTGCTGGTGATGCTTTTGAAAAACGAATAACTTGTGCGCGTGAAGTGATTGTGGCGGGTATTTTATCAAGCTCTGTTGTAGCCAAGATAAATACTACGTGAGGAGGTGGCTCTTCCAAAATTTTCAATAGTGCATTAAATGCTTCAGTTGTCAGCATGTGCACCTCATCAAGAATGTAGACACTGATTAAGCCCTCCTGAGGAGGCAGAGAAATGCGTTCTTTCAGTGCGCGCACATCATCAATACCGCGATTACTTGCAGCATCAAGTTCGTGAACTACGTAGGAGCTTCCTGAGAAAATTTTTGCAGCAAGATCAGTAGTATTCGATGGTTCAACTAATGGATCGGCACTTTTTACCTTTTCGAAAAATGTCTTTTTTACTACCTTCTCATTTTGTGAGTCATTGAGAAGTGCCGCAATAATGCGTGCCGTTGAAGTTTTGCCAGTTCCTTTGGAGCCGGTAAAAAGAAAGACTTGTGGGAATGTCCCGGCTTTCATTAAGGCAAGAAAGTAATCACGTACTGCATTTAAGTGCAGGTCAGCAATCTTTTTTGGACGATATTGACGGTTCCAGTTCATAAATTATTCGTGGTGATATCCTAGTAAATGCATGAGGCCATGCTCAATATAAAAACACACTTGGTCATCTACTCGCTTACCAAACTTTTTGGCAGTTTTTACAGCCTCAGGAAAACTCACGACAATGTCTCCAAGATGTGGTGGGAAACCTTCAGGAAGGGGGAAGTCATTGAGATTATGCTTTTCATGCTGTGGGAATGAAAGAACATCTGTTTTACCTTCGTGTTTTAGTTCGGACTCATTGAGTTCTTTAATCTTTCGTGAACCGACAATGGAAACATCAACTTGTGCATGCGTAATTGCATGTTCAGCCAAAACTCTGTGAATGCACTCGCGCAATTTTTTGCGATTCACAGGAAATCTTGATCCGACAAATAAATTTATTAATATCATACTGATTTTTCGAGTGAGAGAAAGATTCGTTGAATCGTTTCTTTCATCTGTAATTGAATGCCTTCAGGTAAATCCTGCACCCATTTTTTTTGCTCCAGTGCATCAGTTCCAGCAAATAGCTGTGCAATCTCTAAATGTTGTTCTGGTGGTGCAAACGGTAAGAGTGTGGAGAGTATACCGAAGTATATGCACCGTGCAAGTTTATCTAAGGCAACTGCTTTGTCAGCAGTTCCAACAGTGTTAAGATACCTCATTGTTTGCTTTTGTTCAACGAGCGTCAGCAAAATTGCTTGGTTCATAGACGATCTCCAGAATAAGTCAAATCAATAGGACCCAGAGGAATAGCCCCAGTAGTGTCATTTACAAAAAAAATAAGAATTCTACCTAGTGTCGCTGGTGACCAGCACTTTCCTTCTAAAATAACTTCTGGTGATGCGCCAAATTGGTATTTCGCAGTCAACAGTGGAAATGTGTCAGCAACACATGCCACTACAGCTCGAGATTCAGTTGGATTGACAATAACAACTTTTCTAAAGGCATACCATTTTTTGAGCGATGCAAGTCGGCTTGCCCAAGCGGGATGTAAAAAGAGTGGCAGTGAAACAGCATATTTCTCATGATCGGGAGTACTTTGGGCATTGTTTGGGTTGGTGGAAAGCCATCCAAAAAAGCTTCTTTTACCAGAAAAAAGTGCATGAGCATATTCATGGTTTTCAAGTGTGTCAGTAGGAGTTTTTTTGAAGTGTGGCAGTGCTTGGATAATGCCATGAGTGTGGGGGAGACGCTCTCCCTCCAATTCTACTGAGACATCAAAATGTAAAATTTCGGAAAGCTGCTGCTCTAGGTACAGCTCTGCTTCAGTATCAATTGTGCCTGGTGGTAACTGAGTAATTGCGTGGAGTTTTTCTAGTACGACTTGGTGTTCTTCTTGAGTAATCTGTGATGCCAGGGAAGAAATTTCAGTATCTGCTGCTGTCTCAACTGGTAGTGGTTCAGGAGCTGCTACATTCTCTTCAAGAAGCTTTTTAGATGTAATAAAAGAATGCACAGTAGGAAAACTTTTGGCAAAAATTTCCTCTTGTTGATTCGCTTTTTGTGTAACAAGCGTGAGAGGATCGTGGGCAGTCTGCGATATATCTGACATGATACGTTCAGTATACATAAAACCTATTGGAGAGTGCTACGTAAATTACGTGTAGCAAGTGTAGTGCCAATTGCATGTGCTATTTCGAATACGTATGATACTGTGAATAAATGAAAGCTTATTGGCCACTCTTTCTGCAAATTTTTATTTATTGTGCTCTCGTTACTTCACTACTTTGGTGGGGAATTCCAGGATCTCGGGGTGTATTTCTCTATCACATGGACGAGTGGCACCAGCTTATGTCAGTGCGCTCATTGGTTCGTGAAGGGACGCCAAATGTGGTGGGTTCTGCAAATGGACCAATTTTACAATTTATTGTTTCTGGTGTTTGGCTTGCGCCTGCAATTCTGAGTTCATATTTAAATCTCGATGCTATTACTACTCCAATTACTGGACTGGAAGTGCAAGAAAAACTTTTTTTAATACTTCGACTCAACACACTTTTCTTTGGTGTCGGAACAATCTGTCTTTTGCATATGATGCTCAGAAACCACTTTAAAATTCCAAATTGGATAGCTACATTTTTTGCCTTTTCACCAGTCTTTCTATTTTTAAGTAACTATTTTAAGTACGATATAGCATTACTATTTTGGATAACTTTAGCTATATATTTGATGCTCTGGTTTGGTTCTCAGCCATCCCAAAAACGATTTGTGCTTACTGCAATTCCGGTTGCTGCCGCAGTTGCCACCAAAATAAGTGCTGCCCCCCTGGTTTTTATGTATTTCATGTCCTACTTTATATATGTTCCTGCACCAATTAGAGTTCAGAATTTGCGTTGGTTGTCGTATGGTTTAACTTGGTCACTCATACTTTTTTGTTGTGTGGGAATTCCAGATCTACTGTTTTTGGGAAAAGGTGAGTATCTTGAGTTTTTGTATGACAATATTGTTTCAGTTCCACTACGAAGCTTTAATTTTAATCTTCCATACAACTACTGGTTGTACTTGTTGATAAACCAGTTTCCACTCCAATTTGGGGTAGGATTTGTCATAGCACTCGTCGGAAGTTTTTGCATGGTCATTTTGAGAAAAAATATTTTTAAACCACAGGCAACGCAAATCGAAAAAGTGGTCATTGTTGGTGGCTCAGCTTTTCTTGTAAGTTTGCTCCCACTTAAGATGTATATGGTGGGGAATCGATGGCTTGTGCTACTGCCATTTTTATGGCTACTACTAGTATGTTTTGCAACTCGAATTCTCAAGCATCAAAAAACTGACCTGGGACGAAAAATGTATATATCATTTTTAATAAGTTGTCTGATTCTGCAATTTATTCATTCTATAAGTTGGCTTTCTGTTCGCTGGTACCCTGACCCACGTGCTACAGCTTCAGCGTGGATTAGTAAGCATCTGCCAAAGAAATCGTCAATTGGATTGGAAGAAGTTCCTTTATATCAAATGATTCCAGATGTCATACTGAGTGATTATTATTCAGATCAGTATTTGCCAGAGTTTGAAGCACAGTATCAGTATCAGATGTTAGATGCACAGGTTACGCAGTTACCACAGTATGTTATTGTCTCAAATGTATCTGCAGTTGATTTTGAATTTAACTCACCTAAAAAAGCGCTTATTGAGCGATTGGGGCATGAAAAATTTCGCCCAATTGCGACGTTTACGCCAGAGCTACAGTGGTACAAACAAATAGGAACAGCAGAGGACTTTTACTTCTCTGGTTTACCAGCAATGCCGCTTTCAATTACGATTTACTCAGCTTATTAATGAAATTGCTTGTTTGAGACGTTTCTTCACTACTTCAGCACCAAGAACCTCAATTGTTTCAAACAGTGGTGGAGTGGCGGTTCGGCCAGTTACTGCAACACGAAGCATCATAAAGTACTGGCTTTTTTTCCACTCTCTTGCTTCTTGCAATGATCGAACTGCTTGCTCAATACCTGAAAGATTCCATTCTGCTATGCTTGAAACAGCATCTACAGTTTGCTGTAATTGATCAATAACAGATGCTGCATCAGCTTTTTTAACTAACTCTTGTTTATCTACAGTAATATCTCGGTAAAAGAATTCAGTGAGATCAGTGACATCCTTAAGAGTGACTAGTCGCTCCATAACGAGCGGCAAAATTGCAGTCAGCTTGTCCTTTGGAAAATCTTCAGATAAAAATGGCTCGATACGTTTGGTCAGTTCATCAATACTCAAATTTCTGATATAGACACCATTGAGCCAATTTAATTTTTGCAAGTCAAAGACTACTGATTTTGCACTAATTTCACTTGGCTCAAACTCATTAATGTACTCTTGGAGTGTTAATACTTCACGCTGGTCTTTTGGTGCCCAGCCCAAAATCATAAAGAAGTTAAGCATAGCTTCGGGAAGGTAGCCATTTTCGAGAAAAGATTGAGCAGCAACGGTACCTTTACGTTTACTCATTTTGCCTTTACCATCTGGGTTCAAAAAGACTGGTATATGGGCATAGACTGGTGGCTGCCAACCAAAGGCAGTGTACAGCAAAATATGTTTTGGCGTTGAACTAATCCACTCTTCACCGCGCAGCACGTGCGTAATATTCATCAAGTGATCATCAACTACGACAGCAAGGTGATACGTTGGAAAACCATCGGATTTGAAAAGAACTTGATCATCCACATTACTTGATTCAATTGAGATGTTACCGCGGATAAGATCTGTAAATGAAATAGTTTCAGCATCGGGTACTGACAAGCGAATAACTGAAGGCATTCCTGCTGCAATATTTTTTTGCACTTCGGCTGGATCTAAGTATCGGCAGTGCTTGTCATACTTTGGTAACTGATTTTGAGCAATCTGCTCGGCACGCATCGTATCTAAGCGTTCTTTAGAACAAAAGCAGTGATATGCTTTGCCATTTGTAACCAGCTGATCAACATACTCTTTGTACGTATGAAGGCGTTCAGATTGGGTGTATGGGGCATACGGACCACCTGTATCAGGACCTTCATCCCAATCAAGCCCATACGACCGAATGACATGCATGATGCGGTCTACTGCGCCATCAACTTTACGTTCTTGATCTGTATCTTCAATGCGTAAAATAAACTTACCACCATGCTTTTTGGCAAATGCATAGTTCTTTAATAGTGTAGCGATGTGACCGACATGGTATTCACCAGTAGGACTAGGTGCCATGCGTGTTCTGATTGTTTCTGACATATTATTTGAGATTTCCAGCTTGTAGTATATAGCGTGGGTCAATAGCACTTACATAGCCAACAAAATCACCATCACCTTTGAAGACGTAAATTGGTTGGTAATACTGCTGATAGGTACTACTTTCATAGTAGCCCATCTCAACAGTACGGATTACTGCGGTGTCAGCAGTACCTTTGTTGGCAATATAACCTTCTCCAGATTGGAGAGTCTGCCAAGCACTTTGTGGCGTTCGAATGTAGTAGGTATGAGACAAACTATAGTCGATTGGAAAGTACTGGCGAACAAGCTTGAGAATACTATTACCACTTCTTCCTCCGGTCAAAATCGCAGTGATTGCACCAGTCTTAGCATCTTCAGTGTAAATGTCGTAGCTGTTGTCGATAGCACTTCTATTTAAATCAACTTGGACAAAGTCTGCGTCAGAAATTGAAACAGCTGGTTTTAAGATGCCGCCCAAAGCCTTAAGATAGGTAATTTGACCAGCACTGGTAGCAGTATCAGAAGGAAGTAGATTGGCAGTGTTTAAGAAAGTCTTCACTTGTTGTACAGCGTCAAAATCTGTAGGGAGGTCTGAATCCAAGATCAGTTCAGGTCTATTTAAGAAATCTGTTTCATATTTGAAGTTGAAATCTACAATATCTAAATCAAACGTAGTTATAAATGGCTGATTCTTGGTCCAACGGTGCAGTTTTGAATTGAGCACCTGTGGCTCACCAGAAAAGCCATAGCGTGAAGCGACTTGTTTAGCATTCTCGTTATCAAGTAAATTTGGACTTCCTTTTTTAACTAGGAAAACAGTCGCTCTATCCTTGAAGGTAGGCAATGTACCAGAAGCTGTTTCAAGTTTATAACTTGATGGTTTTTGGTCATCAGTAAGCTCAGGAAACTCAAGCGGTGGCAATAAACCAAATCCTGCAGTAGGTTCTGGTGGTTTGGGTGGATGCGTTGCCTTCCAATATGCGACAGCTGCCGCAAGCGTTACGCGACCCACCATCAACACCACGAGTGTAATTGCGAAATACTTAACAAAATTGCGACCCATTTTAGTTACTTTGGTGAGCGTCAGGCCTGCCGGTTCTTTTTTTACCATACGGTTTATTGTAGCAAGAATTTGGATGGTAGAATATGTTGAGTATGCATTTGACGATTTTTACTGTATTTCCCGAGTTTTTTACAACACCATTGCAGAGCTCCATCTTAAAACGTGCTCAAGCGGCAGGAAGTGTGGAGTATGCTGTGGTTAATATTCGTGACTACACGACAGATAAACATAAAATCACTGATGATCGTCCATATGGTGGGGGACCAGGTATGGTGATGTTGGTAGAACCAATAGATAAAGCGCTGCAAGACTGGCGAAGTAAATTTCCTGCAGAAAAGTTTAGAACTAAGGTTGTACTGACTTCTGCCAAAGGCAGACAGTTTACCCAAGATGTGGCACGTGGATATGCAGCAGTGGATGCACTCGCAGTTATTTGTGGCCACTATGAAGGCGTGGATGAGCGTGTGGCGCAGTATCTTGTGGATGAAGAAGTGAGAATTGGTGATTATGTGCTAACTGGTGGCGAGCCAGCTGCACTGGTGATGGCAGATGCTGTCACTCGATTACTCCCTGGAGTTTTAGGAAATGCTGAAAGTAATAAAGATGAGTCACATGCAGTTCCTGGACAACTAGGATTTCCGCAATACAGCAGACCCGCTGAGTACAATGGCTGGAAAGTGCCAGAGGTACTACTGGGTGGCCATCATGCACTTATCGAGAAGTGGCGCAACCAACAAAAAAAATAATCTGCTGGTATAATTTTCGGTTACTATGAGTTCTCTTGAGAAGCAATTTGAAAGACTTGTGCTGGTTACGACTACAACTGCACATGATCGTTTGGTGATGGGGCGAGAAACAGTGCTGCAGTGTTTGTATGAAGTGGGATTGATTCCAGTACTCATTCATGCAGGTATGCCATGGGAAATTGTTTCAGAATTATTACAGCGAACTTCTGGACTTGTCTTGACTGGCGGCCCTGATATTGACCCAAAGCAGTACGGACAAGAACAACATCCCAAAACAATTGTGAGTGATCCTGCTCGGGATACTTTTGAACTAGCAGTTGTCAAGATTGCTGATCAGTTAAATCTGCCCATTCTGGGCATCTGTCGTGGGGCACAGATACTCTGGGTGTCTCAAGAGGGACAACTGATTCAAGAGGTGAGTGAAGTGGTAGATCCTAAGGTTGAGCGTCACGGTAAAGAGAACCCTATCTATGCTGATCTGTATGAGCCAGATTCACGACATGAAGTGATAGTACATACATATCAATTTACTGCGCGAATCTTTGACCCACTCATACATGATGGTGCTGTGATGATTCCATCGATGCATCATCAAGCTGTGGATGGAACTTCTGGCACAAGTTTTAAAGTAGCAGGGGAGTCACCAGAAGGAATTATTGAAATATTTTTCCATCCCAAGCGGCTCTTTCAACTGGCATTGCAAGGACACCCTGAAGCACTGATTGTGCTCGATGAATTCAAGGCGCTGCCACTTGCAGTGTTTGGCGCATTTGCTCGAGCTACGAAAGAGTATCAAGAGTATGTACAGGTAAAGCAATGATGCTGCTGGTAAATTTATTTTAGTAGTGATAAAGCAGTGTCAATTTTTTTAACTTCAAAATCTAATGCTCCACGTAGTTTTTGATTGTTCATTGCAGTATTTTTTTGATAGGGACGTTCACTAGTTTTTAAATATTCAGCCAGAGAACCTTCTTTGATTATGGCTGGATCAAAATCATGTGCCTTGGCAACCGCACAAGCAAACTCATAGTCACTCCATTTCTCGCCACTACTGGCATGGAAAAGTCCCGTTGCTTTGGTGCGCAGTGACCAGTCTAAAATCTTTGCAAAATCAGGAATAAATGTCGGTCCGAAATAGTGATCGGTAAATTGTGGGTACAGCGTGCCTTCACGCAATCCTGCGAGTAGTCTCTGCACAATATCAGCTTTTGGAAATACATCAGGACGGAAGGGTTGATCAATACGGAGAATAGTCCAGTTTTTTGCGCTTTTTTCTACAGCTTCTTCTGCCCACGCCTTGGTGTGGCCATACCACTCAATGGGGTTTGTTTGATCATCTTCCAGATACAGTTCATCTTTTTCACCATCAAACACATATGAAGTACTGATGTGAATGAGCTGGGCATCAAGCTCGTTAGCCGCCTGTACCATTGTTTCTGTTCCTACCACGTTGACTTGATAGGCAATCCCAGACTTATCACCAGTTTGCTTCCATGAGCCAGTGACGTCAGTATATGCAGCAAAATGGACAATACCAGTCACCCCAGTATTAGCAAGCGCGTTCATGACTTGATCAAACTTAGTGATATCAACTGGTGTAACCGGGTCACTTATATCGAGGTGCAAAAAATCGTACTTGTCAGCAAAATCAGAGACAAAACGAGATCCAACTAATCCCTTACCACCAGTTACAGCAACAACAGGTTTCATACAGTACTTTCAATTAATTTATTAGCCTTTGTGAAGTTCCCAAACATCTGCACCAAAGTGATCCCATGGTAATCTAAATTCATCTGGAGCTTCAGCATTGAACTGTTCTGTTGTGGCATAGAACAAGAACATTGGTTCGTTGTAGCAGTTCTTTGCACCATGTGCGACACCATTTGGAATGCGCAAAATTTGTGCACTACCACCGCCTAGAACTAGTGTATCGTGCATATCAAAAGTTGGGGAGTCTTCGCGCAGGTCATGTAAGTTCACGAGGAGACGATGCATCGGTGGAACAAACCAAAGGTCTTCTTGTTTTTTATGAATGTGAAATGCTTTTACAACACGGGGCATCATTAATGAAAAACTCACTTGTGCTACTGAAAATGGGGTAGCTAAACCGGCAACTTGACCTGCTTGCATGCGGAATACTTCAAGAAAATTGCCACCATCATCAGTGTTGAGTTTAAGCGGAACTTTTTCTACTCCAGAAATATTCTTTTTGCCACCGTATGCTTGGCTGGTTAAGTGTGTCTCAAATGTACTCGAAATCTGCATTGCGCTCCTTTATTTTTTGTACTGCGTTTGAAAGTACGCTGAATTCTTCTCTTTTAATTTCTGCCACCATGCTGGATTTGCTTGATACCAAGCTACCGTTCTGGCCAAACCTTCTTCTAAGGTTACTGAAGGTGACCAGCCAAGATCCTTATTAATTCGTGTCCAGTCCACACTATATTTTCTATCATGACCAGGTCTGTCAGTGACGAACTCGATTTGAGACTCATCTTTGCCGAGAATTTTCAAAATCATCTGTATTAACTCAAGATTGGAAACATCCTTATTCATGCCGCCCACCAAGTATGTTTCACCAATAGTGCCTTTGAGGAGCACTGCTTCAATTGCGCTACAGTGATCCTGCACATATAACCAGTCGCGAACGTACTTGCCATCACCATAGACTGGCACTTTTTTGCCTTCTAAAATATTAGTGATTGCGAGTGGAATTAATTTTTCTGGGAAATGAAATTCACCGTAATTATTTGAACAGTTAGTAATTGTGAATGGTAGGCCAAATGTCTCACCATACGCACGAACTAAGTGATCTGAACCAGCTTTGCTAGCTGAGTAGGGACTGCGGGGATCATACGGAGTGTGTTCATCAAATTTGAGGCCACCTTCTAGGGGAAGTGCACCAAAGACTTCATCAGTGGAAATGTGATGAAAACGTTTTACTTTGTGCTCTCGAGCAGCTTGCAAGAGCACCTGTGTGCCTAAAACATTTGTTTGTACAAATGCACCAGGATTTGTAATTGAGCGATCGACGTGAGATTCTGCTGCAAAATGTACGACTATATCTACGCCAGCCATGACTTGATTGACAAGTTCTCTATCACAAATGTCGCCTTGAATGAATTTGTAAGTAGGGTGATTTTCAATTGCAGTCAGGTTTTCAAGATTTCCTGCGTACGTCAATAAATCAAGATTGATGAGCGTATCTTCAGGATGATTTTTGATCCAGTAGTGGACAAAGTTACTACCAATAAATCCGGCGCCACCGGTAACTAGAATTGTCTGTTTCTGCATAGATACTCACACATTATACAAGATCACTTCTATCGTCTAGACTCATTTTGAGTCGACTGTTCAAGTTTGTCATATTTGTTGACTAGAAAGTCATAGCGGCGTCTGAGTGTCTGCAACTGGGCATGAAAATATCCACCCACTAATGCTAAAACCACTACTAGTCCGAGTAACACTCTATTCATATTTCGATCGCTCAATCCAAACAATTTTGTCATTAGAGAATTCCTAAATCTTTTTGTACTTCTGTTTTAAATTTTTCTGGATCACGAATTTCATACACCCACTGTTTATATTTGGTAACTGGTGGATTCACAATAATGCCATTAGGATCTTCAGGATAAACTGTAATAGCACTTGATGCATGACTGATAGCATCTTTGTGTGGATACAGCATTTTTCCTGTTGCGATTGCTTCTGTCACAGGGAAAACAGTGCCGAAAGTCTTGGTATAAAATGCGTAGAGTTCCCCAAGTTTCTGTGGGTTTCCAATGATCTCAGGATCTTTAGATTTTTGCAAAAGTGCATCAATCACTTGTTGCTGTCTAATTCCTCGTGCAATATCTGTTCCGGTGTCACCTTCACTATGTCTACTGCGCATGTATTTGAGTGCGGTCTCGCCATTCATTACTTGCTTTCCAGGAGTGAAGGTAATGGTTTCATAGAGCTTCTTTGGGTCTCGCTCTTTGGTAATATCGACATCAGAACGAGGGAACTGAGTATCAGTAAATCCATCAATAACATTGACTTCAACGCCACCGACGACATCAATAATCTGACTAACAGTTCCGATAGTAACAACAATGGTGTGATGAATTGGTACCCCAGTCATCTCGCTTATCACTTCAGTCGAAAACTGTTCAGGTTTATCGGGATAGCGCTCTTTGCCATAGGAATAGAGTGCGTTAATCTTAGTTTTATACCCATCACTCCAAAGATCACGAGGAAGTGGAAGTGTTTTAATTGAGCCAGTTTCTAGATTAATGGAAGCAAGCATCAGCGTATCGGTAAGAGCCGGAACATCACCACGGTTGGGGAGAGTGTCAGTGCCGAGTAGCAAAATATTTTTTCTTCCATTTGTTTGAGTGGGTTGTGCATGCCAACCAGTGTCTACAGTAGCTTTAAGCTCAGCTATAGAGTAACCACTTGTAGCAGCAAATACTTTCACTTGTTTGTAAATGTAGAGACCGACTGCTCCTGCCGTAATAAGTAACAAAATACTGGCAAAAAGAATTGCTAAGGCAGTAGCCTTTACTAAAACTGCTCCAAGTGAAAGTGGCTCTGGATATGCTTTTTTTTCGGTTGGTGGTGTTACTTGAGGAACAATGACAGGATAAACGGGTGTTTTTGACTTTTTACTTTTTGCGGCACCTTTTGTCATATCTACTAATCTTACCATGTGAATATCGCACGATACATTCCGGAATAGGAAGGTAAGCGTGAAGGTAGGAAGATCAACAAGGGTACGAAGAAATATTGAGATGTTTTCTGGGAATAGCCAGT
>JBILGT010000028.1:0-15341 GCA_044350895.1 Limisphaerales bacterium
GTACTCCAAGCAGTCAACGACAATGGCCGCAGTCAGCGTGTGGAAATTAAGTTCTCAGTGCAATCAGTCCAAGACTGCAATTCATATGCCGTGGAAGGGGTCATTCTCTTCGATGGCATTCAGTGCAGTGGCGACAAAATTGAACTGACGAGCCCTGGGTGGTTTTCACTCAATCAGTTTGACAATCGCACGAGCTCGGTATGGATTAAACCTGGCTGGTCTGTTGAAGCTGTTGAGAAAAATTCCACCAATGATGGCATGGCTACTTGTCTCACTGACACGCAGTGGAACTTGGGCTATACGACATACCGTCCCGACTACACTTTAGTTGATGAAAGTGTTTCCGCAGTCCGTGTGTTCAACACACCCAACTGTGGCAAACAACTGCCCATCATTGAATGTGACAAGCTGAACTTCGACGGAGTGGCGCTGTTTGACTATAAGCACTGCTTAGGCGAAGATCGTGTGTTCACACAGCCAGGGTTTTACAACCTGACTGATTTCTTTGGTTTGGCAACATCGATTGGAGTGAAAGAGGGCTGGAGTGTTCGGGCATACCAAGACCACACCAGAGGTGGCAAGTACGTTTGCTTTACCGAGTCAAAGTGGAATTTGAGCTTTGATCCGTTCTGGCATGCCGGCGAAATCAGCGCAGACAATACTATCAAGTCCATCGAAGTTTTTCATGACTCAAGCTGCGGCTGGCCAAAACAACCGCAACTGTATGAATCAAACTACCGCCTCACCTCAGACATCGACGTTGTCTTGAATTGGGAAAACATCTATGCAGGAAGCTACTGGACAGAACTGCACGGGCCAAACGGCTTCGTGAAAATTTCTGATCAGTTAGCTGCACCTGAATGGCATGTGGAACCACTCCAAGCAGGGGAGTATGTCCTGAAAGTCCGTGCGGAAGTCTTTGGGCAGTTCAATGACTGGAGTGAGTTGCGGTTTACGGTCTATCCTACAGAAGGGCAGCCAGAACCGCCGCCACACCAAGATTGCGCTACCGTTGTGGCAACCGCCGTTCGCTTGTTCAGCACTGACGCATGCACCGGTGAATCACTGGAACTGGGCGTTGGCACGTATGAACTTGATCCAGCGCAGAATAACGGCTCGATCAACTTCAACGACAAAGCCAACTCCATCTGGATTCCAGTGGGCTGGAGTGTCAAAGCTCGCCAGGATAGCAATCAATCTGGTTTGGCATCTTGTTACGGTGAAACAATGTGGAACCTCGGGCTCGACAAATACTGGGGGACTGAAGTCTATGTGGGCAGCACCATTAGCAGCCTGCAAATCTTCAGCACACCAGACTGTGGCACGCCCGTGACCTATCCACCACGCGACTGCAATGAATTCCAAACAGCAGGTGTAGCACTCTTCGACGAGCACAGTTGCATTGGTGACGCACTTGCGGAGTTTACTGCCCCTGGCTACTATACTGTGCAGCCGCAGAATACCGCCACATCACTCTGGATTCAACCTGGTTGGTCGGCAGAAGTCTATGCAAATTCAACCGCACAAGATGGCGAAGCAATCTGCATCAGTGAAACGTCGTGGAACTTGGCCAGTGTCCAGTATTACCAGAGCAGTTCTACTGTCGATAACAGTATCAAGGCAGTTCAAATTCATCACGCCCCCAACTGTGGCAAGCAATTTCCGCAGTACACAGGATGTGACCAAATTGAATATGCGGGTGTTGTGTTTTTTGACTACAAAGACTGCTCAGGGAGAGAAGTGGCATTTAGTCAGCCAGGCATTTACAACCTGAATGATTGGAATGCCGCTCGCACCACCACGGCTATTCATGTGGCAGAAGGCTGGTCACTGCGGGTGTTTGAGGGTGCAGATATCCACGGTATCTCGTCACTGTATGCACAGGACATGTGGAATCTCGCTACCGACAAATACTGGAATACTGAGACTGTGGTGAATAATTCCATTGTCGCCGTCCAGATCTGTCAAAGTTCCAATTGTGAAGTGAACGCACCAAGTCAGCCACGAAGCGTGTACAACCTGGCGCCATATGCCACAGCATACTCACTGCCGTCCACACTCAATCTGAGCTGGGATGGTGTGCAAGATGCGGCGGCGTATGAAGTGCAGGTACAGCTTGGTGAAAAACTGGTGGTTTCTACCACAGTTGCAACCACTGGTTTGAATCTGCCACTGCAAGAAAGTGGTCAATACACCTGGCGCGTCACTGCAATTCCCGCACTCTCATCTCAGCAAAATATGCCGAGCTGGTCTGAGGCACATTTCTATGCGTTTGCTGGTCCACTTGATGTCGTGAGCTTTGACAATCGTGTGTTTTTGCCCGTAGTTCTTAAGTAGTCCGCTCAAGATTTGTTATATCCCTAATTATGGAAACATAACTGGGGATATTTTTCAGCCATTTAAAATGACATACTTTTGCTTCATTGCAGTCAAATTACCCCTTTGAAATTCTGTAATTTTTACTATACGATTATCTTATTAATCATACTTTCTCATACACACGTGTTACATATTGATATATTATAAGGTAGTCAGATAATACACGTTGTAGTATAAAAAAGCACCATATATGAGACAAACTGAAACTTACGCTGTAGAAGCACCTCGAGATTCAATACCTGAAAACTTCAGACAACAAATAATATGGGAGACGGTGAAGCAGCAATTGGTGGGCAAGCAGTATGGGGAAGGGACACGTTCTCCTCGTGCCACTTTACTTGAACAATGGGGCATTACACTCGATATTGAAAGTATCAAAGCAGCACTTCCACCCGAACAAGCCGCCCTTATCAACTTCTATGTGCGTGAAATTGAGCAGGTTGCTCCTACTGTCACACCTGAGCAAATCGCTGAAGCAGAAAACAATGCAAGACGGGCCGCAGAGGCATTAGCACGTGATGTAGCTCGAAAAGGTGAAGTCCTCACCCCAGATGGCATTCAAAAAGTCACCAGTTCACATGATTTTTTCCAACTGGCTAGAGTACTCCCTGAAAAGCAGGCACGACTCTTTCGCAGATTTGCTGCAATATTCCTTATAGTTATTGCCTATGGATTTGGAGATTTCTTGAAAGCAATTCCTGCAATGGGTGCATCAGATGAAGCAGGTAAACCAACGGAGATAAAGGGTGCTGAATTTGAGGAAGATAAACCAGCAGCTGAAGCAGAGGGCACCATCCTTGTTGAAGTTACTCGTGGCATGGCTACTATTTATAAAGAGCCAAAATCGGGCAGTGGTATGGTGAACATCCCACCAAAAGGGTCTCAACTGGTATCAACTGGAGAAAAAGATAGTACCGGGCAATGGATGAAAGTCACAGATATAAACGGTCAGCCAGGTTGGATCAAGGTGGCAAGTATTAAAGTTGTTGAAGCAGCACAACAAGTAGCTACACCTACTGCTACAACTGAAACAACACTGAAAGCTACTCCAACTCCTGAAACAACAATAGCAGCTTCTGAAGAACTCACCAAACCTGTCGAAATGTTCCAACAGGTGTACATTCCGAATGGGACTCAGAACCTTCGTAAAGGACCTGGAACAGATTTTGCAGTTACAGGATCGGTAGAAGCACAAGATGTAATTCCATTTGATGGTAAAGTTACACTGCCCAATGGCGACATCTGGTTTGTTACCAAAAAAGGTGATTATGTTGCCTTTATTGTGGGCGGAAAAGAATTTGGGAAAGTGAGTAATATTCTAGTGCCAGTACAAGGTGGCGAAAATATTGGCGGTGGCGAAATGACTCCTGAAGCAAAAGAGGCATTTATAAAATCTGTACTAGAAATTAGTGTTCCAGCAGGGATCACTGTAGATACTCTACATTCATTTACCTCTCAAGTATCAGTTACCATGGCTACAGGTGAGATACGTAATTTACAAGCAGTTTTTGCACTGACTCAAGCCGAGAATGGAAACAACACGGTGAAAATGGTTGTTGTTTTGAGAGACGGTATGCCATTACTTGTGGCTGCCCATGAAGATACCGACACTAGAAATGCAGGCAAAATTATTACAGAAGAAATTATTGCTACAGCAAATACTATGGGTGAGTGGGTACCAGCCACAGCAACTGGTGTAGAAGCAGAAACAACAAATAGTCAAGAAAACACAACAGTAACCGTTGAAACTGAATCAGATCAAGAACGTCAAGCACAAATTGATGCATTGATGCCACAAAACTGGCAGTCGGAACTAAAAGCTAAGGGCTGTGAGAACATTCGCTTTGGCACTCTTGGGTACTATGAAGCAGACCTTACAACTGTTGAAGGAAAACAAATTTCTGTTGTCATCATCCCAAATACAGGTCTCAGCAAGAGTAATGATGCAGACTTCTCACTGTATACCTTTGATAAAGAAGCCTCGTCACTGCAAATCGGCAAGACAACACTGAGATTTTTTACCAGTGTCTACTTTCCGTTTGGGCAAGACTCTAAACCCGAGGACAACGAAGTGAAATCTGATGGGTCATACTTTGCGCTGCAAGATGCATACAAAGACCCTGCCAACCTCCAATTACTAGTTGATCATTTTAAAGAATTTTATGGCATTAACCCGGATGATGAAGAGATTATTGACGTAGTTATGTCTGGCCAGCCATTACCAAGTCAGTTTTTACACACTCCAAATGCTGGTAGAAGCGACTCACTCTACTATGGTGACATGCTTATAACTGACCACTTTGCAGCTCAAGGTTTTAGACTCAACCCTACAGAAAAAAGCCCACAACAAACTGCTCATGTTATGAATATGCTTTCAAGTAGATATACAGAAGTGTCAAAGAACCCAGCCACGAGTGGTGCCGCAATGGGATGGGAACTACTTGCAAATAGTCAGCTGACTTGGCTCACTGCTCGTACATATTCTGAAGCTCAATTACAAACTTTAGGATTTGTTCGTGAGATCAAACAAGGTTTCTTAACCGACCTAATTGAAAAAATGCAGCAAAAGGGAGTTGACATGGTCCCAGCAATTCCATTCCATTTAGTTAAGAAATAAAACTTTCCAACACCGTTTTTGTGTACTTTAAACTGGTATTATTGTGCTGTACACTGGTATACAGGATATGAATATCAATAAAAAATTACTCTTCATGATTGGTGGGGTAGCGGTTGCTTGTTTAGTGGTTGTAGCGCTTATTTTTCAAATTTTAAAAATTTCTGGCAAACAGTTGGAGTTTTCTCAAAAATTCCCATTTATTTCATTACAAAGTACGATTCAACTTACTGTAAATGATTTTCATAATGGACTTTTTGCCAGTCTTTTTAATGCAGAAAAATTTGAGCGAATGACAAGTCACTTTCCCCATTTATTTGATGGTAAAAATGTAAAGCAAACTATCATTACATTTATTGACACGCCCACAACCACTCAAAATACTGCTTGGGCTGAGGGTACTGTCCATGGGTATAGCACTGCACTGACGGATAAAACTTTGAGTATAACAATTTATGTAAATGTTCCTCTAATTAAAAAAAATGATTGGAATACCAACTCACTAAGTCGAGAATTAGAATACTTAACTGTTGATGCGTTATATCACGCACAACGAGATATGAGAGGGGAGTTGAGAACCACTACATTCCAACAAGAACAAGAACTACTGCCCCAACGCCAACAAGAAATTGAAAAAATTTATGAGACAGAAAAGGATGGTCTCAATTTATTCGCAGTAGAGTATGAATAGAAAACAGAGATTTCTTGTCTTCAGCACTACTATTGTAATTGGATTAGTGATCTTCTTATTCCAGTCTTTTTTTGGTTACGTAAAACCAGCGTATGCGCAATCGTCATGTTCAGGGTCAGTACGATGCTGTAGGAGTTACTCAAGTGAATGTTCACCAAATGGTTGCAAACAAGCATGTAACCCACTGGTAGATGGCTATGACTGTGTTAAGTGCACGAGTTGTATAATGGAGTGTTCTAATATCAGCCCTCGAGAAGCATGTAACTACCAGTCCTATTTTGAAGGCTGTATACATAGCTGCAATGGAACAATTTACGACGGAAGTTGCTCATCAAACACCCCCGCTCCAGAAGAACCAGCATGTGTAGAATCAACAAGTTGGACAAACTGGACAGCTTGTTCTTTAGCTTGTGGGGGAGGGGTAACAACAAGATACAATACCTGCTCTGGAGCAACCCAATCAGCAGTATGTAATGCTTTACCTTGTCCCACACCTACGCCTGGACCACCGACACCAACTCCTACGAGTTGCGTCACTACTAGCTGGGGAGATTGGGGTGCATGTAGTACCAGTTGCGCTGGTTCAGGTACAAGAGAGCGTTACGATAATTGTGGGAATAAGGAAACTGAAAACTGTACAGGTACAGGATCTTCATGCTGTAGTTGGGGCGGTTGGTCGGGATGCGAGTGTTCCTCTGGTAGACAATACCGCACAGATTCTTGTGGCAATTCAGATTCACGTTCATGTACGGCAACGGGTTGTAGTTGCAGTTGGACTGGTTGGAGTACCTGTAGTGCAGCATGTAACGGGACTCAATACCGAACCTGTGGCAGTGCACGCCAAGATCAAGCTTGTAATGTTGGGGCTGCCGCTTGCGCAAGTACTAGCTCAATTGAAACTGGTGCTGATTGTTCAGATATGACAGTTACTCAAACTGGGAACACAGTAACTGTGGTAGCCAAACCAACAGCTGGTACTATTGAATACAATGTACCGAATCCATCATTTGAAGATAGCAATATAGACTATTGGCAATATCAAAATGATTTATCATTTGCAAATGCATTCAACTGCACTAGTAATGCATCATTTACCTGTGCACACGGACTCTGGTTCCTAGCATTCAAAAGAAACCCTGTAAGCTATACCGATCCTTATCTAACAACCGACTTTTTTGATGCAGGATTAGGTGACCTGAGCGGCAAAACATTCAGGTTATCATTTATGTCACGAGGTGAATTTTATCCATATCAGATCTCATCTATTGGTTTACAAACTGAGGCTGTAGGTGGTGACTGGGTTAACACAAGCACGTATGCTGCCCTTCCCACAATTACTGTTACACCATCAGTTTGGCAAACATACTCATTCAATGTCACATTTCCAACTCCTGCTGCGGGATACACTTCATCTAGGATGAGAATAGTTTTGAGAGCGCCAAATAATGATTTGACTGCTTATTACGATAATATCGAGTTGAGTAATGTCAGAACAATAACTAACACTCAATTCTATGTCACACCTTATCAAACAGATATAACTCAAAGCTACTGTGGCGCTACTTGGACTGAACTGCCAAGTGCCGTGTTTACACCAGCATATCCACCACTAACAAATGAAGAGACCTGGAGTACAACTTGGGATGTAACTGGTCTAGGTGGACAAAAATTCTTCGTTGCCGCAAATACGTGGGATCAGTTGAGCTCTTGCACAGGTAACCCTTCTGGAACTTGTGGAACAGGTTTCACAGGACAATGTACAGGATGCAGACAAACAATTACAATTTGCCAGACCACTTGTGATGTTAAATGTAGTGTTCAAGGAACTCCTGACGGCTGCGGCGGATTCTGTTCTGCAGGAACAGATACTGGGGTTCCAAATGGCTTTTCAACGGTGATCATACCTGACGAAGGTGCGAATATTGAGCCTACGTTGTTCACTTACACATACCCCATTCTACTTGAGTACCTAGATGGTACTGGCAAAGCAGACTATGTTGAATATGTGATCTTCGGTCAAAATGACAGTCTTGCTACTCAAATTATTAATTCAACTCCCACACAGTTACAAGCACTTGCCACTACCTATAGTGACAGAATCACGTACAAGAGAATGCCATATACTGGAAATCTACAGTATTCAGATACAGTTGTACCAAAACCAACTGCAGGAACTGACCTAAGAATTCTGACTCGCGCTGTAAATACATCATGCAGTACAGAGCAGTACACGGCATGGGATAACCACTTTTTCACTTTAACTGGCAAGATTACTGGTGAGTTATTAAATGATCCAAATGGCAACTGTAGTGGTACCAGTACCTTGACGCTCCCCAGTGGAACTGTAACTATGTCGAGAAGAGCAAATAATGGTGTGAGTTCTTTGGTGGGCTACCCAACATTCACAACACTAACAAATGCAACAAATTACCAAGCCAACCTCATCCCATTTACGCCTGATTCAAACTGGAGCACACTCTGGGGCACTATCACTGGCTCACTAGTTATTAATAACCCAGATCTAGCAAATGCATATATTTGTTCGACTTGTGGTAATGTTGGTGGCTTACAAGTTTCCAATGCATGTCTTGCAGACTACAGTCAATGTATCTGTACGATTTCGTATCCAACAGAGGGCCTTACTACACATAAGATTTCTGCAGCATACTCACCATTTGACTTCTACTTACAAAATGTCAACTTTGCCAATGACCCTTGGTGGCAAACATGGGGTGGCTTGGTCTACTCATTGGGTAATATTCGCTCAGTCAGTCCAATTTCAGATGTTATTCCTGAGAGTTGTAGAGAAGATCAACAGTGCGATCCACACTTAATTCAAACTATCAGTGGGCCAAATTCTTCTGGCACACCTGATCCAGCCCGTGGACAGAGTGCTGGAATTCCAATTGTGGGTGGTACTGCAACAATCACCGCAGGAAAAGATGCTGGCGGATTCTTTGACAATCGCACCAACAATGAACGTGTCACTGGTGGCCATAACCAAAGTAACGCTGTGCGAGAAAACTACGACTACTTTGCCAAAACAACAGACGTCAATGTTCCTGCGCAGAGTGATAATAATGGTTCACAAACCAACATTAATACACTCAGTGAACTTACAGCACAAGCCACCAAACAAGGCGACAGCGTCTACTCAGTTCCTGGGAACCTCACCATCAACATAAATATCACGAGTGGCGGAAAATGGAATATTACGGGTAATACAAAACATGTCATCTTCATCCCAGGTAACTTAACCATTGATGTACAAAATGCGAGTACCAATGCAGATCAACAAGAGCTTATCAATGTTGATCCTGGTAGTTTCTTAGGCTTCATAGTGGGTGGAAACATTACTGTCACAGAAAATGTGGGATATAGTGGCGATGCAAATCTTGACGCACTGCAAACACCAAATATTGAAGGTATGTTTGTAGCAAATGGCACTATTACCATCAAGAGTTACAATGTGACCAATCCAAATGATCGCAAGTTTGTAGGAGCTGGTTCCTACGTAGGATGGACCAATGTTGACTTACAACGCGACTTTGGTGATGGCAATAAACGACGTGAACTTCACGCTACAACTCCTACTGAAACCTTTATCCATCGTCCTGATTTATTGGTGAACGTTCCAGAAATACTGAAACGTGCGCAACTTACCTGGCAAGAGGTGAACTAAACCTTAGTGTTCAGCCTTGACTTACCCTGGGAAAATTAAGTATGCTGGTAGTATGAAAAAGCAAGTGCTTTTTTTTATTGTTGTGGGACTTGCGCTCGTTGGTGGAGGTTTGTATTTTTACCTCAGGAAGCCATCGGTAACTGTTGATGAAAAAATAGAGCAGCAGCTGGTGAGCGCAGAACGCTTTAAAACGCCAGAAGAGTGGGCGGAATTCAATAAAAAATGGCAAATTTTCCTTGCAGATGGTCGAAATTCTTCAGAAGAATACATTACATATTCTCAAGGAGAAGGGGCTCGTTATACATGTAACACCGAAGTCATGCAGGTGGGTGAAGAGAAGCTGTATGGCTGTGACCTAAATGCACTGTTTGTACTCCTAGCCTTTGACAGCTATATAAAGCCAACAAGTGTCCGTTCAGATGATCCACAGCTCACTGAAGCAGTCGATGGACTCGTAGCCGATTCTGGGCTGCTACAGGAAGCCAAACGACTGCAACTTCTAGAGCTCAATGAATTGTTTTACAACAACCCCACCAAAAATACTCTAGAACGGTTTGCCAAGCTGAAGAAGATTCGCCGTGAATATGATCTAAAGTTGGAAAAAACAGTTGATTTTGAAGCAGTTGTTATTTACTTCCATAATCAAATTGATCCAAAAATTCCACTTGCTGAGGCCCAAGCTGCTGCCAAGACCAAAATTGATATTCTGTACAACCGCCTTAAAAGTGGTGAAATTACGATGGAGCAGGCTGGAACAGAAATTAAGAACGATAAAATCACTGGCGACACAACAGGTGTCTCACTGGCAAATCTGGACTTGGTTTTTGCAGACAACGCATATATTCGCCAGGAGCAACATAAATTTGATTCTGCATTTTTCAAAGATACGAGACTTGATGACATACTACGCGAGTTACCAGAGGGTGGAATGAGTGGTGTTGAAACCTGCAAAGACTATAAGTTCACTTCACAAGAGCTCTACAGCGATCCATATAAAGATGATTTTCCATTCATTGACAGCTGCTATTTGATTTTGAAGTCAAACAAAGTTAATTTTGGGCTCCTCGATCCAGGGAGTAACTATACTTCTGCAGAAGAGTATATTAAGGTTAAGTACAAACCAGTAACAACAAAGAAATTTTAAGTAGTATGAGTGGACTAAAACGCACCATCACCATCTTCACCCTCATAGTGTTGCTGTCTCAAACAGTGGTAAGTGTCGTGCGCGCTGCTGGACCAACCGTTGATCACCGTTTTTATATTGAACTTCCCAATGGAGCCAAGAAAAAACTAGAAATGAAAGGTGTGAAGATCCATAAATCAGTCATCTTCCGCAAATCAAATGGCGACATTGAAAATGGAAAATTTTTACTTGATCAATGTAGATATCCTGATGAAGGCAACTTACAGAGACCAATTACTGGCGGCTACCACTGCGCTACCAATGAATCCTGTTACAACGAAGATATTGGCGCACCATATCTACCACCAAGCTTCAACGCCGCCAGGAAATTCAATAGCTTGAGTGATACTTCATACATGAACTTTTATAACGAGACATTTACCAGCATGTTAACTAGAGAAGCACCGTACCTGGTACAGCTATATGACCCCACAAATATTCGTGGCTTTACTGGGGCAAAGTGGGTGGGTAATGTGGACTGGGCTGCCAATAATGGCGGTATGGAAATACTGCAAAGTGGAACTGAAAATCCACATCCCAATGAACCAGTTGTTTCATCTTCAGAAAATAGATCATGGAGTCAGGTATATGGATATTCAGCACCTCAATCTTGGGGACCAGGTGAAGTGTATCGGAACCCACAAGGTGGAAATATTCTGCAAGGTAGAATCAGCTGGTCGCTTATTCCACCTCAAGACCCACCACCACGCAGCGGCACTGCCCAGTTCCAAGGAACTTGTTTCAACAAAAGTTGTCCCGCGGTTGTTGAGTACAAATTACAAGTTGTTAATATTGAACCAGTTGATGTTACTTCTACATTCACAAAATCAGAGTTTTTCTTAACATTTTGGGGTAACTGGAATGCGTCACAAAAGGCAGCCGTCAAAGCTTTCTTAGGTACACCAGACTTTGAAGCAAATGGCGACTTTGGATATAAAATTGGCGAAACTAATAACCTTAACATGTACCAAGGTAAACCATTTTTGGAATATAAATGGGCTGGTTCAAACACAATTGGAAAAGCTGCCAACGGCAAAACATTAATTGACCTCGTGGTATGGACACAACAAAGAAAAACAGCTGGGCAACCTGTACCAACATACGGTGTCAGTGCCAACTTAACAATTGATGGTGGTAAGAGTACCAATGGATTTGTTGGTGCCACCAACTTTTCACTACTACAAGATGAATGTAGTTCATGTGTGCAAGTACAAGCATGTACGCCAATCAACTTCACACTTATTTCACAAAAACAAGGCTTGGCAAATGATGGCAGTCCAGTAGATTCAAGTCGTTCAAACCTCCAAGCAATATCGGCTGATCAAGATAATAGTTTCTACTCAATGGGCTTTGGTGGTACGTTTACCATAAAATTAAATTCACCTATCACAGACAAACCAGGCAATGATATTTCTTTCAAAGAAGTCACTTTAGTTGATAGAAGTGTCTACATTGAGAAGGCGCGCGTTGAAGTATCACAAGATGGATCAAACTACATGAGCTTGGGTGAAGCTATCAATCTCAGCGAAGTACAGTTTTTAGATTTAGCTGCATTAAATGGAGCACTCCCTGAAGTAAATTATATACGTCTGACAGACACCACCAATAAATCACTGCACAGTTACGACCCCAGATCTGATGGCTATGATATTGATGCAATTGGAGCATGTAGTAGTGGAGCTTCAAGTGATAAACCTACTGCGACGATGGATGGCGCTATCATTGCCTGTTCAGATACACTGCCAAATCTGCACACAGTAAATATAAAAAATATAGATCTCAAAGGAAATGGTTTCAAAGAGCTTAGTTTTAGATTGTCATTTGTGTACAGTGCAGAAACAGCCAAAGTCATTACACTTCTGGGAGAGCCAGACTACAGCACTTGGGCAACACAGGGAAGAGCACGTCAGAATGGCGACGTATTTGAATATGTTTTGAAGAAGTCTACAAGCGGTGTAACAAATGGTGAAACAGTTACACTCAACTGGAATGACTCTATTACTTTTGGCAAAAACAATCAAACAATTTCTCAATTTACTGAATATATGTTGGCACAAAATATTTCTACATTGGTCACCGTGGTAGGTAACCTACAAACCACAAGTGCATCTGGTGGAGTGCTTGAAAATCCTCGAGTTGGAGCTGTCCTGTTACAACTTGCACGCCCATGTCCAGCCTGTCCAGTCAGTGAACAAGGTCCACCAAATGACCCAATTATTCTCTTGCCTTCAAACCTCGATACTTCACTGCCAGTTATTAATAACCAGGTCACTGTTAAGTGGACTCAAACAACCTATCTCAATGGAAAGGGAAATGTTGTCGATCAGTATGAAGTACTGCTGTATCCTACAGACCCTACAAAGTACCCAACACCAGACGCAGCAAGTGCAGCTGCCACTGGAAATGCTGCAGCAGGTAAATTACCAGATCCACTCGTTTTGAGACACTGGCAGACTGCAGATAAAACAAACTATGCAACGGAATATACAAAACTCTTTACGCTGCCAGCCAACATTGGTGATAGTGTCACGATCGCCATCCGCAGTATAAACAACGCACCAGTGGGTTGTGCTGGTCAGGCAAATAGTCAAGGTCCATGGACGATCAGACCAGATCTAACACTTCGAGGATCCTTTGGTGGAAGATTCTTTAAATCTGAATCTTGCAACCTTGCATCAGCCACACCAGTTGATCTCACACCAACTTCATTTGTCACAATTACCCGTGATGATAATGGCCAACAGAACACGGCAAATGCTGTGGGCAGTTCCTATGCAATTGAAGTTCCTGCCACCAAAGCAGACTACTTTGCAAAACTTAAATTGGAGCAATCAGGCTTACCAGAAGCACTCGTCTGTTCAAGTTGTAATCCAGATACAGGAGATGGTTTCTGTAGTCTTCCTCGCACGCAAGGACCCACAGACACCGCAGACTTCTTCTTGGAATCCTACAACTTAAGTTTTGTAGAATCTTGGTGGCAAACTCGCAGTGGTTTGGTCTATGGTCACAATGGTGTTGCATCCACTTTACCGCTCGAAAGTGGCAATAAAAACAGTGACTGTCTCGCCCTCGGTGATTACTGTGAACCGTTCTTGATCAGACGTGATCTTTCTGGTGAAGAGAAAACTGCCGGTATTCCAATGACCAAAGAGAGTTTCTCAAACATTGGTGGGTGGTGGAATGATCGGACAGATCATCCACGCACTGATAATGGCAGTGACAATAAATCAAAGATTGTGCAAGAGAACTACAACTATTTTGCTAGCAAGATTGAGCTGCCAACCCCAGACATTACGAAAAATATCAGTTCACTCGGTGATATACCACCAGGCACTGAGCTCAAAGAAGCTCGACTTTCATATAGTGCTGGCAGTCTGCGTGTCGAACCCGATGTCACATGGGTAGTAGGCAGTGGCGAAAAACGAGTGATATTCGTAAATGGTGATTTGACAATTTCACAGCGCAGCGACCAGCCAGTTATCAAAGTAGAGGAGGGTGGATTCTTGGCATTTATAGTCTCAGGATCAATAACATTTGATTCCACAGTGGGACACGAGAATGTTGATGAAACGACTCCAAACCAATCAATTGAACCAATGGTGGAAGGTGTCTTTATAGCCAATGGAACAATTAGAGTAGCCAGTCGTGGAAGTGACGATAAAAAGTTTGTAGCTGCTGGAACCTATGTAGGATGGAGTGGAGTTCATCTGGGTCGTACCTTTGATAATGGGGGATTGGGTGTATTTAGAAATACAACTACCCCAAGTGAAACATTTATCTACAGACCTGACTTCCTCACTAATTCACCAGAGTTAATCAAGTTTTCAGAACTAGTCTGGCAAGAGGTAAACTAAACATATGAAACAAAAAATGAAGGCAGGATTTACTTTAATTGAGTTGCTCGTTGTGACATCAATTGTTGTTCTACTACTGCTCACAATTTCAGCAATGTTTATGACCTTTTTATTGAGTAATGCACGCACCAATGTCACTCGTCAAATCAAAGCTGAAGGTAGTGAAATGATTGATCGACTCGAGTTTGTTCTGAGAAATGCGAGGAGTGTCAATCAAACGAGTGGCGTAAGTATAGGTTGTGTACAAGGTGGAACTGCAAATGGTGTGAATGGCACAGGTTTTAATATTACTGACGTCAATGGAAATCCAATTAAAATTTCATTTGACGGTAGCCGCATACTTTTATCAGATAAAGCATTAAATTCAACGTTTGTGGTCTCGGAAAATCCAGTGCTTACGTGCTATCAGGATCCCAACAATCAGAAAACAACAATTAAAGTTCAATTTTCTTTAGAATCTTCAAATATTCAAGAAGATTTCAGCGCTACTGTCCAATTGAGAAATTCTTAAAAAATTATTCAGTCCGATAGAAAAGTTGATTGGTTTTTACCGATCGTTCTTTATCGGTTCCTGCATTCCAGACCACATCAACAGTCAACAAGATACATTTTCCACTACAATCTACTGGGGTAGTGGGAATACTTTTAGTTACTGCTCTGTAGTATGTCATCGGTGGATTATTTGAGATTCGTTGAAAGGTAGGATTCGCACAATCATTTTGAATTCCCACTAAATCAGTGTTTGTTGAGAATGTGCTGCTAGTATTAAAATCTGCAGGTATGCAGTACGTAGCATTTCCTGGCGTATTGTAAAACGTAGTCCATGGTTCAGTACTTTTCTTTTGTCGAAAGACTTCAACAACTTCTTGTGCCAACCGAGTCGCTACCTGACGATATTCAGCCTCTGAACTGTTCTGGGCTGAAACTGTTAAGCTGAG
>JBILGT010000007.1:0-45920 GCA_044350895.1 Limisphaerales bacterium
CTGCAGCTCTCAGTCTTTGATGAGTGAATGAGTAATTTCGTTTGCCTTTTGAAAAGTTTTTGTAGATATATTCTGTGTCAAATGGTACGAATGTTTTTTGAGAGAGATAATTTTTGTGTCTGCTCATCCATGATTGATAGTTTGATAACCATGCTCTGTATTCGGTGTGGTTTTTGAGTTTTGGGAGTTCTTTGACGAGTGTGTTGAACGCAATTCCTGGCAGTGTTTCAGGATTCATGGTCAGGAGCTGTCTGTTTCTTTGTTGGACATGGAAGTGGCATCTCTGAACAAGCACTCGAGGAAACAGTTCCTTGATTGCTCGCTGCATGCCTTTCTGACCATCACACACCACTGCTGCTGGATGACCTCTCAGCTGTGACAAACAGGCGTGCCAGTTCAAGTATGTCTCTCGCTCAACAAATGTCCAGAAGATAACTGAATCAATGGTTTTGACGAGAAGAAGTACGCAGCCTTGTTCCAACACATACCCATCTATGATGATCACTCTGTCACTGATTGCTAGATTTTTAGGCTCAATCTCTTGATCCCAAAAATCTGTAAACCAGTTACTCAATGTCCGTGTACTGACTCCATATTTGTCTGCAAATACCCCTAATTCCTGCTTCCCCAACAACCACTCATGAAATATCTTTTTCCTATTCAGAAACCGTAAATCAGGTCTCTTTTTGGTTTGTGAAACTCCACAACTTTTGCATCTAAACCTCTGTGATCCGCTTCTATTTTTACCCCATTTTTCTAACTTCTTACCACACTGCTTACACCACTTTTTTTCATACAATACCTACAATTTAGAACTTTTAGAGTGCTAATTATCTCACTTTTTACCTATTATTCAATGTATTTTAACTGAAAAACCAACGCGTTTTTTCTATTAACTCCATTTTTTTGGTCAGCCGCTGTGGCTGTCCCAAAATCATGTCCTGAGTCACCAGCAAAATCGATGTTGCCATCGAATGGCAACACCTCCTTAGAGCCTGCTTGCTTGAGCGGTGACAGACTGAGTTGGCTTGCGCCAATGGTCATAATCACATCTGAGCTAACAGTCGCAACCAACGTAACCTTGCCCCCGCCGGTGTGCTCACTCTTCATAGAGGATGTGATTTGGGTCGAGGCGTTGATATTGACACTGATGATCTTGCCCGCAGGTGCAGTGACGGTCTGGGTTTCATCCCAGTCGGTCAACTGTGCGGGAAAATTAACCACGACGTTTACTGCATTCGTGGGGCATTCTACTGCCTGTGGCTGGTCGGGCTGTTCTGGCGAGCTTGTATCTGCCATTGCAGTCAAGGGCTGAATAAGCCCCAACACGATGGAGAAAAGAGTCAGCCATCTCAGCCAATTACTTGGAATACGCATGTGCTTATCCTTAACTGTGTTGTAACTGAAGTTGAAAGAGAGAATCTCCGCGGCCGGTGCTAAGCACCGTGAACATAGATTTTTGAAAAACGAGCACCTCCTGTGCTATTAAAAAAACGAAGCTCATGATTTTCATTCTCAATTATTAATTGAGAATGGCTGATACCAGTTGTTCCTCAGATGTTTAGTCTGAGAAACGTAAGGTAAGAGACTAAACAATAGATCATCAGTAATGTAGTGTGATCCATTATCTAGTCTCTTACGCTTATAAGGTATGAGTGATCATAAACAGGTAGTATTTTCCATCTTAACTTGTGAAAGAGCTGCCATCGTGAGATGGCGATGTACTGATCTTGCGCGGAGGCTGAATAAATCAGGGCCGCAGAAGTATCTGTACAGTAATTTATATATATCTGTTAGTCGTAAAACTATTTGAATGTATACAAAATACTCTTGCTTAAAAATTAGCAAGATGTGGTATTATACATATCTATTATACATATGCTACTGGGAAATAACTGAATAAGGCTCGATACATCCAGGAATGGGAGTGAAAACGACAATTTACTGCAATGACTCCCAGCAACAACTTAACATTCACGCATCTAATGTGTATAATAATGTCGTTTTATTAACCCCTTCGGGGAGAAAATAAAGAATTATGAAAAACCTGTATAAAAAGTTTTTTCTACTCATTATCCTAGGATGTGCATACGTTCTTGGATCTCAAACTGTCTTTGCACAAACTCAGACTGCAACAGTGAGTAGCTCTATTAAAATTCAGTTAGATACGCAACCTGATAGCGCACTAAATCTTAAGTTTTCTCCAAGTTCATCACTTTCTGCTACTCCCAGCTTCATCCTAGATGATACCGGCGCAACAGATGATGGTGATCAATATACGAATAGTACAACTTTCGCTATCAAAGCGAATACTGTTGCCGGTGTCGCGCTTCAACTTCCAGAGAAGTTAGTAACGTGGAGTATTAAAGATATTACCTGTACCTCAAATGTTCGTATCACTGAAGCTCCAGATACATCAGATACGAGAATGCAGAGTGTGTATTTTACCCTTGAGCAATCTCAGACAGGTACCTGCACGTTTACCGTCGTTAGAAACTCTGCAATCAGTATGATTTTATTCAATGATACTAATGGAAATGGTTTGATCAATAGGGGCGAGTCACGCATCGCCAATCGTCCTGTTACTCTCTACGACGCAAATGGCGCTACTATTTTAAATACTACAAGCAGCGAAACTGGCATAGTTTCAACTGGGCGTATTTTGATTCCAAACACCACCTATTATTTCTGTGAACACCTACCTACTAATGGGCAGAGTACGTTCCCTAATAGTGTCTATCCACAATTTCCTGGTAAGGCTTGTTATGCTACATCGTTTGAAGAAGGCAATATTGTAGAGCAGGTCAGAATGGGAAGTCGACTTGTAGTTGTTCCAACACCTACACCAACTCCAGTGCCCACTCCAACGCCAACCCCTGTACCTACCGCAACTCCAGTACCGACACCAACACCTACTCTAATGCCCACGCCAACCCCAGTGCCAACGCCTGCACCAAAGGTTGAGATAGATTTTTACCAAGAAGCAGTCATACGCCGCCCCTATGAGGCTGACCCTGCCAACTACTACTTCGTGAGAATGGTGTTTGAGATCGTAAATAAAAGTAATGTACCAGTTGATGCACAAGTCAGTAACTTGATGACAGGTTGGACATGGTATCCATCCATCTTCAAGCCTCGTATCATTGATAGTTTTGTCACTGAACAACTCACTCGCGATCCAAACTTAGTTACCTACAATGGTTGTTTAATCTACCCAGGTACCTTTGATATTGAGTGTAGCCATGTCACTAAAGCTCCAAGCAAGCTGCAGCCATTCGGCCAAGCCAATGACAGAGCACAGGGCTATGTTGACTACGTTGTAAAACGTCCTGAAGCCAATGAAAGTGATGTAACGCTTTCCAACTTCATGAGCGCCAGTGTTTGGGATACGGTAAGTAGCAGATCTGCATACACCCAACAAATCACTCCTTTTGTGATTCCTCACAAAGAGTAACTACTCTCACTTGCATTCAAAACCGCAGCGTTTAGTTTACAAAAAGCTAAACGCTGCGTATAATGATTGTAACTACTGAACTACACAGAGTTGGTTCGTTCTAGTTCCTAGCTAGAATCTTATGACAGAAGAGTAGGTGCGGAAATCCTTGAGAACTGTAGAGAACTAAGGTACTAACGCATTCGGCAGCAAGCCGTTATCATCTTGCAGGACTATCATATGCAGTCCCAAAGGCTCAAGGGAGAAATCCCTTGAGCAAAATGAGGTGGTACCGTTTTTGTAACCCACAAAAACCCTCATTAATTACCAAATACGTTTGGTGGTTAATGAGGGTTTTTTAGTAGCCTAAATCTTAAAAAGGGATGTAAGTTGAGAATAAACAGAAGTATGAGTGGGTATTGAGCTCACGTCATTGCTGCTAGAATAAAGTAGAAGTGATGAATAGTGAGCTCATTAAGGCAGGATATGTACGCCTGCCGACCACGAACACTACTGTTTATTCTCAAATCAAAAACCTGTATGAAATACTCAAAACTCTTCACCAAAACTCAAAAAATCGCCAAAGAGTACGACTCCACCAACGCCACACTCCTCATTAAAGCAGGTTTCGTAGACCAAACAATGGCTGGTGTATACACATTTCTACCACTTGGACTTCGTGTTCTCACCAAGATTGAAAACATTATCCGCAAGCACATGGATGAGATTGGAACGGAACTCCTGATGCCTTCTTTAACACCAAAAGCAAATTGGGAAACCACCGGGCGTTTGGAAACTGTTGATGTGTTATTCAAGGCAAGTGGCGCCAATAAAAATTCTCAAGCTAAAAATGGGGCGGAGTATGTTTTGAACTGCACCCATGAAGATGTTGTTACACCACTTGCTCAAAAGTTTCGCGGTAGTTACAAAGAATTCCCATTTGCTGTCTATCAAATTCAGACCAAGTTCCGCAATGAAGCTCGTGCCAAATCAGGCATTATGCGTGGACGCGAATTTAGAATGAAAGATTTGTATAGTTTCCATACTTCTCAAGAAGATTTTCAAAAGTACTATGACGGCGCAAAAGAAGCCTACACCGCTACATTCAAGGCACTTGGATTGGGAGCAGATACTGTCATGGCGCTCGCTTCAGGTGGTGACTTCACTAAGGACTTTTCCCATGAGTTCCAAACCCGCTGTGACGCAGGTGAAGATATTGTGTTTTATGATGAAGTAACCAAAACCTACTACAATCGTGAAGTTGCACCAAGCAAAGCACCTGCTGTGGAACAAGACAAAGAGCAAAAACCACTGGAGGAAGTGTATGGTGAAAACATCACGGGCATGGATGCACTTGTTAAGTTCCTAAATGTCCCTGCAGAAAAATGCGTCAAAACCATTCTGTATCAGGCAGATGACCAAGTTGTGGCTGTTGGAGTTCGCGGACTGTATGAAGTCAATGAAGATAAACTCAAGAAAATCTTAGGCTGCCAAAAACTGGCACTCGCTACCCCAGAAGTTGTACAGCAGGTAACTGGCGCAATCATTGGATACGCAGGTTTGATTGGGTTACCAGATACCGTCAGAATTATTGCTGACGAATCACTTGCAGAAATGATGAACTTTGAATGTGGTGGCAACAAAGATCACATCCATGTCATCAACGTAAATTGGGGCCGTGACCTACCAAAACCTGAGCAATTTTATGATGTGAAAGTTGCGCAACCAGGTGACCTCAATCCAAAGAGTGGCCAAGTTATGGAGCACTTCAAAGCGGCAGAAGTGGGTAATATCTTCCCACTCCAAAGCAGATTCCCCGATGCATTTAAGTACACGTTTATTGATGAACAGGGAAAACCTCAGCACATCCTCATGGGATGCTACGGCATTGGAAGCAGTCGTGTGATGGGCGTAATGGTAGAAAAATTCCATGATGAAAAAGGAATTATCTGGCCAAAACAAGTTGCTCCATTTACTGTACATCTGATTTCACTGCGCGGTGGAGAAGAGCAAGCTGCGCAACTGTATGACAAGCTCAAAGAAAAAGGTTTTGATGTACTCTGGGATGAGCGAGATCTGTCACCAGGAGCAAAATTTGCAGATGCTGATTTAATTGGTTGCCCGGTGCGCTTGGTTATTTCAGCCAAGACCAATGGTCAAGTGGAGTGGAAAGAGCGAGCAGGCCAAACAAGTGAAGTAATTGCTGAATCAGCAGTTATTGAGCGCTTGCAGAACATGTAGTACATACGTATACCGTAAAAAGTGCGACAATTATGTTATCCCATAGTTTATATTCTCTCAATCAGGTAAAAAAACTATAGATTGCATGTTCAAGCCTTTTTAATTCTGGGTAATTTCTGTATCAGGAGCTATAGTACCCATACATTCCGGTGAGGAAACACCCACTACAATTGTCCTGTCATAACCGTAAAAAGTTATGATACGGCTGTTGCGGTGGGTTATTTATTTTTCAAATGCTGCAACGAACTGTTATACTACCGACATGTACATTCGTAAACTCCTCGTCACACACCATGCTCCAGATTTAGATGCGATTGGCTCGGTGTGGATGCTCAAACGCTTTGACGCTCAACACTACAACAGTGCAAAACTTGCATTCGTAAATCCTGGTGAGACACTTTCCATTCCACAAGTTGAACAGATGGGTATAGAACCTCATGAAGTAACCCACGTTGATACAGGACTTGGGGAGTTTGATCACCACCAAGCTGATAGAGGGCTGCAGCATATTAGTGCCACCTCATTAACCTATGACCACGTCTGTAATTTACACCCAGATCTTAAATCTGATGCAGCACTCCAAGAGCTTTCTGATTTTATAACTGAAATTGATCATTTTGGAGAAATCCACTGGGCTGAGGCAGATAGCTCACGCTACTGTTTTATGCTCCATGAATTGATTCGTGGTAGTGAACTGGGGGACAGACACGATGACGAATCACAAGTTCACTTTGGTATGCAGTGTCTCGACTACGCCTACGCAGTGCTCACCCAACAAATTGCCGCAGTGGAACAGATTCAAACACTCGGACAACCATTTGAACTTAAGATAGGACCTTGTCTGGCAATTGAGACCAGCAATGATGACACCATTAAGCTTGCACAAAAAAAAGGCTATGTCCTCGTGGTGAAGAAAGATCCAAAACTCGGCAACATTCGCATTAAAGTGAGGCCAGATAGCGATATAACTTTAGAAAAACTGCGTGATGCAGTAAATATGAAAGATCCTGTGGGCACCTGGTACTATCACCCCAGTGGCAAAATGTTGATCAATGGTTCACAAAAAGCCCGCAATCAAACACCAAGCCCACTGACACTCGATCAAATCGTGAAGCTTATTCAAACTACCTACGGAGAATAACATGGCAGAGCCTTCAATTTTCACAAAAATTATTAACCGTGAAATTCCCGCCACCATACACTATGAAGATGATGACTTCATCGCCATCAACGATATTCATCCTGAAGCCCCGGTACACGTGCTTCTTATTCCTAAAAAAGAATGGCAAACACTTGAAGATGTTGCGATTGCTGATGAAGAATTTCATAAAAGATTGCTTGTGACCGCACGTCTGGTGGCAAAACAACTGGGAATTCAAGATAACTACAAGTTACTGATGAATGTTGGTAAAGAAGTCCAGATGGTCCACCACATCCATATGCACATTATGGGTGGCTGGGATCAAAACAAAACATAACCAATTGTCTTATAGGTTTATGTACGGTATAATTCACACATCCTAACAGGAAAGGAGGTGAAATAGCATGCCGATCGTCATTAAAGCGCAAGGGAACGAAAGTACCTTTGACGTCATCAAAAAATTCAAAAAAGCAGTTGTCGCGAGTAATATCGTGCAGATCGCTAAAGATCGTGCTGTCTATCAAAAACCTTCTCGACTTCGTGCCGTGAAGAAAATTGCCAAAAATCGTTTACACAAACGTGCAAGAAAACTGAAGAAAATGAAAAACATTTCTCCTTTAGTTTTGCAACGTATTGCAGAGCGATTGAGTCAATAGACACACTCAATTTGAATCAGAAAACCGCCTCGAAAGAGGCGGTTTTTAGTTGTCTATGTGTTTGTGCATCAAAATTTGGCACAAGTGAAAATCTAGCTTTTACGGCGAGATTTAACTTTAGCGCGAATATCAAATTCCCATTGATCACCATCACTGGTATCAAAACTCTTGGAGTTGGTCATGGCGTAGAAACTCAGCAGATGATTACTGATTGTTTCTTCAATTTCTTTTTTCTGTTCATTCAGTTCAACAATTTGATTTTTCACACCGACAGCCACTGGACTATTTTGCAGCTGAGATTTGCGAGATTTGGCTTGTTGAGCAAATGTCTGGACTTGTTCTTCTGCAGCATTGAGCTCAGAGTCATTTTCAAAGACACTCTTCAAACTTTCACGTTTCTCTTTGAGTTCACCAGAAATTCTTTCAAGCTCCATTGCATAGCGTTCAAGCAAACTTTGCAAATGAGAAAGAGTCACAGCCAGATTGTCTGACTCCTCGGATTCATCTTTTGATGGTTTTGTAGTGGTAGTGCCACTGGCTTGGGAGAGCGCAGCTAATGCGACATCTTCACCAGATTCCAATTTGTCATCGTCTGTCATAGATTCCTTTCTCTACTAACGGTTCACTGCAATGGTAAAACAGAGTCACTGTACCTGATATTCCGCCAAGATTCAAGAATGAAGCTCTAGAGAATTTCCTCTTGTAATGAAAGGCAAGCTTACTCATAATTATCAGGTATGCAGAAAAAAACAAAAATCGTGGCCACGATTGGCCCAGCAAGTGAATCAGAAGAAATGCTCGAAGCAATGATTAAAGCCGGACTTAATGTAGCCCGCTTTAACACCAAGCATAATGAGCCGGATTGGCATCTTGAGCGAATGCGTCGTATTCGTACGATTGGGCATCGTCTCGGTAGACCAGTTGCGGTACTTGTTGACCTGCAAGGTCCAGAGGTTCGCACTGAGATTTACAATGGTAGTGAGAGTTTTGAAGCACACCCAGATGATACTGTCATTTTCACTTCAGATGCTGAGCTGGCCAAACGTGAGCAGAGATCAGTCTTTGTTCCATACCAAGTGGTACAAGCTGTGCAAAAGGGAAGTGAAATTTCCATTGAGGATGGCAGAGGCGAATTTGTTGTGACTGACAAAAATGAGACTACTGTTTTTACCCATGTCAAAGAAACATTTGTCGTCAAACGCAGAAAAACACTGAATACACCAGGTGTGATGCTCGATTTACCGTCATTGATTGAAAAAGACTATGTGTTTTTGGATGCGGCACGTAATGACTTAATTGATTATGTGGCGCTCTCATTTGTGAGAAATAGACAAGACATCGAGATTCTGCGCGAAGAACTCAAAAAACGAAATCTTGGAATCAATATTGTTGCTAAGATCGAGAATCAGTCTGCGATTGATCATTTGGATGAAATCATTGATGCAGCTGATGCTGTGATGGTGGCACGCGGAGATCTGGGAGTTGAAGTGCCGTATCAAGAACTCGCGCACTGGCAAAAAACTATTATTCAAAAATCACGCGAAAAAGCCAAACCTGTCATCACCGCGACACAGATGCTGCAGAGTATGGTGACATCACCACGCCCATCCCGTGCTGAAGTGACTGACGTTTCCAATGCAGTCTATGATGGAACTGATGCTGTCATGCTTTCTGATGAGACAACTATTGGAAAATATCCCATTAAAGTTGTTGAGACGCAAGCAAATATTGTGAGTTACACAGAGAAATTGGCGACAACACCAGTTATCAACACTCTTGATATTGATGCAACAACATCTATCACACATGCTGCCATGAGTTTAATTCATGCCGCAAAACTTGATACAACGCAACTGCAAATTAGTGCCATCGTCTGTCTGACAGAAACAGGGGCCACTGCCAAATTCTTGGCTCGGTTTAGAGAAGCGCCACCAATTTATGCACTCACACCATCACCCGAGGCATATCATCGATTGAGCCTGGTATATGGCGTCGAAGCAATTATGGTTGATTTTCCAAGCAAAGAGCTTCAAAATGAAGAGATAGTAACTAAGATACTGGAACTTGGCATCGCGAAGAGCGGTGAAACAATATTAGTAGTCCATGGTACATTTTGGCGTGATCCAGGAATGACAAACACGCTCAAAGTTGTACTACTGCCCTAAGGAGGACATATGGCGAAAAAAGGTGGTTTACTCACTTTAATAACAGGATTAGCACTTGGCGCAGCTGCGCTCTTTCTTTCCAAAGAAGAGAACAGAGAAAAAACCAAGAAGGTAGCAAAAGTTGCTGTCGCTAAAGCCCAGAAATTAAAGACCGAGTATCAAAAGAATCCAAAAAAAGTGAAGCAAGAGATCAAGAAGCAAGGCAAAAAAATTGCTACAAAAGTAGTTGCTGTTGCCAAGAAAAAAGTTCGCAAACTTGCTAAATAAGTAAGCTCGAACATGCAGATAGAGTCTTGAGTGTGTGCTGGTGAAAACGTGATAGTATACAAAAACTTCACGTATGATCAGAAATAATTTTGGTGTTATTTGCTTTTTTTGTTTGCTATTCTTGGTATTTCTCTTTCCCATACTCACGCACTTTTCTACACATACCACATCTCCCAATGATGGTCCGTTAATTATTTGGCTTATCAACCAAAGTTCACGTGCCATTCTTGGTGAGGGTAGTTGGTATGACTGGCCATTTTTCTATCCATACCGTTGGAGCGCGACCTATTCAGATCCCTTTCTTACTGCGGGAGCACTTCTAGGCATTGTTAAACTTTTCACCACCAACCCAGTTACTCAGCACAACATCTTCATTATATTTGGCACTATCACCAATTTTTTTGCCTTCAATATCTTGGCTCGACACCTTTGGAAAAAAGAGTGGATAGCCACTGTGGCAGCCACGTTTTTTTGTTTCTCACTGCTGCAACTGCAATACATAGTGCATCTCCATAGTTATTTGGTGGCAGGAATTCCACTGGGACTCTGGGCAGTGGTACGGTACAGAGAAACGGAGCAGTGGCAGTATGTTGTGATACTTTCACTCTCGTTCCTAGCACAAGCACTCAATGCCCCGTTTACTGCATATTTTTTTGCAGCAGTTGCTGGAACGTATTTGGTCAGCGAAGGATATCTACAGAATTTTTTAAAAAAGCCACTGGTGCAGTGGTTTCTGTTCAGCAGCCTTACACTCTGTGTGTGGTACTACATTCCATATGTGGTAACTGCCGCACGGTACGATGCTGCACGAACCATTCGTGATACCGCTCATTTTTCAGTTCCCATTACAAAGTTATTCAGTCCAGAGATTTGTATTCCTGTTGTTCTTATTTTTTGGTTGCTGCAAAAACTAAGATCAGAAAAGATACAGCTGTCAGCGCTGCGCAAACGTACCTGGGTCATCATTGCTGTGATTGGAGCAGTGGCAATGCTTGGACCCGTTGTTAAAGTGGGTACTCATACGCTCAAACTCTGGGATGTACCCATACCGTTACCATATGCCATTGCGTACTATATTGTTCCGGGCATTCAAGCATTTCGTGCAGTTTCCAGGTGGAGCATTGTACTAAATATGGGATTGTCACTCGGGTTGGGCTGGGCACTTTCACAAACAAAAGTGGCTCGTGGCTGGATTACTTCTGCATTTCTTATTTGGCTCTCGATAATGATTTTTTTGCTGTATCGAGATTATCCACTGTTCAAAATTGCATATGAGTCGCCACCTATTTATGCCGCGGTTGCACAAGCACCTCAAATAGTTCTAGTGGAATTACCAATTGAGCAGTGGGACATGGTGCCATTTGAAAAAAATGAAGATGAGCGAATGCTGTATCAATTGCAGCATGGCAAAAAACTGTACAATGGTTTTAGTGGATTTATGCCACCTGAAAGAAGCCAAGATATTATTTTTCATTTTGCTCACTTCCCGGATGCAGAATCTCTTCTCAAGCTGCGGCGAGCTGGAGTAGAGCTGGTATTGATTCACTATGACGAGTACGAACAGATGAATGCGCAAAACTTTACGTATTTTGGTGTACCAGCTATTTCGGCGACAATCTTAATGGACAAGGTTGAAAATTCAGTTCATTTTGAAAAAATTTCGTGTACGTTGTCACCGCATGATTGTCTGTATGCTTTGAGATAACTTCTCAAAGTAATAGCCATTTAGATGCTTCACAATCAAAAAAGTGCTATAGTTTACGTATGCAATACGATAAATGGCACAAAAGTGTCGTCAAAACAATACAACCTCTTTCTGAAAAAAAACTGTATTTTCGTGTTCTGATACTTGGTCTCTGCATTTTTGCTGCAAGTTATGGATACACTGCTTGGAACAAAATCCCTGGAACATTAAATAAAGCTGTAGCAGACACTTCAATAATTTTAATTGGTTTATCAATGCTTATGAGTAGTCTCTGTTACTTCTGGAACTTCGTTGATACTAAAATCATTTATCGCAAACACTTAGGATTGATTGGTTTTGCATTTGGAATTACCCATGTCATCTTGTCTTACACAGCACTTTTGAGTTTATTCAAAGTTGAAAACTGGAAAAATGGTCCGTTGTGGCCAGCATTTACTGCAGCAATTGCCACTGTTATTTTCACCATCATGGCACTTATTTCCAACCAATACGCTGCTCGCGAACTGGGTGGCAGAATGTGGCGAGGGATTCTACGAACGGGCTATATTGCCATGATTTTGATATGGTTTCATGTGGTACTATTAAAATCTGGACGCTGGATAACTTGGTGGGAAGGTGGCATGAAGACCCCTCCATCAATGAGCTTACTCGTCACAGTATTCATAACTATTGTAGTTTTGATGCGGGTAGCGCTCTGGGTGTCATTGAAAAAAAATAGTGTTCGCAGGTAGTACAAAAATACGATTAAGGTTCCAGATGTGGAGAATTCTTCCGTTTTTTATTCTCAGTATTGTCCTAGTTGTTACGCTTGGCCTTGCCCAGACATCTGGCACGCTCGTTGCTCGAAGTCAAACACCGATTGATCCGATGACTCTCACTGGCGAGTTCGACACATCCCAAACGAGTGGCGAATTTTACGGTAAAAAAGTAGCTTCAGAAGAGGTCCCACAATCATACAAAAACACAGCAGTACTCGGTGCAAGTAATGATATCAAGCGTATAGAGGTTGACCTCAGCACCCAGCGTCTCTATGCATTTGAGGGAGATCGTTTAATTTATGACTTTTTGATTTCTTCCGGAAAGTGGGGACGGACACCCACCGGTACGTTTAGAATCTGGTCAAAATTCAAGTACACCAGAATGTCGGGCGGCAGTAAGGAGCTCAGGACATACTACAATCTTCCGAATGTTCCATTTACTATGTTTTTTGCAAATAGCGAAGTCCCAGCATCAAGAGGATTTGGTATACATGGTACCTACTGGCACGAAAATTTTGGCCACCCGATGAGTCATGGCTGCATTAATATGAAAACTGAAGAAGCTGAACTACTCTACAACTGGGCTGGACCTGATACAGGAGAGAAGACATCCATGCGTGCTACCACTGAAAACCCAGGTACAGAAGTTGTTATTTACGGTGTTGCACCAAAAGAATAACAATAAGTTGCTATATCTATTATAGGATAATACGAGTACAATGAAGGTACTCTTAATCACTTGTTGTTTCTCCGTATTGATTTTGCGCTTTTGAGGCACCTCTCAGTTGAAGCTTGTACTCTTGATCGAATTTATTTTTACCGTTAGTTTGAGTTAACAGATACGCGCACATTATGATTGCTTATTTTATTCTGGTACATCGATATCCAAACCAATTCAAAAAACTTTTTACTGCAATATATGACAGCAAAAACCACTATCTTATTCACTTGGATAAGAAAGCTGATGCTGATCTCTACAACAAGATTGAGTATTTTCTTGAAGAGTATCCCAACGCACATATCTTAAAAAGCCAGAACGTCGTATGGGGTGGCTATAGTATGGTAGATGTTGAACTCAAGGGAATTAAAAAACTATTAACTATCAGCAAAAAATGGGATTATTTTGTCAATTTAAGTGGACAGGATTATCCACTCAAATCTCAAGCAGCAATTCAAAAATTTCTCAATCTGAATGCCGGAAGCAGTTTTATTGAGGTGCGCAATCAATTAGAAGAGCGACCTAATACGCTTAATCGAATTAAAAACTACTTTACCGAGTCAAAAACTGGATTTATTGGCAAGCCTTTTAAGCGCGAATATCTTCCTAAAGTCACACCATATATCGGTGGACAGTGGAAAGTTTTGACACGTGAGTGCTGTGAGTTTATATCCAGAAGTCCTGAGGTGGCTAAGTTCAGAAAGTATTATAAAAATACACTCATCCCTGATGAAGGATTTTTTCAAACTGTTCTGATGAACACCAAGTTCGCCGGTAAAATCATTAACGACAACAAACGTGCAATTATCTGGATTCCAGATTTTAGAACAAAGAATCAAGCAAAGAATTTAACTGCCGCGACAACTACAGCACTTATTAAAAGCGGGAAAATTAAGCTACGACCCAAGACTTTCATGGCAGCTGACATGCCATATCTCCTAGCAAGTGATGCTTTGTTTGCACGCAAGTTTGATGAAACTATGGATACTACTGTCTTTGACTCACTTGAAGTAGCACTGCATATTTCAACACAGCGCGTATCAAAAAAACCACTGCTTGACCTCAATAATGCGAATGTAGTGATTGCGTAATCTGTGTACGTAAAAAATTAGACATAATAATATATAATATAAACATGTCTAAATTGCTTGAATTAGTAAAACCACAATACCCTAAGCAAGTTGAAGATCGTTTTGTTGTACCACTCTTTCCACCACTCACACGAACAGAACTTCTCATCAACTTACTTCTGGGAAGTGAACGTGGAAGTGTCAAAGCACCAACAACAGGTGACGCAAGCTTAGTGGTGAGTTATAAAGGATATGAAGCAGCAATCCTCAGCTTCTTGACCCAAAATGCTGACCTACATATTTTACAACTGCAAGTAACTCACTCCAAAAAAGCTTATCGAGTTCACACTGGAGTAAGACTACCGCAACTTTTTGCAGCAGAAACCGAGCGGATCGCTCGAGCCGTACCAGACATTTTACGAATCACGTTGCCACATCTAGATGATCTTCCTGGATTTAGTGAAATTGGGGCAGGACAAATTGAAGCAGTGATACAGAGACTTGGAAAACTTATTCAGCTACTTCAAATGATCTGGTCTGCAGAAGAGCAGCAGTACGTCAAAGATATCAAAAAGTAAACTTACTTGTTAGGTGAAGCTCCGTAGGCCATCATGACCATGCCTTGCACGAAGTCTAAGACTGCAGCCAGACCCACAACATAGACCCATGATGAAACACCAAGACCGATCACATCAGCAAAGCGAGTTGTTACCCACAGCGCTGCGACGTTAATAATAAGATAACCAATTATCCAGTGTTGCGGTGCAAGAATCATCTGTTTGCGAACTTCAATTTCAGTAAAAATCGGCATTGTAATAGTGGTTGCCCAGGCAATGATTCCAGAACTGAGGAGCAACGCCATCATCCTGTTAACTGTCATAGTTCCAAGCACAATTTGCTCAGGCATAAAGGTATTTGCGAGTGAAATGACTACGGCAGTGACTGCCCAGATCAGGAAAAATGTAACACTCATTGGAGCAAGGTTATTAACCTTTGGAATTGGATACGATTGTTTTGCCATATAAAACCTTTTTCACTACTATAGTTGTTGTAGCATACCATTTACCACAGTAACTTCACATAATTAAATTTTTCATAACACACTCCATCAAGTGTGAATGCTTCAAGAATTTCAGTAATGACTGCATCACTAAACTGACTTTTGTGCGCTTGCATCGCCTGCCGTTTAACTGCAAGACTACTTGTGCAGTCAAAATCAAAATTACAATCTTTTTCATCTGTCAACAAAATTTCGTAAACTTGGTGTGGTTCAATTCCTTCTGTGTAATGTTCTGGGAAAAACGAGCGATCCCTAGAAAATGGATAAACTGAATCAATCACTGCCTCACCAATTTTTCTATGATCACGGTGCTGGATGGAGTAGCCATCCTTGGCGTAGGTTTGCATGTACTGTAGGCTGGGTTCATGTGTGGCCACCAGCTGAACTTTAAATTTTCTGATGTACTTTGAAATTTTACCAATGAGCTCCATGTTGCTTTCGACTTCGCCGTCAGCATACCCTAGACAGGTCAAGTGATCTGCTGGAACTCCCAATACTTCCAGACAAGCAGTTTCTTCAGCAACTCGCTGTTTGGCAAGCACAGCTTCAGACACATCATTTTCTCTGCTACCACGGGAACCATTTGTGACAAGTAAGACAAAGACTTCTTTGCCTTCATTTCGTAATCGGTGAATGAGTGCACCAAAAAAAACCACCAGATCATCTGGATGTGCTGTTACAAATAAAATGCGGTCTTTGGTAGAAAAAATTTGGTCGTAGGTAAACATATTTTGACCTGTGTATTACTGTATGCGCTCAAGTACGCCTTTGCGTTTTGCATATCCAGTTACAGGATTACCATCTAGGAACCAGACCGGATGACCGTGCCAAATTTTACTTTCAGCTTCAGGAAGTGCGGCGTCAATGAGTGCGCCAAGTTGTTCACAAATTGATTTGTCAGGTTCTGAAAGTGTATCGTGGTAAGCGGTGATGTCTTGGTTCATGTGTACCCGCATTTTAAAGGATTGATGGACGCTTGTATACAACTGTGAAAATCAGATCACGAAATGTGTGCGACAGAGATTATTCTGTGCATAGCATTATACAAATGGCAACCATGTCGAAGATTTTTAAAGCATCATTTCTTTTAACATTTTTCTTTGGACTCAATAAGCTAGTGGCGCTGCTGCGTCAGTATTTAACAGCACAGCAATTTGGCTTGAACAAAGAAATGGATGCGTTCAATATTGCCAATAATATCCCGGATCTTTTATTCTCAGTTATTTCTGGAAGCGCACTTGCGCTGGCATTTATTCCCGCTTTGACAGAGTACTTAGAGAAAAAAGGTGAAGTGAAGACCTGGCAACTTTTTTCCCAAGTAGCCAACATAGTTTTTATAGCTACAGCATGTCTTGCCACAATTGCAGCCGTGTTTGCACCATTTTTAGTGCGCCATTTCATAGCTCCTGGTTTTTCAACAGACCAACAAGAACTCACCACAAGCTTGATGCGGCTCAACTTACTTGCCACACTTATCTTTTCAGTCAGCGGACTCCTGACAGCTGCACTGCAAGCACACAAGCACTTTTTATTTCCCGCACTTGCTCCAATTTTTCATAATCTTGGGCTGCTGATAGGCTTATTCTTTTTTGTCAAACCAGTGGTGACACTTGGACTAGTGAATTTCCCTGGGCTCGGCGCTGGCATATTTGGACTGGAGTTTGGCGTAATTTTGGGCGCAGTACTACATCTAGGCATTCAGATTCCCGCAGCTCTTCGCTACAAATTTCGCTGGCTGCCACTGATTTCACTCAGTGACAGTGCGGTACAACGAGTCTTTAAGTTAATGGGACCAAGAATTTTAACTGTTCTGCTCATTCAAGCAATCTTTCTGACTCGAGATAATTTAGCTTCTGGAATGGAATCTGGCGCGATCAGTGCACTCACATACGGATTCTTTTTGTTGCAAGTTCCTGAGACTTTGATTGGTACTGCAATTGGAACAGCACTGCTTCCCACACTTTCTGATTATGCAGCAGGCAAGAGGAGTGCGGAGTTTATAGGAGCATTGCAGGCCACTATTAAAGTTATTTTGGCTTCTTGCCTCGTGATCACCACGGTAGTTTTCCTGGGACTGGATTCAGTTTTGAGTCTCATTTTTCACCTCACGCCAGAAAAATTTGCAGTACTCAGTCTCACTACAAAAATGTTTTTCCTTGGCCTTACCGCACACTCATTGCTTGAAGTAACAAGCAGAGCATTTTATGCGCTACAGGATACTCGGACACCATTTTATCTCACGATAGGAAGAGTGGTTTTATTTGTTGTATTAGGGTTTGGAGTACACAAAAATTTTGGAGCACCTGGGCTGGCAATGGCAGATGCGCTCAGTGTTACCACGCTAGTGGGGGTAATGCTCTGGATGCTCAATCGTTCACTGCCTGGGCTTTTAAAGATTTCTGCAACATTGTGGAGAACAGGAGGAGCGTGTCTACTGACTGTGTGTCTATTTGGCGGAATTTCTCAGGTGCCATTTTTTTCAGACTTCATTGCAACGAGCATTGCTGGACTACTTTCAGTTGGTGCAGCAGCATTCATTTTGAAACCTGAGATCCAACTTTTGAGGAGAGCGTAGGGGAATGGGTCCATTACCCAGATTTACAAGTTTAGTAACTACTTGGTCAATTGATCGTATTTTATCAGCTTTTGACGATGCGGTGCAGGTAGGATTGGTAAAACTGCGAACGGCAGAAATCAAATCAACTAGCGTTGCTAGTAATCTCTTCACCTAACATCGTAGTTATTTTTTGGATGTCTGCATCTAACTGTTCCAACTCTGAACCTACAGAGGTCAATTCCTCAGCAAAAACCTTATCTTTAAAAACTAGCTGATAAGTTGCTTCACATTGTTCAGGCGAAATATCGTAGTTAAGAGGTACTTGTTGGCTAACTGATTCTGGAGACTGCCCAGTTAGCCTGAGAAGGATATATTTATATATCATCTGCCATCCATGCTGGAACTGAAACAAAGTCCTTGTTTGGGTATGAATTAAGTCATGACTTTTTTTTGTGACAACGTTTAACCGTAGGCATAGGTTGTAGTAGTGTTCCTTAAATCTCCATAGTGTATCTCCTATGCCAGGTATTAATTTAATCTCATCGTCATCTACATCGGCAATCACATAGTAAATTTCTCTTTGAACGGCTGTAGTGAGAACCCACTCGGCCAAACTCGCCCTATCTCGATAATTTTCGGGTGGCAGTTTCTGTTGATATTTTAGCCAGTTGAATATTCTTTTTTTTAGTTGAGCTGAGCTCTCGTCATCAATATGAAGCCATTTTTTTCTAACTTCTTTTAAGGCACTATCTAGTAGACTACGCAGAGCTTCTCGGTCTTGTGGCAATAGTTCAGCCTCCAAGCTATCGATACAGTATTTTTGATATTTTAGTTTTTGCTCAAAGGTCAAATACCGATTTGTGAAAAAAACATATTTTTCATATTCGCCCTTGGTTCTTCTGCCAAAGTCCTCGTTAAATTTATTATTACTGTCTTCCCTAAGTGAGACACAAGCTAATCCTTTCTTTCCATCTGGTGTGGTGAAAGTGATATCCCTACCACCGTCACTACCGCCTTTAGGAGCGATTAAAACAACATCTTGGTAACCAAGGCTGTTTAAGACATCAGCACACATTCGTTCAAAGTCGTGTTGGTTATCGAACTCTTCGAGAGCTTTTTGAGTAAGCGTTAACATACTTAATCCACTTTTAGATAATCTTTATCCACGAGATATTTTTTAGTGATGGTCTTTTGCAAGTCTTTATAGCCGAAGGACCAGTGAATATCCCTTACAAGTTCTGTGACATAATCCAACAATTGTTCTTTGTCATTTAGTATCCTTGTGTCTAGGTCGAGTTGCCAAAAAAGTGTTTTAAAAATTGACTCACGCGTTTCACCTGGCCACATTCTTTCAATTATGGGATTGATGGTCACACCTTCTATATTATCTATTGAAATTGCACCCGTTACACTACCTTGGTAGCCCATTTTCCCAAGTATCTTCCTCATGGCAGTAAGTGTTACATACAGTTCCCCCGCAAACCACCCCAAATGTGTTGCTGGTCCATCAGGCGTATGGCGCAATATGTCATGGGAGTTAAAAACTAATCCATTTGCAAATACCTGCTGACATGTGATCTCTCCATCATCACGAGACCAGTTAAAGAAAATCATTCCCTCAGTCACTGAATCAAAATTAGATGGCATTGGAAATGAGTAAAAACCATTTTGCGTCCTGGTTTCTTGGATAATTGGTTCAATATCTAGTGGACGGATGAAAGCTTCATGAGGGTAATATGGTTGAAGGACGACCTTCAAAAGAGAACACTCTTTTCCAAGACTTGAATTAGTAATCTTAGATTTAAAAGGGGGAAGATTAGCCCCATCCTCATGTTGTATTTTCTTTAGTTCGTAATTCTCCCGCTCTGCTGTTATTTCCCTTAGCCTCTCTTTCTCTCCCATTTTTAAAAACGCTTGGAAATTATTTTCAGCAAACTGTTTGTTATGCATTCTACTCAACGCAGCTCTTTCTTTCTTTTTAAAAAGTAGCTCAGTTGCTTCTGGAGAAGCGATATCAATAGGTTTGCTGACGTTACCTGTGCGTACCCAAATATTTGAATCGTTATGAACATAATATGGGGTTTCATCACCTTCAAAAACCCTAACTACAACAAAAACCTTTCCATTGACTTCGTTAGTGGTGTGGCACTCAACTTTAGGGATAGGGCTTATGTTTCCAATGTACTGGAATACTCTATCAACATGTTTGTCGAGGGTGATGCCGTCAGCTTTTATTGGAACTCCAGTCTTCGAATCTTCTTCGATCCCAATTATCAGCACACCACCTCTTGTGTTGGCAAAAGAGGCAATAATTTTTGCTAGCCCTTTATCTGGAAAAGTCTTTTTATAGTCTAACTGCGTACCCTCAGGATTTGCTTCCTGTTGGAATGCCACAACATAATCAAAGTCAATTTCGTTAATCGAGGTTGTTAGTATTTTCATTTGTTTCTCCATCAAGTTGTTTTTTTGCATCTCTGAACCAGTATCCAAGATTTGCGATCACGTTATTTGGAGGAAGTGTGAGCATATCTGACAAATGGTTCACGGCAACTTTCATTGCTACCTTTTCCAAATAATCCTGATTCTTATTGTTGTCTATCTCATCTTCAATAAACTCCTCAGATAATCTAATCGAGTATGGGGCTATTTTCCCAGAGCTAAATGCTTGCATACCGAAGCGATACATACCGTCAATGGGTTTCATCATCCAAACTTCAACAACATAGCGCTGATGATTTATTACGATCGTTGATTTCATAACTCCTAATTCTTTCTGTCTCTAGGAGGAATAGGGTCGCCGCCGTAACTATCTTTGTCACGGATCCTGCCATCTGGTCGATGAATCACGACTTCGGATCGTTGGTTCATTGCAATTGACCGAGCAGCCTCTGTCGCTTGGCTCTGTGTTTGATGTATGGAAGTTACACGGCTGTTTCCAGCCCCTCTGACTGCCCACTGACCGTCATGTGGAACGACGTGTTGGTTGTTTTTAGACATTTATGCCTTTCTTACTTGGGGAGATACACCGCTTGAACTGCGAATGGGTCTGTGGGAAGATTGAAGAGTCTAATTTCAAGAGCGGGGGGAGAAATCTCTCCGCTTTTTTCTTCCAGCACCAAGTGCTTGTATTGGTATTGAAAATCCAATATAGTAGAAAAAGTAGGCGGTGTAAAGTAGGCAGATTATGAAGTTTTCCACATTGAACAATAAACAACAAGAAATACTCGAGATAGTGATGGCTCACCTCAATGTTGATGGTGAAGCTCCATCATTGCGTGATATTCAAAAAAAGTCTCAAACAGTTTCCTCAATGAGAGGAATCGCGTTACAACTAGACGCTCTTGAAGAGGCAGGCTTTATTAAACGTGATCCAGTTTCGAGGAGCATCACTCTTGTTGAGTCGCTTTCTAGTCCTAAAGACGAGTTTATTGAGATCCCTCTTTTATTGGGACGAGTTCCTGCGGGGATACCATCAGAATTTGAAGATTACATTGATCGGTACATTCCAATCAGACTTTCGGCTACAAAAGGACTTAGAAATGTTTTTGCTATAAAAATTGTGGGTGATAGTATGGTCGACGCTGGAATAGTTGAAGACGATCATGCGATTGTTTCTCCGTCTATAGTTGCAAATGATGGAGATGTTGTTCTTGCTCTTGTTGGAAACGGGTTAACACTAAAAAGATTTAGGGTTGTTGAAGGCCACCCAATTCTTTTCCCCGCAAATAAAAAATACAAACCAATTGCTGATGATTTTGAGGTCAGAGGTAAATTAGTGAATATTGTTAAGCCAGAGATGGTTGAAATTTTCGAGCAAATGAAATCGTTATCATTGAATTCATTTTTGTAACTTTATTCTAGCCAGAGATTGTTCACAACACTTAAAGAACAACAAAAAATATTTTTAGGAGAGACTATGGGTGGTATACCGGACTCGAACCGGCGGCCTTCGCTGCCACAGAGCGACGCTCTAACCAACTGAGCTAATACCACCATGCAAGACACGTATTATACCTGAAGTTTTTAGTTCGGGCTACCCACCTGAGTTCTGTCGTTTATAACTTCAAGACCATCCACAGTAAATTTACCATTTTCAAAAATAACGTCTTTTCCTTTAGCGCCATCCAACACAATTTGACCGCCGCCTGATTCTGCCGTCATTACCAATGCCAGATCTTCATGATCTCCAGTTTCACTTCTATTGCCATTATCAATAACCACTGGTTCACCAAGATAATGAGTTTCTTTATTTGAATCACCCAAAGCTAAATGAATACCGAATGTTTTTTCATTTAATAACGTATTCAACACTGCAAAACTAATACTCGGATTAGTGCCAATTCCCCATTCTCCGACTTCGTCGTTACCAGGAATTTTCAAGAAATCTGCAATGTGTTGCATAAGGCTAGCATCTGAAGTGAAAAATTCCACCACTTTACCTTGTTTAAAGCGGAGCGATAAATCAGGAAGAATTTTTCCTTTCAAAGTAACAGGGTAGGGCATAGCATACTGTCCCTCTAAAGTGCCACGATTGGGAGCAAGATACACTTCACTGCCTGGCATATTTCTGCGAGCCACAGAGCTGGCAGGTTTCATGCCTTCAATATCCATTGTAATAGAAGTAGACCACCACTCAGGATCGCGTCCCGCTGCTGCTTGCTTTGTAATAGTTGCAGTTTTTGCCTCGACCAAATGTTCTATTATCTTTCGCTGATCACTATCTACCTTTTCCCAATCTCTGAAACATGCTTCAAGCACCATCAATTTATAGTCTTCTAGTGTCATTCCAGCTTTATCAGCTTCTTGTTGATTTGGTTCATAGACCAGACACCAATCTTTTTTAAGACGGACACCTACTAAGGCACCACTTACCACATCAAAAGCCCGTTTAGCATTTTTTTCAATATCAAAGGTACGTCCAAAATCATACTTATTTCTGACAACCAAGACTTTATTGGCAGCATTAAGAAATCTTTCTTCATCTGCAGCTGTTCCCGCACGAATAAAATCTAATTGTGCTAGGTATCGGCTCCGCTCAGCTTCAGTGGCTAACTGATCTGCAGGTAATCCGTCGACTTGCTTTTCTAAAATATCAGTTACCATATCTCCAGCAACTGGAGCATCAGGACCAGGTGCTCTAAACTCATTTTTTGAAACGCCTTCTTGAACGATTTTATCTAGATCTGCCTGGACAAATTGGATTCTGACTCTCACTCTACCTGCAGCATCGGCACTGCCTTGGTTAAATTTTTGTTCAATGTAATCAACAACTGCTTTAGCAATGTTTCCACCAGAGGGATCTATCTTTAAAAGTACTGAGTCTCCAGGTTTTATTTGCAGTGAATAATCTACAATTTGCTGTGCAACACCTGCTGTAAGTAGATCTATTTTCTTTTCTTTTTCAGTTTTTTCTTTGATTGCAGGAGTTATTTCTGTTGGCCGCACGCTAGGTGCTTGTTCATCAACCTGCATTGCAGCTTCTTCTCGTACATCATCTGGAATTGGTTGGAGAGTTTCAATCATATAGTAAGTATATAGATAAAAAAAACCTTTGGTGCGCCCACTGGGAATCGAACCCGGATTTGAGGCTTAGAAGGCCCCTGTTCTATCCGTTGAACTATAGGCGCGCACTACAACTGCCTATTATACAAGACCTCTGGCATTTTCAGGAGAGGGATACCAAATGTCAAAATTTGACTTGCGCCACCCCCTATGATCGAGTATACAATGGAGGAGGAGTTTTATATGCAGATTCATTCAATCACAGCCTACGAAATCATTGCGTCAGGAGGCTATCCTTCTATTGAAGTCAAAGTCACCCTCGATACCGGGGAAGTCGGAATTGCCTCAGTGCCCTATGGTGCCTCAGCTGGTTCTCATGAAGCCTCAGTTCTCACAGATGGTGATGCGCGGCGTTACAACGGCAAAGGCATGCAAAAAGCTATCCACAACATTCACCAAGAGATTGCTCCACATGTAGTGGGCATGGAAGTGGACGAGCAGCGAAAAATTGATCAACTCATGATTGATTTGGACGGAACACCACAGAAATCAAAGCTTGGTGGCAATGCAGTACTGGCAGTGTCACTGGCCTGTGCCCGCGCAGCTGCTGTAGCCCACAAAAAACCGCTCTACAGATATATTGCTGATGAGTTCCAAACAGGCGTCGATTTTAGTCATCTTCCACAGCCTATGGCAGTCGTGATTGAAGGTGGCAAACATGCTGATAACTCTACAGATCTGCAAGAGTACTGTTTTTCTGTGCTTGAATCAGCAAACAGAGCAGAGAGTGTCCGCATGATGCTTGAAAGTTATCACGCGTTAGAAAAAATCCTAAAAAAACACAATCTTTCCACCAATATTGGTAATGAAGGTGCCTTTGCACCCAATGGAATTGTGAGTAATGAAGCGCCATTTGCTTTTATGCTTGAAGCGATAACTAATGCTGGATACACACCGGGCAAAGACATTGGTTTTTCAATAGATGCTGCTGCAAATGAATTTGTCTCACTGGGCGGGTACAATCTTGCATTGGAAAATAGAATACTGAGTAGCACCGATCTGATTGCATACTTTGAATCTTGGCTCCAAAAATATCCCATTGTTACGCTAGAAGATCCACTCCACGAAGATGACTGGGAGAACTGGAGACTCTGTAAACAAATGTGTGACAAGTATACTGTGCAGCTTATCGGTGATGATCTGACTGTGACCAATACAGAGCGACTACAGAAGGCAATTGATACACAAGCTATCTCTAGTATTTTGATTAAGCTCAATCAAATTGGGACACTCACCGAGACAGTTGATACCTGCATGCTGGCCAAACAACATAACATGCAAACTATTCCATCACATCGAGGTGGTGGAGAAACAAATGATACAGCAATGGTAGATCTTGCTGTGGCTGTAGGTGGTCAATACATAAAGGTGGGTCCCAGTCGAGGCGAGCGCGTTTCCAAATACAATCGTCTGCTTGAAATTGAGCGCGAGCTACAACAGTAAAAATAGATCAAATAAAGCGAAAATAACCCGAAATTATAAATTAGCAGTCAAACTAAAGTACTGCCAACCTACGCTCGGCTTGATATAGATTGATACATCAAACTTTTACAAGATGAGTACTGTACTTTGATATAAAAAGCACTAGTTAATTGGCGCGAGAAACGTATTGATGTGTTTCGGTATCAACGATAATTTTGTCACCAGTTTTAACAAACAGAGGAACGAAAACTTTCAAACCTGTCTCAAGTTCTGCTTCTTTGCGAGCATTGCCCACTGTATTGCCAGCCACTGCTTCTTCAGCATAGGTCACTGTCAAAATTACTTTTGGAGAAAGACGTACGCCGATTGCTTTTTCTTCGTATAAAACAACATAGACTGTAGCTTCTGGAGTAAGAAGTTTGACATCATCTTCAATCAAACTCATTGGCACTGAAGTTTGTTCATAGGTACGTGGATCCATGAAGACAGCTTCTGTGTCATCTGCATACAAGAACTGCATTTCTGTGTTCATCACGTCGATCTCTTCAACTGATTCAGTAGACTTGTAGGTGAACTCTTGAGAGTTACCAGTTTTGACATTACGCATTTTGACGCGCATGAATGCTGAACCTTTACCAGGACTCATGAAGTCGGTCTTTGTAACTTGGTATGGTTCGTTTTTGAAAAGGATATACATTCCTTTTCTGATATTTCCACCACTAATTGTCATATATGCCTTTCAATCTGAAGCACTCGATATTGTACCCGATGACGCAAATTAGCTAAACACCTAAATTTAGGTATTCAGATTAAATACTTCGTCAGCGGGGAAAAAGAGCACTTCAGAAATTTCTGGGGCATCGGCAAAGAGCATAACGAGTCTATCCACACCCACTGCAATGCCACCACAGCGAGGAAAGCCACCTTTGAGTGCATTAATAAAGACGTCATCAACATTCCACGTGTCTTGGCCATTGGCTTCGCGGGTGGCGAGTTGGTTTTCAAATCGTTCTTGCTGTTCTTTCCAATCTGCAAGCTCAGAAAATGCATTCCCGAGCTCCAATCCACCAATATACAGTTCAAATCGCTCAGCTAGTCGTGGATCTTCTTCCTTTTTCTTGGAAAGCGCAGCTTGGCTGGCAGGATAGTCGTACAAAAAGGTAGGTTTGGTTGCACCAAGGTGTGGCTCAATCTCATTCAACATAATTTGATAAAACGCATCATCATAGGTCGTTGTTTTATCAACCGAGTAGCCTTTTTCTTTGGCTTTTTGTAGCAAAAGTGCAGTGTCGAGCAGTTCGTCTTTGGAAACACCTGCATATTTTTCAAATGCTTCAGGAACACTGAGGCGTTCCCAGCTGCCACTCAAATCATATGTTTTGCCTTTGAAGGTGAGCTGCAAATCTGTTTCACCAATTTGTGCAACGTCATAGGCGTGTTCGAGCTTACCCAGCTGGAGTGCGGCAACATATTTGTGCAGAAACTGAAAGAGCTGTTCGCAGTCGTTCATGATTTCTCTGTAATCTGCTTCAGTGCGGTACCATTCCAGAATCGTAAACTCTGGATTGTGTCGTGAACTGACTGGCTCGCCATTACGAAAACTTTTGCAAACTTGAAAAATATTACCAGAACCTGCAGCAAGGAGTTTTTTCATCATAAATTCTGGACTACCATTCAGATATCCAGTGACAGCGTAGTCATTAGCTTTGTGCGTAGTTTGAAATAGTTCAATAGTTGGTTCTGGATCAGGGTTGGCTACAAAGAGGGGAGTTTCAACTTCACGAAAAGCGTGTGTCTTAAAAAAGATACGAATGCCATCAATAATCCACTCGCGAAGATATGCTTTGTTTGTATTCATGATTCCTTTTGTACTGCAACAGCGCGTTATTATACCTCAAACAACTCTGGAACTGAGACTTGATAGAAATCTTGGACAACTCGTATCACTCCTGGTAGTTTGGCCAATAAATCTTCAGGAAGATTACTTGAGATACCCACAATACTTCGAACACCTGCGGCGTAGGCAGCAGTAGCACCACCAGGTGAATCTTCAAAAACTAGGCACTTTTGCGGTTCATGACCAAGTCTGCGTGCACCAATCAAGTATGGATCAGGGGCTGGTTTTGGATTATGTGTTCCATCATTACTGACAATTTTCTCCCAGACAAACCATCTTCCCAGATCAAATTTTTCATAGTACTCCTGCATACTACTTTCGCGTGCTGAAGTGACAATAGTCATCGGGATATTGGACTGTTTTAGTGCATCAAAGAATTCAGTGATACCAGGCATGAGACGATAGTATTCACCGTTTTTTGTAAGTTGAGAAATGATATCTCTCTTATGTTCGCCAACTTTATACACTTCATCTTGGGAAAGTGTTCCACCTGTTATCCAGTTAGCAGTTTCCATTGTAGGAATACTGAGAGAATATTTGATCATTTCCTCATCAGAGATCGGTTTGCCGCGCTTTTCTAAGGAAACGGTATTCCACGCTGCTTTCTGCATCAAATAGTCATCAATAATGACACCGTTACAGTCAAAAAGTACTCCTGTGGGTTTTTCCATAGTTTAGATTATAATACAAAGGAGAGAAAAAATTATGGCATCAATTAAATTACAAGCATTTATGGCACATGCAGGAGTTGCTTCCCGTCGTGCTTCAGAAGTTTTAATCGCTGAAGGTAAAGTCCGAGTGAATGGAGAAGTGGCACATATTGGCCAGCGAGTTGATACTGCTCAAGATAAAATTTCCGTTGAAGGCCGTCAAATTGGCAAACCTGAAAAACTGCGCTACTTCCTGATATATAAACCTGTGGGTTACGTTTCTACAACTTCAGATGACTTAGGAAGACGTACCATCGTCAACATTTTGCCACCTATTTCAGAGCGGCTTTACCCAGTCGGTCGCCTTGACCAAGATAGTGAAGGCTTGATGATGCTCACTAATGATGGCGACCTGGCATACAAGTTAACACATCCCAAACATAAAATTCCTAAAACCTATGAAGTTACCGTGGCAGGAAAACCTACCTACAAAGCTCTCAATCTTATGAAAGAGGGTGTCAAACTCAAGGAAGGTTTTACTCGTCCTGACTCTTTTGAAGAAATTGAAGAAGGTGAGAGCACAACAACCTATTTGATGACCATTCATCAGGGATACAATCGTCAAGTGCGCAGAATGTTTGAGCGCATTGGGTACGATGTTATCAAACTCAAACGCATTAGTTTAGGCAAGTTCACACTTGAAACACTCGATAATGCACGATTCCTGGAGCTCAACCAGCAAGAAGCTCGGTCAATGTCCTAACTCCACATTTGATCTCAGTGGACTTGGCAATTTTTAAGCTTTTTTTCAGAAAAGTTCAGTAAACTTTGTCATCGTATGATAAAAAAAGCTTTACTCTCCCTTGTAGCAACCTCTGTTTTTTTGACTGGATGTACCAGCACCAATCCAACAAGCTCAGCTGTAACACCTGCGACAAATACTCCCGCTAGTTCAACCACACCAGCAACAACTCCAACAACCACCACGAGTGATAGTGCAAAAACATATACTTTGGCTGATGTTGCCAAACATAGTAAAAGTAGTGACTGTTGGCTGGCAGTAGATGGCACTGTCTATGATGCGACTTCATTTGTGACAAAGCATCCTGGTGGTGCTGAGATCTTGAAGGGCTGTGGAAAAGATGCTACGGCTTTATTCAAAGGTGAGCGTGAGCACAAAGCTGAAGCTACAGAAATGTTGAAGACTTTGGAGATTGGGAAGTTGGGGGAGTAGGAACGAGATCTTTATGAGCTGGGGACGGTACTCAGCTCGAACCTGCCGCTACCTCTATGGTTATTCCTCAACTTAATACCGCCTTATTACTCCTGACCTTATTTTAAAACTCAATTTGTTACAAAACCATCTTGGTATTTTAAGTTTTAAGACTTACGAGAAATGGTATCATAAGCGTACCGAATGATCTCTGTGGTGAAAGCACCTTTTTAGGGAACAAACGTTGGATGTAGTGCATTATTGATCCATCTTGGAGAAGTATTACTTCTCATGCCGCGAGGATCGCCCTTCGGGGTAAATAGACTTAGTCTCCATATAAGTAGACTAAACCACCTACAATTTCATTCTTTTCATTGCGCATCAAATATATTTGCTCGATTTCACTTGGAAAATCTTTAAGATAACGTCTTATCGGAAGGAAAAGATTGAAGATTGGAATATCAGGCACAAAATCGTTTCCGCCACAACAATTATATTGAGGGTAAGCAAAAGGATTTCGTTTACCTTGAATCATCTCAACGACCATTTTTTCCCCTTTAGTATCCACTTTTTCTTCGAGATACCCACCCCCTTGATAAAGTTTTTCAATAGTGTTTTGATCTTTTAATCTGATAAAAAATATGGGCTGTCTTCCGATTTCATCTTTTCCATAACCAAGTGTGGTTGCAAGATTTTCATCAATTATTGTTCTTATCTCTTGCTCACAGTTCCCAGTAGCAATCTTTTTATTACAGTCTTCAGCTTTTGGAAAGACATCTTTGTAGATGTACATCAGTTTATCTTTATTTGACTCGACCCAACTCGTTCTTACTTTAATTACAGCTCGATTGTATGAATCGGCGGAATTCAAAAAATAAAATGCCGTTCCAAAATAGCCAATGACCAAGACTCCAAACAGAACTATTAAGGATAAAAATCCTAGATTCTTTTTCCTCATGTTAGAAGATTTGCTTTTCATTTCTGTTATTTTATGTCATTTCCTAGTGGCTTTATGTACATTTATAGTTACTTCTGTACATTTGGAGCGGGTGAAGGGAATCGAACCCTCGTCACCAGTTTGGAAAACTGGAGCTCTAACCATTGAGCTACACCCGCGCTACACTGTATTCTACTGTGTCTTTTCAATTCGCGCAATTTGCTGTTCGTGACTGTAGATAATCCAAAAGCCAATAAACAGCAAAATACCACTCACAACATAGACACCAGAATCTGAGAATTTGATTACGGCACCAGCCAGTAATGGACCAACGATCTGTCCGAGCGATACATACGACTGATTGATTCCCAAGACCACGCCTTGCTCGTCAGGATGGACTGATTCAGACAGCAAACCAGACAAGAGTGGCATCAGTGGTGCATTTGAGATGAAGTACATAAATGAGAGCAGTACAAACGGATAAATAGAATGTGCAAAGAACAGAATCATCCCAAATGTAGCAGCAGCAAACAAACTATAAATAACAACTGTAGGTTTTGATTTGAGCGTCTTCACCAGGAATGAAACACCCACTGCTTGCATTAGAATACTCAGCAGTCCAGTTCCACTAAAATACAAACCAATTTGCAGTGTTGTCAGATGGAGGACGTCATTGGTCATGGATTGTGAACCCAAGATAAAAGCGTTAAAAGCCAAAGACACAAAGAGTGTAACCATGATCAACATGCCCACCACAGGTTTGCGTAAAGTTGTAAACATTTCTTTAAGATTGAATAACGGTTCTTTTCGCTCGTGGACGCGCACTTCTTTGGGCAGACTTTCTTGCAAGAAGAAGTAGCCTAAGATGGAAGCCAGTATTCCCAATACTCCAGCAAAAATAAATGGAGCACTCAAGCCAAATTGACTACTCAAAAATCCACCAATGGCTGGCCCGAGTAAAAAGCCAAAACCAAAGGAAGCACCGAGCATTCCGAATGCCTTAGCGCGTTCTGGACCTTTGGTAGTATCGGCAATCACGGCTTGCGCCACTGAAATATTGCCACCTGTGATTCCATCGATGATACGAGCCAAAAATAACTGCCAGACTGTTTGAGCCAGTCCAAACATAATGAGAGAAACACCAGTTCCAAACAAACTAATGATCAATAGTGGGCGGCGTCCATATTGGTCAGAAAGTCGTCCCATGATTGGAGTGGCGATAAACTGGAAGAGTGAGAACGACGCGAACAGCAAACTTAAGCCCACGGGACCAATGCCAAAACGCTCAGCAAATGGGTAGAGCAGTGGGATGATTGTGCCGTATGCGAGTGCATTCACGAGCATCAGCACAACTAAAAATACGAGCGTTTTGTTTGATGTATCAAATTTCATAACTGGTTTGCTTACGGGTTATTTACCCCAATACACGGAAGTTTTCTATTATATACTAATTTTCAAGAGAAAAGTGTATAATTGCGTACGTTATCTCGAATGAAGCCTCGGTGGCGGAATTGGTATACGCGTTAGACTTAAAATCTGATGACTTCACTGTCTTGTGGGTTCGAGTCCCACCCGGGGCACAAAATTAGATACAATACAGTCGAGATATAAATCGGGGAGTAGTTCAGTTGGCTAGAATGCGCGCTTTGGGAGCGTGAGGTCGCAGGTTCGAGTCCTGTCTCCCCGACAAAGAATATAAAAGAGCACCACACGGTGCTTTTTTTGTGCTCAGTTTAAGAAAGTAAAAATGGGACGACCGAGGAAACTCGAGTTTATAGATCACCCCTGTCAGTCCCACAAATTAAACAGAATTCCTTGTACAATTAAGTAATGCTTGAGTCTAAGTTTTCTAGAAGAAGAGTACTGCAGTTTGGCGCCACCGGACTTGGAGGACTCGCAGCTGGAGCAATGCTCGAAAATCCAGAACCTGCACTTGGTGCTATAGGAAAATTTGTAGATTGGCTTATTCCTCCTGATGAGTATGGCTTTCAAGAACAAACCAACTCACGACCCAGAAAAAATAACGAGCCCACCATCTCAGCTGATCCCAGAGTTAAGACTGATTTTGCTGTTGCGGTACCAATCGATACCAACCATACGCTTCCCATGCTTACACTCCCAGATTTAAAAGCCCACGGGCAGTTTTCTGATACTGAACTTTCTGCTGGCCCATATACGTTTGCTGGTTGTTCAGTAGTCACAACTCGAGAAGGTTTACTGCACGGCCGCCAAGAATATTCTGCTCTCTTCGTACATAATCAACAAGTACTTGCTGTGGGATTTGAGACCCATCGAGTTGCAGTACTCGATGGTGCCGCGAAAGAATGGGAAGATCTCATCAGCTCTCAAACACCAGAGAATCTGAGTGTTGTCCGCATGCCAGATATTTGGCCAGAACTAGTGAAGACACGTTTTTTTAAAGGTTCACAGGGGTTACTTGAGACCATTGAGTTTGGTAATCAAGTCCAAGCACACCATGACTACCACCCTTTCTATGGTGTACTCGCCTCAACTCGTATGCCTAATTCTGCAGAACTTGAGCTGAATTCCGAAAATGTTGTCAACACTCCTGAAGAAGCATTAAAATTAGAAAAGCCATACTACATAACTGCAGATGGGATATTGGTAGACATGATACATTTGATTGATAAACCTCGAATTGCGCTGCAATGGCTCATGCAGCTGACGTATCACCAACAATTTAATAAAAAACATACCCATACTTCATCACAAGCCACCGTCAATACAAACTACGTAGGTGGCAGTCCCAATCAAGTAGAATTTCAAGTTTCACTTGAGGAACCAATTTCAGAACAGTTAATCTTGCGCATGATGACACTATTTACTTCAGCAACAGAGGGAGTTTTGCAGACTGAAATTGTGGCGCGCACCAGAAACATTGGCCTCGCAGCTGATGCTCTTAGTAAAAACTCTGGCTTTTCTCCAGAAGATGCGTATACAAACACGCTGGCGACACATTTTGCCTATCAAATTTTCACTGAACCAAACAACAAATATACTAATCTCATCAATCAAACTATTACCGATTGGCTTTCGATGAGTGAAGAGGTACTTTCACCTACTGAACTGAATAAGTTAGGTGAAAAATTCATCTATTTACCTGTATTTGATGATCTATATAAAGAAATATTGCAACGACTACTTGCAGCATCACCATGCCAACCACTTCATGAACCAAAAGTAATTCATGCAATGGGTTTCTATCCATTCAATCCTGTTAAAGCAGTTGAGAATGACCTCGATCCACACTTTTCGTTTGACCCTCCCGCCACAACTAAAGGCGTTATTCTCACCAAGTATCCAAACTGGGCTGAATCGCTACCTAAAAGCGGTGGCAGACTAAGAGATCGACTATTTAAAATTTTTAGTGGCAACTAGTTTTTTTGTGGCACCATTTTACAGTACAATACCCAGCATGATTGGTTTTCAAAAATTTTTGCAGCACTGGTATCTTGCGTATGGCAGGCACGAACTTCCCTGGCGACAGACCAGTGATCCATATAAAATTCTCGTTTCTGAGTTGATGTTGCAACAAACACAAGTGGAACGTGTTATTCCCAAATATCTGGCATTTATTGAACGATTTCCTTCCACCGAACTGCTTGCGCAGGCCAGTTTGAAAGAGGTCTTAGTTCTGTGGCAAGGCCTCGGCTACAACAGACGAGCCAAATATTTATTTGAATGTGCAAAAACAATTGAAGAAAAGTATGGCGGCACATTTCCTCAAGATGAAACTACACTCAAAGAACTACCTGGCATTGGTCCATATACTGCCAGTGCGATTTGTGCGTTTGCATACAATCAACCAGTTGTCTTGATTGAAACTAATGTGCGAACAGTGTTTTTGTATCACTTTTTTCCCAATGAAACTGCAGTTTCTGACAAGTTAATTCTTGAAATGGTTACCACAACACTTGATACAAATAACCCCCGCGAGTGGTACTGGGTACTTATGGATTACGGTAGCTACTTGAAGAAGATTTTGCCCAATCCCAGCAGACGAAGTAAAAATTACTCCAAACAAAGCAAGTTTACTGGATCATTACGGCAAGTCCGTGGTGAAATTATTCGTTTGTTAACAAAATACGATACAATGTCTACAGACGAACTATTCAAGAAAATTCAGTCAAATAAATTACACTTTTCCGATGCTCTAGAACAACTGCATCAAGAAAAGCTCGTAGTTCGTGATTCGGGAAAAATATCTCTAGCAGAGTAATTATGCAGTATAAACGCGTTGCCCTTGGGGGTACATTCGATCATTTTCATGCTGGCCATCAGGCCTTTTTGCAACATGCAGCGAGCCTTGGTGAAACACTTGTGATTGGCGTAACACATCCTGATTTGACTAAAAATAAAGTTTTTCCACAACTTATCGAGTCATATGCTGTGCGCAGTGCTGCCGTAGAGATGTTTTGTAAAAAAAATAATTGGCATGCAGAAATTATTGAGTTAACGAACACTTTTGGCCCAACTATTACTGACCTAAAAATTGATGCGCTTTGTGTCACTGAAGACACTCTTCACGGTGCAGAAGTTATTAATAAAAAAAGGCTTGCAGTTGGACTAACAGCACTTCGAGTAGAAAAAGCGCCACTTTTTTATGATACCGGTCATGTGCCAATTTCTAGTGAACGAATTCGATCCGGCCAGATCAGCAGAGATGGTTTAGCCTACAAAAGTATATTTACACATTCACTTTCCTTAAATGATGTGCAGCGCAACTACTTCAGTAAGGTACAGGGTGAAATTGTTTCTGTTCCAGCAGAAACAGACAATCTGAGAATAGTAGTAGGGGACACAGTGCTCGAAAACTTCATTGAGAATGGCTGGCACTATGATGTCGGAGTCTTTGATTTTCTTAAACGTCGGCTCCCGTATGCAGCTGGAAGTCTCCACACTCTCACTAGAGATCTACAAGTCACCAACTTTCCACAGCAAATTACTACTGAGCTTGTTGCAGCATTACAGACAGCAATTTTAGGCAACAGTAAGTACATCCTAGTAGATGGAGAAGAGGATCTGGCGGCAGTGGCTGCAGTACTCTTAGCACCACTCAACAGCAGTATTTACTATGGCCAACCAGATACAGGAATGGTACAGATGATTGCAACAGAAGCTCAGAAGAGTGCAGTATACAAAATACTCCACGGCTGAACCCCAATCTTTCCCAAAACACATAAATCTGCTAAAGTGAGCCTATGTCATTAGCCACTGACTTGAGACCAGATAGTCTTGATACCTACATTGGACAATCACATCTTGTCGGTGAGGGGAAACCACTGCGTGTGGCACTCGAAAAAGATAGACTTTTCTCAATGATCTTTTGGGGACCACCCGGTGTTGGTAAAACCACCTTAGCTCGCATTATTGCTCAGTATCAAGGTAGAAAATTTTATGAACTGTCTGCGGTTTCAGCAGGCAAAAGTGATATTAGAGAAATTGTTACTGAGGCTGCAACACGGGAAAGTGGCACTCCATCACCTATATTATTTCTAGATGAGATACATCGGTTCAATAAAGCGCAACAGGATTTTCTACTTCCATATGTTGAAGATGGAACAATACTTCTCATTGGTTCTACAACAGAAAACCCCTCATTTGAAGTTATATCAGCATTACTTTCACGTACAAAAGTATTTACACTCAAGCAACTTGAAGCGAATGACTTAAAAGAGATAATAAACCGGGCTTTCACAAAATGGAAAGAGATTAGTGGTAAAAAACCGCGTATTACAGCAGATGCGGAAGAGTGGCTGCTGAACTATGCTTCAGGTGATGGCAGAAAACTGTTGAATGTACTTGAACAAACACTTTCCTTATACGAGGAAGTTACTTTAGAAACCCTCAAGACAACTATTCAGTCCAACTTCATTAAGTATGACAAAAAAGGTGAGGAACACTACGATACGATTAGTGCATTCATCAAGTCCATGCGAGCTAGCAACACCGACTCTGCACTGTACTACCTTGCCAGAATGGTACATGCAGGTGAAGATCCACTTTTTATAGCACGAAGAATGGTAATTTTTGCCAGTGAAGATATTGGACTGGCTGTACCCACAGCACTAGTTGTTGCCAATGCGGTTTTTGAAGCGGTCCATCATGTGGGATATCCTGAGGCACAGATTAACTTGGCACATGGAGTGGCATATCTGTGCCACTGCAAGAAAGACAGATCAGCCTATGATGGTTACTTTGCGGCACTCAGAGATGTTGAGACCTATGGCAATCTTCCAATACCGCTAAATGTTCGTAATGCTCCCACCAAACTCATGAAAGAATTGGGCTATGGCAAAGGATATGAAATGTATCCTGACGCTGATAAATCATTCTTACCTGACAAACTCAAGAAAAAAAAGTACATTCCATAGTCCTACACTTCAAGTAAGAATTCTTAAGTACACTCGAGTACATGGAACTTGAAGTATCACTTAAGAAATATTTTGGCTATTCAAGCTTTAGACCCCTGCAAAAAGAAATTGTGCAGAGTATTCTTGCAGGCAGGGATACTATTGCACTGTTGCCTACAGGTGCTGGAAAATCAATTTGTTTTCAGCTCCCAGCCCTGCTTCTGCCAGGTATGACACTCGTTGTTTCACCACTGATCGCTCTTATGCAGGATCAAGTAGATAACTTACTTAAAAAGAGAATTCAAGCTACCTACTTATCAAGCACACTTTCTGAAGATGAAGTTGATTCCAGAGTACAACTCATGCAACTTCACAAGTACAAAGTGCTCTATGTTGCTCCAGAGAGATTGGAAAGTAAATCGTTCTCAAAAATAATTCAACAGTTACACATTTCACTGGTTGTCATAGACGAAGCACACTGCATTAGTATGTGGGGACAGGATTTTAGACCTAGTTACCTCAAGATTAGCGACTACATTTCAAGCTTACCACTACGACCAATTGTAGCCGCATTCACAGCAACTGCCACACGTAAGACAATTACTGATATTCAAAGTTCATTAGACTTACACGCACCACAACTGTTCAGACAATCATTTCTGCGCAAGAACTTGTTCATACAATTGTTTCCGGTAAACAGCTATCAGCAACAGGAAATTCTAGTTTTATTACTACTCCAGAAATTCAATGGTAAATCAGGCATTATTTACGCTGCCACACATGCCGCTGCAGAGTATTTGGTTGAGTACATTAAGCGGCACAGCAGTAGTCTCACTACAGAAGTGGACTACTATCACGGAGGACTTAAAGCATCGGAACGCACTTATATTCAAAAATTGTTTATCGCTGAGAAAATCAAAGTTGTGGTGGCCACAACTGCCTTTGGTATGGGAATTGATAAATCAAACATTCGCTTTGTCATCCACTATAACTACCCAGCTAGTATTGAAGGGTATTATCAAGAGATTGGTCGAGCGGGCAGAGATGGTGAAGCCTCATACTGCTATTTACTATTCAACCCTGATAATCGCAGCATTCATGAACATCTTGCAGCCCAGTCAAATGACTTTAATCAACAGAAGCGCACATTGCAACTACTTAAGAAAATGGAAAAGTTCTGTACTAGTTCATCCTGCCGTATGGTCACGTTACTTGAGTACTTTAATGAAAAATTGCCCCAGAAATGCGGCAACTGTGACAAGTGTCGTCCCACACAATTTCTCACTGACGTTCAGATAAAAAAGTTCAAGCAACTGCAAATAGTACGGTCTCAGCTTCAAAAAAAATTCAAACTTGGTCATGAAGCAGAGGTCTTAACTGACAACCAGCTATTGCAACTTGTTGCCACAAATCCTGTCAGCATAGAAGACTTTTTACACCTCACTGGATTTGGTAAAGGCTGGTTAGATCGTTGGCACAATCATTTTTTATCGATAGATGTTAAAATACAGATCGATACACATCAAGGAAAGTACGTATGACCATTGAAGAACTTCTTGCAGAGTACAAAATTATTTCTGAGACACTCAATACAAAGTGGCCGCTCCAGAATCAGCAACACCGCACATTTGCGCGTACGATGAAAATCGTTGAAGAACTCGGCGAGCTCTCAGACGAAATTTTGACCAGTATGAACCTCCAGAGAAATTCAAAAATTGCTCAATTCTCCCATCAAAATATTGAAGATGAATTTGCAGATGTACTGGGTTCATTAATCCTGCTCGCTATTGAAATGGATATTGATGTTGAAGAAGTTATTAAGCGCAAAATCGCTTTAACTCGTGAGCGATTTGGGATTGATCCTGCGACAGAAAACTCTTTAGAGTAAACAGTCTTTCCATAGACCAATATTATCAGTGCGTGCTTGATTTTCTGCTGCTCTAAACAGTTCTTGTTTATGTATGTCAGGTGGATATGAGCTTGCATAGGCAAATCCATTCCTCACCAAACTTTCGTTGACTAATGTATCCTCAACCCAAACATATCTGAGTAATCTCCCATACCGGTCTGTATCACTGATATCTTTTTCTAGTCTTACTTTCTTTCCTTCAACAAGTTTTTTGTTTGCTTCACTTGCCTGAAGTCCGAAGCACTCTTGTCCTTTCTGTGGGTGATGTGTCTCTGGAGTATTCACGCCAATGTAACGGACTTTTTGGCCAGTGTCGATCTGGATAGTGTCGCCATCAATGATTTTTGTAACTACAGCATACTCAGGAACACCGAGCTGAGCAGATGAAGTTGCACGTTCACTTTCTACAACAGAATTGGTTTCAAAATGAGCTACCATCCCGGCATCTTCTAAAGCCTTGATAATTTGCTGTACAGGAGCTTGTTCAAGTTGTTTGGAGAAAAAGACTGTCCCCACCAGCAGTAGGAGACTTAACAAAATAAATGCAGTGGAACTTTTTTGCCGCTTGGTCACGGATTTAGCTTACTCGATTTAACTCTCTGAAAGAAGTAGCTATTACACAGTTTTGAACTGGTACAGATCGCCGTCTGTAAAACCTTTTTTGCGATAGTACTCACGTGTGCCTACAGCTGAAATCACTGCAAGTTTGGCATAGCCGTGTTCTCCCGCAATTGCTCGCGCACGCTCCATAAGTTCTGTGCCCAGTCCTTGGTGCTGCGATCTGCCATTTTCGTCTGAACCGATCTTCACGAGTTGTCCATAAACGTGTACTTCGCGGATAAGAGCACTGTCACTCAATTCAGCTATAAAAGGAGCTATTTTAGGTAAGCTTAGGCGGAGGAATGCCACTATTTGATTGGTTTTTGTCAGGACAAACTGCAAAAAGTACTCAGTACTGACACTTGTTTCGTACACTGTTTCTTTGAGTTCAATCTCATCACGAGTATATTTGGTATCGCGAATTTCTCGGCTTCTTATATCTTGAGAGACTGAGCCAGCCGCTTCAACATTACTTTCAGCCATCTGGCGGAAGTTGGTGAATTTATTGCCAACAACAATGTCTGTAGAAGGAATATCTCGAATAATGCGAGTCAAACGACAGTATTGTGGAGTAGTAGTAAGCGCGTGAGAAACTACTTCAAGGAGCTCTGTATGCGTGTATGGCTTCCACAGACCCTTTTTGTAGTACGACATGAGCTCAGCGCTGCCAATTAATGAGCATGGATACACTTTTAACTCATCAGGTTTGAAATCAAGGTCAGTAAACAGCTGATCAAAATCAGTCTGATCGAGTGAAACTGATGAACCATATAAATTGGCCATCCAGTGTGCATGAATTTTAAATCCTGCTTGGCGGAGTAATTTAAATGCTCTGCGTGTTGCAGCCACATCGTGACCACGTTTATTTTTCTTGAGTACATCATCTTGCAAACTCTGAACGCCAATCTGCGTTTTTGTGCACCCCAGCTTCCGAACACGAATCACTTCTGCCTCAGAAATATTGTCTGGACGAGTTTCAATGACGAGTCCTACATTACGAATATTTGCCGTTTCATTGATTTTTTGTTGTTCAAGTAGCTCTTCCCACTGAGCAGACTGATATTTGTCAAATCCACCAATCCGTTCTGGTGCCACATACAGTTCAGAAACAGCTTGGTTGTATGTTTTTTCAAGATCTTCGCCATCAATTTCGTGGATTTTCAGATTCTTTTTATTTTCAGTTGGTGAGTTGGTCATGCCGTGTTTATTATCATGATTAAGTTGTGCACTCATCACAGAATATCGCAGCTCAATTCGCTCTCGATCATCTGCCAAACCAAATTCATTCAGAGCTCTGAAACATTCTTTGATAAACCAAATTTGATAACTTTCCGGATAGTACGACCAAGTTCCTCCGAGAACAATTATTTCTGCCTTTTCTACATCATGGCCAATATTGTGCAGCGCTTGGAGTCGATTGTATGTCTGTAAGTAAGGATCAAAAAAATTTCGCTCAGCTCGTTGTGCGCCAGGTTCATCACTCAAATAACTCTTGGGCATTCTGATATCATTTGGGCAAAAAATGCAGGTGCCAGGGCAGGGGAATGGCTTGGTAAGTACAGTAATAGGAGCGACACCAGACTGGGTACGAACTGGCTTCATTCTGATTTTTTCAATGAATGCATCAGTATATTCTAGTAAATCTCCCGTGCCAGCAAGTTCTCTGTATCCACGAATTATTTCTTCTTTTGAAAATAATTTTCCTGAATTTTTAGGGAACTTCTTAACCAAACGCATATACTTTTCAGTAGATAAGTCTGTTTCTTTTTCTAAAAGCTGGAGTAACTGTACGAGCTGCTTGTGCTGCTCGTCACTGCGTATAGTTTGTTGCACAAGGATATTATACCCTTTTTTATCTTGGCTGCTGTACAATACCAGATATGGATCACTCAGTCGTCACACACCTCAACACGCTCACCAAAAAATTTTATTTAAAAGTGGCTGATAGTTTTAGTCGGACGAGGCAAACACCATGGCAGGGTTGGAGTAGAGCACTTGAAATTATAAAGCCATTCATTCATGCACAAAATATCTCTGTTCTTGATGTGGGTTGTGGTAATGGACGATTCCTTACTTTCCTTAACAAAAGTAGTGCAAGCAATATTTCCTATCTGGGGATTGATGAAAATAGTTTATTACTTCAACAAACAAAAGGACAACTTCATGATTTGAAAGTAGATGGAGACGTTTTATTGAGTGATTTCATCACTGAAGTACAAAATGGCTTTTTTAGTGAAAGATTTGCTAATAAAACATTCAATGTGATTGCATCTTTTGGAGTTTTTCACCACATCCCAAGCAAGGAATTAAGAAAAAAATTCATTGCAGAACTTGCAGCACTGACAGCCGAAAATGGTGTTCTGATCATTAGCTTCTGGCAGTTTGGACAGTTCGCAAGATTTGAAGATAAAAAACTTGATCCTTCAAAGTTCGACATTAATCCAAGTGACCTAGAAGAAAATGATTTTTTGCTTGGATGGGATAGCGACACAACTATCGCTCGATACTGTCACTCATTTTCACCTGAAGAAATTAATGAACTCGTAACAACCTCTGGAATGCAACTGCTCGAAACTTTCCCAGCCGATGGAAGAGAAGGTAAAGTGAACACATACCTTGTCTTGCAGAGAATTGCGCAGTAGGATACCTTGTAGGTATGCAATTGATTGTTTCACTCATATTGATTATTTTTTCTCTCATTGGTCTAGCTGATGCTAGTTACATCACCTATGAAGAATTCTCAGGCGTCATTCCTCCCTGTACGCAAGGTTTTCAATGTGAAACAGTCCTAACAAGCCAATATGCACACATTGGTCCTGTCCCAATTTCAGTCTTAGGCATTCTGTACTATGTAATGATTTTTGTGCTCAGTATCTGCTTGTATCTTGATGCCAGTTTCAGAGCTATCACTGCATTCAAAAATACAATTCTCAGTAAAACCTCACCTCTCGATCTTTTGCAACTTCTCACCACGGGAGGAGTACTTTTCTCAGCATATCTACTTTTTATCATGGGATTTGTAATTGAGGCTTGGTGTTTATACTGTCTTATTTCTGCTACAACCAGCATCCTTCTATTTACTGTTGTGCAGGTATTTGTTGGTGGTTTCAGTAAAGAGTCTGGCTATTTCACCAAACAAATTCTACATACAGTTGTACAGTTTTTATATGCTTGGGTGGGCAAACCATTGTTCTTCCTGTTTGATCCTGAACACGTACATAACTCAATGACTCAAATGGGTTCATTCTTGGGAAATTTTGCTGTAACACGGTGGATTACCAGTTCATTCTTTGCCTACCAGCACCCTGATCTAGAACGCACACTGAATGGCATTACCTTTCCTAATCCAGTCGGGCTATCTGCGGGATTTGACTACAACGGCAACTTAACAGAAATTCTGCCTGCAGTGGGATTTGGTTGGCATACCATAGGAACAGTGACATTGAAACCATATGATGGCAATGAAAAACCACGACTTGGCAGATTCCCTAAATCCCAAGCACTGCTCGTCAACAAAGGACTTAAAAATATCGGAGCAGTCGAGATCATTAAAAAACTTAAGAATACAGAGTTCAAAATTCCAACTGGCATCAGTATTGCTAGTACAAATAAACACTTTAAGAACACAAAGTTACAGATCGAAGATATTATTGAATGCTTAAAGCTATTTGAAAAATCTACCGTCAGACACGCCTATTACGAACTTAATATCAGCTGCCCAAACACATTCGGTGGAGAACCCTTTAACACAGTAGAGCGTCTAGAAATACTGCTGCATGCGCTTGATTCGCTCAAAATTGAACGTCCAGTTTACGTCAAGATGCCAATAGACCAACCTGAAAAGGTATCACTTCAATTGCTTAAAGTTATGGACAAGCATAAGATTGCAGGTGTAATCATGGGTAATTTAACCAAAGATAAATCCAATCCGGCCATTCATCCCGATGACGTGGCAGAGTGGCAAACAAGAAAAGGAAATCTGAGTGGGAAGCCAACATTTGATCGATCTAATGCACTTATCGCCTTAACCAAGAAACATTTCAAAAAACGATTTACGATTGTCGGAACTGGTGGAATTTTTAGTCCAGCTGATGCGCAGAAAAAGATTGAACTAGGAGCAGATTTGGTACAGCTCATCACAGGCATGATCTATAAAGGTCCACAACTCGTGGGCAGTATCAACCGCGAACTGGCACACAAATAAATTATTTTGAAGTAAGTTGTTCAATAAACGCACCAAGTGCATAGGCAACACCTGCGGCTACTGCTCCTATTGCCAACATTTCAAGTCCACTCTTAAACCAGTTACCTTTAATCACTATAGTTCTCAAACTACCTACCAAAAAGAGCGCTGTACCGGTACTGATAATAGAAGCAGTAAACTGCCAATCAGAAGGTATAGGTACACCGAGGAACTGTACAACGTACGGGAGCAAGGGAAGAGAACCTGCCACAACAAACGCCACAAACGTAGCTACACTTGTCTTCCAGAGAATTCTTCGCTCTTCACCAGTCTGAGATTTTTCGTACTGAGCGGCCGAACTTTCACCAAGATAGTCACCCACAGACATACTGATACCATCAGCAATCATGTTTGCGATACCAAGAATGAGAATTGTCTGAACCGGCAAATTGGCACCTACTACACCTGCTACCACAGCAAATGTAGTGATAATACCGTCATTTGCTCCAAGAACTGAAGCTTTAATAAAACTCGAACGTTCATTTTTTGTCATTACGTAATAATCCCACTTTTATACTATTTATGAAAGAACCGACCTGTGATTATACTGTACTTGCCGCAAACAAAATTCAAACTAGAGAGAAATCAATAAATTTGGTACAATAAGTGGTCTTAAATAGCCCTGAGCTATTTTGTATTGCCTCGTCGTCCAATGGCAGGACAGCGGCCTTTGAAGCCGTTAATCTTGGTTCGAATCCAAGCGAGGCATCATTTTTTTACACAAAACTTACATCTACCTGCTATAGTAGCCCCATGAAACGTCACATCCATCTTAAAACAGTTGAGTACATTGTTGATTTACTTGATAACAAGTTCGCGATTGGCAAATTTCGATTTGGGCTTGATCCAATTATTGGTTTAATACCTGGTATAGGTGATTTTTTGCCGTTAATTATTTCGGGATACATTATTTTTATTGCTGTTCAAGAAAAGCTATCTCAAAAAGTCATTACTCAAATGGTGATCTATACATTGCTGGATTTTGTTTTAGGATCAATCCCAATAATCGGTGATGTCGCAGACTTTTTCTATAAATCACATACAAAGAATCTAGAGCTACTCAAACGAGAGTTGGATATTCCAGTAATTATTGCTGATTAAAGTGCTTTTTCTAGGTACAGTAACTGCTTTTTTGTTGTAAGACCCCAGCCATAGCCACCAAGACCGCCATCAGCACCAATCACCCGATGGCACGGAATAATTATCGAGATGGGATTCTTGCCATTTGCACTTCCTACCGCACGAACAGCTTTGGGGCTTCCTACGCGCTGCGCCAATTCCTTGTAACTGATTACAGTGCCATACGGAATTTTATACAACTCTTGCCACACCTTCTTTTGAAATTCAGTGCCTGCTAGATCAAAATTAACGGTGAACTCCCTCAGAGAGCCAGCAAAATAGGCAGTCAGCTGCCGCACTGTGTCTTCTAATACGGCATCATTTCGCACGGCATTTTGAGGTACTGAGACTGTTTTTATTCCAGTTTTTATATAGAGACCAGTCAATCCCTTTTCAGAGCCAGTTAAAAGAATTTCTCCAACTGGTGAATCACAGAGTGAGTAGTAGGTTACAATTGACATGTGGTCATACTATCACAAAATAAAACTGTGCAATCACTACGGATTTTAAAGTTACTATTTATTCTTTGGGCAGTTTCTCTCACTGCCATATATCTTGCCCATTTGGCCTGTCGAGGAGGACTATGTTTTGGTGGGCAGTAACCTGTGGGGCGTTCAGCTACTACATATTTATTCTCGGTTTGCTTGGGCAGCTTTCCTATCTACCACTTACTATAGGGACTGCTGTTTTTGTATTGCTCAGTTGGTACATTTGGCAGCATTCGCAAAGGCAATCTTTTGAACTGCCGCGCACAAGATTTGAACTGATAATCTGGACCATACTGATACTCCAATTCTTCATAAACATTGTGGGAGCACTCGGACCTGAGCTTGCCTTCGACGCACTCTGGTACCACCTGACAATTCCCAGAATTTGGCTAATGGAGGGAAGAATTTTTTACATTGAACATGGTCCGTTTCAATATTCGCTTTTACCTAAAGTGATTGATCTTTTGTATATTCCGGCACTACTACTTGGCAATGAAATTGTGGCAAAGCTTATTCACCTCAGTTTTGGTGCACTGAGTGCATACATAACGTATAGATTGGCGCGCGTATTTCTCAACAAAAATTACTCGCTCTTGGCAACACTGCTGTTTTATACAAATCTTGTCGTTGGCTGGCAATCTATAACTGCCTACATCGATTTGGGAAGAACTTTTTTTGAATCACTCGCAGTTTTGGCGCTCATCACATTTTTTCAAAACAAAAATCAGAAGTGGATAATTTGGACAGGAGTGATGCTCGGACTTGGTATAACCAGTAAGCTGATTGGCATCACTAGTTTGGTAGCCTGTTTATTTATATTACTGGTAAGAAAACAGTACAAACACGCAAGCATTGTGGGATTTTTAGCGATGCTTGTACCGTTGCCGTGGTTTATATTCAACTGGTCGCAAACTGGCAATCCTATTTTTCCCATTTTTTCAGATTACAATCTGAGCTCAGAATGGTCTGCATGGGATATTGTGACGATCTGGGTGCGCAGTGCTGACCCAATTTCGCCACTGTATCTTATTTCATTTCCGCTCGTTGTGGCGCAACAAAGTAGTAAGCAACGTCTTTTCACAATACTTTCGCTGTACTGCCTGAGCACCTTAGTTTTGTGGTGGCTCACGCCTCGCACCGGTGGCGGACGCTTTTTGCTGCCATACTTGCCCGCATTTTCTGTACTCAGCACCTACGCGATTGCACAGCTCCAAGATAAAAAATTACAAAAATTTCTCATTTCGCTCACCATTTTGCTGTGCTGCATTTCAGTAGGGTATAGAGCGGTAGCAAATAAACGGTATCTACCAGTTATTTGGGGGACACAATCCAAAGCAGAATTTCTACATAAAAATCTCGTGACTGACTTTGGCGAAAACTGGTTTTATCTCAGTGACGAAAATCTCAAGAAATTATATCGAGGTAGTGAACAAGTTAAGTAAATAATTTTAAATACTTTGAGCGTTGCATCAGCTCAATAATAAAAAATGAAATTCCAAACAGTACCACAGAAGCAAGTGGAATACCTATGAATGGCAGCGCCAGCAGAGGTGAGAATACCTGTTCAAACGGTGTCGCAAAAATAATTTTTACCACCAATGCATGGAGCAAGTAGATTCCAAAACTGGCAGCGCTCATTCTTGCAATATATTTTTTGATACCCAGTTTGAATGTTCCCTGTTCCCACCAATATTTACTACAAATAAAAAGTGCAACTGATGTTATCGCCACTGGG
>JBILGT010000008.1:0-44650 GCA_044350895.1 Limisphaerales bacterium
CTCTCCAACACAACCTGTAGCTTTTCCTTAGCTGTATATGTCCGCCGTTTCATCATTACCCCCCTTGTTTTTATGGACAACTTCTATTGTCCCTTATTTAAATATGTAGTATATGGGGGAATTGACATAATTATTGGTACTTTTGTCTTTTTATACATGATTGACTTCTATTATACTAAATTTTTATCTTCAAAAATCCACCTAAGTAATATTAAAGTATTTTTAAGTAAATTTTCTCAAGAAATGTTAACGTGCAACGTATGTCCTCCGTTAACCAAAGCGCTCTGCTCTGACAACTGAGAGTTCATACGTTACCAGATGAGATGAATTCTAGGGGGTAAAAAGAAAATGAAAATGAAGCAAAAGTATGTAAAATTTACTTCCCATCTGGGAAAAACTCAGGATGTTTGTCCATGTGCTCTTTAAGAAGATTGCGCATGAAGTTGGAACAAGTGGTGTGTTCAAGTTTTGAAACTTGCTTCAAATATGAGTTCATTTGAGGTGAAAGAAATAAATTGAAACGAATGTCCATTACGTCTTTAGCGTAATCGAAACAACTCTTTAAAACATCTTTTATAGTATCCATTGTGTACTCAACGACAAGAAATCTATCATCGAGATTGCCACTGAAGAAAAAAGGTTCTTTTCCAGGTTTATGCAGAATTATCACTGGCTTATCAAGTTCCTCCCCCATTCTTGCCAGATAACCCATGGTTAAACTGTGAATGCTCGACTCAATGATGATAACGTCAGCTACCTGTAAGCATTTCAATGTATTTTTGTAGTGATCTCGTATTTTATCTTTAGTTCGATCATAAAATTCTCTTGGATCTAGAGTAATCATCAAGTCAAAAATATTTTCGTGACCCAGTTCAGTTATTGTATGATATATTTTTTCAAACTCAGATTTATTGTGAGTGAGAGCTCTAGGGGAACCAACAAAGAAGACTTTCATATTTTTTAAATTTAAGGGTATAGTTATTGTTAATAACTATTATACTACTTATATAAGTAATGAATGAGTATAAATTGCAATTAAAATTATTTATTAAGGTATAGCACCTAGTAAGTCAGAACTATAAACATCATAAGATGTGTTAAAATAGGTGCAGTTTAAATAATATTAAGGTCATAAAAATGAAAGTTTATTTTACGTGTTCCGTTAGAGGTGCAGAAACTTTAAAAGACAAATATCTAAGAATATATAACTATGCTACTAACATAGGCTATCAACATGTTATTAATAAAACTGAACCAGATTTTTTAGGTACTCTCGATCAGAAAGCAATATACTCTTCTGTTCAAGAGGAAAACTCTAAGCTATACAAGGATGCTATTAAAGGAATAAATTCAGCTGATATAGTTATTCTTGAAATTACAACTCATAGTTTGGCAATGGGTTTTGTTATGCAACAAGCACTTAACAGTGGAAAGCCAGTGATTGCTTTGTACATTGATGGGAGTAAACCTGCTTTTGCCTTAAGTGTTCAAAACGAGAAGTTATTATTAGTTGAATACAACGATGAAAATCTTGAAAAAGAGTTAAAAATTGCTCTTGAGAATGCTGAGGAACAAATTGATGTTCGTTTTAACTTTTTTATTTCTCCAGCTATTGGATCATATCTGGACTGGATATCAAAAGTCAAGAAAATTCCTCGTTCAGTTTATCTTCGAGCCTTAATTGAGCATGAGATGAGAGAAAATAAAGAGTATCAAAATTAGTTTTTATTCTTAATTAGTTCTTCGGAAAGATGTTTTAATATTTCAATATTTTCCAGAGTTAAGTACTCTCGAGGAATGTTGTTTATTCCAAGGTATAATCCAGAAAAAGCACCAGTTAAAGCCGCAATACCATCTGAATTACCTCCTTCAGCAATTATAAGCTGTTCTTCCCAAGAATAATCCTTTAGTCTGTTTTTCTCTTTTTCACTATCTACTCTTAATGAGTTTGCTGCCGAAGTGACTGCAGTTTTGAAATCATTTTGATACTTTAAAAAGTAGTATATTGCCAATGGTAGAGTTTGATATATAGGTGAACCAGTTCCGAGTTCTTTCCTTGCTTGATCACAACTGATTGCCTCATAGTTGTTAATGACAAAGTTAATCCTTCCAATCAGTAAAATATCTCTTTCATCATCCTTAAGATAATTTAGTGAGGATTTAACAGCTTTCAATGGTAATACGCCTGAAATTAGATTATTTATGATAAAAGCTGTAATTAATGAACCAACAGTGGAAATTTTTGAATTATGAGTAATGATTGATGAGTTTATTACAATATTTTTCAAATCATTAGCTTTGACCCCATTGAATACTTTATAGAATATCCCTAGAGGAATAACCCGGTAGGTTGCTGAACAAGAAGAAGTACTTGTCGAACCTGAATTTTTTGGAGAAAAGCCATCTTTTAACTTTTTGATTGCAGAAATTGCAGTTGGGCCAGGCCATCTCCACCACTTACTTTTGGAAACACTATCGTACCATTTAATTAAATCCTTACAGTATAAACTTAAATTAAATCCTTTGTTCTGAATCAAATGCTCTGTTGAAATCATAAGCATAGATGTATTATCAGTGTATTGTCCTGGCTTTAAAAAACTAAAGTAAGGATGTCTAATATTTGACTTATAGCTAGTAATTGGCAACTTTATTTGTGATTCTGCATCATTCTTTTCTATTCCAGCCACTGGAAATCCTAACGAATCTCCAATTGCAAACCCAACTAAGGATCCTTGCGCCTTATTCAAAAGATTCTGATAATAAAATTTGATACCATCAAGTTCAAGATCTAACGCAAATTCATTGTTCTTTGAGAAATATTTCTCTTTAAAAAATTCTTGTAGCCAAGTGTATGTTGTGAAATTATAAAAATCTTGGCGAATTTTACCTTTTGAAAAATATTCAATTGAAGCAAAACAGAATAAGCAAAACGTAAATTGAAAACCAAAATCAACCCATACAATTTTTTCACCAAAATAATGTGCCTTCACATATTCATAAATTTGATATGCCTTTTCATAATAGCTGGGGTCACTAAGTAACGTATTATTGAAATTCTCCTTATATTCTTTAAGAAATTCATTTAAATTAGTTGCTTTATTTAATATTTTATATGTTAAATCAATTAAGAAAAAATATTTTTCTTCATCATTTGAGCAGAGAAAGTCTCTATTAATTAATAGACCATATCCCTTATTTGTGAGTTTCTGGTAGTCAACCATTAATTTGTGAGTATCTTTTAGAAGAAAAACACACTCTCCTTCCAAATTAACTAAGTGATTTAAGAATTTTTTATATTCCTCTGAGGAACTTATATTTAACCTAAGTAGATTGGAATCATTTATTCCAACTTTGCTGATAAATGTTCTTTTAAAATCTCCTGAGTTGTTATAACAAAAATCGTCAATTGATTTAAATGTTCTTGCCCTTTTTTCCAAGTCTGGTTCATTCAATAAATAATTATGAATGTATTCGGTCATCGAATCAAGTTTTGAAGAGTAAGCATTAAAAATAAGTCTTGTTGATGCCATTTTAACCTTCCTCAATGAGGAAATTTTCCAAAATATCCTATCAATTATACTACATCCCTATAATTTTTTATATGTAAATAATATGCTCAAATATATAAATTAATAAAAATCATAGTACAAATAAAATTATTTAATAAGAAATATACCAAATCTCACACCATAAATGTCAGTATGAGAATTGGATAGTTTATCTTGAAATATTGAATTCACTCAGGTCTATTACTTAAGTTACATAATCAGCTTTGAAAGGAAACGAATAGAATATATATTGATAAGTACTTATTTACCAACATATTTGCCACTTGCAATTGCAAAATTCTCTCATAGAATTTACTAAATTCTTATGAAAGTTTTCTTTGCAGTATCACCTCGTGCCTTAAAGAAGTATTCAACTGAATACTCAAAGATTTACAGGCTTATTGAAAGTTCGGGTCACAGTAATTTGAATGACATTCCAATTACAGCTGACCCAGATAAGTTTTACAATCTTTCTTCTGATGAGGTTAACGACATGTACGTAGAATTAACAGGTAAGCTTAAAAAGGCAGATGTTGTTATAGTTGAATCTACAATTCATAGTCTCACCATGGGCTTTTACATTAAAATGTCGTTAGATCTTGATAAGCCAACTATTATTCTCCACTTGCCTGGTAGTGCCCCATTCTTTTTTGAAGGCATACAAAATGAAAGACTCCAGATTTTGGAGTACACAATGGAATCCTTATCAGAAGTGCTCAAACATGCTTTTAAATATGCTTCAGAAAATATTGATACAAGATTCAATTTATTTCTTTCTTCAGATTTATATAACTATCTCAGGTGGGTAACTCGAAGATATAACACTCAAAAATCGAACTACATTCGAGGTCTATTATTAAAAGACAAAGACCAGCATCAGAATGAATATTTAGAAGACCTCAAGAAATAATCTATGAAAGTTTTTTATAATTTTTCAGCACGTGAATTAAAAAAATATAAAAGGGAATGTCTAGCTATAGACGAGTTGGTAAAAAAACTTGGTCATAATCATACATTTTTTCCCGACTTTTCTGACCAAGCTGAACAACATATTTATTCTTACGGCGAAGAAACCCTACAAAATATCTATACTGAGGCAATTACAGCCATGAATAGGTCCGATATTATTCTTCTGGAAGTATCAGTGCATAGCTTTACACAAGGCTTCTTGCTCAATGAGGCGCTGAGTAAAAGCAAGCCAGTTATAGCACTCTATCACTCATCAACAAAGCCAGCTTTCTCTCTGGGAATTATAAGTGAAAACCTCCAGGTTGTGGAGTACACCATAGAGAATCTACCAGAAGTTTTAAGTGATGCAATTAAATTTGCACAGGAAAAAATAGACATTCGCTTCAATATGTTTGTTTCGCCGGAAATTAACACATATATCAAGTGGGCAGCGAAGAAAAATCACACACAAAAAGCCAATTTCATTCGCTCACTCGTGCTCAAACACAAAGCTGAACATGAGGAAGAATACCAAGAAGATGTGGGGAAGTAAGTTCTTTAATACATCATGGAGAGCTATTTAACCTCCTGAATTGATTCAATATCAATCACCACCTGATCATAGGTGAAAAATTCTGGTACAGAATCATGCTGTATCAATAACGGCTTACCTCTTCTAAAAGAGCCAGTGATGTTCACCGGTTTATGCAAATACTGCTCAAGCTCAACTTTTGATGAACCCACTATACTGCCTGGCATTTCCAGGAGTTGTTGCTTATCTTTTCTCAGAATTGTGTAGACGTATCCACCCTCTTTGCAAATGGAGCCGTCATAGCACACTACTTCTTCATTAGGTTGAATGATGTAGGTATGCTCTTCTCCAAGTGGAACATCATTTTTTGCCCATACAATCTGTTGGTCAAGTTGTAACAAATAGAAAAAATAACCAAGTACTAAGAAAGTTATCAGAGCTATAGCAAGAAATGCGATTTTTAATTTTTTCAGACGAACCTTGTAACTGTATTTGTGCCAAACGTGTCATCGATGGTAGCAAAAGCCCAGAAAAGTGGCCAGATAATAAGGAAAATGCTCAGTAGAGCGGTTTTATAATCTTTGCTTTTTAACGATTGCACAAGTACAACGCCAAATAATGAGAAAACTACAAGCATTACAAAACTATCGATGGCAGTTGTTATGCGACCAATGGTTATCGAATTTGGACTATCCATATCCAAGGGGAATTGTGAATAAATCATTGAGAAATAAGTGAAGTACCAGAAGCCCACTACTGAGTAAAAATATTTTTTTGCTTTAATATATTCCATATAATTGTTCATGAAGTTGCTATTTTATCAAACCATAGTTTAAATAATCCACTAAGGTCATTGAATTTGAACAGTCTTCGAAATTTTCTTCTTCCTGCTGAGTTTTGATTGAGTCCCGACTTTCGAGTGGGATTTTATTTAATTCGGGGGAACATTTTTGGCCTACTGCTATCGTCCCATTTGTATCGACCAATAACCAAATTGTTAAAATCATTGAAATAGTTGCCACAAGGAGTTTTGCTTTAGAATTCTTAAAGTAATAGGCTTCTGCAGCATAAAACAAGAGCACGAGTAACAATGGTAATGGATTAGGAATATTTGTTAACAGTAAAACAAAAATAATTGCAGCAAAGAAATTAAGCAGTACAAGTAAAATCCATAGAAACATATTATTCAGTTTCTGAACATTTTTTTGCATATGCACGACGATTCTAACAAATGACTACTTAAAGTTTCGACTTACCACTTAAATATTTCACTGACATAATCGCTTTGTTTGAGTGAGGTGACACACTCACTATATTCCCTTGTCCCAGGATACGAAATGCCATATTTGAAACACTTATTAAAACCTATGTTTTTAGGTACTTCTTGAAAGAGCGCAACATATCCCAAGTAAAAACTAACACAACAAAGTGCAAGTAATAATTTTGACTTTCGGGATAGGTACCCAAGCACTCCAACAAGCAAAGGCACAAATATGACGATGTACAAAGGCTTTGCCGCCACAGTTAGCATAAAAATTGCCATCCACTGGACAACTATAAGAATAACAATATAAAAAGTGTGATTTGAAAGTTTTTGTGAAAAAATTGCCTTTTTCATAGTAATAAATTATATCAAATGGATGACTGGGCTACCTATATTAGTAGCCCAGTCAAATCCTTCTCAACTTACAACTATTCAGATGTTAAGCCTTGCATGCCATCCAATATGATGCTGGCACAGGGTTTGGCAAGTTGCCTGCCCACCGATATCCGACCTTTAAACCGCCGTAGGTGGGTGGTCCCCAGACGCTAAAGCGCCAAAGGCCAGAGCTAGAAGGCGCATAGATTTTCCAGTTTGGATGCCCGTTATTATTGGACCCAACCAGGAACAACACGTACTTGTGCCACTCGCCGTCACGCCATTCTGAACCGTAGCCAGACCCTTTGTAGCAGGACGCAGCTTGCGCCACCTCAGCCACCCCAGGCGCCAGAGAAAGCCCCAGAACCATTGAACACAAAACGAGCGCGTACACCACCGCTTTCACCCACTTGTGGCGGGCAAAGCCAAAGGAAAAAGTATCCATTCGTCACCTCAAAGTATTCAACAAACAGTTGTCACAGTGCTATCGTTCACGGGTGCAAAACATGCCATGAACAGATAGCCTCTCATTCACCAGCTACCAAATTTTGCTGCTGCCCAAAAAGCTATCTGTTCAAGTGTTGTAGTTGTAAGTTAAAGAGCGTTGGCAGTTGGATATCGACGCAATCGCATATGATTGGAGATGCTCAACTGCACTATGGGAATTCTATGTAATGACACAAAAAAACTACATGAAGCAAATTTGAAGCAAAAATACATACATTTGCTTCACCCCCCCTATTCCTCTTGCAACACTTTCTCAAACTACTGTATTATGAGTATTAAGTAATACTCTTAAGAGGTATCATGTCTAGTTCTGAGCAATTCAGAAGAACCCACATATCTGGTCAGCCAGGACAAATCGCAGTCGTAGTACTCCTACTGATGGCTGTGTTGCTCGTCCTTGGTTTATCAATTGCCTCTCGTACCACCCAAGAAATTCAACTCAGTGATCAAGAACAGGACAGTACTCGTGTCTTTAATGCAGCTGAAACAGGTATTGAAGAAGCGCTTTCCAACACCACCAACTTCACACAAGCTGACGGTGGGACAACAGTAAATGGCATCATTTCCAACTTAAACGATACTACAATCACTGGTAACTACACCGTCACCAGACAAGACGGACTCCAAACAAAGATTGTCCAAGGTGCTTCAGCCACAATTTTCTTAGATCAACTCGGCGGTACTTCTTTTGATGTTGATTGGGCCAAGGAAGCTGCCTGTAATTCAAGAGCATCGCTCGTCTACTCCATTCACTACAATGAAGCTGGTACAGAAAAAGTGCAGTATGAAGCCGTAAAACCCAACTGCAACCCAGTAGATGGTACCTATGACATTAACAAAGCTGTCGGTTTTTCAACAACTGGCGTAACTGCAATCAGTGGTGACTACAAACAGCGTTTGAGAATAGATCTTGCTGGCATCCCAGGGACAAAGAAAATGGTACGCATTAAAGCACTGTATGCCGATGCAGATGTCTCAGTGACTGGCGTACCTGCGCAAGCCTACAACATTCGTTCAGAAGCAACGGATGGCAGTGATTCAAATGGTGAAAAAAGCGCGATTCAAGTAACAAGAACAAAACCAGCCCCTCCATTGGTTCTAGACTATGCTGTCTACAGTGGTGGAAGTTTAGAAAAATAAGTAAATAAAGGGAAGTACTATGCCTGCCGTTGCACTAGATATTGGTACCTATAGCATCAAATTAATTCACGCCACACCAGGCAAAAAACCTGGTATTAAGCGGATAGCTGAGGTCTATAACCCACTGGGAATTTCCATTCCTACAGATGACGCTTCACAAGAAAAATTGCTTCATGTGCTTGAATCCACATTCAGTGACTATGACATGCCACGCAATGACGTGCGTGTTTCCATTCCTGAGACAGTCGTTTCTACCAAAGTGATCTCAATTCCTCCACTTTCTGATGCAGAGCTTGCCTCAGCTATCAACTGGCAAGCTGAGCAACATATCCCTATTCCACCAGAGGAACTCATGTTGGAATATCAGGTGCTGTATCGACCACAAAAAAATGAAAAATCTCCTATGCGGGTGCTCCTTGTGGGTGTACGCAAACAGCTGATGGGTCGATTTGTGGGCATGTTAAACCAACTGGGTATTGAGCCTACTGTGGTGGAAACGCACATGCTTTCGATTTTGCGTTCGCTGCAATTTGAATATACCGATCCTACGACACTCGTGGCACATATGGGTGCATCAAGCATGAATTTATGTCTGGTACATCAGGCTGAAATGAGATTCGTACTATCCCAACTTAATGGTGGCCAGTTGCTCACCAAAGCCCTTGAACAAGCCTTAGGACTTGATGCTACACAAAGTGAACAGTACAAACGCACGTACGGACTCGATCCAGCACAGTTCCAAGGAAAAGTACGGGAAGCGTTAGTCCCAGCTGCCCGTATTCTTGTATCTGAAATGCGCAAAGCAATTCAATTCTTCACCAATCAAAACCCTCAAGAATCAGTCAAACGGGTGGTGTTGTCCGGTGGAACCGCCGTTCTTCCAGGTTTTGTGCAGTACATGACTGAAGAACTCGGTACTGAAGTGCTGGTGGCAGCGCCATTTACCAATGCTACTGGAACTATTCCAGATGCAGTTAATCATCCGTCAATGTCGGTGTGTATGGGATTACTAGCTCGAGAACTGTAAATAGTATGTCTAGAACAATTAATTTTGTCCGTGAGCGCCAGCGCAACCTTACCCGAATGGAACAGCAAGATCGAGTGTCATTTCGTTGGGCATGCATTGTGCTAGCAGCAGTTGTGGGTATTGTGGTGATGGCAGTGGGTGTGCGACTATTTTTCCTCTATAAACTGCAAGCAGTCACAGATGAACAAAAAAATCTTCGCCAGGCCATTGTTGCACAAGAAGAAGTGGAAAAATCATTTACAGTGTTTGCGTTCAAACTCAAAACACTGACTGATCTTTTTGGAAAACGCAAGGAAAAACAAGAAACACTCGAGTACTTTAGTACACTTTTTGATCAAGATGTCGTAATCAGACAGCTATCCTACTCTTCTACTTCTGAAGAGCTATCTTTTACATTGGAGTCGAAAAGTGTTTTTGTACTTGAACATGTTATGGAAGTGATGCAGTCTGATGAAATTAAACAGCGCTATCCTACAATTAAAAAGGAAAGTCTTACTCGTTCTTCAGATGGCTCATATGGAATGTTTGTTTCAATTTTGCTTGGGGAAAGGAAAATTGATGCTCCAGCAGACGGATTACCAATAGAAGATGGAACTATCAACGACGTAGCTCCGGCTACACCATAGGAATTGTAATGCAAATTGATCAACTTAACCTACGAATACTTATTTCCACTCGCAAATTTCTTATATATACGATTGTTCTGTGTATAGTTGGATTTATACTTATCACCGCTGTGTTGATTCCTCAAATTCAGGAATCACTTGCCACCTATTCAAAGCTCAGTTCAGAGCAACCTAAAACTGAGATTCTCCGTAAGAAACGCGCCAGCCTTGAAAGTCTGACAAGTACTGCAGAATTTGCTCAAATTGACGTAGTAGATAAAGCACTCCCTACAAAAAAGCCGCTTTTGGAGCTTTTAATGAGTATGAGTACAATTTCACAGCAAACTGGCTCAAGAATCACCAAATTTGAACTGGCACCAGGCCTTGTTGCATCAAGCAGTGACGGATTACAGCAGCCAGGAAGAACTAATACTAACGGTTATGACTCTGTCAGTGTTAATCTGGAAATATCGGGTTCCTTTGCACAAATTCAAGCATTTCTGTTGCAAGTTGAAGAGGTCGCACCATTCACTACTGTTACAGACATGGAAATTTCGGGACAACTTGCCGATGTCTCACAGCGTGATAATTCTCAAATTTTTAACGCTAAACTCACCACTGAAACATACTTCTTTACCCAAAGCATTGCGGTACGGGTCGAATCACCACTGCCACTTTTGGGTACACCAGAACAGAATGTGCTCGCTGCTCTTGCTTCATTTGCACCAACAGACCTTCCTGAACAACTGGAAGTAAAAGGTGGTGGCTCTGAGGATTTATTCAACTTGAATGAGATCAAAACATCTGAACAGCTCGAAAGCTTGTTACAAGCTCGATCAGGTGGCCTAGGGGTTACTGGTACAACCTCTACTGGATCAACCAATACTGGACTGGGTACAACTACCCCAACAGGTAGTGTACGAGGTGCATCTACAGAAGTCCCAGCCTTGGAGTAAACCACAAATTCCAGGTTTTCAACTTTCACACAGTAAACATGCACAATAGCAGGTACTAACAACCATTCAGTCAATAGGTTTTTTGAAGAAAAAAAAGAATTATTCTTGAGGTGCAGCAGCAGGAAGAGTATCAGCAACCACGATTTTGGCACGAATGCCCTCTTTAATGGCGCGGATACGGCTAATATTGCGGATAGAATGGATCACAGAACCACCCTTACCGATAATTCGACCGATATCTTCTTGATGAACGTTAATAGTGTAGACAACACCTTGTGCATCTTGTGTCTCTTCAATTTTGACATCTTCTGGATGCTCAACTAAGTGAATAATAATGAACTCAAGGAGGTTTTTCATGGATTATTTACTTTCTGTAGTAACTTCTTCTGTAGCAGCAGGTGCTTCGACAGCAGCTTCAGGTGCAGCAACTTCTGGAGTGGCTTCTACTGCTGAGGCTTCTGCAGCTTGCTTAGCAGCTTCTGCTTGCTTGGCTTTTGCTTTTTTAGAAGGAGTTGCTTTCTTAGCTGGGAATGGTGTACCAGATTTAAAACGCTCAAATAAACTACTGACGGTATCGGTAGGTTGTGCGCCTTTTTTTACCCAAGCAGTAAATGCTTCGACATCAATTTGTAAAACTTTTGGAGTCTGAGTAGGTGCGTAATGACCGAGACTGGCTGTGTATTTGCCATCTCGTTTTGTTTTTGCTTCAATTACCACAATACGATAGTGTGGTTGGTTTCGCTTGCCAAATCTGGCTAACTTGATTTTCAACATACGTTGTTTCTTTCTTTACTGTGCCTGGTTTCTTTACAGAGAGGCTAAGACGTACGAATTATACTGGAGCCGCCCCATATTCTCAAGAGGTGGTTCTGTTATGCCTCAGGATATCGTTGTAATGCCTCTTGTGCGGCAGCTTGTTGTGCTTGTTGCTTACTCTTACCAAAACCGCTCCCTGCGAGGCTGTTACCCACGTATACAGACACTTTAAATTCTTTATTATGATCTGGTCCAGATTCACTGACCACCTGGTAATTAGGTGTATCAAGGCCTTTGGCCTGTACGCGTTCTTGCAGTTCACTTTTTGGATCTTTATAGAGTCGATGTTCTAAAATTGCATCCAAACTGGTGAATAGATGCTCCTCTAAGAATGCTGTAGCTGCGGCAAATCCCTGATCTAGATAAATAGCACCAATTACTGCTTCGAGCGTATCAGCCAGCAAACTAGGGTTACTACGACCTCCGGTAGCTTCTTCGCCCTTACTCAGTTTGAGTAGTTCTCCCAGGCCAAGTTTTGATGCGACAGTGGCGAGACTAGTGGTTTTCACTAATGCGCTTCTATATGCAGTCAGCGTGCCTTCAGGTTCATTGGGAAATTTGCTATAGAGAAATTCTGTGGCAACCAGTTCTAAAACTGCGTCACCCAAAAACTCAAGACGTTCATTGGATTCTGTACTATTACTCCCCTTTTCATTTAATGCACTGCGATGTGTGAGGGCTTTCTCGAGAAGTTGAGTATTTGTAAAAGTCGGCAACATACACGAATTATCCCAGTTCAACTTCGTCGGTAACCATAGTCAGGATGTCTGCTACGGTTGCTGCTTCAGCCAGAACTGCTTTTTGATCGAGAGCAATCTCAAATTCTAGGTTAATACGTTTTACAATTCGGGGTAAATCAGTTTCGAAAATAATTCCCAGATCATCGGTTAATGCAGATTCAGGGTGAATATCCATTACCTCATTACCGGTCATTTCGGCAATTATACTTCGAAGCTGTTCAAAAATAGCACTATGCGTTGTCATATGCTTTCCTTACACAAGGTAGCGATCATTACTTGATACTATACTGCGAGCTGTTCTTCGTCGAGCAGCAATCGCGCCAACGCCCCATTCACAAACTTAGATGAGCCTTCTGAGCCAAATGTTTTTGCCAACTCAATCGCTTCATTAAGCAGAACTTTTCTGGGCGTCTTTGTATGTTTTGATTCAAACACAATAAGCCGTAGAATTGCAAGATCAATTTTATTAATCTCAGACAATGGTCGTTCTGGTGCTACGCGTTGGATATCTTTGTCTAGTTCAGGAAGTTCTTGCAGTAACGCAAGAAACTCACCAGTCTGCTCCGTCACACACTTATCAAGTGTAGCCTGTGTGAAGGTACATGCAAATAACTCTTGGAATAAAATTTCACGACGTTCATGCCGTGGGTCAGTCATTTAGCCCTTGTGTTGAGTTCTTTGTACGGTAGCTTTTGGTGCGTTTTGAGCAGCTACGCGGCTAGGTTTTTTCATAGCCTCGGCTGGGTTGACTGCAGGTTGAGCTGAAGTGGCTTTTTTAGCAGGTTCTGCTTTTGGAGTCTTTTCAGCACTTTTGACGATGCCCATTGAAACAAGCATAGAGTTTAATAACCCACGTTTGTGTAATGGTACTGATACAACTTTAAAATCTGTTTTTAATGAAGGGGTGTTCCCTCTTCGACGTTTGCCGCGTTCAGCGCGGGTGATTTTGTTCTTTGGATGTGCTCCCATGGTGTTCCTTGTATTTTTTCAGTATAGATACGTTTTTCTTTTGAAACAAGGCGTGATTGTATCGCGAATACAACAAAGATTCAAGATGTAGGCCAGAAAGATTGTAGGCGTCAGAGAGATTGAGTAGTAAAACGCAAAACCACAGTGGTGAAATTTGCAGTAAAAGTCTGTCCAGTGACGAGGAAATATACCCCACAACTGGGGTTGTATTAAACACATAAATAATGAGAAAAGTCCAAAAAAAGAGTTGTAGTAATGGTCTGGCAATTGTGCGCTGAAAAATATGCTGGGGACGAATGAAAATAAGCGTGATAAAAAAGAGCCACCAGATGCAATACCAGTTGGAAATATTAAAAAAGAGCTCCTGAATAGTTTCTTTTGCCAGTATTGGCAGTCGCACATGAATAATCCAAAAGTTGGAAAGTGACAAGCCATATGATTGATAAATTGGTCCTAGGAAAACGATGGCCTCCCAAGCCACAAAGCCAAGAGATGCCAGCGCTGCGGCGTACCATTTCTGTTTCCAGGTAAGTGGCAGAAAGAAAAGATAAAAAATCATAAATACACCTTCAACTTTGATCAAGCTCGCCACAATAACGAGAAAAATTAAAATAAAAGTGTTTCTGAAGGCTTTTTTAAGTGATTGCTGTCCGTCAAAAACTAGATGAAGTGCCAGCCAATAAAGTAGTGTCAGATAAATATCAGGCATTGCGGCGTGATAGCGACCTGCTTGGGCTAGCAGTGGTGGGATCATTGAGTATGCATAGGTACCAGCGAGTGCAGTTACAGGCGTGAACTTCAGTTTAAGCAAGAATTGGTAGCAGAGTATGAGAATCACTCCGTACACCACTGGCGAAAAGAGTGAAATTACGAGTTCGTTGACACTGCCCCACAGTGTATACAAGCCTGCTACAAACAGTGGGAAAAGCAGTGGGTACTGTGGGTGGTTAAATTGGTTATGTGCAGTAAAAAGAAAATCGAGTGAACCTTTAAACAGGTACAACGCTTTTGCTTTATATAGCCAGCTACTCCAGACATCAATATGTGACATAGGAAAGTGCAGTGCGCCAGAAATTACATAGAGAAGATTACTACTCAGTAGTAAAAACAGAACTGCTCGTAAAAATGTATACAAGTTCTTATTCACAGCGGTCCTTACAGCCCAATCCCAGCCTGTTGTACCAAAATAAATGATATTCACTTAGTGGCACAGTTTCTGGATTAATGTCACAAATGTGAGGATCAATTTTGGCTGATGAATATATTGGAAGCGAAAGTTCAGTAATAATTCTCTTGACGTAGAGAAAACTTCGAGAAATGAGGAGTACAAAAAACAGGAAAGAAATGGCAATAATTGATCTGTAAAGATACAGCATCGTGAGATTTTTTTTTGCCCTTTTCACTGCGCTAGTATATAATCTTTCGCTACACAGTACATATGGGCATACTTTTTGCATTTATCTTCATTAGTATCGCACTTACCTTTTTAGCAGGATTAATTGGCGGCGTCATCTGGCTCTACCGCAAGTTTGTCAAAAAAGATACTGTTTCTAGTCCGCTTTTTCCCACCACTCCCCTTACCTTTCCAACTCACTTCAACTGGGCATTAGTTTTGGTTTTACTTGGATTCCACATTGGACTTTACTCATACGTCACCTACTCGGGACCAGAATATAGAATTCCGGCAGCAGGCTTGGCGGTCTTTACTGCATTCGCCTCGAGCATCTGGTTCTTTTTATTAGCCAAACAACGATCACTCTTTTTGTATCTCATGATTGCGATGGGTGCACTTTCGGGATTCTGGATGTTCTGGCGCGCCAATGGGTTTGTTCAGTCATGGGATAGTATTTTCTTTGTCTTGATTCAAGCCATTCTCTACATCTGGCTCGTGAAGACTGAGTTGCCAAAATCGATTGGCAGCTGGCTGGGAACAGCATTTTCTTTACTGCCCATCTCATTTTTACAAGGTCTTCGCGTCCTTACTTCCCTACTCAAACGTGATGTGAATCAAAAAGCTTCATTTTTTGGTTGGCTGAAAACTGCCATTATTACCTTAACGGTCCTTGCTATCTTCCTAAGTCTTCTCTCTCAAGCAGATCCTGTCTTTGCAGAAATTGTTAAAGACTTTAGATCACAACTTGTGGGTCGCGCGCTCTGGACGATCGTCATATTATTTTTGGCTTCGCTGTGGTGGACAGTGTCACTCCAACCTGATGCCGAAAATACCGAAACCAAAGCCAACTGGCTCACCTACCGTGATGTTATCTCAGTCTTGGGCGTAGTCGTGATTGTGGTGGGTGTCTTCCTGGCTGTGCAGTTTAAATATTTATTTGGTGGCAGTCGTGAACTGCTCACTACACTTGATCTGACGTTTAGTGAGTATGTCCGTAAAGGATTTACTGAACTATTAATTGCTGTTTTTATTGGTGGTGTGCTTGCCTATATCGCAGGTGCAAAAACCAGGATTTGGGAACTGAAAGCACGTACTGCTACTCAAACTCTTAATATGGTGATGATTTTTGAACTAGGGCTCCTACTGATTTCTGCCTTGCAGCGTGACTTACTCTACGTAGAAACATATGGCCTGACACGCGTCAGAGTTGTGGGCGGATTGTTCCTATTGTGGCTCGCATTTTTCTTGGGCGTTCTCTTGGTGTATGCATGGAATAAGATTCGTGAACGTGTTGCCTTGGCGGCACTGGGGTATGGAGCGTTAGTTGTATTGATAGGTATGAATGTGCTCAATGTAGACATGATCGTGGCCAAAGGTGCTCCTGGTCATCATGAGTACACAGACTATTTTTACCTCATGCATTTGTCTGAGGATGCTGCTGCATCATGGCCAGCAACACTTTCTGCAATTGAAGTTGACACAAACACTTTACTCAGTAAAAGTGAACTTTCTCCAGAAGATCGCGCACAACTTGCAGGACTTAAACTGGGGTTACTGAGCTTTATTGAAAACAGAGATGCTTTGTACACAAAATATGCTTCTGCAGATTGGCTGATGCAAAATAGAAATAAGATTGGCTTGAGTTTACCCAATAAGAGCGCCTATGAACTTGATCAATACCAGTGGTCACAGTACCAACCCATTGTCGACGTACTCTTTCCCACACAGCGTATTACAGCTGAACAGCCTGAACAAAAAGAAGTGATGATCCCCAAGAGTCTACAAAAATATCGAGGATGGCAGTTCGCTAATAAATCTGAACAGGCGGCGTTTACTTTGATTCAATCTAACGAAGAACGCTCATTTGCTGTACCACAAAAACTACTGACTGACATTTTGCGCTATCAAGTACGTCACCAGATTTCACTCGTGACTGAAGAAAGCAGATTATTGAATGATCTGAAGTATCAATTTATCACCGTCAGACTTGATAGATACTGGTCAACAGGTTTATCACCGCTTGAAATTAGTGAGCTCGCTGATCTTCGTCCATACGTAAAAGATGAGTTGTTGCAAGTTGAGCAATCAAGTGAAATTCCACTGGCTACATTGAGTAGATTAACGTGTGCGTCACCAGAAGTTACAACTGGCCAACCAGTGACAGTATATGGAGTACTCCGACGACAGAGTGTTCCAGCCAGTACCGTTTCTAACACTAGTGCTCAAGTGAAACGCTATGAACTGCGGGAGTTTGCCACTACTACCTACACTGGTGGAAATGGTCCAGCACTTGCCATTACAACGCCACAAAACATTAAATTCATTCAACCTATAGATGGTTCAGAACCTTCTGGCATTGATTTTGACAGCAATATGCGCCCCATTCAGTACAAGCCTGATGCCTATTCTGCAAATGACTCATATGCAACGTTCGTACAAGCCAAGGTCAAGCCTGTGGCAGTTAATACAGCCGCTGGTTGTGCTGTTGAGTTTACGAGTGACCAACTAAAAGCCTACTACTCTCTGTAATTTCCAAGAATACAATTTCTAATTTGCTAACGGTGTCTCGTCTTGTTGCTTGGGTGGTGGAACCAGTGGCACCCATCCTGGTGAAAGTTGTGAAAAAACTGTCTGCGCTTTACTGATCAACTGTAAGTTAGCCCAGTTGCCATACTTTAATTGACTAAAGCCATGTTGTGCCGTGCCAAATAAATCACCTGCTCCTCTATTTTCTAGATCAAGCTCAGCGAGCTTCTGACCATCCAGCGTGTCAGCAAAAAATGTCAGTCGCTTGGGGATTTTGCCTGTGCTTGTAAAGAGCAAACAGTAGCCTTGTTGACCAGCACGTCCCACCCGACCTCGGAGCTGATGTAAACTGGCCATACCGTACCGCTCTGCTGATTCGATAATCATGGCGCTTGCTTGTGGAAGATCGATACCCACTTCCACAATAGGTGTCGTGACAAGAATATCGAGTTTGCCTCCGAATAATTCTTCCATCACAACATCTTTTTCTTTTTGAGACTGTCTGCCATGGAGCAATCCAACTCGAGCAACTCCTGCAAAAATCTGTGAAATTTCAGCAAATTTTTCTGTTGCAGAAGCTACGTTTTCGAAGTTCTCTTCTTCAGATGGATCGATAAATGGACAGACAATCAGTACCTGAAATGTATGTCCAGATGCAGTGATCTGCTCTTTGAGCCAGTCATACATCCCTTCTCTTTTTGGTTCAGGCAGCACCCAGGTTTTAGTGGGAATGCGATTCTTGGGAAGTTCATTTATGACCGATGCAGTGAGATGTGAAAACAGTGTTAAAAGCAATGTTCGAGGAATTGGTGTGGCGGTCATTGTTAGTAAATGTGGCCGTGGTGTCAGGTTCTGAACTTCTGAACGCTGCGCAACTCCAAAGCGATGTTGTTCGTCATAAATTACCAGACCCGGTTTAATATCTGACAGTCGATTGATGACAGCGTGCGTGCCCACCCATAAAAATGGTTTATCAGGTGTGGGATTGGTTTTTTGACCGCTAACGACTAGTGCAACGGGCATCGAGGGAAACAGTTTGCTGAGCGTTTGGAAGTGTTGCTGTGCAAGAATTCGAGTAGGTGCCACGAGAGCGGCATGGGAGCCCGAGCGCAATGTCTGAAGTGCTGCAACTCCTGCCACCACTGTTTTACCTGATCCCACGTCCCCCTGGAGAAGCCGATTCATAGGTGAACCTTTTTGTAAGTCAGCCAAAATTTCACCAATCACTCGGTGCTGTGCGTTGGTCAGTGCAAAGGGAATTGTTTCTGGGATAACGGGTTCTGAATATGGTACTGCATAGCCAGTGTTACTATCTTCCCACTCAGCTTTTATGCTGTGGGAATACTGAATGAGCCCCAGTAGTTCTTCAAGTGCCAGTCGCTCCCGGGCGGTAATTACTGATTCTGCTGTTTCAGGGAAATGCAGCTGCTGGAAAGTGGTCCGACGGTCTGGATATTCAGGAGAGATCAACTGCGTAAGTTCGTCAGCTTCAGTAGCAAGATTATCAATAATTCCTTTCAGAAGCCGGCGCAGTGTGCCTTGCGCAATGCCCATTTTTTGTGAATAGTTGGGGACTAGTCGGTTGGTGTGAATACTTTCAGCAGCAGTGACTTTTTCAAACAACGGCTGGGTGATTGTCCCTCGATCGCTGACTTTTCCACTGAATGTGTAGAGTCCACCCTCTTTGAGTGTTTGAGCCACAAATTTATTATTGAACCAAAACAACTTTAACTTACCACTCTCATCTGCCACTGTTGCTGTTGCCATGGCTCGACGTGATTTATAGATCTGCTGCACTTTGAGAACTTCAGCTTGAATGGTGACCGTTTGGCCAGGTTGGAGTGACGTAATCAGAGAAAATTGTGTGAAGTCACGGTAGTGTAATGGTAGCTGCAGCAAAAAATCTTTGACGGTGTGAATTTCAGCTTTGGCAAGCTGCTCTGCCAATTTCGGACCAATGCCGCGCACGGCTTGTAATGATGTTGTGAAAGAATACATGCCTACAGTAGTACCATACTTTGGGCAATGCTGCCAAGAATCAAGGCCGCAAGTGCGACGATTGCAAAGATTTTAACTAGTTTATTACGTGTTTTAGTTGTCATAGTAATTCTAGCCTACGCTATTACACCACCAATTTATAGTATCTGCGTTTTCCCACTTTAAGTACTGCTTCTGCGCCAATTTCTACAACTGCTTGTGCATCAGTGAGCTTTGTTTCAGCTGGTAAGAGCATCACTGCACCTTGTTCAACCAGACGGCGGAGTTCACTATTGCTCTCATCAGGCAAACACTGTCGCAGCAGTTCTAAAACCTGGACTTTAGTTGATGAAAGTGTCACAGCTGGGATATCCTGTGGTACAGATTTTTCTTGAACTGTCTTCTGGAAGTTCTCTTGTGCTGCTGTGGCAGCTTGCGTGTCGTGATACATTTCGGTAATTGTGAATGCAAGCTTTTTCTTGAACTCCATTGGGTTTTCACCACTTTCAATAGCCGTACTGATCGATTTAATTTGATCTACAGCTGTATCAGTCAGGAGTGTGAAGTATTCCACAATTTGTTCGTCAGCAATGGACATTAACTTGCCATACATATCATTTGGAGCATCGGTGAGTGCTACGTAGTTACCATATGACTTACTCATTTTTCTGCCATCAGTACCATTGATGATTGGAGTGGTGAGAACCCATTTTTCACGGTTGTTCATCACGCGTTGTAAGTGGCGACCCATCAACATATTAAAGAGTTGATCACTGCCACCTATCTCTAAATCTACATCCATTGCAACACTGTCGTATCCTTGGAGTAATGGATAGAGCAATTCATGGCCATGAATTGGCAGACCTTTTTTCATGCGTTCTTGGAACATGTCTCGCTCAGTCAATTGCTGTACAGTTGTTTGCGCCATGAGTTTAATCATGTCCACATACTTGAGTTTGTCCAACCAGTCACCGTTATAGCGAATTTCAATTTTGGAGAAATCAAGAATTTTGCTAGCTTGTTCTTTCCAATTTTTAAAGTTGGCTTGAATCTGTTCGTCGGTCAATTCTGGACGTGTAGAATCCCGACCAGTCGGATCACCAATGCGCACTGTGCCGTTACCGATCAACATGATAACTTCATGGCCAGCATCAGCAAACTGCTGGAGTTTTCGCAGCACGACACTATGACCGAGTGTCAAAAAAGCACCTGTCGGATCAATGCCTAAGTAGACACGAATTTTCTTTTCAGCCATTACTTTGGCAAGTTGTTCGGCACCAGGAACGATTTGTTCGACGCCGCGTGTTAATACTTCTGGAAGTTGTGCTGTTTCAGTCATACGCTATATTCTACCTTATCTTCTCTTTTCGAAAACTATGATGTCGGTTTTTCCTTCTTTTGTTTGGTGCACTAATTTTTTTGCCCCAAATTGTTCAATTTCCCAATTAGACCACTGCTGCCAATCAAAAGGTGCTACTTCAATAAATTCTACTAACACATCTGCCTGACTATACTCAGTGGGTTCAAGCACTGTAAATCCCTTCATACGCAAGAAAAAACGGTAGTCATCAGCCTGTGGTACTTCGACTTTCTGGGTCAGTGCTGCAACGACAGCAATTTTTTGGCTTGTTGCAATTGGATATTCAGCAAGCATTTTTTCAATCGAACGTTCCATTTTGGGAATGGATCGTTCAGCAATAGCTGGTGGTGGTGTGGTCAATGCTGAGAAACCCAGAATAAAAACAGCGATTCCCAGAATCATGCCACCCAACCTTTTTTGGAGGAGTGCAAGAACAGTCGTGCACCAAAAGAGCGTGGTGACGCCCAGTAAATAGTGGTATGGCAGTGGCTTCACAATGGTAAAAAATCCAACGCCCGCGAGTGTCAAAAACATCCACCAGCGCATCCTGTTAGTACTCTGAAATGCTAAGAAACAAAATCCAATCAAAAGTAACAGTGTAGGAACACCTGAAAATGAAATTGCTTGTCTCAGCAAATCAAGTGAAAACGAGTAACTCATGCTGACGCTGGCGCCTGGATTTTCCAGCCAGCTGCGTACCATATAGCCTTTGGTAATGATTTCAAATGCAATGATTGGTGCCCAAGGAAGTGCCAATCCCACTGCAATGTAGACAGCTTTCACAACTGAATGTCCACTTCTCCACCATTCATATACCAGTATAGGAAGTGCAAATATCGCTGCAGGATGATAGGCAATCGCCATGCCAATAGCGAGTGAAGTTAAAAATATGGGTAAACCAAACCATAGGCCGGTAAGTCCAATACAGAGCCAAATTGCATAGGTGTAGCCATTGCCTGGATGAATGACAATGCTTTTCCACCAGGGAAGCAGTCCAATCAAAGCAGCAGCAAGGAGGCCAGATGTCCCCCATTTTTTATATGAAAACCAAGCTAATAAACCAACTGCACAGCAGCCCAGAAATAGAGTTGTCACTACAACCGATCGAGCATTGCCGCTGCTGAGATAGAGCCCGGGGTACAAACTGTAGTAGTAAATTGGACTCGCGTGTAGTCCTGCGCTGAGTCGTGGACCCAGCCAGACTGTTTTACCTTGGGCAATATTTGAAAGTTCAGAAAGATCTCGTCCCAGATCTGTATCGACGAAAATTTGTTCAAACCCTATGCGCGTCCAAAAAAAGAGCAACACTCCAAGTGTTAAAAGTACCTTACTTAATTGGGAAAAAGTTGTAGAACGATTCATGCAGTACTGCTATTCTATGGGTAGTTCAGTGGTAAATCCATTGAGAACTGTCAAATCTTTTGTCCTGGCTACATGCATAGTCTTTCAGGTACAATTAGAGGTATGCAGTTTTTGTCGTTTGGCGAATATAGGGAAAAAATATTAGACTTTACTGAAACGCAAAAAATGAAGGTTAAAAACTGGTGGCAACGCCTCAAATCTAGCTCTACCAATCGAGGCAGATCTCGATTGACTTCACAACGGTGGGATCAAACTCAACGAAAATTGTTTTGGATAAAGATGATTCGTTTTGGTGCATTTGCCTTTGTCGGTGCGATTGTCCTGGGAATTGTTGGCTTCTTTAGTCTTTTTGCCTACTACTCAAGTCAACTTCCTAAGCCTGGTGAAGTCGTCCGAAAATCAGGGTTCAGTACCAAAATCTTTGATCGCAATGGTGCATTTTTATATGACTTATATGATGAACAGCGACGTACTCCAGTTTCCATCAGCCAGGTTCCTGAACATGTGAAACAAGCCACAATTGCCGTAGAAGATAAAGACTTTTACAAACATCAAGGTTTTGATGTGCTCACTTTACTTCGTATCCCGTATAACTATGTCTTCAAAAGTGGTCGTGTCGTGGGTGGATCAACGCTTACGCAACAACTTGTAAAGATTGTTCTGCTCACCAATGAACGCAGTTTACCGCGCAAATTTAAAGAGTTTGTTTTATCTCTCCAAATTGAGCGCACTTTCACTAAAGATCAAATTTTGGAAATGTACCTCAATGAAGTCCCCTATGGTGGAACTGCTGTGGGTATTGGTACTGCCTCTGAAGTTTATTTTGGCAAAAAAGTTTCAGATCTCACCATGCTTGAAGGTGCAATTTTGGCTGGTCTTCCCCAACGCCCCAGTGCCTACTCTCCATTTGGTGGAAAAACTGATGAAAATGGTGAACTACTCTGGAAGATTCGTGCCAAAGGCGTACTTCGACGTATGAAAGAAGATGGCTATCTTACTGATCTTGCCTATGATCAAGCCCTCATTGATCTAGATACCATTAAGTTTGCGAGTGGCAGCAATGCAATGGAAGCACCGCACTTCACATTCTATGTTCGCGACCAACTTGAAAAAATGTATGGTGAGGATGTAGCCGCAACTGGTGGTTTTAAAGTGACGACTTCACTAGATTTAGAATTACAAAAAGCTGCTCAAAAAATCGTCTATGATGAAATCGAGAAAGTGAAAGACGTTAATATTACCAATGGCTCAGTCATGGTAGTGAATCCCAAAACTGGTGAAATTCTTACCATGGTGGGAAGTAAAGATTTTAACAGTAGCGAGATTGATGGTCAGTACAATGTGGCAGTAGATGGTTTACGACAACCAGGTTCTTCTATCAAGCCAGTCACCTATCTCGCTCTCCTTCGCCGTGGCTATACTCCTTCAAGTATGCTTGCCGATGTACCAACTACTTTTGTTGAGGATGGCAAGCAAAAACCATATGAACCAAAGAACTATGATGGTAAGTTCCGCGGTCCCGTTAACTTGCGCGATAGTCTTGGAAGTTCTCTGAATATTCCTGCCGTCAAAGCACTTGCGTTGGTAGGCTTACCTGAATTTTTGAATCAAGCATATAGCATGGGATTCCCCACACTTGCCCCAAGTCCAGAAAATATGAAGCGATTTGGTTTGGCAGTAACACTGGGAGGTGCTGAAGTACATTTGATTGATACAGTCACTGCCTATAGCGCATTTGCAAATGGTGGAACCAAAGTGGAACCAGTTTCCATTCTCAAAGTTGAAGATAAAAATGGACGCGTTATTTTCGAGCAAAAAAATGTACAAGGCCCTACAGTGATGAGCGCAGAAGAAGCATTTTTGATCAATAGCATTCTTTCTGATAATAATGCTCGTTCCATCGCCTTTGGTACTCGCTCTCTCCTCAACGTCAGTCCAAATGTGGCGGTTAAAACTGGAACTACCAACGATCAACGTGACAACTGGGCTGTGGGTTGGTCTGAAGAGATTCTGGTTGGTGCATGGGTGGGAAATAACGATAACAGTGCGATGAAACGAGTGGCATCTGGTGTTTCTGGTGCTACCCCAATTTGGCGCCAAGTTATTCAAGCCGCACTAGATAGCAAAAAATATACCGCACCAGAGTGGAAGATGCCTGCAACTGTGGAAAAAGTTGAGGTTGATCAAGTCTCGGGCTATCCCGCTCATGACGAATTCCCTAAACGCTGGGACTATGTAATTAAAGGTACGCTCCCAGCTCTTCCAGATCCAGTTCATACAAAATTAAAACTTTGCAGAGGTGAAAATAAATTAGCAACAGATGCCAAGATCGCAGCTGGCGATTTTGATGAAAAAGAATTTGTCGTGATGCGAGAAGATGATCCCGTCACAAAAGATGGTGTCAATCGCTGGCAAGAAGGTATCAATGCCTGGGTAAATGGTCAGACGGATGGTAAGTTCAAACCACCTACAGAGTTTTGTGGCGAACAAAATGAAGTATATGTCGATATTAAAAAACCAGAGAACGAGAAAAAATATGACTCTGAAGATATCGAGATTGAAATAAAAGCAGACTCTGGTGATGGCATCGAAAAAATTGAACTCTGGATTGATGGCAACTTGCGAGAAACTATTAATGGTCACGAGTACAAGGGAAAAGTCCATTTATCTGGTGGACAGCATGAGTTATTTGCCAAAGTCCGTTCAAAATCTGGTAAAGAAAAACAAAGTAATACTGTCAGAATTGGTACCGGCGGGCAAGATTGGAAGAAACCAGATCCTACCCCTACTCCAGCTCCGACCCCAAGTCCGACTCCGACTCCAACTCCAACTCCTTCATCAACTCCAAGTCCAACTCCAACACCATAAGATTTGTTGATTATTCCTGAGCAGTATGTATTGCAGTGAAGATAAATAAACTGAGTATAAGGAGTAGTCCTCCTGATTGTAGTGTCAGAAAATAGTGGTCCAGAACTGCAATAGGTATAATGAGCAGAATGTATATGGAAATCGTCCTCTTGGCCTCTATAAGCCGTTGTAAACTTAGTGCCAGAATACACAGACCAAGTAACCCGGTTTCAGCCAGCCAAAGTAGTCCAATGTGGTGAACAGGCTGCACAAATCTGACGATCTCTGATGACTTTGTGTACTCTTCTAGGTGCGAGGTAAATTGATTCAGCCCTACTCCCAATACTGGATGGTCGAGCGTCATATCTACTGAGGCGTAATTAAGTATGTCCCGGCGTTGAATTGATAGACTAGTGGGGAAAATCGCATTCAAAAAATGAAGTAAAAATGGAACACAAATGAATGTCCCAACAAATAATTTCACGACTGTCTTAGTCCGCAAATCTCCTGGGAAATAATGAAATTTCTTTGCGTACGAAAATGCAAACAACAGCACTCCCAAAATAAGTGTTATGCCAGCAGTGAAACTTTGTGTCATCCAGATAACAGCCCATACCAGTGGAGTGGCGCAGTAGAAAAGAATACTAAATAATGATTTTTTGTTCTTCACAAATTTCCAGTACCAAAGACAAATAATATAAAAAAGAGCTAGTATTCCACCTAATATATTGGGATGAGCTGTGGTGCCGTACGGCAGAATCAGCTCATGTTTCCCAATTTGTTGGCGCACAATTCCAAGAGTTTGTGACAGATTCTGTTCACCTAGAAACACATATCCAAATAAAGATTTTTGGTAGACAAATTGATATAGACCAAGAAATGATTGAAATAGCAGCGTGCTCACAATTGCAATCTTTGTTATAAAACTTTTCACTAAGAAAGTATTCTTTTGCAGTAAAAAGAATAGTAAAATAATTTTAATGAGATGCACAAAGTACCAGAGACCAGAAATACTTTTTTCCGTAAATAGTTGATATATGAACAAAATAAGTAATAGCAAAATAATTGGTGATGCAAAAAATCGCTGCAACGTTTTACGAGTCGTACAATAAATTGCTACTGCAATAAAAGCAAATATAAAAATGTCCGAAAGATATAATTTTGGGAGTAGATAATCAATGAAAAGGCCCCGAGTATATCCCAACTCAATAAAATACTTTAAAAACAAGTTTGATGGTGTTAGAAATATAATTGCAGCAAACAAATACTCAAGAACACGTTTCATGAAAGCTCACCGACGAGGCTACCTTTGAATTGTGTTGTAATAGCTGACACAATTTTCTTGCGAATTGGTTCCACTTCAGCTGATGAAAGTGACTTTTGAGGATCAAGATACACAAAAGTAAATGTAAAGTTTTGCTTATACGTATCTTTTAATTCTACGGTAGATAATAGCGGTGAAGCTTTTTTCATTTCTCTCAGTACAGCTCCAATTGAAGTCCGTTGTGGAAGCGTGAATGTCAGGTCTTCCTTGACTGGGGCAGCTTTTGGAAGTGGCTGGTACGTAGGATGAGACTTGATCAGTGGTAAGACAGACGAAATCACCACGTCAAATGCGACTCTGTTTTTTGGTAAAAGGTGCACTGTACCAATCTGCTCTACTCCATTGATAGTGGGGATTACTATTTTACCTGTTTGTAAAATCTGCCCGGGAGTTTCTTCAATCTGGACATCAGTAATATAGAACTGTCGCAAGAGCGCTTCAAAATCACCTCGAACTGTTTGATAATCCTGCTGTCCTACCAGAGTAAGGTGGAGTTCTTCTTTTGGTAAAGCCTCTCGCTGTGGATGATAGACATTGGCGAACTCAAACACACTCAATTGTGGATGTTCTGAGTTCATATCAAGTACTTCAGTCAGTGATGCAAGTAAACTACGTCGCAAGTAGACGCGATCATCTGTGAGGGGATTTTGTAATTTCAAATGCTCTGTCTCAGAATAGCCTGATTGCTCTGCAATTTCTTTGCTCACCATCGAGTAGGTATACAATTCCTGCCAGCCGATGTGAGCCAAAAATGACTTACAAGCAAACTCAAAATCGAACTTGGTGCCTTCTGGCTTACTAGTTGGAATCGCTGTATCCATCAGTTTACTTGGCAAGTTGTGATAGCCGTAAATACGAGCAATTTCTTCAACTACGTCAGCAGGAATCTCGATATCTGGTCGGAATGTTGGTGCAGTGACTGTAAAGTTGTTCTCAGATTCTGAAAATGCAACTTCACATCCTAGATCAGTAAGCAACTTTGTTATAGTTTCAATGCTCAGTTCAATACCAAGGTAGCGTTTGAAAGTTGTAGTAGGTACTTTCACGCTTTCCACGACGGTTTTACTGGGGAACTCATTATATATAGGACTTGCCACGGCTGCCCCACAGAGAGTGGTGTATAACTCAACACCTCGTGCCAGAACTGAGTCAGCTAGGTGTGGGTCAACTTGTTTTTCATTCAGCTGTGCGGCAACTGTGCGGATCGCATGGGACATAGAGCCAAAACGTACTTTTTCGTGGTTAATTGACTCGATCCAGAACAGCACATTTTTGGTGTTATCGTCTACAGCGGTATTTGCAGTACCCTTAATAGCTGGTAAATCAATGATTTCTCCTTTGTCATTTTCAAATACGACTTCCCCACCTATAGTGGTGTATGTCACACCATCAAGTGTAGTGAAAGACTTTCCAGGAGCAGCTTCAACAACGTTGATAACGCCGCCGAGTTGCATAATTTTGTCATAGTCAAATGCATGACAGGGGTGACCCAGTTCATGGGTAATGTAGTTTGTAATATCAATGACACTGTCGTGGACATTTTGATCAATCTGCTTCAAACGTTTTGCCATCTCTGGTGGAGTTGGTGTGTGTTGTACATTGGAAAGAATCACCGTGAAAATGCGTTTGCAGAGCTTGGGATCGTTGTGTATCTTTGGGAGTGGTAGGCTTGTGTTCTCTGTTGCTGAGACAACCGGTATGTTTGGGATAGAAAGTGGTTTGAGCTGTGCTGGAATGCCTGCTTGTGCCAGAATAACTGCTGCTTCACGAGCAATGCCACGTACTGACATTGAGTCTACTCGATTGGTTGTAACTTCAATATCGTATACACTTTCATTTTCACGGTCGTAAATGCGCTCAATTGAAGGCCCAGAAAGTGAAACCAAACGTTGAATTTCTTCGGGTGTGGCTACTGTTTCCAAATGTTCTAATAACCATTGCTGAGGTATAAGAATGTTCATAATTAGAATTCCATGTTTAATAATCGTAGATATATAGAAAATAAATAGATTGCTGTAACAAACAAAATACTTGTAGTCATTAAAATTTTATTAAATCTATTTTGGCTTGTAAAATTTGCAAGATATATTTTTTGACATCCAATGTATACTACTGCACCAAGTACTAGGCTAATGTACAAGTCCAGATCATTTGGTAAAGTAAATACTACTGCGAACAAGTATAGAAACCCCGAGACAGTTAGAACTAGAGTCCAGAGAATCAGCATTTGGAGAAGTGCAGATACTACCATTTTTTTCATATTAAAACTGCTCCAAAAAGCGCATATCACCACTATAGAGTAAACGAATATCATCAATATGTAGCCCAGGTTTTAAGGTATAGGTACGCTCGACACCCCAGCCAAAGGCAAAACCTGTGTACTCTTCTGGGTCAATACCACCAGCTTTCAAGACATTGGGGTGGACCATACCAGCGCCACCCACTTCATGCCAGCCTGATTTACAGAACTTACATTTTTGAGGATCTTTGATTTCTCCCCAATATGCTTCATCAATTTTCTTCCCTTCAGGATTTAGATACCCTGTTCCACCACAAATATGACATGAGAAGTCTACTTCAAATGAAGGCTCAGTGAATTGAAAATGAAATGGCCGGATCCGTGATTTTGTGCCTGGTCCATAAAATTCGCGAGCGAAATAGTCAAGTGTACCTTTGAGATGTTGAATAGTGATACCCTTATCAACTACGAGTCCTTCGAACTGATGGAACATCTGGGTATGCGTAGCGTCTTGCTGTCTTCTGTAGCACCGAGCGATGTTAATCATTCTGATAGGTGGCGTGCTGTTTAAACGCTCCATTTCCCGAACTTGGCCGTTTGAAGTGTGCGTTGTAAGCACCATCTTTCCTCCAACTAAGCTGGGGTGACGTTTGCGAGGTTGTGTTGCATCATATGCCACTGCTTTGGTGGTGTCTGGAACATCTACAAAGAATGTTTCCCACTCATCTCGTGCAGGATGGCTTGGTGGCATGTTTAAACTTTCAAAGACATACCAGTCCCAATCAACTTCAGGATATCGTACTCGAGTAAAACCAATCTTCTCAAATATTTTAGTGATTTCAGCCATGGCTTGAGAAATAGGATGAACATGGCCAACTGCTGTTTTTTTGCCAGGCATTGTGAGGTCAACCCAAGCACCAGGTTTTGATTGTGCTGCTGCCTCAAGTGTAGCCAGGTGGCCTTCAATGTACTGCTTGAGTTCATTCAACTTCTGACCCACCATTTTTTTGTCGGCTGGCTCAACTGTAGCAATATGGGTGAATAATGCATTGAATAGACCTTTTTTGCCCAAAAACTTGGTGCGTAGTGCCACCACATCCGAAGTGTCACTGGCATCAAAGTCAGAGCGACACTCTGCAATACGTTGTTGGAAGAGCTCAAGGTTTTCTAACTGCATAATTTTATTTTACTAGTGTATCACCAAATTATTCTGGTGAAATCTTCTATTACTAAAAAGCCCCGCTTTCGGCGGGGCTTTTCTATTTCTGTTTTAAATTTGCACTTACCCGCGCACTTGCTTAACAAGTTTAGTAAAAGCGGTAAAGTCAGCAATTGCGAGTTCACTCAACATTTTTCGGTTAAGAGAAATGTTAGCATCTTTCATTTGCTTCATGAATCGTGAGTATGAAATTGCTTCATCAACATTCTTCAGTGCAGCATTAACGCGCAAAATCCAGAGGGAACGCATGTCTCGCTTGCGGAGTTTTCGTCCGATGTATGCATACATTCCAGAATGGAGATATGCTTCATGTGCACGCTTGTATAAGCGGTTGTTTGCACCACGGAAACCTTTATTGTGTTTAAGGACTTTTTTGTGTCGTTCGCGACGAGTTGTTCCAGTTTTTGTTCGTGACATATAATTCCTTTATGCGAGACCAAGCATTCGTTTAATTTTGAGTGCCCATTTTCCAGTTACTTGGATTGGTTTTCGATATGCTCTGATTGCTTTCTTTGATTTGGTGCGACGACGATGACGCATGTTCTGTGAACGGCGTAATACTTTTCCAGTAGCAGTAATTTTAAAGCGTTTTGCTACACCGGAACGAGTTTTTTGTTTGAATTTTTTCATAGTTACTCTTGTTCTTGCTCTGCTTTTTTATGTTTTTTTACTGGCATCAACTGTGCCAACAACTTCATTCCTAGTAATTTTGGTGCTGACTCAACAGCTGAGTAATCATCTGTAGCAGCAATAATTCTGCTAAACATTTGATATCCAAAATCTTTTTTAGTGATCTCACGGCCCTTGAATTGTAAGGACAACCGTACTTTATCACCATCTTTCAAAAAGCCAATAACCTTATTTAATCTGGCTTCGAAGTCGCCTTCACCCATAAATGGTGTGAAACGTACTTCTTTTGTATCTTGAGCTTTAGCGCGTTTGCGACTTTCAGCTTCTTTTTGCTGTATCTGGTATTTGTATTTACTAATATCAATGATCTTAGCGACTGGTGGCTGGGCTTGCTCATTGAGCATTACCAAGTCTTTACCAGCTTCCTGAGCTTGGCTCATGGCAGCTTGAGTCGACATGACGCCAATCATCTCACCGTGTTCAGTAAGTACTCTGACCTCTGGTACACGAATTTGGTGATTTGCGGTCACCCAAACTTTTTGCTGTTTAAATTTAACTGGTCGTTTACGAATCATTTAGTAAGTACTTTATACCTTTTTGACAAGACTACGTATTATATCCTCGACTTGGCAAAAAAGCAAAGCGATAATTAAAGAGGAATTATATCACAACTGCAAAGTGCAGATTGCTCTAGTGAGAAAATAAAGAATACGGTATAATCTCCCCTGTTCGATCGATTAGCTCAGTTGGTTAGAGCGCCACATTGACATTGTGGAGGCCATAGGTTCGAGTCCTATATCGATCACTTTCAGTTTTCTTGAGGAAATTTATGAGCCACCGTAGCTACTAGAACGTTCGTGGTGCATCATATCTTGGACAGTACTGGTTTTCTCATGATCGAGTCCACCAATCACCATACCTGGTTGTGCACCCTTTTTCTTTTTCTGTTTGCCTTTTGAAGCCTTAAGCCAAGTGCTTGCACTCTTCACTTTTTGTCTAAGTAACATAATGAGGGAGCGAAGTTGATGGAAGAAATTAATGAAATAGACACCCTGTTGACCTGGATCAACAACTTCAGTCATGAGTGTTAGTTCAACTTCTTTTTCGAATTTAGTCACATCTCGTGCTAGCAATTTGAGTTCCTGACGAAGTGAGTCAATTTGTTTTTTAACTTCTCGCTCACGAGCATCAAAAAGTGCGGTCGAATCAACCGGATTAACTTGATCATGAAGTTTCTTGCGCAGTGCTTCTCGCTGCTTTTGTTTCAGCATCTCATCTTGCTGGTGTTGTAAGAAATCAGGTGAAACATTGTTGGAGAGGTCTGAAAAATTACCTCCTGTTTTGGTGAGTGCTTCACTGAATGGTGACTGGACGCCACCTTGTGGATCTTGTGGCTTGTTGTAGGCACTCTGCTCTGTTTCAGCCAATGCACGCGCAAACGGATTAACAGCACTACGGGTAGGCTTTGACTGTGCGAGATTAGGTTGCAGTAATTGATTCATCGATGGTAATTAAGACAGTTATAAATCTGAAGACAATATTATAGGTTCATTGTCTTTGTTTGTCAATGATGCCATAAGATATGGAAATAAACATCATTGCTGTATAAACCGGCTTAATTTGAGCCTATAACTATAAAACCAATTAAAAAAAATTAATTACAAATATTCTATTTTCTATTTTAATCTGGAAGCAGGTTACAGTGCAAGTAGATAATCGGCCACTTTTTGACGCATTATTGTCTGGCGCAGCATGTTTTTGTACTCCTCAGACTTAGCATATTGTTGGCGAACAGCAGGTTCTACTTTTTCAGTCATATACTGCTCAATTTCCTCTGGAGTCGGATCAAACTTCTGTTCTTGAGAAATTTTATCCATGATGAAAAGAAGTTGCAGTCTACCTAATGCTGCCAATGCCATCTGTTGTGTCAACATTTCTTGAGTAATTTGGCGACGTTCGAGGTAATGCTCAAATGTCATATTCAGCGCTTTGAGCTGTCGTGCAAGTTGCTCAAGGTCATACTCTACTTCACGACGGACCAAAAGTTCTGGGATTCTTGGCTTAACAACTTCAATCAAGTGTTGGTACATATGCTGGAGTGTAAACTCCTTCTTTTGATCATCAGTCAGTGGTTTTGGTGCAGGAGTTGCTGAATTTTTTTCAGTTTTTGGTTCTTTTTTAGCCTTGGCAGCTTCTTTTTCACGCTTCTCAAGTTCTTCAGTGACATGTTTTCGTGCATCTTTCACTGTTTTCTTGTAGTCTCCCACTACGATTTCTGGTTTTTCAGCAATTTGAGCTTCAATCACCCAGTCACTGTCAGTCTTGAGACTCACCCCAGTGAAAGTAGGATGTGTGAGTGGCTGCTTGTTCTCTTTTTTGATCTGCTCTACATATGCCTCAGGAAGTACAAACTCGATGGCTTTTTCAATAATTTCATCAGTTCCCATCATTTTTTCAACAACATCTGCTGGAACTTTACCTTTGCGGAATCCTGAAACTTTTACAGTTTTAGCAAACTGAGCTCGAGCTTTTTGATAGGCTGGCTTAGCTTTTTCCCAAGGAATGGTAATAGTGATTTTTGTGTTTTCAGCAATTAAAGATGGTGCCATTTCTTCTTGTGGTACTTCTTTTGCTGGTGTGGTCGTAGTTTTTTTTGTCATATGGAATCTCGAGCGTATTATATCGAAACTTGCGCTTAGAGGAAGTTGGAATTTCTGGTATGATACACAGTTGTGGCAAAAATGTGCCAATCAGTTCAAAATAAAAACCAATAATGAGGAGACAAAATGGTAGACCAACCAACCCTTTTACACGTTCTTTGTGATTATAAAGCTGGCGGTATGGAGTTCGGAGAAATTACAAACAGACTGCAGTACCACTTAGATAGTCCTCACGCTGTTCGTATTCATCCTACTGAAGTTCCTCCCCTCGATACAATGGCAATTGGTTTTGTGACTGCACAATATGCGTATGCACCACACAAAGGCAGAATGGTTATTTATGGTAATGCTGCTCCACGTCGTGACAGTAGTAAAGCCATGAAGAATAACCAAGATCAAGGCATCAAGTATGCTCGCTTGAAGAATGGTGTTGAAATTATTAATGTAAACTCAGAGTTTGCATTCGGATTTGTTAAAAAAGATATCGTTGAGTTTAGAAACATAGAGTGTCCAAATGCTGGTTCACAGTTCCGTTCTCGAGACTTTTTCCCAGAAAGAGTTGCTAAAATCGTCAATGAAGATCGTTCTATCTTGACTGATGAACTCGTAATTGCTGATATCCCAGAAATTCCACACAACATGGTGGCCTGGACTGATGGATTTGGTAATATCAAAACCACAATGCGTAAATCAGATCTAGAGAGAATGGGTCTTAAAAATGGCCAAAGCGTTCAAGTAATCTTAAATGGTGTCAGTATGCTCGGTGTTGTTGCCACTGGCGGCTTCAGTGTTGATCGAGGTGTCTTGGCTGTAAACATTGGTTCATCTGGCTATGAAGACCCATTTGTGGAGTTCTTCTTGCGCGTACATCACATGAGTGAAAAGACAGCAGCAGTGCGGTTTGATTACCCAGCAGGTGGTGCTGAGTTTGAAATTAAAGCGATCTAGCCAACTCACAAGAAGCGATTGCTAGTACATATACTGATGCAGACGGTATTAGGTGCGGTATTAGGACTCCAGCAGAGCGTTTCCTTGCCACACTCAATGCCTTTCATGAACAAACTAAGTTCATAAAGCTCCCAGTTAGTGTTTAGAATGCTTCTCCCTTAACAGGATAGGTAATTAGCTTTATAATCAAGTTCTTATTGGCGCGGTACCAGAGCGGTCTAATGGCCAGGTCTGCAAAACCTCGGATTCGCGGGTTCAAATCCCGCCCGCGCCTCGTTAGAATAGTGGTTAGTACTCTCTTCACAGAAAGCGTTCATGCAGGCCGTCCGGCAATTTTTACTTAAAATTCAGATGTTTTTGGCGCCTCGTCGAGTTGTAATTACCAGAATGCTGTTCGTTTTAGAAATACTTTTGGTGATTTTTGGATTTACAGTAAGTTCCCAAGCTGCTATGGTATATGACTCGTACTATCTTGAAATATACTTTATCGGCAGTAAGTTTGGAGTAGCTGCGTTACTACTGTATGTAGCAACACTTCTTCCAGGAATGATTACCCGCCTCCAAGTACTGCCCCTCATAACTCAGCCAATTGGCAGCATTATCATGCCATTCCGAAAACATCTGGGAATTTTGATGTTCATTTCTGCTTGGTTACACCTCAACTTCACCACAACATTACCTCAGTTGGTTGCAAATGGGTTTGATGCTTCAAAAATTGAACTGATGCTTTTTCAGTGGATGGGAGAAATCGCTTGGTGGCTCTTATTACCACTGTGGCTTACTTCAAATGACACGTCGGTAAAATATATGGGTAAATGGTGGAAACGTGTCCATCGACTGACATACGTAGCACTATTTTTCATTTTTTTCCATGTCGCCCTCCAACAAGAGAGTTGGATGTTTGTGATTGGAACTGTGGCCATTCTAGAGGTTGCTTCCTGGATCAAAGGCTGGCAGAGAACAAAAGCATCTCAAACTGTTTCCCCTACTCCTCCATTTGCAACGCCTGCCTAGTATACAGAGGCGGTATAATACAGTTTCCGATATGAGTCAAAAGACCTATTTTATCCATACATTTGGCTGTCAGTCTAATAAATCAGATAGTGAGCGCATTGCTGGTGACTATGAAGCTCGGGGCTATGTTGAGGCTAGCGACTGGCGTACCTGTGATGAACTTGTGGTAAACACCTGTGCAATTCGGCAACGCGCTGAAGATAAGGCCAAAGGCTTTTTACACAATGTTGTTGTCCACTTCAATACTCTGGGTACACAGCGACCTAAAATCATTTTGACAGGCTGTATGACCCACCACGGTCACGAAAAGTTATATGAGATGCTTCCCGTTGTTGATGAGATTCTGCCTATAAATGAAGTGGGATTTAATCAAGCTACAATTAGAAAAGATACAAAGCATGCCTGGATTCCTATCTCTACTGGTTGCAATTCTTTTTGTACGTACTGCATTGTGCCCTACTCACGTGGCCGAGAACAATCACGCCCGTTTGCGTCAATCATGGAAGAAGTTGAAAAGTTGGTGAGTCAAGGATATGAAGAAATTACACTGCTTGGAATGAATGTTAATTCCTGGGGACTGGAAAAACTGGGTATTGGTTTTAGAAAACTAATGATGGAAAACAAAGAATTTACTCGAGATGATCTGCCTGATAATCAGTCACAATACCTTACCCCAACTGAAACTCCCCCATTTGTAAAGTTACTGCAAGCTATTTCGGCATATGAGCAAATTACCAAAATTCGATTTATGACCAGTAATCCATGGGATTTCCATGATGAACTTATTGCAGAAATTGGCAGAAATAAAAAAATCGATAGATATGTACACCTCCCTATTCAGTCTGGTAGTAATGCTGTTTTGTATCGCATGAATCGTGGATATACCAAGGAACGGTATCTGGAAGTTATTACAAAGCTACGTGCTGTTGATCCAGATATTATTGTGGGAACCGATATCATTGTCGGCTTCCCCGGTGAAACAGAACAAGAGTTTGAAGAAACAGTTGAGCTCGCCAAAAGTATTGATTGGCGAATTGGCTTTGTAGCTATTTACTCCCCTCGCCCAGGTACAGCTAGCTGGCGAATTTATCCAGATGATATTCCGCATGCTGAAAAGAAACGCCGTTGGGAAGTTCTTGACCAAATTATTAATAAAGATAATTTTGATACTCGTCCTATTGTTGTCTAATGTCAAATACACAGTTGCCCATATTTTCTATCGTCGGAACTACTTCAGTAGGTAAAAGTGAAGCGGTGCTTAACCTAGCAAACTATTGTTTGAGTCACAATCTTGCCACAGGTGTTGATATTATTTCCGCCGATTCCCGCCAAGTATATGAAAATATCTCAGTTCTGACAGGTGCTGATCTCCCAGAAAATTTTACGCGGATGGATTCAGGTGCTCAGGAAAACAATAAATATTTTTCATGCAACAATATAAATATTTATGGACTTTCATTGATTAAAGTGCAGGATGATTGGTCAGTTGCACAGTTTAATGAGTACGCTCAAAAAATAATGGCTGCAAGCATACAGAATAACCGTCTGATTTGTGTGGTGGGTGGAACTGGTTTGTATCACGATCATTTATTTACGACTGACCCACAATTAACAATTCCCCCCAATGATGAAGTGCGAAAAAAAGCTTCTGAAATCAGCTTAATTGAACTGCAGAACTGGTTGGAATTAGTTGCTCCAGAACGATGGGATAAAATGAATAATTCAGATAAAAATAATCCTCGTAGACTTCAGCGGGCTATTGAAATAGCAATAGCAATTTCAAATGGTGTTACGCCAGAGTCGCAACAAGTTCAAGGCTCAGTAGACAATCATATTTTCATTGGTCTATCACTTGACATGACAACACTCACACAAAAAATCTCAGAGCGTGTGCTTAGCCGGTTTAAAAATGGTGCAGTGGCTGAAGTTGAACATATTTTAAAAAACTTTCAGAAAGTTTCTCCGCAGGTTACAACGACCCTTGGTTTCCTACAAATTAAGGATTTCTTGGACGGTAAAATTTCTGAGGAAACGTGCATCCAAAACTGGATCGCAGCCGACTTGGCATATAGTAAACGGCAGATAACCTGGTGGAAAAATGAGCCTCAAGTGACCTGGATTGATAAATCAGAGTCACTGTGGGAAGAGAAATTTCTCCAGCTAGTTGGTTCTCATTTTTAAGAAGTGTAATTGGTTACTGACAAGTAAAATAAATCAAGATAAACTTGAGGTATGTTAAAGCTTCTGAATAAGACCTACATTAACGGCCTAAATCCACTAACTATTATTTTCGCAGTTTTCTTTTTATTAGGCTTATATTTTTTGTTTTTAATCAGGGAAATTCTCGTCTTAATATTTTTGGCATTCATCTTGATGGTGGCACTCAAACCACTCAGCAAAAAAATTCACACACTTTTTAAGCTGCCGCTGGGTTTTAGTATTTTTCTCTCGTACATTGTGCTGCTTTTTCTTTTAGTAGTGTTTTTCGCAGTGTTGGTACCACCACTGGTTACGCAGCTATCGGGATTACTGAAGTTTGTAAATATTCCAGTTCTCCAAGAACAAATACTTGAATTTAAGTTCACTTTAACTGAAATAAGTGATATTGCAGGCAAAGTAGGGACGTCTGTTGGTGCCATTTTCTCAATCATCGGCTCAACCTTCAGTGGTATCTTTACCTTTTTCACGTTACTTGTTCTCTCCTACTTCTTACTCGTTGAACGGCAAGATTTGCCACAAAAACTTTCTTGGTTTACAAGAGATAAATCAGAAAAGGAGCGCTTTAGTAAACTCATAGACTCAATTGAGGAACAGCTCGGCGGATGGGTGCGTGGCGAAATAATTTTGATGCTCATGATAGGTATACTCACCTTTGTTGGTTTGACACTCTTGGGAGTCCCATATGCGTTGCCACTTGCGATGCTTGCCGGAATGCTTGAGATACTTCCTAACATTGGTCCAACTATTGCCGCAGTTCCAGCAATCGCAATTGCGTTTATCACCAATGGCCCAGTTATGGCCGGTGCTGTACTTATTTTAAATATCCTTATTCAACAACTTGAAAATAACTTCTTTGTGCCAAAAGTTATGAAAGCAGCAGCAAATGTTAGTCCACTTGCTTCGATTATTTCTATATTAATTGGATTAAAACTAGGTGGTGTTATGGGTGCGTTGCTCGCTGTCCCCTTATATATTGTGATGAGAACTGTGTATTCAGTTTACTTCTACCAGCATCGGTCGTAATTGATGTTGTTTACCTACTAATGAATGATAACTTGAATTCTATAGTGACTCTGATTGTGTGGAACTTTTACTTGCTGTAGCAGTTCTCTTTTAACTGAATCTGAAGCTGTGAGTGCTGCAACGTCTGTTTTTGATGGAACTAACAGGTCAGCAATATGCGCACTTGCAGTACATGTTGTAGGGTCGATTGCTGATAGAAACTTTGCAACTTCAATTGCTGAGCTCAGTGCTAAATCGCCTCTCTGAACATACCTCCCTTGATCGTCAACAACATCACAGTAGAAGGTACTACCTGGAGTGAGTGGTAAAGAATCAAATAAAGATATCAATCGAGCTAAAGTAGCTGTTAAAACATTTGTATACTGGTCTTCTATACATTCGTAAACTATACCGTCCCCAACCTGTACCAGCCGATTCTGAGCATCTAATAAAGACTCAGTCCGAGCAAATTGGTGTTTAGCATGAAGTTGGTCTGTAGTGAGAAATGGTACTGAATCAAATTTTGACTGTAACGCAGCACGTATACCGGGGATACCAGTATGTGGTGTTGTTTCAAATGTATGCGTATGTGAAAGTTGTTCGGCGGTTCTTTGCATGGCCGAGGATTTAGTATAGGACACAATATCTTGCATGCAAGAGGATCTTTTGTAACAATAATTTCTATATCAGGGTATAATATGCTTGCTGCATGACCGAGTGATGGCCGTTTACCGCAAGGTAGATGGAGGAAAGTCCGGACAGCCGAGTGTGAGGTGTCCTGTGAAGAGGCACGCAAGTGCTTCAGCAGGAGTGCATCGAAAGATGTACCAGTTAGAGCAACAGAGACGAATCTGGTTTACCAGAGTGAAACGCCAAAGACTCACCAGTAATGGTGACGAGGACGTCTGCAATGAAAATTGCATACGTGGCAATCCTCCCCGCTGCAACCACCGACCTTCACCATAATGTATACACTCACTTTCTTGGTGATACTGACGTGGGCATAGATAGATCATCGCTATAAACAGAATCCGGCTTACGAGTCATGCAGTATTAAAATTACTAGGTATCGGGTATACTGATCGTGAAGAAGGAGTAGTATGCAGGAAGCTTGGTATAACTCGCTCGTTGTAGCAGCTGGTCAAGGTGCTCAAGAAATTATTGTATTTCTGCCTAAAATTTTGACTGCTCTCCTTATTTTGCTTATTGGTGCTGGTGTCGCTAAGTTACTGCGAAAAGGCGTCATAAAGTTCTTTGAAGCAATCAAAGTTTCAACTGCAGTTCAAAATACTCCTATTGAGCATTTTCTTAAAAATGCTGAATTAACCACCAAACTTGAAGAAATTTTTGGCTCATTAGTCTATTGGTTACTGATGCTGATTGTTGTTCATACGGCTGTGTCAGTTTTGGGACTTACTTCCCTTTCGTTCATCCTTGAACGCATCCTCGTCTATTTACCACACATTATTTCTTCAGTCATCATTCTCTTCATCGGTATTCTCCTTTCTGGACTGGTGGAAAGTTTAGTGAAAGGTTCCATCCGTAGTATCGATGGCAAAAGTGCTCGATTACTTGGCAAAATTTCCAGTTATCTCGTACTTGTTTTGACTGTCATGATGGCCGTGTCTGAACTGGGCATTGCTACAGAATTCATCAAGATTCTCTTTATCGGATTTGTTGGATTCCTCACCCTTGCATTAGGACTTTCGTTTGGACTGGGCGGACAATATGTAGTGCGCAAGATTCTTGAAGAGTGGCACACGAATTTTTCAAAGCAGGTAAAAGAATAATATGACTGGTGTAGACGCCGCCATTCTCGGTTTTATTCAAGGTGCCACTGAGTTCTTGCCTATCTCAAGTACCGGACACTTAGTACTCGCTCAACAGCTCTTAGGACTTGAAACAGATACCTTCACGTTTGATATCTTCCTGCACTTTGCTACGCTTGTAGCAGTCTTTCTCTTCTTCTGGAAAGATCTACTCAAACTCCGACCACGAGATTTTGTACCGATTCTGATTGCCTCAATCCCCGCTGGAGTAATCGGTGTCTTATTTAACGATGCAATTGAACAGCTCTCTGCTTCACTTCATACCACTGGCTGGGAGATGCTTGTAACAGCTGGTCTCAACTTTGGATGTGCTTATTTGCTCACAAAAACCTCTAAAACCGCCACTGAAAATACCGATACGCCATCATTACGTGATATCCCTGCTAAACAGGCTGGAATTGTGGGTTTATTCCAGGCGTTTGCGATGTTACCTGCAGTTTCAAGGTCGGGTGCAACTGTGTTTGGAGGATTGTGGACAGGGCTTGATCGCAAGACTGCGTTTAAATTCTCGTTTATTATCTCAATTCCTGCCATCTTAGGAGCAAATCTGCTTGAAATTCTGAAAGTTGTCAAAGATAACGGACAGTTTCCTGAGGCTGGCCTGATGCTTATCGGTGCGTTGGTGTCACTAGTAGTTGGTCTAGCCAGCTTATACTTGCTTAAATATATGATCAATCATGCCCAGTTTCATTGGTTTGGATGGTACTGTTTGATACTTGGTGTGGGTATTATTGGTTTCCAATTCTTGGGGTAAGCAATGCATCTCAGCAAAAACCTCAAAACTTGTTGTTATTAAATAAACAACCTCACTTTACAGTAGCTGCCTACCAAGGTGTAACACCACAATACAGGTATCTTGTAGTCCATTGGCATAACTGGAGCAATCTACTGCCAAGCCCATATGCTCATATTCTGTGGCGTCCAGCTGGGCTTTATGTTCGGGGCTTTTGAGCCACTCTTCAAAAACGCGCCATTCAGTTGTGTAACCAAATGAGAGATTTTCACCAGCTTTTTCAAAATGATAGCCATTTTCTTCAAGTAAGTACCATGGTTCTCTGCCCTGTGGATCACGGTGCGTCCAGTACTTATTTTCTTTCATATCAAATAGCTTGCCAGCGGCACTTCGTTCTAAGAGAGGGTGCGTGGTAAGAGGTGTTAGTTTATTTTCTCGGCGATATCCATTGATAAGTGAATATAATTTTTCGAGTGAAAATGATATGCTGCTCTCTTTACTAGCACCGAGAACTGTTGCTTGAGTTGTAGAGCTGGGGGAAGGAATAGGCGTTTCAAAAAAAGCTAGGGGTGACGTTTCAGTATTTGGAAGATCATTATTTTCACCTGATCCAAGGATAAAGAGTGATCCTATTGCAATTGCGCCGGTTATTAGAAAAACACCGATCATTACAAAAAAAATTTTCAACTCTTTTGAATACATAGTACCAGTGTAACAAACTTACTTACTTTTTTCTTACAAAAAATAGTGCAAAAAATTATTCACAGAATTTTTATACATGTTATAATAACAGCACAAAATTTTTTAATATGGGACTAGCAAATATAACTACCACCTCAGATACTTCAAAATTGTCTGAGGGTCCGGTAATTAGTCCTATACATATCGAGTGTGTATTGTGTTTTTCATTGAATGAAACTTTAGTATATTTCAATTTTAAAGGACCATATGTTTGCAACTGAAGCAATTCCAGTTACTTCTGATATGACTCCCTCAACAAGAATTCGTACTTCTAAAAGAAACTATGAAAATTCTGTTCAGATAGAAACCTTGAAACAACTTGCTGATTTTTTTAGACCTCCTTCTCAGCATTTTGAAGAATTTGACTCGCGTGGTTCCCTAGCTGGGTGGAATCCTCGTTTAGTAAGTTATGTACGCAAATACAATGTAACTGTTCATACGCATATCGAGGATGTTCTCTCTGAATCACTTGCTGATGCTACTGAAGCACTCATCAGTAATTACCAAACACTTAATATAGGCATTATTAATAGGATTATTTACTGTAGATGCATGGACTATCACAACCCTAAAAGAAATAAATCACAAAGTGAACAGGGCTTTACTGAATCGATTGATCATAGCGATTATTTAAAAGATGATTATGAAGAAGGGCTTACGTTTTGGCAGGCCTTCGAAGAACTAAGTGAGGCAGATAAAAGTGTGTTACTGCTGAGTTACCTTTTTAATCTCTCAGTGAAAGAAATAGTTGACGAAATTAATGAGCTAGAAAAAATTACAACTCATGGCTTGATCTACGCAGTCTTACAACCAATAGTGCATAAACTTCGGACCATTGCAAGAAAACCATCTGAAGAGAGCGCTTTAGAGGTGGATCCTCAAAAGTTAGTTACCTATAAATCTGTGGAGTCGCGACTCTCAAGAGCACGACAACACTTCTGGGATTTACTGGTAACATATGGATTAGTTCAGGCTACCAATCAGACTGCACCGCAAGAGGATGGTGCTGAATCCACTCCCAACCCAAGTGAAAATGTAATTTTTAGTATGAATGGAAGCACTTTAGGGGAAACTATAGCGGCTGGCTTACAACAAATTTTGGCAGCGAATGAAGGTGAGAAAAAAACTGTCGCTAAACAGCTCAAAACAAAGCCTCATAAAAAGAAAAAATCACCAATCGAGACTACATTTGTACCCGATACTGTAGACCTTCGGCAATATGCGCTTGAGTAATTTGTTCATCGCCTGCAATGTCAGCAATTGTTTGTGCTACTTTTATAACTCGATAATACTGCCTAAGTGAAAGATGATTTTTTTCGCTATAACTTACTAAAAGCTGTCGCGCTCTTGGTTGGATTGAGCAAAATCTTCTCATGTCTTGTGGTGACATATCGGCATTGGTGAGAATGTGTGGTGTTTTGTAAAATCGTTCTCTTTGGCGCTCTCGTGCCAGTACTACTCTGTTAATAATTTCCTGAGTGAGTGTGTCTTTTTCTGCAGCAATAACAGTGTCAATTTGGTGGATATCAACCTCCCCAACCCACGTAACCATATCTATGCGGTCTAAGAGTGGCCCTGAAACTTTTCCCGTATATGCGAGGCGTTGAAATTCACTGCATGAACACGCCTTTTTTTGGCTGCCATAATACCCACACGGACAAGGATTTGCGGCAGCAATGAGTGTGAAGTTGGCTGGATACTGTACTGTGCCTGCGGCTCTCGTGATTGTAATTGTTTTTGATTCTAGTGGTTGGCGAAGTGCTTCTATGGTTTGTCTTGAAAACTCTGTAAATTCATCCAAAAATAATATACCTCGATGGGCTAATGAAATTTCTCCTGGGGAAAGTTGATTTCCTCCACCAATCAGTCCCACTTGAGAAGCAGTGTGATGAACTTTACGAAATGGTCGTGTGGTAATAAATCCAGAATGCAGTGTATTACCTGCAATGGAGTGTAGCGAAGAAACTTCAAGCGCTTCACTTTCTGTGAGGGGTGGCAAAATGCTGGCCGTTGCTTCTGCCAACATGCTCTTTCCTGTGCCAGGTGGACCTATAAGATAGACGTTGTGATTGCCAGCGGCAGCGATTTCTAGTGCTCTCTTCGCAAGTTGTTGTCCTACTATAGGACTAAATGTTATCGGATGTTTGTATGAGGTCGTCTTCGTGAAATTTGTGAAAGAAGTGGGTTTCAAAATGGTTCCAAAAATTCCCCTCTCTTTCTTTGGAATGCATTCGTTGATGTGTGCAACTAATTTGATAGTGATTCCAGTGATCAACTCAACTTCTACTCTATTACCAATGGGGAGGAGGACTTCCTCAAACCCAAGATCACGCGCGGCAAGGACTAACGGTAGTGCACCCTTTATAGGCTTTATCTCACCTGCCAAGGATAGTTCACCAAAAAGTATAGTTTTTCGTGAAAATTGTGGAGTAACTCCATATAGTTGTAGCAATCCAACAGCGATAGCAAGTTCGAAAGCACTACTGGTTTTACGCAAGTCGGCGGGTGCAAGGTTGACGATTGTTCGTTTGGCCTTTGGGGTAATACCACAGTTGCTGAGTGCTGAAGTGATCCGCTCTTTAGCTTCACCAATCGCTTGACCGGGCATGCCGATCAAAATAAAGCCTGGTAACCCAGGTGAAGTATCTATTTCCACTTCAATAATTGTGGGCTTGAGGCCTTGAAGCATGGCGCTGTAGGTTTTTATGGACATGAGTGGAACTATATCCTGGCTGGCTTTCATAAACTGTAGGAAGTGGGAAAACCCATAGACTTGCCGTTTTATTAACTATGGGATATAATGTCGACCTTTGTGTCATTTTAGGTGTGCAGACAAGGAATTACTCTTTGTCTTGCGCACAAGTATTGACGCTCTTTAATAAGTGAAGAGAGAAACTCTTGCTGGTCAGCCATTAGTAGCGAGGACGGTTTGAAGAAACCACCCTGAGGATGAAGTCCTTGGAGTGGTTTCTTTATTCTTGTTCTTGCTTCCACTACGGGTGCACCAGGCAGGAGCGAGAATAAGGAAACCTCGTTTCTGACTGTCTACGATTAAATGACAGCTAAAAAAAGGGAGTTAATAGAAAAAACGCGTTGGTTTTTCAGTTAAAATACATTGAATAATAGGTAAAAAGTGAGATAATTAGCACTCTAAAAGTTCTAAATTGTAGGTATTGTATGAAAAAAAGTGGTGTAAACA
>JBILGT010000039.1:0-4592 GCA_044350895.1 Limisphaerales bacterium
CTCCTTAGAAAGGAGGTGATCCATCCGCACCTTCCAGTACGGATACCTTGTTACGACTTAGTCTTCATCGCCAACCTCACCGTAGTGGGGCCGCTCTCTTGCGAGTTACGGTCACCCCCTTCGGGTGCTGCTGACTTTGCTGGCTTGACGGGCAGTGTGTACAAGGAGCGAGAACGTATTCACCGCAACCTGATGATTTGCGATTACTACCGATTCCAGCTTCATGAGGGCAGGTTTCAGCCCTCAATCTGAACTGAGGGGCCGTTTATAAGGATTGGCTCAGGGTTACCCCGTCGCAACCTGTTGTCGGCTCCATTGTAGGATGTGTGTAGCCCCGGACGTAAGGGACGTGCTGACTTGACGTCATCCTCTCCTTCCTCCCCTGTAGAAACAGGGGCAGTCTCGTATGACACTTGTAACATACGATAAGGGTTGCGCTCGTTACCACACTTAAGTGGACGTCTCACGACACGAGCTGACGACAGCCATGCATCACCTGTGTATCACTCTCGAAGAAGATCTAGTTTCCTAGACCGTGCAGATACATATCAAGTCCGGGTGAGGTTTTTCGCTTCGTATCGAATTAAACCACATGCTCCACCGGTTGTGCGCTCCCCCGTCAATTCCTTTGAGTTTTAGCCTTGCGGCCGTACTCCCCAGGCGCCTTGCTTAACGCGTTAGCTTACGCCACCCCCACATACGTGGGGACAGCTAGCAAGGAGTGTTTACGGCTTGGACTACTGGGGTCTCTAATCCCATTTGCTACCCAAGCTTTCGTCTCTGAGCGTCAGTACTGTCCTAGAAACCTGCCTTCGCGCGCGGTATTCCTCTTGATATCTACGGATTTCACCCCTCCACCAAGAATTCTAGTTTCCTCGAACAGACTCTATCCTCCCAGTTTTTCTTGCTTTTCTGAAGTTGAGCCTCAGGCTTAAACAAGAAACTTAAAAGGACGCCGACTGACCCTTTACGCCCAATAAATCCGGATAACGCTCGCACTCTACGTATTACCGAAGCTTCTGGCACGTAGTTAGCTAGTGCTTTCTAGCGAGGTACTGTCAAAATTCATCCCTCGCCACAGCGGTTTACATACCGAAGTACTTCTTCCCGCACGCGGTGTCGCTGCATCAGACTTTCGTCCATTGTGCAAAATTCCCGGTTGCTGCCACCCGTAGGTGTAGGTTCCGTGTCTCAGTAACCTTGTGGCCGATCATGCTCTCACATCGGCTAACCGTCGTAGTCTTGGTAAGCCATTACCTCACCAACTAACTGATAGTTCATAGGCTCCTCTCATAGCGACTTGCGTCGTTCCCCCTGAGGGCGTATGCGGTATTACCCCGCCTTTCGGCGAGCTATTCCCCACTACGAGGTAGATTCCTATGTATTACTCACCCGTCTGCCACTGTCCTTGCGGACCGTTCGACTTGCATGCCTAAGGCACACCGCCAGCGTTCATCCTGAGCCAGGATCAAACTCTCAAAAAAATTTGATTGCTCATTTATTGTTTTTAAAGAAATTAACGGAGTATTAAAATTGTTATTATGAAAAAATCCATAATGGTAAGATAAACTCCGCTATTTCTAACAGTGTCTTACCATCATGTTTATTTCAGAGTCTCTTCACTTGTTAACGAACGAATTAAAGACTGCCATTCAAGATTGTTTGGCAGTCAGTCATTTTGTCTCTTTTTAAATTGAAGAAGATGAGTATCCATTTGATTGGACTTCATCCGCGTTTGAGAAATTGAAGTATACCATTGAGGTATTAAAAAGGTCAAGAGTGTATATAGAGAGTTCTAGTCGCGTGTAGAGATAGTAAGAATAGCCTGATATGATTGAGAAATGAATGCTGAAAATCGAAGAGAACAACCACTTTCACTCAACGACTTAATTGAAAAAGAGCGTCTCCAAGAAGAACTAGTCAAGTACGAAGCATTTGGAGTACGCGGATTTACTTGGTTTTTGCCCTACATGAAAGAAACTGTCGCACAGCCAGAATTTCAAGCGAGGATCGCAAGATTCCAAGAAACTCCTACTCCAGAAGATGTTGCATATTTTCATGCATGGTCAGGTGAAATTATGAAAATCGTGGCTGCATTGAGTAAGTTATCTCGAGCAAATCTATGGTCAAATATCATTCCTACAGCAACTTTTTCATATCATGATCAGCGAATGGAAGTGGAAGCAGATCTTGATGAGTGCTGGAATGCGTGTCTATAGTTTATGCGAACTCATAACCAGGTGGTCAATTTTGCTGCAGTTGTGGGAGAACGTACTGTCCCCCTTGATGAACTTGGTGATCAAGATCGACGACACTTATTGGCATTGTTTGAACATGATGTTAAAGGTTCACGAATGCTAAACCCGATTTACTCGGGTACTGATTTCTTGCTAGCTGAATTTGAATTTGCACTACAACATGATTTTGGAAGTGTTGTCATGGACGGATTAGATACGATTATTCCAACGTTGGAACGCCATACTTTTGATACCTATGTGTCTCGAGAACTCAGTGTGGAAGAACTGCAACAACAAGCTGCAACGTATGTTGCAAAACTTCAATCAGACTTTCCTACTCTGCATTGTGATCTTGATAATAGAATTCTTGAAAGTGAAACTGAACCACGGATGATGCATCTGAGAGGCGATATGTTGCAATCCATACTTGATAACTGTGCTGCAAATGTAGTCAAGATTTGTGGTACTGAACTGAAGATTACCCTAATGAAGGGCCTTGGTGAAGTATATCTGATCATTAAAGATAATGGGCAAGGTTTTTCACAGCACCATTCTTTCTTGCCACAAATGGAACTCGCTGATGGAACGATGTTGCAACCAATTGAAATTATTCAAGGTAAATCAATCTGGGACAAACCTGGTGCTGTAGGAACTGGAATTGGACTGGCAGAAATTAGGGGCTATTTACGTGATAATGATGGTGATTTATTTGCAGGCAACTTTTTGGATAACGGAGCTGTGGCAGGTGGTGCTGTAGTAGCGACAATTGCTACCGCTCCAATGTGGAACTAGTTTTAACCACCAATTACTCCCCCACCCAGACAAATAATTCCCTGTGGAGTTTCTTGATAAAAAACAGCTGACTGACCTTCAGCAATACCTTGTGTTGGCTCAATAAGTGTCACTTTACCCGACTGAAGTGCGATTTTCCCCGGAATTAATTTTCCTGTATGACGGATTCTGATCAAGAGTGTAGCTTCTTCTGTTTCTTCGTCACCTTGTGGTGCCGTGTCAATCCAGTGCAGTGAGTGGGTAGAAAATTCAGCAGTATACGCGTCGGAACCAAACCCAACCATGAGCTGGTTTTTCTCAGGGATTTTTTTGATTACATAAAATGGTGGAAAGTTTTCTTTTTCAATCACAGTGCCATCAGCAAGTGTAATCGCTGAGGTTTTATCAACGGTAAATCCATGTCGCTGTCCCACCGTGTAAAACCAAAGACCAGAATGTCGTCCAATGACATTGCCTTTGGTATCAACTACTTCCCCAGGATTCTCGCCAAGGCGCTCTTTCAAAAATTCATGGACATTGATATCGCCAATAAAACAAATTCCAACAGAGTCTTTTTTGGTTGCAACATGAAGACCACGCTTCTCAGCCTCGATTCGTACCTCAGGTTTGGTAATCTCTCCAAGAGGAAACAGCACATGGGCGAGTTGCTCTTGTCGTAGAAGATATAGAAAATAGGTTTGATCTTTTTTTGTGTCAGCGGGAATGACAAGTCGTGGTTGTTGTGTTTGTGGATCTTGGCGAATCTTGGCGTAGTGACCAGTGGCTACAAAGTCGAAGTGATGTTCCATCGCCCAGTCGTAAAACATCCCAAACTTCACTTCTTTATTGCAGAGTACATCTGGATTGGGAGTGCGGCCTGCTGCGTATTCAGTAAAAAAATATTCAACCACTTTATTTTTATAGGTATCTTTGAAGTCTAAAACTTGAAATGGAATCCCGAGCTGCAGTGCGACTTTGAGTGCATCTGCACGATCTTCTTCACTGCGACAGCCAGGTGCACGCCAACATTCAAGGTAGACGCCAGTGACATCATAGCCTTGTTCAACGAGTAAATGGGCGGTGAGTGAAGAGTCTACTCCTCCACTCATACCGACAGCCACTTTTTTATGGGCAGATTTTGATTGCTGCATACGTGAGAATTATACCAGTCCAGGCAACTACTCTACGAGCGGTGGTGTTTGGAGGTCTGGAAATGATAATTTCAAGAACTCATATTGTGCCCTGCGTGACTTGCCAGAATATGGATAGACTTGAATACAGAACCCTGGTGAACTGTTCACCTCAATAACTGTATGTGTGTCGGCAGATTGTGGTGCAGTAATATCTTCAGTCATAAAATCTATACCAGCAAAGTGCATGCCGGGAATGGCATTGATAGCTTTGAGGGCAATTTCAGAAACAGAAGGATGCGCTTCATCAGTGACATCAATACTATCGCCACCTTTGGCAATGTTAGAAACTTGGCGGACAAAAATACGCTCGTCCTTTTGTGGCACTGATTCGAGTGTCAGTCCTTGAGCTTCAAGAGTACGACGTACATCACGGTCAGTATCAATTTTGAAT
>JBILGT010000009.1:0-44111 GCA_044350895.1 Limisphaerales bacterium
AAAGTTAAACATGCAGCTACAGCACCAATAAGCTGACCATAACCCAAAAAATATGACATGTCGTTATATGACCATGGTCCGGAATTACCATATCCCCAGTATGGTTTAATCAGTTGCTTGATATACCCAAAGTGATTGGCGTAGTCAAAATAGCCTTCCGTTATTTCTGAAATATTTGTATATTTTTGTTCAAGAACTGCGGGAAAAATATAAAATGCACAAAGTAGTAGTGCTGTAATGGCACAACCAAATAGAGATATGCTTGCTTTGACTTTGTTTTTACCAAATAGCAAGAGATATCCTGTCACAACAATAGGTACTGTCAAAGCAAAAACGAGTGCTGTCAAATTGTGGCTCAGTAGCATTGCTACCAGACCTAAGATAAAAATGTACGTCCCCCATTTTTTTCCTTTAATAACCCAAATAGCACCAACAACTGCCCAAGGTAGTGCCATCATCCCCCACACTTCACTCAATGCTCCTCGAACAAAGAGGTCTACCGCCCGATACGGGGCAAGTGCTGCTGCTACGGCGCATACCAAACCAGCATGTTTGTTCCACAAAGTTTCACCCAGCAAATACATACCAAAAAAGGTTACAACAGTTGGTAGTATCATTAGGATTTTCATAGTTATTGACCATGAAAATCCTGTTATATATAGAATCGAACCGACATAGTATGGGAATGGTGCGTAAAACTCAAACACTGGCATACCATACCCTCTGCCAAAATTTTGAGTCCATCTGACAGGAAAATGTCCATCGAGTAGTGCGCGACTCATTTCAGCGACACGTGCAGCATGGATGGTATCGTGCAGATGAAAAAGTCCAGAGTGCACCAAAGACCAGCTTGTCGCAGCAATAACAAGAAAAAAGACAAGCCAAAAAAAGTGTTTAAAGGAAATCATAGTTATAACCAACTATAATTTAAACATGTTATTCCGTATTTTAGTACGAGAACAATAATAGTAGTAACTTCTATTTTCTTCATAGACAGAATAGCTGAAGCTGTCTATTGACTCTTCATTTTAGTTTATCTATTCTCAACTAAGCTCATTTTGTGCAAATAAAATATTCATTATTATTTTTGTGTGGCCTTATATTCATCTCTAACCTGACGATTAAGTTTTTATTCATTACTTCAATACCACCAATCCTCACACATGATGAAATGTACTACACAACTGAGGCTCAAGCGCTCATAGTGAGTGGTTCTGACACAACTGGGAATTGGAGACCTTGGTACCTTTCACCTGCAAATCCGATCTATTCTGAACTAACTGGGACGGTGACAGCACTTGGCTTTTTACTTTTTCCGGGTGTTCCTCTGCTAGCGGCAAAATTTGTACCGATATTGTTAGGAAGTGCATTACCGGTGCTGCTCGGTCTCATCAGTTTTCGTCTCACAAATAACAAAACTGCATTTCTCGCTACTGCTCTACTTGCAACTGGTAACCCATGGATTTTCCAATTTTCGCGTATGGGTTTTGACTCTTTGTTCAGTAGTTCATTGTACATGCTAGGCCTTGTGCTTTTACTATTTCTTAAGAAATGGAAAATACTCTATTCACTCATTCCATTTACTGTTGGTTTTTATCAGTATCAAGGACACAAACCATTATTGGCACCACTTGTTATACTCTTCATTCTGTACCTCATCATAGAAAAAGAGTCTTGGAAGTTTTTACCCAAATTTAAAGTTAAGAACTGGCTTCCCCACATAGCTGTTGCAGTTTTTTGTGTACTTTTAGTAGGGATACACATACTGAGGCTTCCGTATCTATCATCTGCAGTTCGTATTAAAGAGACTTTGATTCTTGACCCAGCCACTGCAGCAGAACGCGTCAATATTAACAGGCGTCTCACATTTTCAAATCCATTTATACCTGTATTTGATAATAAATATGTGACAACGGTTGAGGCCATGTCAAATAGATTTTTTAGTTCATTCAATTTCTACTGGATTTTTCAACATGGCAACGATCAAGTTGATACATTTGCAGTAACCAAATTTGGGTTTTTATATGCACTTGATGCAGTTCTCATAATTATTGCTCTGGTTACATTCAAAACTGATCCCAAGTATAAAAAAGAAGCCTTACTGATACTTGGCATCATTACGATTGGAACTATTCCAAACATTCTTAAGAACGAAAACTTATGGCTTACATTTAGAGGTGGGTTCATGATCCTTGGAATGATTATTCTTGCTGGGATTGGTCTCTTTAAATTTCTACAACGCGTGAATGTAAAAATTTCAACGCTCTTTATTGTACTGTACTGCTGTAATGCCCTCTTCTTTTTTTATCACTACTTTTTTCAGTATCCATTTAAAACAACTAAGGACATTTTTTTCTATGAACGAGTAGCTGCAAACTATATACACCGAGTACCACATAAGAAAATCATTATTTATACAACAGAACCAACAACACTATTTAACAGTATACTCACCTACAATAGCTTTATTAGAAAAGAGCTCATACCACAAATTAACACTGCATTCAAAACAAATGACTTTACTATTGAAAACGTAGTTTTAAAAGCTGGATGCTTCAATACCGATGAACTTAAAAATCTTAATGTTGTAGTTTTTGTTGATTACAGAGTAGTGAAATGTTCTGACTCTGTAGAAAACACAGCACTACCTGAATATGCAATTACAATGCAACTCAGTTCACTAATTGATAGTGGGACAGTGTTTACTGTGTATGGTGATACTTTGTGTAAAGATGTTTCACTTGACCAGTATTCTCATGTGCAGTCAAATGTTTTTAATGTTGAAAAATTAGATACATTCACATTTTGCAAATCATTCTTCATTCGCTAAAGTAGTTTTTTTCGGTAGAGCAGCCATAAGAATAGTATCGATATTACAATTGTTATTCCAATAATTGTGGGAAACGCAAACGGATGATTGGATAATGGGATACCGACATTCATTCCATAAAAACTAGCAATCACTGTGGGAATCATCAGTACAACTGAGATTGAAGTGAAAAATTTTACAACTTGATTAAGGTTATTAGTTAATATTGTGGAGTATGCATTTCGCACATTGGTAACTGATTTCAAACTACTTTTACATCTACTCACAAGCTGCCCAACTTCAAGAGCAATATCTTCCAAATACTCTGTATCTGAAGCAAAAATAACGTTTTCTTTTTTCTTAAGAAGCAATTGAAAAAACTCGTCTGTTTGAGTAAAAATATTTAGCAAATCATTAAGTGTATTTTCGAAGTTTACCAGTTTAATAATATCCTTATTCTCTATTTCCTCAACGTTTTGTGTAATTTGATTTATCTTGTAACTAATTGTATGCAATGCTTGACTAAACTGCATATTAATTTTGGAAAAAATTTCAATAAAAATTGCTGCTGGCTGAGTTGTTAAACTTTTGGGTGCGCTTGCGGCAACGTCAAAAAGAAACTGAATGGGCTGAGCTGACAAAACAAGCACAAAATTTTTAGTCAGTACAAAAAGAATTGGAATTGTTTTTTGTGTTGGAGAAGATTGAGAAAGAACCCGGGTAAAAATATAGTAGGTACTATTCTCAACTTCTAGACGAGGTACTTCATACGTATCGAGTCCATCCTTAAGGTGACCTAGTTCCAGAGAAAGATGATCTTCTAAATATAAAAGTTCATTCTCTGATGGATCCACAACTAGAATTAAAGAATTTTTCTTATAACTAGTGATTTCCTGTAATTTTTTTTGGGTTGCAAGGTGCTGGTAATATGCGATCATAGCAGTATCCCTTCAAAGCTATTGATATTGTACGAAATACGCATCAGGAGAAAAATATATGAACGAAGTAAGTCCAAACCGATCTGAAACTGAACGTGACTATACATTCATCTGGTTACATCCGCAACAAGAAAAAGGGAGACAAAAATGCGTCGGACTTGAATACAATCCAAAATTTACTAAAAAAGTTTCTGGCATTTCCAAAATGGCAGCACGCGCTATTGCAGAAAATACTCCTGTGATTTGTGAAGGATGCGGGAAAAACTATATACTAAAAAAGTAGTATTAAAACAAACGTAGTCGCTTGCTGACTCTATATATCTGAACAAAGCCAAGTACTAACATTGACGAAGCAACTATATTAACTACTATAAAAAAGACACGAAGTTGATCAACTGGCATAGTTTCATATTGGAAAACTTCTTTTGCCAGAACGGTTAAATATAGAATAACGTAACAAACAGTACCTGCGGCAATTTTTTTAAGCCCTGTTCCAAGTTCCCCACCTAATGACTTTGCTGAAAGTACCGCACTCACCAGCACAAACATACTCGGTATGAGTATGAATAAAAATGAAAGTTTTAGTGGAGTAGAAACTAATTGATATAGTATTTCTGAAATTTCTGAAAACATATATGTCTTTGTATTAAGAGTAACGCATTTTTTTTCAATTAGCAATTAAGATTTTTGTACAACATACCATACTGACTGAACCCAGAAATGCTTCATGATGAGTTTTATATATATTGTTATAAAAAGTATAAGTATGTATATAAAAATATTTTTAAATTTCTGTGAGAGCATGTTATGAACATACGCTCCCCCCTGATACAAAAAGTAGCAAAATGGTACAAGTAAACTACTCAAAAAACTTGCTTTTACTGTTGAATAAAATGGTAATTTAAAATTGTATTGCATGTAGGCAATGATGAGTAAGAAAATGTAAACATACAGAATCAAATACTTTCTTTCTCTAGTGTTCTTCTGCACACATATTTTTCTAAAAAGAACTACGCCACCCAACAGTTCAAGTAAAAAAACTGGGATGCTCAAAAGCACCACTAGTATACCCGCTTTTGAATACTCTTGTACGGGTAACATCACTCCATGCCATCATAGAACCATGAAAAGTATGTTCCAGCCAGTAGTGATGAATTATGGGCAATGAAGAAATTTTGAGTGAAAAAATCTATCTTCCGCTTTTTCCATTTATTACCTTCCCTGGCTGGCTGTGGGACTATCTCTCTACAAGTCATATGTTTGTAGCACGAAAAACAGAAGCAAAAAAGTTTACGTATTTCGCATAAGTGTTTCTAAATCAGAGACCGTTTCAATTAAATGTTGAGAGTATAAAAACTGCAGTATCACATGCACCAAACCTGCAGCTGATTTTTTTGACTGTGCAACAATAATTTTTCTATCACTTGGATTTGTGAGGAAACCTGTTTCTGCAATTGCTGCAGTCGTCAATTGTTTATTCAATTGAAAAAACCAGATTTGAATTATATTTTCTAGCAAGAGCGAACTCGGCTTCAGCTTGGACAGTTTGCCCCTGTTTTTGGTATATAAAACCACGGATATAGTAGAGCTCAGAAAACGCCCTATTTTGATTTTGCAAAATTGAATCAGTCAGAGCAAAAACCCGATCATACTTGCCAAGTTGGTAGTAGGCCATGATCGGCTCAATTTGATACCAGAGCATTCTTCTGGGTAGTTTTGACTCAATAGCTTCAAAAGCCGTAATTGAACCCTCAAAGTCACCAAGATGATATAAAGCTACAGATCTATTGAACTGTGCATAGATATCAGTAGGATCTGCACGTACTGCAGTTTCAGCTGCTTGTGCGGCCTCTGTCCACGCTGCAGTTTCATTGGTGTGATCACCCAGGATTGCTGCTGCAATATCTTTTTTTTCTTCAGGAATTAAAACGAGGTATTCATAATTAAATGCTTTCCATAAAGATGTAAAAGCAGCATATGAGTACCTCAAATTTTTACCTTGTAATGAGTCGTCTTGAATAATTTCTTGAGCGGTCTCGTCATAACCAGTTATAACTCTATAGTGACCGATATCATCACCTTCCTTAAGCCACGTTCTTGTTATAACTGGAATATCACTACTGATGAATTGTTTAATCAACTGAATATTTCCAACTGGCCTATGATAGACAGTGAACCCATACTCGCTTGCTTTGTTTGCAAGTTCATCAAGTGTTACAGATTTATCATCATTGTCACCTCTGGGATGTTGAAAAGGTCGTAAAGCCGCACCGAGCTCTTGTTGACTCACGGTAATTCCATAATGTGACAATGTCATTGCCAGTGAAGCAGGTCCACAGTTATTAAATGTTTGAAACATCTGAGTACCATTTGTTAAAACCTTTGTGGCCGGCAGCTGACTGACTAGTGCAGGAGTAGCTGTGGGATCAGGATGTGGTACTGGTGTCGATTCAATAAGTTGCTGCAGTGCAGTGGGCCTGACAACTGTTCTGGTTTCATGTGGTCGCAGTTCATAGGCAATGAGTAGCACTACTCCAATGATTAACAAAAAAACTATAGTAGTCTTACTGATACCGACCTGTGACATAGTCGTAGTATACCTGCTACTACTAAGTTCTGTGTAAAGACCAACTGTATAAGAATATTTCTAAATATTTGGATTAAGTATAAGTGAAATAATACTAAAGTCTGCAGGTTTATCAAAATATCCTGTGAGTGTTGTTTGTTCACTCACTGACACTGGACGTTCCATAACAACTAGTCCATTTGACTGTTGCTTTGATGTTTTAGCTGAAAGTGCAACAATTTCACGAGTACCTTCTTGGGAAGAATTCACAGCGTCACCAGTCAGTGCAGCAGCATATACCACTGAGCCAGCTTGAGTAGGTAGCTGCAGCGAATAATTATTCTTTTCTACACCACTTTTACAGGTAGTATCATCTAACCCATTACTATTAAGTAGTGAGATTTCGAGACAGGTTGATCACTGCGCACATCACTATACTTTGTGACGGATATAAGCGTTGGTACAGACGTTTTATTTTTTAGCTCTGCTGTTACTCTTCCAGATTGTTTTGGTGAACCAAATGCTGTCCAAACTTCTAGCTTCTTTTTTCCTGTCCAAAGCAAGACCGTCAATACTTACCACAGTTGTTTCTCCTGAGTGTGCAATAGCGGCAATATACAGTTGATTCTGACCACTAGTGAGTTCTTGTTCCGTTATAACATGTAAAGATTTTGTAGCGCTGCCAGATATCCAAGAGTCAAAACTCCCACAATTTGAAAGCCAAGTTTTTGAAACATTGTCTTTGAGCTAGTTTGAGGTTTTTTAATAGCTGGCATGCATCTATTAGGCTATGCCGTTTTGCTCTACAAGTCAATACAAATGTTGTTTATAAAATATCACTGTACGTTGCATTGCTTGATTAAAACTTTCACCTGTTATATTGTGCCCACCTGATGGATATTCATACAACTCATGTACGATACCAGTGTTGTTCAGTAGTGCGTTAAGGTTCCTGCTATATCCAACATCCACCACAGTATCATTAACAGCATGATGAATTTGTATGGCTCCTTGTAAATCATTCAAATAATTAGTTGGCGCAACTTGCTGCCAAAAGGGACTATCTGGACTAAACTCACCATGTGCTTCAAACAGTTGTCGTCTTTTTTTCTGTCGCTCTGGATCATTTTGTTGAGGCTGATAGCTTGCATCACTAATGCCATATACTTGAAAGTCAGCATACGAATAAACAGCACCCGCCCAAATTACTACTGCAGGAATTTCAGGCTTAACTGCAAAACTGCGCATGGTTACATTTCCTGCCATACTGTGACCCCAAAGACCAATTGCTTGGGGATTAACAAAATTACTGTTTTGGAGCGCAGAATATGCATGGAGTACGTCACTGATATAATCAGAAGAATAGTATGCGCCACTTGCTGCACCTTCAGAGGCATCGTGACCACGCAAGTCAATCTTGAACACAACAAAACCATTTCGCGCCAGGTAATCAACAAAGGCTACATACTGCCCTTCAGTTTTATACTGTTTGGGTGGAATATAGCCATGAACAAATACAACTGCCGGCCACCCCTCTGCTGGTTTATCACCTTTGGGTTGGGTGAGTAGTCCATTCACTTTGAGACTATCCGATGTATATGAAGTTCGGTATGCAGTGTAGGTACTTGTTTCACGAGATTTGGTTAGTTCACCCAAAGCACTTTCATATGTTTTTTCTCTCAAATACGGAATAGTTAGTTCTGCAAAAGGCAGTGGTGTAGCCTCAGGCACTGTACGTTCACTCAGCTTTTGGTTTATTGCAGCAGTCGCTGGTTCTACTTCGTTCTCAACTGATTTAGCAAGATGCAGTCCAATGAAGAATCCCAAACAAATCACTAAACCAATTACAATTTTTTTGATTGTGTTATGTGATATTTCTTCAAGGTACGAATGTTGCATGTATGCCCTCTTCAAGCTCTTTACATTTTACTAAATAATTAACGTTTTGAATCGATGAAAATCGTATTGATTTTGTAAGATTGCTGGAATGCTACTTTGCTAAAGCAAGTGAAAAATAAAAAGTTGAACCTTTACCTTTTTCACCTTCAACCCAAATATTACCACGATGACGCTTGATTATTTCTTTTGAAATGTATAGTCCCATGCCCAACCCTGGGAAAGTTTTTTCAGTTACATCTGTAACCTGATAGAGTCGTTCAAAAATTTTTGCTTGTATCACAATTGCCGTATTTTCTGGTGAGTATTTGCTAGCATTAGTAATTAAGTTTGTTAATACTTGGCATATTCGGAATTTATCAGCAAACACTTCAAAAGATTGTTTACTCTTGTAGAGGAGTGGTTGATTATTTGTAGTTCCTTGTAGTCCATCTATTGTTTCAGCAATTAACTCATTAAGTTTAAACTTCTCTTTTGAGAAATTTAGTTTACCTGTTTGTATTCTTGAAACATCAAGAAGATCATTAACAAGCTCTTTCAAAGAGTTTTTAAAGCACGTTCATACTTTGAACTTCGCACACGTTTAAGCAAAGATTCAATATACAGTTTCATACTAGTTATTGGCGTTTTCAATTCATGTGAGGCCATGTTTACAAAGTCATCTTTGCGTTGTTCAAGTTCTTTTTCTTGTGTGACATCATCAATCGTAGAAACTGCTGCAATGATTTTTTTATCTCTGTTAAAGATTGGACTTGCATTAACTCTCAAAAATAATTTTTTTGATTTTGTTTTGTAGTACTCAATTTCTTCGGCTGTAGTGACTTCTCCTCTATGAAGTGCTCGTACCAGCGGCCACTCACGTGCCACCAGTGGTTTTTGCGATTTGAACGCCACTTTTGAGACATAATTCTCATCACGTTCAAGCTTAGGGTTAACTCTTGATCCAATAATTTTTTCCAATTGCTTGTTACCAATTACATTACCTTTTGTATCAGCAATCAAAACTCCGACAGGTAACTGTTGTAAAATTGTTTGCAATCGGACGCTTCCTTCTTCAGCCGAAAGGCGAGCTTCAGTTTCTTTACCAATTAACAAATCAATCGTTTGTTTAAGCCAACCAATGATTGTGGCAAGTAAGTAGTAAAAGAATCCGAGCACAATTGTTGCTTCGATTGCTATTACAAATTGCTCACCACTATAATTTCTTGAAAAAATTATATAAAGGTAGTACAAGAGACTGCCAGTACTTGCAATAAGACCGCCCCTAATGCCATCACGAAATGAAAAGTATAGAATGGCTGCAACATTTACAAAAATAATATAGCTACCCACTGCATTAACATCGTGTACTACATACTGTACATACAATTCAGAAATAATCGGGATAAGAATCGTAAAAAATAACGGAAAACGATAAGAATATTTACTACTCCCTAAACGTGCGATTGGATTAAGGTATCGTACTATAGTCTTCATATATTGATTGAATGCAGAGTATAGCAGATATTTATTATATTAATTGATCTTATCAGTAAGAATTTTCTTTAATTCAGGAACGCCCACATTGGTCTTTGCTGAAATTTCGTAATGTTCTCTATCAAAGAATCTCTGTTCAATATTTTCAAGCTGAGTTGCTTCAGCAACATCAATTTTATTAAAAATGAGAATGGGAAGATCAGTGACACCTAAGTCACTGAGAATATCTTCAACAACAGTTATTTTCTCAATGGAGTCCGCATCAGATGCATCAACAACATGGAGTAATAGTCTCGCTTGCAAAGATTCAAGCAATGTTGATTTGAATGCAGTAACAAGTACTGGCGGTAGCTCATCAATAAAACCAATCGTATCTGAGATCAAGATACCTGGATCGTACTCTGTAACTTTTAATTTGCCCACGACACTATCCAAAGTTGTAAAAAGACCTGATTGTGTCTCCTTAATTTTTTTTGTGAGCGCATTAAAGAGTGTAGTTTTACCTGCACTGGTGTATCCCACTAGTGCAATAGTTTTAATTCCCTTTTGTTGCCGTTGCTTAATCCGCTGCAGCTGATCACGAGAATGTTCTTTTAACTCCTTTTTTATCTTTTGCTGGAGCTTCTTCATTGTTCTACGCTCACGCTCAATATTTGTTTCACCAAGTCCTCTAGTACCGATGCCACCGCCCTGCCGTGAGAGTTCAGTTTTTCCTAGTCCATAAATACGAGGACCAGTATGCTGAATACGAGCAAGTTCAATTTGTAGCTTCGCTTCACGAGTTGATGCATGTTTATCAAAAATATTCAAAATCAGGTCCACACGATCCCACACTTTTATTTGGGTATTAACTTTCCACAATTCTTTTTCCAACCTAAATAATTGACCTGAATTAACGACGGCGTTTAATACCACAATATCAATTTTTAATTCCTTGACCTGTTCAACTAGCCAATCAAGTTTTCCGGCACCAATGTAGGTACTTGGATCTGGGTGCACTTTATGCTGAATAACGCGGTCAACAACTGTGCCACCAAATGTGGCTACTAGTTGTTCCAGCTCCATCATATTTCGTTCCACTTGTTCTTGCGGTTCACGAGAATTCACAACTTGTAAAAGTATACATTTTGGTATCATACTATTTGTTTAAATATCTCTTTATAGTATCGTAGTGCAAATGCAATGTAAATATCCTCAAGATGTGTGCTCGTGTGGTAGTATTTGAGTACGTAGTAAAAATAGAATTACATTTTATGGCAGATCCAAAGTACAAGAAGTACTATCAACTTATGACAGAGCGCAACGGTGAGCTCTTCAAAAAATTTGCACCAATTCATGCAGGGTTTTCGACAGATGCTGAGTCTTGGGCAGATCAATTTCACACTGTAGGACGAGACGTTGTTGACGTTATTCGCGACTGGGAACGCAGACTCTGTTCTGGAACAGAAAAAGGCGGGTACGCAGCCTACTCAGCAAAGTTAGCAGAAAAATTTTGGGCAGAGATTAAGAAAGAATTTCCACTGATTGACCAAGTTGGGCTCCGTAAAAAATCTGCGTAGCTTAACGAACCAACATTACTAGTCTACTGGTGTCAGCACCAAAGTATTCTTTTGAAAATTTTTCAGCGTGATCTACATCAAAATCTTTGCAGCTGAAAATATCAATGAACGCTCGCTTTTCTGGTTCGTCACAGTGAATGGTAATTGATGAAGTTTCAATGAACTGTAAAGCTGAGTAACCTTCAAGACTTCCAGCACCAAACCGTTCTATGTGACAGGGGCCATGAGCTACCATGTTAATTTCTTTGATAACTTGCTTCACATATTTTTCGATTAGTTCTGGATTACTGATAGTCTCTAAATTACAATTATATAAATCCAAACTGATTGATTTTCCCCAAGGTTTCATGGCAGGCTCCTGTAAATAAAAATAACGACAAAAATCAATTTTAGACTAATTGGACAGCACGTCAATACACTAATATGTGCGGGCTAAATATGAAAAATTGAGTACAATATGTCTAGTACACAATAGTATGAAAAAAACTTCACCTAAAAATCCCATTGTGACAGTACACGACAAGATGCAGCAGCACTATAGTTATGTATTGACCGCACCAATGGGCGCTCATTTTGATCCCGAATTTAAACCTGAGTTAACCCCACAGCAGATGCTCGAGCTTGGTGTGTTTGGTGGAAAGTATATGACTGATTGTCGATCTGAATTCCCATCAGAATGGTTTGAAAAAGCAAAATTAAATCCAGATTTTCACGACCCTAAAATTAATTGCTTTGGCGTACAAGCAAGTCAGCCACTTAGTGTGTGGCAAAAAAAAGGTTGGATTTATCACGAAGACCCTCGTGGTTGGTTCCAATGGTACTGTCGCTATTTTATGGGCAGAAGAATTGCAGATGAAGATGCGCGGCAAATTAAACGTTGGAAAGCAATTACGCGTCACATTGCCCAGCTGAGAAAGAATTGCTCTGTTGGTGATTTATCTTGCAGACCTGTTCAGCGACAAGCACTTTTGCACTGGGCGTATGACAGTAGAAAAATGTAAAAAATATTGGGTTGACAATAGGCTTTTTTTCCAGACATAATGGACTATGCGCCTCAGCCTCTTTCCAAAGCGATATAAAAAGAAAAATTTACTCTTAATGGGAGCATCTGGTGGTGTGTCCCAAGCGTTCTTACGTTACCTTAGTCACCACCATGATCTTTTAGAAAAATTATTTTTGTGGGATAAATCTGACGCCATCAAAACTGATGCATACATCGATCATCAAGCTCTCAACTACACCTTTATTCATGGTGAGCTCAAACTTCCTGAGCAAGAAGAAGAATACATTACTTTTTTAAAGAAGAATAAAATTGATATTGTTATTGATCTAACCGACATGGATTCTATTCCGATTCTTGAAGCATCAAATAAAGCTGGAGTCTCATATATTAATACTGCAATGAATGATGAAGAAAAATATGCATACGAACTTGTGTTTGATATCTACCCAAGAAAAGAAAAATTAAATAAAGCCGCACATATTCTATGCAGTGGCATGAACCCCGGTGTTGTTAATATGTGGGCCCGTCATGGGATTGAGAAGTTTGGAATTCCTAAAGAAATTATTCACTTTGAATACGATACTTCAACGATCTCACTTGGGTGGAAAGCCATGATGACGTGGTCACTCAAAGAATTTTTGGTGGAATGTGTACGTGATCCATCAGGAAAAATGATTGGGCGCGATCAAGTAGAAAAACTTGAACCAAATGCACTGAAGCACCGCGTGGACATGCGTAATATCTTAGCACCAGTTATGACATTTGATGAATATCCCCGTGGCTTTACTGTAATGCATGAAGAAAATGTAAGTCTTGCGCAGCGGTACAATGTCCCATCCAAGTTTATTTATGCATTTAACATGAAAACAATGGAAGAGCTTGTGTCGCTGTATGATGAACAACAGAATGTGTTTAAAAAAGATTTAATTCACGGCGATAATGTGCGACATCCTTTGGATGGTGCTGATAATATTGGTGTGCTTTTGAAGTATGAAGGCAAACGTGTGTACTATTTTAACTCAGCGCCAAACAACTCTGCTATTGGTACAAACGGCACCTACACGCAGGTTGTGGTGGGTGTGTATGCAGCACTATTTGTTCTCCTCTTCGATAACCTCAAATATGGCGCCTACTTTGTCGAAGATCTCTATGACACACATTATCGCCACTATCTTTTTGATAACATGCGCGTTGAAGAATATGTATTTGAAAAAGTGAATGATCAGTACAAGCTTGCAAAGTATAATCCTAGATTAGAAGTGAAACGAAAAGATTATACTGAGCATATTTACCTGTAAAGCATTTTTAGTTATCCCCATTTACCCACCTATTTTCTGTTACAGCTTCTTTTAAGTTTGTGCTTGTAGCATACAAACTATGAAAGGAGGTGAAAACATGAAAAATAAAATTTTATTAACTTTAGCCGCAGCTACCGTATTAGGTGCCGGACTTTTCACTTCACGACAAGTATTTGCTCAAGAAACTGAGCAAAGTGCAGGAAATCAAATGACCTCACTGGTTCAGAGAATTGCACAAAAATTTAACTTGCAAGAAAGCGAAGTCCAAGCTGTTTTTGATCAAGAGAGACAAGAGCACCAGGCACAACGACAAGCTGCGGCTGAGGCTCGCTTAACACAATTAGTAACTGATGGGAAAATTACAGAAGCCCAGAAGCAACTCATTGTCGCAAAGCAGAAAGAGCTCCAAGAAAAACGTCACAGTCAAATGGACAGCATGAAGACTATGACGCAAGAAGAACGTCATTCAGCAATGGAGACTGAACGACAATCTCTTGAAGATTGGGCCAAACAAAATGGCATTGATGTGCAGTATCTTATGATGATGCATGGCAATGGAAAAGGTCCAGGCATGCGTGGCATGAAACCTGAACTACAAACAGAAAATTAAAACGAACGAAACGTTTTAAACAGCTCCCCTGCAAAGCAGCGGAGCTGTTTTTATTGTCATCACTTGAAATTATCCAATAAACGTTAGTGCTTTGCCCATTTTACCTGCACGACCGGTTCTTCCGATACGATGCACGTAATCCTCATATGACTGTGGCTCATCGTAGTTGATAACGTGTGTAACGCCTTCAACGTCGATACCACGAGCTGCAATATCAGTTGCGAGCAGTGCTTTGACACGGCCGCGCTTAAATTCATCTAATGAACGTCTGCGAGCATCTTGGGATTTATTTCCATGAATAGCCCGAACGCGCATTCCACGATCAATTAAGGTGCGTTCAAGTTTGTTAATACCGTGTTTTGTACGTCCAAAGACAATCACGCGTTCAAACTCAGTTTGTTGTAAAAGTTCATGGAGTACATCAACTTTACTCTTTCCTGGTGTGATAGTGATAATGTCTTGTTGAATATGATCATTTGTTTCACTAGTTTTTACACTAATCTGTACTGGATCTCGTAAAAAGTTTTGCATGATTGCTTCAACATCACGAGTCATTGTCGCACTGAAAAATGCTGACAAACGCTCTTGTGGGAGTTTTGAAATCAAGTAACTAATATCTTTTCGGAAACCAATATCTAACATACGATCAACTTCGTCTAATACAATGTTGGTGAACATTGAAGTATCAATGATACCTCGGTCTACTAAGTCTTTAATACGACCTGGTGTACCGATCACAAAGTGAGGATTCTCACGAAGTTGCGCAATTTGACGATCCATACTTGCTCCACCAATACATAAGCAGACGCTGATGTTAAGTTGGTAGGCAAATAGCTTCAATTCATCCAAAATTTGTAATGCAAGCTCACGAGTAGGAGCCATAATGAGGGCGCCTTGTGTATTGTCATTAGCAATTTTATGAACAAGTGGTAATAAGAAGGCAGCTGTTTTACCAGTACCTGTATTGGCAATACCAACGATATCCTTATTCTGCATCAAAACAGGAATTCCCTGATCTTGAATAGGAGTTGGATTTGTATAACCACGCTCTTTAATATTTTGAATGATCTGTGGATGTAATCCAAAGTCATCAAAAGTATTGGTACTTTCGTACTTCACTTCTTCAGCAATAGTTATAGCTTGATTAATATACCGTGAGCGATTGATATTTGCGCGTTGCGGCCCGAAACCTCTTGAGCTTCGTTGTTGAGGGCGAGCGCGAAAACGAGCACGTCCAGAGTTTTGATAGGACATAAAACCTTATAAAAATAATATATATAGCAGCGGAGAGAATCTCATTATCCGTTTGTGTACGGATTTCAAACCGAAGATAAGTAGTATAGCACGATATATCCTATAATTCAATGGGTGGAGGTTTTTACCCCATTTCCAGGCTAAAAACGCTTGTTAAGCCCTATTTAAACTATTGGCGGCTGATGATACTTTTCACCCCATGCAGCCATCTGATTCAAAATACCTGTAAAATCAATACCCTTCTGGGTGAGAACATATTCAGCATGTGGAGCTGATCGAGTTGTACATTGTTTTTCAATCACTTGCAGCCCCTCCAGTTTACTGAGACGTTGAGAAAGAGTACGGGGACTAATGCCTTTAAGTGAGGTTTCAAGTTCTGAGAATCGTTTTCCACCTTCATACAGATCACGTAAAACTAAAGCAGTCCACTTGTCACCAATAATGGAGAGTGCTGCTTGAATACAACCTGGTTTTTTTTCTATTTGATCTGTCATTCTAGTCTGTGTCTGTATGTACTACTTTACATTGTATAGTATGTGCAGTAGTATTCTTACTATACAAAGTATAGCACGAATGTTGCAAAAGGAGAAATATGTCACTCAGAATCGGCGTAATTTTAGGTAGTACGCGTCCCAATCGATCAGGTGAAACAGTAGCTAAGTGGTTCATGAAACAGACTGAAAGCTACAAAGATGTTGAGTTCCAGTATATTGATTTACGCGATGTAAATCTCCCCTTCTTTGACGAATCAATCCCCCCACTCATGGGTCAGTACGAGCATGAACACACCAAACAGTGGGCAAAGACAATTGATGCACTTGATGGATTCATCGTGGTAACACCTGAATACAATCATTCCTTCCCAGCAGTGTTAAAAAATGCTTTTGATTTTGTTTCTAAAGAATGGAATCGAAAAGCAATTGGATTTGTTTCTTACGGGGCAACTTCTGGTGGAATCCGAGCAGTTGAACAACTGAGACTCGTAGCTGCTGAGCTCCAGATGGCATCAATTAGAGAGCAAGTCACGATCCCATTTATATGGGCAGCCTTTGAAGGATCTGAGCCAAAAGAGCGTGCTGTACAAGGTGATCCTAAAACATTACTAGATGAAGTCCTCTGGTGGAGTGAAGCACTTAAAACTGCACGAACTGCCAGTCAAGCCAAAAAGTAACTAGACTTCTTAAATATACCTAGAGAAAGTAATCAGGTGGCTGAAAAGTCACCTGATTTTTTTTATTCTTGTAACAGCGGTAGATCACTTGGCGAATCGACTTGGAGTGTCTGAATTTCTGGCAATGACTTACCGATCACACCTTGGAGGTCACCGTAGAGACCTTGTGTATTATCTACAATTCGACGGAGTTGTTTTTCTTGGCGTGCCCACTTGGTGGTAAACCAGCGTTTTTCGCGCTCAATTTCTTCCTGCATCCCGCCAAACGCATCAACTATTGCCTCAATCCGATGTCTGAAATCCATACTCGTAATGTACCCATACAAGACTTCCATTTTTTCATTCTTGCCAGTATTAACGAGCTTTTCAAAATTAAGCTTCACTAGGTTGTAACGGAGTGCCAACGCCAGACTTGTTGTCATTTTCCGTGTCACCACCCAGATACCGTCCTTATACATAAAGCTCTCAAGACCTGGAGGTGGGTCTGTTACAACAAGGACGGCAATATGAGCATTGGCTTGGCGCTGATCTTCTTTCAGTTTATCAATCCAAGTTGTCGTCCACTTGCCGTTCTTTGACTCCCAGAGAATAGTGCCACACTTTTTGCCATTGCGATCCACTACCTCCTGCATGATGTCAGCACCACGCTGCCCTTTTTTAACTTCACTAATTAAATCCAGCGGAAATTCTTTTTTTAGTAGTTCTTCAAGCTCGAGCTCCAGCACTTCACCCTGTGTTTGTTGGGAGCCTTGCTGAATTCGCACTTTCATCTCTTCAATTTGCTTCAGAGCATCAGAAAGTTTTTTATCTTTTTCTTTGTCCTTGAGTTCTTGCTCTTCAAGTACTTTTTTTCGAGCTTCATTCCTAATCTTCTCTTCTTCATCAGCAATTTTACGCTTCATCTCGAGTTCTCGTTCTTCATCTTTCCGTCGCAGCTGTCGCTTTTCAGCTTCTGATTCTTCCAGCAGTTTTAAGTAGTTACGATTACGTTCCTTTTCTTCAAGAGAAGATTCGCGCAGATCCTTGACCATCACTTCATACTCAGCCTTTAGCTTACTCTGCACTTTTTCTTCAGCATCACGCTTGGCTTGTTCAAGTTCAGTTTGGTGTTTACTCCGTTCTGCGAGTAAAACCTGCTCCTCAATTTGGTGCGTTAAAGCCTCAGAAATTTCATTTTCTTGTCCGCAGTTTTTGCATTTGAAGTTTAGTGACATAGTGGTTTTTACAATAGACTAAATACGAAGAAAAGGCAAATACATCAAAGTAGCTCTGATTTATTCAGATCGCTTATAGAGCCGGTAGAAGATCAATGTTTTGTCAATCAAAAGAACGGTGACAAACCACCAAAATCCAGCAATGTAGCCTGCAACAATATCAGATAAATAATGAACACCTAAGTAAATTCTGCTCAACCCCACCAGAATAACGCAAAGGAATGATACAAGTGAAATGGCTGTAGTGAGACGTTTATTACGAAAAAAGTGGAATGAAAAAAATGACAGTAGTGAAAAGAATATAAATGAGTTCATTGCATGACCTGATGGGAAGCCTGAGGTAAGTTCTACTACGAGCGGCTCCAATTGTGGTCGCGGACGTTGAATAAAAAATTTGAGCCCAAGATTAAGTAAAATGCCCATTATCAATGTCAAACTAAAGAGTAAGGCTTCCTTGCGATGTTTCTTTATAAGAAAAATAATACTTAGTAAACTTGCAACTACGAATGGAAAGTAATCGCCCAATCTAGTTATAAAAATCATCACATCTGTCAGTTGGGGTGTGCGCCAGGTGTACACCAAATTTGAAACATAGATGTCAAAATTAATAAAATCAAACTCCTGCATTTCATCGGTAAAATACAAAAAAAGTACGAGTGAAAAAAAACATAAAAAAATACCAAAGAAAATTTCAGTAGTAATCACCCAGCCCTCACGAGACGAACTAATACACTTCCAAACTCGATCAAAAAATGATTTTTTGGGCCGCAATTTCTTCATACTCACTACCAAAAAAGTGCCAAGATATAAGGTACAAAAATAATGAGACCAACAACGGCGGCAAGAATCGACGCTACCAGCACCGCAGCTGCGCCGATGTCTTTGGGGCGACCAGCTTTAGGATATGTTTCTGGATGAACAGACGTATGCAAGTTCATAGCTTCTTCAACGGCAGTATTCATAATCTCTGCAGAAATAACCAAACCAATACTCAGTAACACCGCAAGCCATTCATACTTGGTGATGGAAAAATAAAGCCCAGAAACTACAATTACCAGTGCAACACTGAGATGAATTTTCATGTTGTACTCACGTTTTACCAGCTTGAGGCCGTCCAGTGCGTACTTAAATGATCGAACAAGTTTCATATATGTTCCTTGATGGTAGAATCATTCTAGCGTTTTTGTACTGACATTGAAATAGAAATTTATATGATCTTCCCGATTTGGCAGCCGCTCGGCACTTCTTCGCACTTACTTGCACAAAAATGCGGGTTGTTACTTTCTGAACCTGCAACACACACCGGGACACTCGATCCCATGGCTTCTGGTGTACTTGTTGTTCTCACTGGAGATGATCGGTTTGCTAAAGGAAGTTTCAGTGACTGGCACAAAACATATTCCTTCTCTATTTTGTGGGGAGTTGCCACTGATTCTGGAGATACTCTTGGATTAATTCAAACATTATCGCAAAACCATCCGTCACAAGCTGCAATTACACATGTATTAGAATCATTCCCCAAACAGTATAGTCAAAAAGTTCCAGACTTTTCATCAAGAAGGTGGCAAGGAAAATCCGGTTTTGATCATGCCAGACTTCAAGTTCAGTTGCCGGATAAAGAGCGACTTGTTGAGATAGATAAAATTATTTTAAACACAACACAACTACTTTCACCAACTAAAGTTTTCGAGGATCAGCAGCAAGCAGTCAAACAAATCACCGGTGATTTTAGACAGTCAGCTATATTGGATAACTGGAAAGAAAATTTTTCACACATTACCACTGAGTTACTTATCACACATCATGTTGTAACTGTTTCTACAGGAACGTATATTCGGCAACTAGTACAAGATATTGCGCAACAATTAGATGTGCCAGCCACAACATGGTCAATCACCCGCCTCAGTAACGGGCCATTCGCTCAAGAAGACTGTATTGAAATTGCGGAGCTTGCAGACTTGGATAGCTCAAAAGTCTAAAGTAGACTCAGTGTCGCATACTCTTCCCAAGTCAGTCCTTCAGGAATATTTTTATGCGCATGTTCGATTTTTTCAAAGTGTGGGACAAGTGTATTTTTTTCATAACTAGTAATGATCGCAGGATGAATATAATACTGTCGGCATACTGCAGTGGTATTACCTAAGTGATCAGCTACTTCTTGCACTGCTTGGACGAGTGCTTTCTCTGCTGTAATTTCTTCACTTGGGCTGCCAATGGCATAGAGCGTATCTCCGGCCAATGTTGTTCCACCCCATGTTCTAAAATCTTTTGCTGAAAGTGATTCACCTGTTACTTCTTTGAGATATTCATTGACCTCTGCAGAATCAACTCTATGGCGTTTGCCATTGTCATCAAGATATTTGAAGATTTCATAACCTGGTAACTCAATACAAGCTTTTATAGTGGCAGCAATTCTCGGATGCCGTACATCCATTTCGTGATAGACATTACTCTTACCTTTGAAACTAAATGAAATCAAACTACCTTCCACATCAATGTGCTTGGTGCGCAGCGTTGTTAATCCATATGATTGATTTTCTTTGGCATATTCTTTGTTTCCGACACGGATAAATGTATGTTCAAGCAACCACACAACTGTGGCAAGCACTCGTTCTCTCGTCAATGTGTGTTGGCGCATATGTCCATTCACTGTTTCACGAAGATTGGGGAGAATTTTGCCAAACTGTAAAAGCGAGTCAAATTTGTTTTGTTGGTTATATGCCACCCAATCAGGGTGATAAATATATTGTTTGCGGCCTTTGGCATCAATGCCAGTCGCTTGAATATGACCTTGGGGATCTGAGCAAATTTTGACGTCAGTCCATGCTGGTGGAATTACCAACTGCTTAATTCGCTCCACCTCTTTTTCAGCCAAAGCTTTGCCAAGTCTGTTACGATAGGTAAAGCCAGTCCCGTGAGGCTCTCGTCGCCAGGAAAGCGCTGCGTTAGTCACATACCTGATGCCACGTGGTTTGTTCATAATTTAGTATAACAGAACCAGCGAAGCTGCTATACTTTGCACTAGGAATACATGATACAAAAAATTAAGAAACTTGCGCCCCATCATAAATTTGCACTGCTGCTACTTAGTGTAGGAATAATTAGTGTGTTACTCGGTGGACTATACGGACTACGTTTGACTCGACAATTTCAAGATCGACCACCACTGCATAATCGGCAAAGCGACGTCAGTGGCATTCAAGAATGGATGACACTGCGCTATGTGGCTCGCGCATATGGCACTCCAGAACCCGAGCTCGAAAAAGCATTGGGAATTCCAGCACATACCTATGAGCGTTCCAGTCTCAGCCAAATTGCAAAAGCAACAGGCACCAGCACTGAGCATATCATTACAAAAGTGCGTGAGACTATTACAAGTTTTCAATCAGCACACCCCACACCACAACCTAAGTAATATATGGATCAATTGCTCAACTACCTACTGACGCAAATTCTCGTGCATGGATATCCCATCATATTTTTTGCAATTCTTGTGGCCTACCTTGGTGCTCCAATTCCGCTCAATGTACTCATACTTGCAGCAGGTGCTTTTACTATTGATGGCACACTTAATTTGTACTACCTCATTCCGTTTGTGGCACTCACTGCGTGGCTTGGTGATATTTTCAACTACTACCTAGGTAAACGGTTTGGCTTCTTACTAATTAATTCATATACAAAAAAATGGGTCTTACTGAGGAAAGATTGGAGGCTGTGGATGTATTTTTAAGCAGATGGGGAGCAGCCTGCATTTTCCTCACACGCTGGCTAATTACACCACTTGGAATCCCCGTCAATGTTGGTGCGGGCATCAATGGCTACACTTTCAAAAAATTTGTTGTGTGGTGTTTTGTGGGTGAGTTTTTATGGTCATTTGTCTATATTTATTTGGGCCATATTTTGGGCACCAATTGGATACTGATTGCAGATTACACAACAAACGCACCATCACTGCTGGCATACAGCATCATTGGCGGTGGATCACTCGTGATTAGTTACAAATTGTGGAAAAAGCATCGCGCCAAATAAAATTACTTTCCAAATATTCGCAACAGTTGTACACCAAATGCTTGCCAGCCGGGTGCTGAGTATCTGAGCTTTGGTTGTTCGGCTTCAACGGCAGTGACAATCTGTGTAACAATCGAATCGATATTACGTGATTCAACTTGCTTGAATCGCTGTTCTTCTTCTGCACGCAATGCTTCTTTTATTTTAAAAAAGTATGACTGTTCATCCATCCATGCAAATTTTTTGGCGATCATTTTTTGATTAAATCCAGTGTGAAATGCACCTGGCTCCACAACTGATACAAAAATATTTTTTGATATTTTTCTAAGCTCTTCACGAAGTGCTTCACTGCCACTGGAAAGTGCAAACTTGCTCATACTGTATGAACCAAAAAAAGGACTCGTCACTCTTCCAAGCAATGAACTAATAAAAATAATTCTGCCACTGTCTTTGGCAATCATTTTTTGTAGGGCAAGTTGTGTCAGCTCCAATGGTCCAAACAAATTCACTTCGAAATTCTCGCGTACTTTAGCTATAGAAATTTCTGCCAATGAACCAGTCTCTCCAATACCTGCATTGTTGATAAGTACATCAATATCTAGTTTTGCAATTTTTTGTCGATCGGCTTTGTTGGTGACATCAAGTGCAAATGCAGTAATCGGGAGATTTTCTGATGCTGCTTGTTGGGTAATTTTTTCAGCGTCTGCAGCATAGTGTGTCGTGGCAATAATGGTATGACCACGACGAGCAAGTGCATATGCAGTTGCATACCCGATACCACTTCTACTACCTGTGATCAGAATAGTTTTGGGCATAGTGAGGCTTTCTGCTTAGTGTGTGGTAACTCTTTGAGAGAGATCACGGTAATATTTGGTACTCATCGCAAGTAGTGTAACAATCAAACCAATAATACCTGTTATGGTAAAGACTAATGCAATTCCTCGCGCTTCACCAGTTCCAAACCAGCCGCCAATTAGTTGTACTCCTGCACCAGTTGTCATAAACGGAATGAAGATAAATTGGGTCAATGGTCCAATGGCAAATGCAGTCAATGGAGATGCTGCTTGTTCCACGCTGTGTGCAAAACCAAAGACGCGACCTTGACGTTCCAGTGGTACAACTCTTTGAATGATAGTCTGCTCTGCCGCTTCAATATATGGCATAAAACAAAGGTATATGAACATACCAATCATCAGTAAAATAATGGAAGCTTGAATGGTGAATAAACTTGAGACAGTCCAAATAAGGATGTTGGCCAAAAACATTGTTTTGAGTGGGTTTTTACCCAAGCCCCATTTGGCAATGATAATTCCACCAACAATAAATCCAAGACTCAACACACCCCATAGTAATCCCCACCGCTCTACAGAAATCATTGAGAGACCGTATGCATCCATGAGTGACATGTAGACACCACCCAAGAAATTATTAAGCGTTGTAAAAATAATCAGTGCAAACAGTCCGGGAATCTTTCCGACAGCCTTAATGGTACCTTTGATATCAATTTTTCCATGGTCAGCGTGGGTATGCACAATCCCTTTTTCAGGAATAGTGATGGTCCATAAATGAATCATGCCAACAACTGACATGACTATAGCAAGCAACAATGCATACAACATGCCACCTTGTGCTACGAGGAATCCACTAATGACAGACACAATCATGAAGGAAATGCCACCAGCTGTGCCCACTAATCCATTGGCTTTATCACGTCGATCTTCAGGTACCATAATTGAGACGAGTGTCGGTAGAGCAATATTTCTAATGTTGCCACCTATCACTCCAATCAAGAGGAGTGGCACAAGTATCCAAAGACGAACACTAGCAGGATTCTTAAATTCATCAGGTGCTGCGGTAATGTAGATAATCAGTCCCAGCGTGTAGACGATCAGAGACAGAATATTTGAAAACTGCATGATGTCTTTTTTCTTGTGGTGGTCGACCAAGCTTCCCAGCCAAAAACCTGTCACAGAAGTGATTACGAGGTAAATTCCAGAAATGATTGATGTGGCAAAAACTGAGTGTGTTTGTAAGTAGACATAGTACGTCAAGGCAAACCACACGGTGTAGTTGGTAACAGACGCAATAGTAGTATTACCAAGGATTTGGTAAAAAGATTTCATACAAGTATCCCCGGTTCTCGTGAAAGTACTGAGTTAAATGATTGATACGATTTCGGTAAAGCTGTGTTTTAGAGTGATATCTGCGTTTTACACTAAGTAATCAAAAATAAACCTATGAATGGGATAATAAATGATTAAGCTCATTAAGTCAACTCGTAACCTAGCCGTTCTTCTTTGGAATAGCTGATAACAACTTCTCCAAGTTTTGCTTTGCACGAAAGAAGGCACTCTTCACCGCACTTACAGTAAGCTCAAGCTGTGATGCGATTTCTTCATCAGAGAATTCATCTGCAAGTTTTAATCTGACCACAGCTTTTTCATGTGGGCTCAGCTCTTCAATGGCAGCTTGGAGCGCCTGGAGTGTTTCCCGCTTTACCACTTCTGCATATACTGGGTCACGATGACCTGTTTGTTTGAATCGATCAATCACGTCTTCTATGGCAATTTCATATGCGTGTCTTCTGACATCACGGTTCAGATAGTTGCTGGCGAGGTTGCGTGCGATCGTGGTGAGCCAAACACCATAGGGATGTCCACGGTTTTCATATTTTGCAGTATTGAGGAATCCTTTGATGAAGGCTTCTTGGGTCAATTGTTCGGCGATATCTATGTTATGCACTAAACTATTGATGAAGAACATAATCTGCTTATAGTACAAGCTGTAGAGCTTGGCATAGGCATCTTTGTTGCCATTCATGGCTTGGGTGATGAGGAGTTCTTCTGCGGGATTTACGCGGTGTTGTTCAGTCAAAATCTCACTTTTTAGCATGCTGGTGAAAAGTATAGCAGGTGGAGAAAGTTTTATAACATTCTTAGTTCTAATTTTTCCTTTATCTTTTCCCACTCGGGAGACATTTTGTTCAAATACTCAAAATATTTTTTACTATGATCTTTATACTTCATGTGACAAAGTTCATGCGTAATCACATAATCAATACATTCAGTTGGTGCTTTAATGAGTTCTGGATTAAGTATTATCTTTTTATTACTAATAAAACTTCCCCATCGTTTTGGCATCTTTCTAATTGTTAGATCTGGAAGAGTTTTTAGTGCAAATTTTTTTGCTATTACTACATATCGTTTAAGAAAAACAGTCTGAGCTTTCCGTCTATACCAATTCAATAGAATTCTCATATTCAACTCTGAGTCTCTCACACTGCCGGTAGTGTACAAAGTTATTTTGCCTTTATAAAAAATGACATCTTCACTTTTTGATTTTTTTACCTCCAATGTATAGAGCCTCCCCAGGTACAGAAATCCTTCACCAGCAACATATTCCTTTTGGTAAACTTGCTTTTTATATTTTTTAAAAAAACGCAACTGCCTTTCTAACCAAAGCCATTTTCTGCGCAGAAAAAGTTCAATTCTTTCTTGTGAAGCCTGAGAAGGTGCCTTGAGCACTATACTCATATCTGGCTGCACTGTTAGAGCCAATGTTTTGCGGTTTTGCCGTACTAACTCATAGTCATATTTGTATGAACCGTAAAAAAATTGTTTCATGCAGTGAATAATTGATAATTATTCTGAGCAAGCTGTAGTGCGCGCTCTATAAGTTTTTGTCTATCCTCTGCACTGAAATCAATTCCTTGTTCCAGTTTGAGAACATCATACAAATAATCATCAAGAGCGTTCAGTATAATCCGCTTTTGTTCACTGCTGCGGTGCCAATCAACTATTGCTCTATCATGTATTATCTTATGCATATCGAGCACTAATTGCTCAAACTGTTCTTGATTTAACGCATACTTCATTACATCCTCTGATAAGTTGCGATATAAAATATCTGCTCCATGTACATCTACAATTGCAGACGGTAACTCCGCATCCTTTTTATTTAGTACAGCATCTTTTATTGCGCGTGCTTTTTTCAAGGCTTGAATATCACTGAGTTTACGTTCACGCATATCGTCCAAAAGCTTGCTTATCTTTTGTGAAAATCGAGTGTAAAAGACTGGATCCATTTCTAATTTTTCAGTAATTGTTCTACTCATCTGAGCTGCGATAGCCTCAGCTTTGGAAGCATCGGAGTGTAGTTGCTCTACTGCTTCATCAAAAGCTTCTTTGTCTGATAAAGAAATCTGCTTGGTAAGTAGCTCAGCTTCTTCAGCTTTAATATTCTTATCTAAAATTTTAATGAGAGCACGTTTATACATTGAGAAATCAGAGTTTTCTGCATACCGCAAGTTGGCAGTTTGACGAAGTCGCACAAATTGCTTGAGCTCTTTGCGATAGATATCAATATGATCAAAATTATGAACAAATTCCTTGAGTGCCATGCACTCTGCAAATGTTCTTAAGAAGCTGTTCAGTAATTCATAGAATTGTTTACGTGTAGGTTCATCTCCTAAGAAGCGCAAGTAGGCTTCATCATCTTCTGCAACTCCATTGAATAGATCATGGAGCTGCCCATATGACTGTTCGAGATCATCAACTTTTTCATTCACATTAATGAGCGCACCTTTTACATCATCCTCGTCATAATTTCCAAAAAGTTTCATGGCAGTTTTTAAATTTAATGCATTTTCAGAATAATCAATAATAAATCCTGCTGTTTTTGGAAGAACATCACTATCGTACAACCGATTAACCCGGGCAATCGCTTGCAGTAAGTTGTGATCTTGCAGTTGTTTAGCAAGATACAGAACAGTATTGCGGGGGGCGTCAAATCCCGTAAGTAGTTTGTCTACCACAATCAATAACTCCACGCCATCTTCGTTGTGCTTGAAGCTATCGATAACTTCTTTTTCATATGAGAATAGGCTCTGATAGTTTGCCTTAATTTCTTGCAAATAGTGATCAACTTCTTTTTTGTGCTCGTCATCTTCTGGTATGTAACCATTTTCATCAGAAATTACTAAGGCTGTAGATATATTAGTTTTAGCTTCAAAGTATCTTTGAAACAAAATGGCAGCATACTTAGATGGTGCAACGATCTGCCCCTTGAGACCAGTACCAGCAAAGTTACCTCTAAAATGATTCAAGATGTCATAGCCAATTTCTTCAATCCGCTGCGGGTTATCAGTGAGCATTTTGTGTTTCACTTGATCTTGCAGTTTTTTGCGTTGTTCTTCATTGGCTGTTTCAAGCAGACGAGTAGTTTGCTTGTCAATTTCCGCACTGTCTTGTCTGAGATCCACATATCTACCTTCATAAATAAGTGGCAAGATAATCTCATCTGCCAGCGCGTCATCTATTGTGTATTTATCAATAAATGTCCCAAATTTGAGTTTTGATTTATCTTTTTTCAAAAGTGGAGTACCAGTAAATGCAATGTAGCATGCATTCGGGATTACTCTATTCATCTCAAGATTGGCATCTCCACCTTGACTACGATGCGCCTCGTCAATCAGTACAAAAATATTTTTGTCAGAGTCCACGAAGTTGGTCTGTTTCTTGCTTGCAGACTGGAATTTGTGAATTAATGTTGTGAGAACTCGCAGATCTTTATGCTGGATTAGATACAACAAATCCTCACCACTCGTCGCCTGTTTTATTTCTTTTTTAAGCCCAGCATTTTCAAAAGTACCTTTTATTTGCCTATCAAGATCTTTACGATCTGTCACAACGAGCACGCGGGGATTTTGAATTTCAGTATCCTCTATGAGCGCTTTTACAAACATTACCATTGTCAGTGACTTTCCAGATCCTTGTGTATGCCAGAGAATACCACCACGCCGTTTCTGTCCAGTTGTTTGTTCTTCTAGTTGTGAGATCCTCAGCAGCATTTTCTTGATGGCAAAATACTGTTGATAACGCATGATGATTTTTTTACCAGCATCAAAGAGAATAAAGTTTTTCACCAAATCCAGCAGTCGCTCTTTTCGTAAAATACCATACAGCGCAAGGTCTTGTTGCGTAACTAGGCGGTCAAGAACCTGCGTGTGACCAAACGTGTAGCCATTGAGGTCAGTGAGAATCTTTGCATATACAGTGGGATCAATTGGTGTGCTAATAACTTCTTTGACTTGATTCTCATACGCCACTTTAAACGCATCACGATACTTCCATTCTTCTTCTATTAGCTCTCGCTCTTTCCAACGCGCATAAAATTTACTAGGAGTCCCTGTCACTCCATACTTGCAGTCTTCCTTATTTGAAGCAATTAACAGCTGGATATATGCAAAAAGCTTAGGATAATGATTTGGATCCTGATAGCCACGCAGCTGAGCAATGCCGTTCTCAAGTTCAGTTGATGATTTTTTATTTTCAATAACTGCAAATGGGATACCATTTACATAGATACAGATATCCAAACGAATTGTGCCTTTACCGGTTGCCACTACTTCCACGGCCACAGCAAAATCATTATTTTCTGGAGTATCAAAATCTATATAGCGAATACTTTTTGACTCATAACTGCCATCATGAAAAACCTTGACAGTCTTACCACCAAGGCGTGGCATAATCATGCTGTAAATTTTCTTGGATGTATCTTGCAAGCCCTCAAACGGGATATTCTCTAGTTCATCAATCACTTCTGCAATATCTTTTTCACTAAAGTGATATTCTGTGCCACGATGCTCATAGCTATTTATTTTTGATAACATTCGTTGCGCAGTATGGCGCAAAATAAAACGGCTGGTGTCCCCACCACGTTCTTGTTCAAGCTCTGCTGCAGTGATGAACCGGTAACCCAAGTTAATCAGTAGCTCTACAGCAGGTAGTTGTGATTGTTTGGTTTCATCAAAGTTAAGTTTGCTCATCACGTTCCTTCTTCAACAGCTTTTGTATGGTCTTATCAAAGTCAGACTCAATGCGCTGGGTTTTGTTAAACTCGGCGTACTCGGCAATTGCTTTGTTTTTTGCTTGAGTATGAGAAATACTGCCTTTGCCATCAATAATTTTGTACTCATTAAAACTTAAAAACTTATCTACACTAGCTGCAAATTGCTCCATCGTGAATGTCTGGCGGCGTTCAATGATTCCTTCTATATAATCAAAAAAACTTGAGACAGTGCGCTCCAATGATTTAATTTCTGGCTCAGTTAAGTAGTTCTTTGCTATCACTACATCAGACTGCAAGATCCGGCCAGCAGGCGAGTGCTTCCAGGTTTTGAGCCCCATGTGCGGTTGTGAGCTGTCGGCTTTGGTGTGAATAATTTCTGCTGCTGTCTGGCCTGTTATGGCATAGTGAAACTTATTCTGTACCATTGAGTAAAATTCTTTGGTAATAGGAGAGCGATTGTCATAATCAATGCTACACTCTGCAAAGATATCGGTGATTTGTTTATAGATGCGCTGCTCACTAGCACGGATAGAGCGGATACGCTCCAGGAGTTCTTTGAAGTAGTCTGTACCAAAAGTGCTTCTAGCTTGCTTGAGCCGCTCATCATCAAGCACAAACCCTTTGATGATGAACTCTTTCAGGGTATTGGTAGCCCAGATGCGGAACTGGGTGGCACGATGTGAGTTGACACGGTAGCCAACGGCAATGATGGCGTCGAGGTTGTAAAATTTTTGCTGGCGAGAAACCTCTCTGTCGCCTTCAGTTTGAACTTGTAAGTATTCCTTACAAGTTGCAGATTCATCAAGTTCACCTTCTTCATAAATATTTTTTAAATGGAGTGTGATGTTTTGAGGAGTTGTCTCAAATAACTCAGCCATTTTCTTCTGTGTTAACCAAATGGTTTCATCTGCCAAATACACTTCAATCTTGACCGCATCGGCATCAGTTGTGTACATCAAAAATTGATCAGTCAGTTGTAGTGAGTTATTCATTGTTCTCCCTAAATTCTGGCAGGCGAATTTCTCCGGTAATAAGTTTATTGAGTAAGAATTTTTTTTGTGCTGCGATGAGGTCTCGCTTTTTTTCTAGAGAATCTATTTCTTGGTCGGCTGCAGTGAGGATGTTCGCGATAGCGGTTTGTTCTTCAATGTTTAACGGCAAGCAAACTTTACTTTTACCTATGTCCCCCAAATTGATCTTAATGGGGAAAGCAACGTGTAGTGTCCTTTTCCATAGTTCCTTTTGAAAATCAATAGACTGAAGTGCAAATGATAAGAACTTTGGATTCACTTCCTTGCTTACTTTTAACAACGCTAGAGTGACGTAGAAGGAAGCTCGAGGATTCCAATCTATATATTTGACTGCGCCTATACTCCCAATTCTAGTCATGAGAATATCATTCTTTTTCATCATAGTTCTTTTTATTTCAACTTCATAAACTTCTTCCGAGATATATTTCGTTTTAGTAAATTCATTTGCAGTAACATGTTCTACACTATAAAAAGGAACTCCATTTTCAACATAATCAGGTGTTTGATGTGTGCCATCAAAAATTTTGCAAATATTATTTAAATGCACCACTTTCCAAGAATCAGTGAAACCGCTTAATCTTAATGTGCCACTAATAATTTTCTGTGTCAGTTCTTTTTTTATTTTTTTCTTCAGCTCAATTTTTTTGTTGAGATTTTCAAGATATAAATCTAATGTTTTCAGAACAGAGGCTATATTTCTTTGTTCTGCTATTCCGGGTAAAGATATCTGCACATTTCGTAATGTTTTACTGTCAAGATTTGGAAATGTGGAACCAGTTGTTAAGGAAGTAATGTAATCCACAATTAAATTTATGAGGTAAATTAAGTAAGTCTTATCGGTACCGTTTTTATTTGAAATTGCCGCTATACCTCTTCCGATGCAATACTTATCGTTTGAAATATTTATTCTTCCAGTTGAGCTTCCTCTTACACAAAGGAGCAGGTCACCAATCTCACACATTTTTGTAGGTTTAGTTGTCCATTGAATTTTTACTGGATGAGTGTTTGTAAACTCAGTAGGACCATTAATAAGTGGTAAGCCTACACCATTCTTGTTATATGTTTTTCCCTCTGGAGATTGGCCCATATTTATAGCAGCTACGTTTCCAAGTTTTGTTTCTTTCCAATTATTCTTGGTATTATGGAATCTTATTAAACTCATAGATTGTTTTCACTTATTTGTTGTTTAATTTTTTGAAGTTCAATTTTTACTCTTTCATCATCACTCTTTTTTCTATTATCAATAATTTTTTGGTCAAGGATTAGTTGAATTGAAAGTTGTAGTGGTGAAAAGTATTTAAGACATGTTTCCTCGTCCAACTCATGGACACCTTTACCAAAAATTTGATAAACATACTTTATTTCAACTAACTGAGATGGTAAATAATTCTTTAATAATTCAATTTTATCTTCCATTCGCATGGTATAAAAATCAGGTTCAGTGATCTCAAGGGATGCAATATTTTCATTAAACGTATCTCTTATTAAGTTTTCAAATATTCTTCTTAAGTACACAAATGAACCTGCACCAGCTCCATGCGCTGCTAGACCTATAGCTTTTTTTAAGTTTAATAAGTCATTTTTTCCTAAGACTTTATCGTATTTTTTCCCTATTTCAGCAAATTGGATATCAGCTAAAGATGGACTTTGACCAACTTTTATAACTACTTCTTCATCTATATACACGAAATATCTCAATTCTTCATTATTTTTCCTTTTGCAACTAAGTGTTATTAAAAAATAGCCGACAGAAATATAATGCTTTGTTTCTTTTGAAATAATTGAGACAGTATCAACATGCTCTTTTACGATTCTATATGTTGTCTCGCTATGGTTCTTTGCACTATATGCATCAACTTCATCTTCAAATAAATTTTCTGAAATATCAGATGTGTTTATAGAATGATATAAGGGTGTTTCAAAATAAAATTTATGCCGATCAATTTTTGATATAGTAACTTCTGAAGTATTATTCATTTTGCTTCCTTATCTATTCTATCCCCAACTCTTTCAAATACTCCTGCATCTGCTTTTCCAGTCTCTGCAGCTCTGGCTCAATTTTTTTAAGCTCTGCCAAGTTTGCTTGGATATCAATTGGTTCTTCTTCCACGAAGGTGTCCACATACCGAGTGATATTGAGGTTGTAGTCGTTCTCGGCAATTTCACTCAACGCTACTTTTCGTGAGAACTTCTCGATCTCAGTGCGCTCAGCATACGTGTTGTAGATCTTCTCAATATTCTCATCACTCAAAGTATTCTGTGCTTTTCCTGGTTTAAACTCTTTGGAAGCTTCAATAAAGAAGACATCTTTCTTGGCTTCGTTTGCGCCACCTTTTTCGCGTGAGCGATCAATGATCAGGATAGCCACTGGGATGCCTGTTGTTTGGAATAACCCTGCTGGCAGTCCAATCACGGCATCAATGATATTTTCTTTGAGGAGTGCCTCGCGGATTCTGCCTTCAGCACCTCCACGGAAGAGCACACCGTGTGGCACTATCACCGCACCACGGCCAGTCTTTGGCTTAAGTGTTTCGACCATGTGCAGAATAAAGGCATAGTCACCTTTATCTGTGGGGGGCACACCGCGGAAGAACCGATTGTACTTATCTGACTCTGCGTTATCTGCACCCCATTTCTTGAGTGAGAATGGCGGGTTCTGGACGGCTACATCAAACTTCATTAGTTTGTCACCTTCCACCAGCTGTGGATTATTAAGCGTATCACCCCACTCAATTCTGGCAGAGTCTTTACCATGCAAATACATATTCATCCGTGCCAACTGATAGGTGCTGCCTTTTGACTCCTGACCATACAGCATGTAGTTTTCAGAGCCTTGTTTTTCTACTTCCAGTCCAGCTAAAAGTAGTAAACCACCAGAGCCACAAGCATTGTCCACAATCCGGTCACCAGGTTTTGGTTGTGCCAGCATTGCTACAAGTTTGGAAACTTGGCTTGGCGTGAAGAACTCTCCCGCCTTCTTTCCAGCATCAGCTCCAAACTGCTCAATCATATACATGTAAGCATTGCCCATCACGTCGTTATCCACTTCGCTGAGGTCAATTTTATGAAAGTCAGCAATGAGGTGCCTGATCATGGCATTTCGTTGTTCAAGTTTGCCGAGGATTGACTCTGAGTTGAAGTCTACGCTGAAAACACCTTCTAATTTTGTTTTGTTGGCATCTTCGATCCGCTGTAGTACTTTGTTAAGTTCCTCACCAATATTATCTTGTTCCATAATTGAGTAGATGTACTCAAACGAAGAGTTGAGTGGCAAGTAAAAACGATCGAGCTTCATTTTTTCACCAATCCGTGCTGTATCTTCGCCAAAGCGTTCTTTGTATTTTTGATATTGCTTCTGTGAAAGGTCACTCAGGTACTTAAAAAAGAGCATTGTCAGCACGTAGTCTTTGTAGACACCCGCATCAACAGACGTTCTAGATGAGTCTGCCGCTGACCAAAGGGTTTTTTCTAGTTCTTGTTGTGAGTACTTACGTGGAGTTACTGCCATATTGTTCCTTTAACTTGTGTGTCTAGTACTGATGAAAAGATATTTTCTATTTTCTGTACTTTTTGCTGCAGTAGTCTCTTTTGTGCTTGGATATTGAGGTAGAGATCAACAAATAGTTTTTGTCGTGAGATAGGTGGCACTGCTACTACAATGTCAGCGATATTCTGTTTTGTGACTGTTTCAATTGTACCCATTCTTCGCACAACTTGCAGTTGTTTCTGACAATGAACGGAGTTCAAATAAATAGCTAAATATTCAGGAAGTATTTTTTTTGATGATACCTTAATAATAAAAACGGACGATGCAGCTAATAATGGTTCTGAAGATTTCACTACTGCAGCTTGAAACTTACCGCGAGATGTAAAAATAATGTCGCCAGACTTCACAAAAGCGGTACTGTGAGAAACATTGGGGACAAAAAGATCAACTTGTTCTGGATTAATGTATAAATCAGTACCAATATTTTTTGATTGTAGGACTTTCACTTGTTCATTTGAGTTACCAACAGTGGTCTTGCGGAAGGTATAACCAGTCTGAATGTGAGCAAGTGATTTAAGCTTTGATGATTGCATTGCCACAATTCTAAACCCACTACTCACAGCTCGTCAATTAGGAAAAAATGCACACTTATGATGTTTGCGTTTAAGCACTCTCTTTTATCTTCTCCGCTCATCCCTGCGCTCGTCATAGTACGCCATCGCTTCCAAAGCCTGACTGATCACATAACCAATAAATGCATACACCATCAGAGCAAAGATCGATGAGAATTCCAGCACAAAACCACCGCTGATCTGTGGATTTGGAAACATGCCACTAAAAGGATTCAAGAGTGGCTGCGTTGTTTCATATACCCATGATACAAAGGGTGCGGCAGCAGATGCACCAAATAACTTGAGCAAAATGCGCAGCGCAAGTAAGCCTTCTACAAGTGTAGTCACAAAACTAATAAGACCAGCGATAAATTGAGGAGGATTAATGAATTTCATATGCCCTAAGTATACCGTATATAGCGCGTGATACACTACACCTATGAAATATGCAGCACTAATCAGAGGTATTAACGTCAGTGGTAATAATATTACCCGTGAAGATGAACTTATCAGCATCTTCAAAGCAGCTGGTTGTAAAAATATCCACGCCTACACTCAAAGCGATACTGTTATCTGTGAATGCCATCACATCGACCGTGCCAAGATTATTCAAAGTGTAGAATCACTCTTTGAAAAACGCTTTTCATATTCTGTACAAGTCATCCTCCGTACCCAAGAAGAACTTAAAGAAATTCTCTATAAAATTCCTGAAGCGTGGAAGACTGAAGCAGATGTGCGCAGGTATATTGCGTATCTTTCACCAGAATTAAATGCCCATGATGTTGCAGCTGCGATTCCTGAAAATGAAAGTATCTCACCCATTATTGCGGGCAATACTGTGCTCTACATGGACACTCAGTTAGAAGGCCTCACAAAAAATAAGCTGAAAAAAGTTGTGGGCAAAGAACTCTACGGAAAAATGATTTTGCGCAACTATGTTGCATCAAAAAAATTGCTTGAATTATTATTTACAGAATTAGTTTAGTACAACTCGTACTGACTTAGTAATTTCTTATTGCCATCTACCTGGTACTTTAGCAACTCTGAATACAGACCTTTTCTTTGCGCCAATTCTTTTGGTTTGCCAGCATCAGCAATTGTGCCTTCACTTAATACTACGATTCTGTCTACGTTTTGAATTGTTGAGAAACGGTGGGCAATGATAATGACGAGACGATTTTTGAAAAGTTTTTCAAGTGCATCTTGGACGAGGCGTTCTGATTTGGAATCCAAACTACTGGTAGCTTCATCAAGAATCAAAATCGGTTTATCATGTAAAATGGCGCGGGCAATTTGAATGCGTTGTTTCTGTCCGCCAGATAATTTGAGACCACGCTCGCCAATCTGAGCATCAAGACCATCTTTCAACTTCTCAACAAATTCATACGCATTGGCTTGTTTGAGTGCCTTAATAATTGCTTCATCACTTGCATCGGGCGCACCATAGGCCACATTATCTCTAATTGTCGAAGAAAATAATTCATTATCTTGGAAAACAAGTGCCATATGTTCGCGTACCCAAGCGTGATCTGTCTCAGAATATTTTTTGTCAGAAATAGAAATCTCACCACTTGTTGGTTCATAGAGTTTGAGAATTAAATTAATCAAGGTAGATTTGCCAGCACCAGAGTGTCCCACTAGTGCCACTGTTTCCTTACTTTCAAATTTTACAGAAATATCTTTGAGAACTGGCTCACCATTTTCATAGGCAAAGCTAACATGATCAAACACAATTTCTGGATGCTTGATAATATTTGTCTGCTGCTTATTTTGGTACAACTCGTCACCATGTAAATCTAGTACGCTGAAGAATTCTTTTGAGTCGGCTTCAGCACGATTGACTTGCTCCAACATATAACTCATGCCATAGAGCGGCCAGCGCAGTTGTGCAAGGAGTTGAATGATCATCACCATTTCACCCAGCGTCAAATCACCAGCAAATGTTTTTTGAAAGATCATGAATAAAATAATGACAAATGCAATTTCCAATCCGAACTCTCGCAAGAAATTGAGAATGTGATAACTAACAGACTGCTTATCATAAATTTTATTTATTGTGGTGTACTTGTCTGAAACATACTCCCACTCTTTCTTCTGCGTGTTATATGTTTTGACAAGTTTGATATTGGTAATTACTTCAGAAATTCTGCCACGGGTGGCATCTTCATGAATATTTTTTTCATTTTGGAAAACTCCCCAACGCTTGGTGGAGTAACTAGAAATTGCAATATAAATAGGAAATACTGCCAGCGCGAGTAGTCCAATTGTTAAATCAAAATAGCTTAAGATAGCAATACCAAACACAGCTTGAAGTAAAGCTGGAGTAATAAAATTTGTAGCAGCACCTACAAAGCCACCAATTGATAAAATACCTCGGTTGAGTTGGTTAACTATTTTTCCTGCAATTTCAGAATCAAAATATCGTTGAGGTAGTGTAAAGATTTTTCTGTAGTACAGTTCAGTGAGATACCGACCAAGGCGAGATGAAATAAAATCGCCGAGTCGTTGATTAATGGTGTTAAGAATTACGGAACTCAAGTTAATTGTCAGAATCAGACCAAACAAGAAAACAAGACGATTATAGTTGCCAGTGCCGGCGCTAATTTGTTGTGTTAGCTCATCCACAACAAACTTCATAGTGATTGGGGTGGCTTGTTGCAAAACTGCGCGTACAGTAATCAAAAATGCAGACAGGAGTATCCACTTATGCTGTGGTTTGGACAGTTTGATAATTTTTAAAATATTCTGCATATTAAAAGCTTTTAATCTTTTGATTCAAACTCACCTTCCACCTTTGGTTCTGGTGGGTATTTGTCGAGTAGCGCCATTAGCTCACGCACAATTCGCTCCAGCTCAGTTTTTTTGGCTAGAACATCTTCCATGCTTGTAAAGAAGATCATTTTTCTGTCTTTAAATTTACCTTCAAGTAGGTCGCTTTGAATTTGCATAACCCGTGTATTATGAAAAACGAGATGTACATGTTTGGTAACGTGCAGGTTGAAAGTGGCGAGATAATCAGTGTAACTAAATGATGGTGAGTTCCACTTCACTTCTTCAGTAATGAGCGGACTTACGCCCATAATTATTTTTCTGATTTCTTGAACCTCAGCTTTCAATGGATGCTCAAGTTGCTCCATATATTCATCAACACTGGGGATTTTTTTCATTACATGCCTTACAACTAAATATTCTTATGGAAACAAACAGAATGACATCATATCAAAAATGTGGGCATTTGGGAAATTACCTTTTATATAGATGCTCCACAAATTGTATATTTAGTTTCTAAAATCAGGATATGAAATCTTTTTATCTTTACAAAAGATATTATGATCTTCAACAATATTTGTGAGCGTCTCTTTAAACTCTGGATATGCGCGGTATAGTAAGAATGTTGCAGGGCGTTCTTTTGCGACCTTAGTTAAACATGCATCCAATCGACCAAAGCTCTCACTACTATTGTTACAAACTAGTGCAGTGCGATCTTTACCAAAAGCGACATCCTTTGTTTTTGTATAAAATTCTTCAAGTTTTTTATCTTCTTCACTAAAACAACTTGATACGGCTTCCAAAGTCGGTGGAACGGCATATTTCCATGCCAAGATAAATGATCCTACAAGGATCACAACAAATAGTATAATTTTCACGAGATGTTTCGTAAGAATTGCGACCACAATTGTCAAAAGCACCAACATCCACCAGTAACTGAAAAAGTAACTTTCCATATACTGATAGTATCATATACCTTAAGAAAAAACTCTAGTCTTGATTAACTCTCCATAAGGAATTTTGTAACATCTATAATTTCATTTCTTGAGATTGCATGACCTCGAGGATATTCTTTGGCGACAATTTGTGCTGAATTATCCTGCATAATTGCAAGCAATTTTTTTTGTTCACTTATGGGCACTAGTGGATCTTCCTGACCATGTGCTACAAATATATGATGTTGAGATAAATCAATACTGTGTGGTTTAATTTCAAATGGAATCATTGGGTGCAACAGCGCTAATTTGTTCATACTTTCTGGATAGTAGAATAGATTGGCCAGCAACATATTTGCACCATTTGAATAGCCTAAAAAAGTAAAATCTTCTGTGTTCACCATATATGTTTCACGCCATGCTGTTAAAAACTTTTGAAATTTCTCAGATTCTTCTTTTATGCTATCCTGATCAAAAAAACCATGTTTGATGCGCTTGAAAAAGCGAGTACTTCCCTGTTCATCAACATTGCCTTGTAAGCCAACTAAGTTAAAGTTTTTGTGCAGTGCGGTGTTAAGAAATAAGAAATCTTCTTTACTACCGCCGGTTCCGTGCAATAAAAAAATTGTTTTATCAGCATCATTATCAATGAAATGATAATTAAATAGTTTGATATCTTGTTGCATTGTTTAAACTTTCGAAAGAGGCGGTAAGTTCGCTTCAATCAGTGGTCTTTTATTTTCTAAGAATGGTGGCAATGCAAGTTTTTTTCCAAGCTCTTGTACTGGTTCATCTACTGTAAATCCAGGACCATCAGTTGCAATTTCAAAAAGGATACCGGCTGGCGTTCTAAAGTAGACTGACTTAAAGTAAAAACGATCTACAACTTCTGTGGGATACAGTCCAAGTTTGAGAATATTTTTTCGAAACTCAAATTGTTCTTGCTTGTCTTGAGCTCTGAATGCAATGTGATGCACAGTGCCTGCTGTCTGAATACCGCGATCATTAGTACGATCAATTGTAACTTCCAAATAGTGAGCTCGCTGTGAGTCTGAGACTGCATATAAATATGTATCTTCGGCAACTTCTTGTAGTTCGTATCCAAAAACATAGGTCAGTACTGGTTCAATTAATTCAATATTTGAGACAGTCATTCCTGCTGAATAAAAATTTCTTATTGCAGTATCACTGGTAACAGCATCTGTTGTCCAAATATCTGCAGTAGTATCTAACTCATTTTCTGGCACACCAACAAGTTCAAGATGCTGCATATCACTATCATAAAAAGAAATTCTTTGTTTTCCAAAGCGAGTGGTTATTCCCTCGTGTTTGATATTCATTTTGGTAAATCTCTCAATCCAAAAGTCTAAAGAGTTTTCTGGCACAGCAAATGAAATTGTTGTTACCGAGCCCACCCCAGCTCGTCCTTGTTGCGCAGGTAAGAAAATAAAAAATGTTAAATCCATTCCTGCATGACCTAATTTGTCACCAAAAAATAAATGATATGTTTTTGTGTCATCTTGATTGACAGTTTTTTTCACAAGCCGCAGGCCCAACACTTCAGTATAAAACTGAACAGTTTTTGCAGCATCTGATGCGATTGCAGTAATGTGGTGAATTCCTTTTGTCATCTTATGCTTTCTTTTTTCCAGCCTCCAGTAGTCCTTCAATATCAAGTTGTTTACCAACAAATGTTAAATGACCATTTCCATCTACAGGCCACTCAGTTGCAGGACGATCCCAATATAATTCCAAGCCATTATCATCAGGATCACGCAAATAAAGTGCTTCGTGTGTCCCATGATCATTCACTCCTTCGAGTGGCCAACCAGCTTGTGTGAGTCTCAAAAGTGCATCACCCAATGCTGCCCGATTAGGATATCGCAGTGCCACATGATACAGACCTGTTGTACCTGCTGGTGGTGGATTACCGCCAGCTGATTCCCAAGTATTAAATGCCAAATGGTGATGATAGCCTCCTGCAGAAAGAAAAAGTGCCGTAGGCATTCGCGCAATCACATCAAAGCCAAGAATTCCTACATAAAAATCATAGACTCTAGTAAGATCTGCAGTTTTGAGATGAACGTGACCAATATCTACACCCTAATCAATTGGCTTATGACTTTGAGCCAGAGGAACAATGTGAGGATATTTTGTGGATGACATTTACTGATTATACCAAGCTTATCACTGCGTTTCAGCTTAAGAAAAATTATCGTTCCAAATCTAGAACAGTATCAATTTTAATTTGAGAAATAAAATCTTCGACGTGTGAAACAATAATCATCGCACCTTCGTATTTGTCCAATGCTGCTGCAATGATCGGCAAGTGTCTAAAGTTAATGTGATTAGTAGGTTCATCTAAAATTAGTAATCCCGGTTTTTGTAATACGAGTCGTGCAAAACTCACCAATCCTTTTTGACCTTCTGATAAGCTATGAATTTCTGTGTTAATCAGTTGTGAAGTAATTAAAAATCCTGCTGCCACTGAGCGCAGATATTCTTCAGTACCTGAACCATCACCTATTAACATTGCTTCAACCAGTGACTCATGAACAGTGTGCTCATAATTAAGTGTAGAAAAATCTTGGCGATAGTACCCGACTCGAACTCCTGGAGTGATGAATGCACCCTCAGCAGTACCAGTCGCAAGAGATTCAATCAGCGTTGTCTTTCCAATACCATTGGGACCTTTGACTTGGAGATGTTGGTGTTTGCCAATTAGAATGCGGGCTGGCTTCGTCACAATTTTGTGGTTCTGCATAATTGTGAATGAATCGATTTTCATTATAGTGCTAGGCAAGTCTTCTTCTACCGGAATCGTGAATGGTCTAATCGTTTTATCTTCACGTCTCACATCAACTTTCTCAGCTTCATACTCTTCAACTTTTTCGCGCATCTTGCGAGCTACCAAGCGCATCTTGCCACCTTTATGTGCAAAGAAGTTAATTTTTTCTTTGTTCTCTTGAATCTCTTTTGCAAGCCGAGCATTTTGCATGTTTTCTTTTTCAATTCGCACTTTAATCTCTTCCACCACGTCATAGTATGTTCCGACATACTGTTCTACTTTTCTGGTGTAGCTGTCCAAATATAAAACTCCATCAGTAAATGAATTTAAAAAGTCTGCATCGTGAGAAATAACGAGTACAGTTTTGGGATACTCCATCAAGAAAACCATTAAGTGACCGATGCCATCCAAATCCAAATTGTTGGTAGGCTCATCGAGTAGCAAAATATCAGGCTTTTGAATCAGTGCTGCGGCAAGTAGTAAGCGTGCCTGCTGACCACCTGAAAAATCTTTAACTTTTTTTTCTGGATCTGCACTTAAATTGACAGCATCAAGCGCTTCACTCATGCGTCGACGGAGTTCATGTGATTCAAGTGGTAATGATTGATGAAAAAATTCTTCTACGGTGAGTTCACGTTCGGCTGGTGTGATGACTTGGTGACCAGTGGCTACTGTGAGTTGATTGCTGACAGCAATGGTACCAGATTGTGGCTTAAGTTTGCCTGTGATCATTTTAAAAATAGTACTTTTTCCAGCACCATTTTGTCCCATCAAAGCAACTTTCATTCCTTTGCGGACACTAAAACTTGCCCCCTCTAAAATTTCACGACGATAGCCGTGTTCAAAGTGGACATCAGTAAAGTTAATAACAGTTACATCACTTGGCATAGCGTAATGGGCTAGTGTATCACGATTTTAGCTAATTTTCTCCTGGAAATTTACTCTTTGTTCTTATTCTGTTCAGCACGAAACTTTGTAATTTTTGCAACAAGTTCAAACGGAATTGGCTTATCTAAGGAAAACTTAATTGTTCCTTTACCACCTTCATAGCCTTTTAGTTCGTTTTTAAACGCTTCAATACCGCGAGGTGCAGGATAAAATCCAATGTGTTCTTTGTAACCTCCAAAGTGTACGAGATTACCATTTAGTTTGAATGTAGGAATGCCATATGAAATTGCTTCTGTAGCATTTGGTGCAGCACTCTTAATTGTACTGCGCATTTTTTCCAAGATTTCTTGCACGTTTTTGGGAAATGTTGCAATATATTCATCAATCGTTTGATATGTTTTCATATGAACTGAGTATACCAAATTTCACTATGTTACGTGAAACTTACAGATCAATTATTTGTTAGAACTTTTATTTTTCTTACCTAAAATGTATTTAATTGATGGACTAATTTCCTTATCAGTACGGTGAATGCATCCGATCCAGCAACAAGGTCTTCGCATTCCCTCCAATAGTTGTGAGCAGACTCGTTGCACATGCTCGTTTCTAGTCTGTTCTCGTTTCACTGAGATTGTCCAACAAATCCACTCATTACGGGCTAGTGGAGAAAGTTTTTCCCATAGTTCCAATGCACCTGGTTCAGCAATCAAAGCTTGACGTAAGTCATCTGGAACTTCATGCACAACACCACCTGAGACACTTTTTTTTGTCATACAATTACTTTCTCAAAATCTTTTCCATAGTTCTACCCTTAGCAAGTTCATCGATCAGTTTATCTAGGTATCGAACTTCTCGCATTACTGTGTCTGTAATATCTTCAATTCTCACACCACAGATCATACCCGTAATAAGTGAACGAGCAGGGTTTAATTTGGGAGCTTGTGCGAAAAATGTTTTAAAGTCAGTTTCTTTTTGCAATTCTGCTTCCAATTGTTTTTGAGAATAACCAGTTAACCAGCGAATAATCTCATCAACTTCACTTTTAGTACGACCTTTTCTCTCTACTTTAGCAATATACAGTGGGTAAACCCTACCAACACTCATTGTGTGAACTCTATGTAAATTTTTACTATTTTCCTGCATGCATTATTTTCAATTTACTCTACCAATTGTCTCTGCAAAGTATATCATGTTACCAGGCTAATCTGGACATTAGTCAAGTAAGTGGTCCTATAAGTGCTATACTCTTAGTATTATGAAGATAACAAATCACACACCTGAAAACGTAGAGTCATTTAGTACTGACTTAAAATCCGTACTCACAGAACTAGAAGAGGCTAATTACCTATTTATTATTGCTGACAGTGAAAAAGCTCACTTATTTCTTTTTAGTAAAGGTGAACTAGTACAGTCCAAAGACTACCAAGACGAAGGCGTTCAAAGAAAAACTAGAATAAATTCGGGTGAGTTGTATGGAAGAAGCACTAAACTAACTCACAAGATCAATAATGAACTTAAACAACATGTGCAACAAATAATGAGTGAGGCAGAAAAGTTTGTAGAAGGTACACATATAAATGGAGTATTTCTCGGTGGTCATAAACCACTTTTTCATGTGATGATTGAAGAGTTGCCTTCAGATTTACAAAAAAAATTAAGAGGAGAATTTGTGACGGAGCTGAGTATATTGGAGCATGATTTAATTAAACACTGTAAACAAGTACTCGCTGAGTATATACAATAGGGTACACCAGAGGAAATAATTTTTATGAAAACAATGACCTGTAAACAACTTGGCGGTGCGTGTGATATGGCATTTCGAGCTGCGACATTCCAAGAAATGGCTAAGTTAAGTCAGCGCCATGGAGCCGATTATGCCTTAGAACCTGCTCATGCAGAGGCAATGGTAAAAATGACTGAACTGATGGAAGATCCTGATGGCATGCAAGCATGGATGCACGATAGAGAATTAGAATTTAATGCTCTGCCTGATGATTCAAATTAGGATACTTGTCCTACCCCACCTAATTTGGCAGCCTCTGAAATAATTTTTGTAATGATGTTGAGATCAATATCAGCAAGTGATTTAAAGCGAATGCAACTTTTACCAATGCTAGCTTTAGGTAATTTGTCTTTAAATGATTCTGTAATATATTTTTCATTATCAACAGCACACACATACACTGAAATATAATTTTTTTGACTTGCCAACAGTACCAGAGACCAATCACCTTCTCTCCCACTAGCATAGCGATAGTGATACGTTCCATACCCAATCATGCCAGATACAATGTGTGGTTTAAGATCCGGTATAGTCTTTTGTATTAATTTATGTAGTTTTTCTATCTCGCTTCGGCGAGGTTCATCAATTAGTGAAATATATTCTTCAGGTGTTGTAGCGGCGGTGGGTTTAAACATGTTCATAGCGATTAAAATTCTAGCATACTGCTGCTATTACTACTTTAAAATAAGAGTTTCATCTCTTCGAAATGGAATATTATTTTTTCGCAATGTTTCTTCATAATCCAATAGACACTGGTTATCAAATGCACAACCAATCACAACATCTGTTCCCTCAACTGGAAAGTGATCTAGTCTTGAGGGATTGTCAATAAAGATAATAGATTCACCAGCAAGTTTTTCTTGAATCCTTCTGAGGATAAATCTTGCCTTTTGACGTTGCTCTTCTTCTGCCATTTTCGTACCATCCGCGACCTTCTTTAAAGATTCCTTATGGACGATATGATATTCGGTTGGCATATTCACTTTCACATTGTATTTTCATAATCAGCATATTGCATGCTGTCAGTTATTTCTATAAGCAACTCATGATCTATGAAATGTTGATGAATATCGCACGATACATTCCGGAATAGGAAGGTAAGCGTGAAGGTAGGAAGATCAACAAGGGTACGAAGAAATATTGAGATGTTTTCTGGGAATAGCCAGTA
>JBILGT010000040.1:0-4423 GCA_044350895.1 Limisphaerales bacterium
CAAGAGTTCCTACAATTGAAGGATGGAAAGTGTATCAGAATGCAAAAGCTGGAGTCAGTTTTGAATATCCAGGAGACTGGATGATTAAAGAGTATGACTATCAGTCACCAGAAAATGAAATACCTGAGAATCCATTCATAATCTCAGTCTCACCTAAATATGACTATAACGAAGAAGATGGTGTGGAAATTCCTGATACATATCCTTCATTTAAGATAAGCACTTCTTCACTTAGTTATATTGAGTCACTTGAGAGAGATTTATTCCATAATGGAGTAGATGTTTCAGAGCGATTCGTAGATAACAAGACGGGTTACTCATATGATTTATCAAGAGAGCTTTATGAGAAACCCCGGCCTTATAGAATTGGTCGTGTAATTGTAGTCCCATTGAATACAGAGCGAACTAGAACTGCCTCAATTGGTATATTTGGCGAACAACAATCTGCAAAGGAAACATATTCTCCTGAAGCAAAAAAAAACTTAGAATTACTTGAAAAAATGGTTAGCACAGTTAAGTTTGAATAAAAAAATATGAAAATAAATAACAAATCTCAAGCACTATTTGCAATTTTGTTTGTACTGGCAGTATTTGTAGCTGCTTTTCTTGGTACAACACTTGGAAAGAGGGGAATTAGTAAAAAAACTGTGGTTAATAGCCAACCGATAACAGTAGACATTTCAAAAATGAGTTCTCCTCGACCAACTGCAACACCTACTAATTACCCCACTCTAACACCTAGAGTAGCTACTATTCCTGGTTGGAAAGTGTACCAAAACCCAAAAGCAGGGGTCAGTTTTGAATATCCAGGAGACTGGATGATTAAAGAAGAGGATAACCAATCTCCTGATGATAGGGTACCAAATAATCCATTCATAATTTCAGTCTCACCCAAATTTGATTATGATGAAAATAGAGGGGGAATTCCACCAACATTTCCGTCACTGGGTATTACAACTTCTTCGTTTAGTTTTACAGAGTCAATTGAGCAAAATCTGTTCCATAACGGAGCAAAAATTTCCCAAAGAGTCGTGGGTAATATAGAAGGTTATACTTTTGATTTTGCTGGAGAATTCTATAGTGGATCTCGTCCTTATGGTATCGGGCGGATAATTGTTGTTCCTTTAAACAGGGAAAAAACTAGAACTGCATCGATTGGTTTGCACCCCGAGGCACAGTCTCTTACGATGAAATACACACCAGAGGCAAAAAAGAACTTAGAGTTGCTTGAGAAAATAGTCAGTACTATTAAATTTGAATAAAAATATCTTTAAAAATCCACCTAAGTAAATGAAGGGAGTTTACTTATTGTGGACTTTTATCTCACTCACAGTTTTGAAAGGAAAAGTGTCTTGTGTATCACAGACAAAGTTTGTGGATGTGGAGAGCACTTGGAGTAATCCTCGTGTTCGGTTGTCTTGCGTTTTTTGTCAATTTTCAGTCATACAGGAAAGGGAAAGCTGAAGTACAAACTGCAACGAGCTGCAATGGTATTGCAGTTGCGACTCAATTTAACTGGCCAGTTTCTCCGAATGACTATAATAAAGGTGGGGGTTACGACTTTTTACAACCATCCTCAGCCACACGGAATCGTCATCAAGGCTATGATCTGAATGCGAAAGGAAATCGTAATGACCTTGGTGATCCCGTCTATTCAGTCGCAAGTGGTTCTGTTGTCTATGCAGGATGGGCAAATGGTGGCTTTGGTAACTTGGTAGTAATTGAGCATCGGCTAGCGGACTGCACTCCCATTTGGTCTGCATATGCACATCTCAACTCAATTTCTGCCGCAGTAGGTAATATTGGTTTTCATGAGCAGATTGGCACCATTGGCAACACTGGCTGCGGAATCTGTGGCTCCCATCTGCATTGGGAGATGAGAATTCAGAACTTTGGGTATACATGGGGACCAGCTGCGGGCACTGATGACCTCGATTTCTACAACAGCATCTACCTACATCCTGCGGAATTTGTGAATCGCTTCAATGCCTTCACAAACATCAAAGGAATGGCAGTGCTTTTTGAAGACAGTTTCTTTAGAGGCAGAACTCAGGGTGGTTTGAATGGATTTTACTCACTTGAGAATGATCCACTCAACAATCAAGCCTCAGCAGTTGCAGTGCCGAATGGGTGGGGAATTAACTTGTTTGATAGAAGCGATGGTAAAATCAGCCAAGACGGGACGGAAGGGGTCTTGAAGCTTTTTCAAACTGATTGGGATCTTGGAAACAATGAATTCAGTTCAGGTGAGAATGCTAATAACTTGACTTCATCCTACTACATCTATCCGTTGAGCTGCGCTAACGCAGTCGTGGCCTCTTCACTCAACGACGCCTGTAATCCCAATCCAGCACCAGAGCCTGGGAACAACCCAACGCCAGCCCCACCGCCCAGTCCCAACCCCGGTGATGTCGTCGGCATCAGTTTCTTCCGCGACAAAAACTACTCGGGGCTAATCCGCAAACTAGGCTATGGTGAGCAAGACTTCAGTGATGACTTTTTGTCCGTGCGCATGGACAACTCCAACATGCACTTCACGACCTATGATCAAGGCGGTGGTAAAGACTGTTTTGACGCCAATCGATTTGGTGGCAGCACGCAGTACCACAGCATGAATGATCATGGCGACTGGTGGCACAAAACCACGCGCATCAAAGTGGAGTATGGCAGTTGTCCGCAAGGCAATCCGCCCACCAAATGGGTCGTCTTTTTCCGTGAGAAAAACTTTGTTGATAGATTCACCGAAAAACCAATTGGCTTCAATGGTGGATTCACTGACAACTTCCAGTCCGTTAAGTTGGATGAGGGAGTGAGTTTCATCACGGTTAATGACAAAGGCGAGACCACCTGTTTTGATAAGTGGCGCTTTGATGGACGTAATGAATCAAGTTCTTTCAACGACCACGGCGACTGGTGGCACAACACGGTTGCGATCATGGTGCAGAATAATCTCTGTCCACCAAGTACCGCAGAGCTGCTGTCACCACGCGGTGAGATTCCGTTCAATACAGATGTCACACTGGTAGTGCGCCCACCCAACAATGCGGTGAGTGTGTATGGCGAACTCTGGGGTCTTTCAACTGGGCCATGGTACTTCAACCAGCCCGTTGCCAATTCCAATTGGCACGTTGGCTATTTGCCATCTGGCGACTACACAGTTGTACTCCAAGCAGTCAACGACAATGGCCGCAGTCAGCGTGTGGAAATTAAGTTCTCAGTGCAATCAGTCCAAGACTGGCGGGTACCCAGTAAACTAGGCATTGAGTGTAATGGAAAGGAGGTAGTAGTATTCGGGTAGAAAGGGAAATATGGCATTTAGACCACCAATAGCAAAAGAGATAAAAGAACAAGTGTTGGGGAGGATAAAAGAAGGAGTGCCAGTAGTTGAGGTTGCACGAGATGCAGGGATAAATGCAAAAACGGTATATAACTGGATAAGTGCCCAGATGGGGAGTAAACCAGGGGGAACTGTTGTACAGAATTGGCAGCGGGAGAAGAGTGAATTGTTGGAAATAATTGGACAATTAACATACAAGTTAAGTAAGTTGGAAAAAAAATATGCTCATCACTAATATGGTTGGCAGTAGCCAACTTACCAAGACAGAGCTTGCAAAGAAGTTAGGGATATCTCGGGCATTGTTGTACTACAAGCACAAACGTCCGGCACTTGATGAGGAAGTTAAACAACAGATCGAATCAGTCTGGACAAAACATCCAGCATATGGGCACAAGCGACTGGCACTTGCACTCAAGTTAAACAAGAAAAGAATATTACGAGTGATGAAGAAATTTGGTATGAAACCATACAGAAGAAGATTGAGCAAACCAATCAAGATAGCTGATCTTGGTAAACCAGCTCTAGCAGTAGTGAATGTTTCTAAACTACTGTGTCCACTTGCTCCAAATATTGTGTGGGTTGGAGATTTTACCTACATTCGTTTTCAAGAGAAGTTCATTTACTTTGCTACCATCATGGATCAATTTACTAGGGAGATTGTAGGTTGGAATATTTCTCGATACCACAACAGTGAGCTCGTAGTAGGAGCACTCGAAGATGCGTTCAAAAGAAGAACGCATGTTCCAGTGTACCTACACTCAGATCAAGGAAGCGAGTATGACAGTCAAATGTATCAAAACACACTCAAACAACTTGGTATACAACTTTCTATGAGTGATAAAGGCTCACCTTGGCAAAATGGGTTTCAAGAATCATTTTACTCACACTTTAAACTTGACCTTGGAAGAACAGATCGTTTTGAACACCTGGGAGAACTGGGTGCTGCTTTGCATCAAGCTGTTTTGTATTACAATGAAGAAAGATTGCACTCAGTACTGAAAATGACGCCAAAAGCGTTTGCTCAACTTAACACCCGAAACCACTTATCCACAGACAACACGCCTAGTTTATTGGGTACTTGACATA
>JBILGT010000010.1:0-40987 GCA_044350895.1 Limisphaerales bacterium
TATTTAAAGCTTTTCTCAGTAAATACATGTGGCAGTACTGGAAGTTGCGCGTTCAAAAAATGGTTACTGACTTTCTGAATATAACTTGAGTATTCAAAAAGAAATTTTTGATGTGAAGGTAGTTGTTTTCCAGATATACTAAAGCAATCCAACGCCAAGCTTCGTTTAGTATTGCCTGATGCTGAGTAAAAGTAAAAACTCAATGGCACACCAATTTTCTTAGATAGAGCTAAACCACAAGCATATTGAAACAATTGATTTCCTAGACCACCGGTAAGTTGTGTGACTATCATGTTATTTTTTAAAAAATTTCTTATACCTTGCTTGGTTTTTTATAAGATAGTCAGGCAGATTACTTGAATCAATCCAGTACTTAAAGTTTCTGTTTAAAATATCTTTATTTTCCCCAATACGATCTTTTACTTGTGATTTAATACTAGAATTGTTAAACTCTTGGTGACTATACGATGCTAATTTTTGTTTCACTCTGTCTGCTCCTCCTTGAAAGGTAAAATGCCAACCGCCATTTGCAATATATCTATGTTTTGTCAGATTTTTTGAGCGCAAGTGATTTAAGCATGAGTCCTTTATATTCTTATATTTTGTAACAATTGTACCTGCCCACAGCTCACTAGAACGATTATTTAAGTAGTAGGTGTAAACGTCTTGTTTAAGTTTGAAAACAGTATCTACTCTAAAATCTATCACAGTTTCTGGATTCCAGATCTCATCTAGATCTGATATAAAGCAAATATCATTATCATTTAAATTTAAGAGCGCTTTTTTAACATACTCCTTCTCATAAAAATCGCGCAGAAAATGAGGGGCATCAGAAGGGACATTTTTTGAAGATAAAGCGTATGAAAGAATATCTTTTTCGAATTGAGGTGTTTTGGCATTTGCTAAACGTTGCTTTGCATCATCAAAATCCCTAATGGGAACTTCAATTATCAAGTGAATAATTTTATTCTTGAATTTACTAAATAATCTTTTATTTTTGTTAAAATACAATTCTTTCGGTAAACCAGAATGTGTTAAAGTCGACTCAACTATAACAAAATAATCAACATGTTTATTAAGAATATTGAGCCTAACTTCTAGTAACTCAATTTCATTAAAGAAGTTGAAAATATCATAAATTTTAATTTTTTTTCTGTAGTTTCGTATTTCCTGAGAGACTTTCCGTTTATACTCAATTGGATGCAAATATGAATCAACAAATTGACCAACCTTAGTAAGATACGAACTAATTAACGATGAAAAGGAAGTTGAGTTCTTAATCATAGTCTTCGTCATTGTAGTTCAATTTATACTGTAGTGCTGCAAAAGCTCTTTGCCGAATATTATTAATATGTAAAGCTATACCCACTACAGAACTTGCAAACCTTCTCAATTGTGAGGAAGGAGTTCTGACAGCAGGGACGAAGTTTATAGAAATTGGTTTTAGAATTCTCTCACTAAGTTTGAAGTTTGAACTCCAAATTGTAAAGAGTGCCCGTTCAATTATGTGTGATTCTCCTGGGATGGATGCTTTAGAATGTGACACAAACTGTATGAGATTTTTATAAAATATTTTTGGATACTTTACAATTTGCCCACGAGCTACGATGTAATTTGCGCCTGGTGCAAAGCGTATATACCTAGGTAAGACTGGCTCTTCAAAAATAAACTTCAAAAAATCATTATAAGTATGAAAATATTTAGTGGGATGCGTAGATCCATCTGCTAAGTACCAGTTGTTATTAAGTTCAAGAAATCCGCCATCAGAAGATACCGTACACCACGGCCAGTTTTCCGCATATCTTGAGCTTTGTTCTAATGGAGTGAAGTACTGATTATTTACTAAATAATTAAATCTTTCTTTTGAAATATGTCTAGGAAATATATTACCTGTAGCAAATATAATTACAGGTGGCAGTTTATCGTAATTATCAACGATGTAACTGCAGTAGTCACGGATGTTATGACCTAAATGAGGGCTTCTAGTAACTTTCTTCGTGTTTAAAAGTGCTGGGTAGATTCTAGCTTCACTTTGATCATAAATAATATAATTGTCTGAATAGTGAGGCACCCAACTAAGGTCATTGTAGTAGTTGGAAAGAACAAGAAAGTTACTTTGTACTTTTTGTTGTCTATACAATTCAGGGTGTTCTCTAGTTTTTTTATTAATCTCTTGAATGCAGTTTTTATAATTAAATACTTTTCCAGCTCTATCTAGATACAGCCAACCTGAAGTGACGTTATATCCGCAGCCCCAAAATCCATCATTAATATTATGGCGTGCCCAGTACTTTGGAGCTAAGCAAACTTTTAGAGTCTCACTTAACCATGCGGGAAACCAAGCAAAACTAGAGTTAGATAAAATTAAGTAGTGAGCATTTTTTATGATTGAGTAATCAGTCGCAATACTAGTATGAACTATCTTATAATTTGGAAAAAATTTTCTAGCTGTTACTACGTCATCAGTGACTACAATAAACTTAAAGTTCTTATTAATTGAAAGCATGTAATTAATAGCATTCTTCCAATATTTCTTGGGCAAAAAAACATTTTTGATATGAATGTACTCACCACCTCTAAAGTTGATAACACAAGTATCATCATTTGAGTATTCGAAACACTCTATACCAGCATTGATTTCTAGCCATTTGCTAATTTCATTTTTTCGATGTTTGATATACTGTTCATCCTGCATAATTCCATCGATTTTTGTCTTGTCAGGAGTTTTAAGTAGTTCTGGATCATAGGTGCGAATATCACCGCCATCTATTGGATGCGATGTTTTTTGTTCTGCATAGTAATAAGAAATATCTTGCGGCAATTCTCTCGGCGGACCACCTTCTGGTCCAATGCCACCAATAACTTTGTTACCAAAATCTAAATTTAAAAAACTACTTCCTTTAAATTTTTCTGGTGATTTAATTCCAAATGAATAACCTTTATCTAGAGCTATCACACGCGTGACAATATAACACCATAATTGGTTACCTAAACCTTGTCCGTTATATAGCTCAGTTACAATCATATTCTTTTAAATAACTTCTTAAGAAAATACTTCAAGTAAAAAAAGGTGGGAACATATTTTTTATTATCATGAAAACCAAATGGTTCTAAACTAGAATCTTGATGATAGGTCTCGCCACTAAACTCAGCAGCAACTTCAACCGGTGCATACTTAATCCCATACTTTTCTAATTTGCTTCTGTGATACACACATAGCAAGCCATCTTCATTATAGTAACCACTGCCATTGTCTGTAAATGGCAACTTCAAAACCTCAAGAGCTTTCATAATTTTCATACTTCTTAGTGAAAATCCTCCATTACCAACTCTGACATTTACTCCTTCATTAGTATAATGAATATTCTTAGGCCAGGGTGCCCCAATATAGTCATACTTTAAAAATGAGTTACTCCATTTTAATGGGCGCAAAACATGCGCATTTTTATGAACAAGTAATGCATAGTCACTCGTAATGTACTGATGTAAGTCATAGGCAATAAACTTACTATAATCTGTAGTATCTTTAGGATTTTTATTCTGTAGCTCAGTAGATTTGCATTTTTTAAATACTATATTCTTTGGCAAATTGTTTGGTTTTGTGTGAGATATTAAAACAGCCTCATAATATGAGATCTCGCTCATCGAATATTCAAGAGCTTGTAGAGCACCAGTCGGATCAATTCCTGAAACAGCAACTAGAGTTACGTTTTTAAGTTGTATTGGTTTCGCAGCTTGTTCAAATTTATTAGTACAATATTCAAGCTCAGTTTGTTTCAAGTCTTCAGTAGTTTTACTAGTGATCTGATGAGTTCCTATTCTATTGATAACTGTGATCTGATTCAAAATTTTAGGTTCACCAAAAGTCTCATAACAACGCTTGTAGTAGTCACAATCCATCAGCCAGATGAGATTTTCATCAAAAAGAAGAGGTTTGTCATTTTTTATTGTTAAGACAGATGGAGAGCTTATTGTATTATTTCCTAAATAAATGTTATTCACGTACTTTGGATAAAAAGGCCTCACACAGGTAATACCGTCGTATGAGTGTTCTGATGCAGTTATCAGCCAGGTTGCGTTCATTGTGTCAAAAGCAGATACAGTTTGTTCCAATGCGGTATCACTGTATAGAAGATCATCTTGAAAAAGTATTTTTATTAATCTTCCTTGAGCTTTAAGTATGGAATTGTTAATGTTTGCAGATGAATTGCCTATTGATACGTGATTTCGATAGTACTTCAGCCTAAAAATATGAGAATACTTTTTACTCAGTCTTTTAATTGAATTATTCTTTGAATGATCTGAGATGATTACCTCAAAATCTCTAAAAGTCTGTCGAGAAAGTATTTCAAAGCTCTCCTCAAGAAATTGAGAGCCTTTTCCATTCATTTCGTAAGTAGGAATACATATGCTAACTGTAGGGATACTTTTAAAAATTTTTGACATTTATGTTTTAATTATTAATCCCTGGCAAGTTGGCAGTGTAAGTATCTTAATACCTTTTGAAAGTGCAAAAGCATCGTGAGCTTTTTTCTGATCATTTGTAGAATTGGCATACCCATAATCATCTAAAATTATTACTCCACCTTTAACCATTTTATCCCAGAAGAAGTTCAAAGCATCAAATTCTGGTTTAACACAGTTCATATCAATAGATAAATACGCAATTTTTTTTGACTTTACAAGTGGAAGGGTGGTTGGCACCGCGCCTTTAATCACGCGAACATTGAAATCTTTGAATGTTTCGCAAACCTCAGCATAAATGTCACCACGTTTATTGTAACCCATTTTATTATTCCGTTTAAGCTCTTCAGTAGTACTATATTTTTCGTCTAAGCCATTGAAGGTGTCAAGTAAATAATATTTCTTCTTTGTCTTTTTAAAGTTAGTATAGTGAATTACAGCTCGTGCATATATTCCGGTGTGTACTCCACAATCAACAAAATCCCCTTGTAATTTAATTGCATTTGAAGCAGCCCAACATAACACATGCACGCGCCATTCGATATCATAATCTTTAAGTAATAAATCTTTATCTGTTTTCTTTCCTAATGCATAGGCTTTGGCAAAAAGTGATTCACGCAAAAAATCAGCATTATGATATGTATACAATAAATCATGAGAATATGTGATTTGGCTCTTAGGAAGTAAATAGAAATCACCTTTAACAAAGCCAATTAATTCAAAGATGAATTTTCGGACTCGTAACGGCACTATCAATCGAAGTTTACCTATTAAATATTGTTTCATATTGCTATTTTCTATCATTTATAATGTAGTAATAAATGTATTGATAGTAGTAATCATATATTGAAGTTGCTCATCTTTCATACCTGGATAGACACCAATCCAAAAGCTATCGTTCATAATCTTGTCAGTGTTTTTTAGCTTACCAACAATTCTATAATCTTTACCTTCTGTAAGATAATTCTGATAGGCAGGCTGTCTAGTAAGGTTACCTGCAAAGAGATTTCTAGTTTGAATATTATCAGCTTCTAGAAAGCCTACTATTTCATTTCGATTGAAGGGCGCACCATCTTTAATCGTGAGAAGAAAACCGAACCAACTTGGCTCACTGTCAGGAGTAGCCTCAGGTAAAACAAAGTATTCTGAAAGATTTGCTAAACCATCTCTGAGTGTTTGCCAGTTTTTGCGTCTCTTTGCTGTAAACTGATCTAACTTGTCAAGTTGAGCAACTCCTACTGAGGCCTGCATGTCTGAAACCTTTAGGTTATATCCAAAATGTGAATAAACATACTTATGGTCATAGCCATCAGGTAAAGTTCCATGTTGCTGTGAAAAACGACGACCACAGGTATTGTCCTTACCAGAATCACACCAACAATCACGTCCCCAATCTCTAAAAGAAGCCGCAATTCTTTTTAATAACGGGTGATTCATATATACTGCGCCACCTTCGCCCATTGTAAGGTGATGGGGGGGATAGAAACTACTTGTAGCCAAATCACCATATGTACCTGTGAATTTGCCCTTATACATACTTCCTAAAGCATCACAATTATCTTCAACTAACCAAAGATTGTGCTTCTTACAGAACTCCGTTACTGCACCTAAATCAAATGGATTACCCAATGTATGAGCCATCATCACAGCTTTAGTCTTAGGACTCAGAGCTGCTTCAAGTTTTGTAACATCTATATTTGCTGTTTCAAGTTGAACATCTACGAATACTGGGACAGCACCGTACTGAACAATCGGAGAAACTGTTGTTGGAAAACCAGCAGCAACTGTAATAACCTCATCACCTTTTTGAATTCTGCGGTCCTTAAGTGAAATAGAAGTTAGAGTAGAGAAGGCAACTAAATTTGCTGAGGATCCAGAATTAACCAGAAGAGCGTAGTTAAGACCAAGTTTCTTTGCTAATTTTGTTTCGAATTGCTGTGTATAACGGCCTGAAGTTAGCCAAAATTCCAGCGCAGAATCAACTAGATTAAGCATTTCCTTTTCATCAAAAACTCGACCTGCATAGTGAATTTTATCAATACCTGGTTTAAACTCAGCTTTTGGCGCATGAACTAATTTGTAGTACTCCTCTGTTTTTTTTAGTATTTCTAAACGGAGGTCTTCAGCATTTGTCATATAAATCCTTACACAAGTATTTAATCCCTACTTCTAATGAAATTTTTGGTTTCCATCCAGGAACTGGCACACCTTTTGACCATGGAACCATAATCTCTCTATCACGATATGGAACTGCACCCCAATGTATATATAACTTTTTGTTACTAATTTTTTCAAATAATGCAGATAACTCTCGTAGAGTCAGTTTTTCATTGTGAGAAACTGCGTACTCATCCTTTAATGATTCAGGCTTAGTTATTAATTGTGTAACTAATGCTTCAAATGCATCTATAACGTTATCTATGTAGCTAATGTCTATGATTTGCTCACCTGCTGACATTTCTAGGACTTCTTTTGTTTGCGCATTCTTCTGCCACAAGTTAAAGATCTTAGGACGTGTATCACCCGGTCCAAATGTATCACTTAATTTGAGTGTGACAATTTTTGTTTGTGTAGTTTCTTGATAGTACTTTGCAATATCGATAAAAGATTGCTTTGTTGCTGCATATAAATTTACTGGGGAATACTGTGCCCCACCATAGTGTTGCCAAAACGTTCCTGTATTTACTAGCCAAGGAACTGAGCTACGTGTCGCTGCTTCTAACAACTGAGTTGGGAACAGTACATTTGATTCTATCAATGCTGAAATATCTTTCGATTGGTGAGCCTTCAGATATAAAGAAGCTAAATGAACAATGCCTTCAATCTTTTCATTTGAAAGAGTTGCGGTGAGGGCATCTACATCACCATCAAATATTAGTGGCTTAATATTCTTTTTGACTAAATCATTTGTATCAGTACTATGACGAACCAAGGCTACTAGTTCATACTTCTTGCTCAATCTTGCGCAAAGGTGAGTCCCAATAAATCCAGTCGCTCCGGTAATAAGTAATTTCATAGTGCTTACGTAAATGGTGTTATGTAATCGGATAATGCTGGGAATAATACATCACGCTCTGAAATAATTGGATTAGTACTCTGCCACTTCATTCCAAAACTATCGAAGCGAATCCCACTATCATGTTGCGGTGCATATGACGATGTCTGTAGATATGTGACACAAGTTTGATCTTGTAATGACTCAAAACCATGTGCGAGACCAGGCGGAATATAAAGTACTATACCATTTTCTGGAGTCAATTTAAACGTTTCAAACTTACCATACGTAGTAGAATTTTTCCTGACATCCAAAACCACATCTGTGATTTCTCCTGTAGGAACATATACAACTTTAGCATGCTGGTACGGAGGTACTTGAAAATGCATACCACGAATCACACCCTTTTGTGAAAAGGTGTAGTAACTTTCCTTTAAATCTGTTTCAAATCCGTTCGCCTTAAATAATTCTTCAGAAAAAACTTTACTAAAACTACCTCTTTGGTCAGTAAATACTGGAGGCTTCATTACGAATAATCCTGAGATAGTCGTTGATTCACAAACTACTTGAGCCATGCCATCCCTTTAGCTTTTGCATCTTCAATGTATAACTCTAGTTGGTTAATTGATTCAATACTTTTTGTATCATAGTATGAGCGATACCACTCGATTGTTTTAATTACACAAAGTGGATAGTCCCACGTGTTCTTCCACTGTAAATTAGTTAATGCCTTTGTAGAGTCGAGTTGCAGCCTTCCTGCTTCATGTGGATGCTTCCTTGTATCAAATTTAAATTTAAGATCCGGCCAAACTTTTTGACATTCAAGCAAAACTTCTTGGACTGATATTTCTTTTTCAATGGATGGACCAAAATTCCAGGCAGTTGCAAATTCCTTCTTGCCTTGCAAAAGCTTAGCACCCAAAACAAGATAGGCGCTTAATGGTTCAAGTACGTGTTGCCAAGGCCGAGTGGCAGCTGGATTTCGTATCTCAACTTCACGACCTTTGTTACATGCCTGAACTATATCTGGAATTAATCTATCCATTGCCCAATCTCCACCGCCAATCACGTTACCTGAGCGAGCAGTTGCTAATAATGTAGCATGACTTGTCCCATATTCTGAGAGATTAAAGAATGAGTCCCTATATGAACTAGTAATTATTTCTGAAACAACTTTTGATGCTGAGTACGGGTCATAGCCATTGAGTACTTGATCTTCAGTGTAAGGTTTTTCCCATTCTTTATTTTCATATACTTTATCAGTCGTTATATTTATAACTGCTGTGACACAAGAGTTTTTTCGAACAACTTCAAGTACCGTAGCAGTACCTATGCCATTAGTCTCGAATGTTTTTAATGGATTTGCATATGATGCTCTTACCAATGGCTGTGCTGCTAAATGAAAAATTATTTCTGGCTGATGTTTCTTTACTACTGAGTCGAGTTTTTCAAAGTTTAAAACATCACCTATGATCGTTGTGTATTTTAAATCAAGTAATTCGAAATGATTTGGTGTAGTTGGGATATCAATGGAATATCCAATAACAGTTGCCCCCAGTTTTTCTAACCATAAACTCAGCCAGGAACCTTTAAATCCTGTATTACCAGTAACCAAAACTTTCTTGCCAAAGTAAGCATTTTCAAACATTTGTTTTACCACACTTTCCAAAAAGCAGTATTCTTATTCCAAAGATCATTTAAATGTTTGAGATCACGTTCTGTATCAACACACTCCCAATTTTTATCATGTGTGTAAACCATCATTTCACCTTCATCAGTAAGTTTATTGAAAGCACCATATTCAAGATCACAGTTTTCATCTGTCGTTAGATACTTTAATAAATTTTTATTGAAAACCATAAAACCGCCGTTGATGAGTCCCACAGATGTCTGAGGTTTTTCTTGAAACGACAGTAATCGACCATTTTCGACTTGAATCTCACCAAACCTTGAAGGAGGCCGGACACCTGTTATTGTGATTGTTTTACCATGACTTTTATGGAACTTGAGTAATGCTTTTAAATCAATATCAGCAACACCATCACCGTACGTAAGCATGTTTACGTCATCAAGATATTTTTCGAGTCGTTTTATACGGGCACCTTTTAATGTATTTAAACCCGTATCTATAAGAGTGACTTTCCAATCCAAATGATTTTCTTTACGAGGTAAAATAGTCACTTTTTGCGTTGATAAATCTATTGAGAAATCATTATTAAGCATTTGCTGCTTATAAAAATAGTCTTTTATAACTTCTGCCTTATATCCCAAACTCAAGACAAAGTCTTTATAACCATAGTGCCCATACATTTTCATGATATGCCAAATAATTGGGTAATTACCGACACTCACCATTGGTTTAGGAATACTAGTAGTTATATTTCCTAGGCGAGTTCCAAACCCACCAGCGAGAATGATGATTTTCATATACTATCAGTATACATCATAATAACAAACAGAAAACTATAATTTATTTTGAGTGAAACTATAGCCAATAACGTGATCACAAACAGTTTTATCTGGAGGTGCTTGGTAGTTATACTTTTGTAGATCAGTTACAACAGTAAATTCTCCCGCTCGAACTGCATAATCACAACTTGAACCCTGAATTAAGAAATCAACATTAATTGAGAACTTACCTTCCGATAAATTGATTGTATTTGTTTCGCATATAATTTCACCATCTGGTTGCAACTTGTTTGGTAATGTTTTTCCTGTAACATCGCTATCTAGACGCATAACAACCTGCTGTGAGGACTCACTCATAATTGTTATTACAATGCGTGCACCAATTATGACCTTGGTATGTTGACTTTTGTATCCCAGTTTAATTCTTAATTTGTCATCACTTTTTATAATGTTTGATTCATTTATATTAGTTATTTCTACAGTAGTAAAGCGAATATCACCAGCATTCCCTTCTAGATTTAAGTTGTTTAAAGCTACCTTATTGCGTGCAGTTGGCTTATCACTTAAATAAGTATCAATTACTTCTTTGGTATCACCGAACTGAACAATCTCGCCACTCTGAAGTAAAATACTCTTTTCGCATAAATTCTGGACTGTGACTAAATTATGACTCACAAACAACACTGTCCTTCCTTCATTAGCAACTTCGCCCATTTTACCCAGACATTTTTTTTGAAACTCTGAATCTCCGACTGCTAAGACTTCATCAACAATTAATATTTCCGGTTCCAGATGTGCAGCAACTGCAAAAGCCAAGCGCATGTACATTCCAGATGAATAACGTTTGAGTGGCAAATCAAGAAACTTTTCTACTTCTGCAAAATCTACTATTTCATCAAACTTACGCAATACTTCAGTTCTTTTCATGCCCAATATAGCACCATTTAAAAAAATATTTTCACGACCACTGAGTTCAGGGCTAAAGCCAGTACCTACTTCAAGCAAACTTCCCACACGACCACGTAAAATTACTTCACCAGTTGTAGGTGGAGTAATTTGACTTAAAATTTTGAGTAACGTACTTTTACCTGCACCATTGCGGCCTATTATTCCAATAACTTCACCCTGATTAATCGTAAAGTTTACATCTTTCAGTGCCCAGAATTCATCAGTATTCAAATGGTCTTTAACTGACTGTAATGGATTTTTGAAAAAGCCCGCGATACTATCTCGCAGAGCGTAGTATGGCTGCTCGTCACTAAGTCTATACTTTTTAGATAAGTTCTTAACTTCAATAATTGGTTTCATAAAATATCCGCAAAGAAGCGTTCAGTAGATCTAAAATAAAATAATCCAGCTATAAATAAAACTACCGATGAGATTAATGAAATAGCAAGCATATCTGGATGTGCAATATTGCCTGTCGCTAACGTGGATCGAAGAGTGTCAATCACACCCGTCATTGGGTTTAAAGCCAGTAGATATTGGAAAGAAGGTCTTACAATCGTTAAAGGATAGATAACAGGTGTAATAAATATTAAAAGTTGCATGAAAAATGGCAAAATATATCTAACGTCTCTATATTTTATGTTGATCGATGAAAGCAGCAAACCAAGCCCAGCACTTGATAAAATTGTTATAATCAGAACCAATGGCAAAATTAATAAAAAGATTGGAGTAGGAGCAACACCTGTATAGATAAGAAACCCTGCCAACATTACAGCTGAGATAAGAAAATCTATTCCAGTAGTTACAATCTTTGACAAAGGTAAAATTTCTCTTGGAAAATAAACTTTTTTTACCAAATGTTCATTTTCAATAAAGCTATTTGCCGAGCTTGATAAGCTATTTGCGAAGAACTGCCAAAAAACTAGACCCAATAAAACAAATAATGAGTATGGCAAACCCTGTGAAGGAATATTAGCAAAGTTACCAAAAAAAACTGTAAAAATTACTGTGCTCACCAGAGGTTGAAATAACACCCAAATAACACCTAGGGCTGTCTGTTTATATCTTAATTTGATATCTCTCCAGGCAAAGGTTAAGAATAATTCTCTAAATCTCCAGAGTTCGGCATAATCAACTAATTGCCAAGAGGACTTGGGCTTAATATGAACAACATAACTCATGAAAATGAATTGTACACTACTCATAGTACACGGTACACTACTGTGAGATGTATTTTTCACTATTTACTCTCAAGGGCTCTAAAATAATTGCTCAATTTGTATTAGTGGTTTTTACTGTCACACTGGCTTAAATTAACTATATAGAAAAATATGCAAAAAATTCTGCAAATGCTCAAAGAAAATCTATCAATTGTTGTTTTAGGTGCTGCAATTTTTGTCTATGTAGTAGTGACGCTTCCCGCACTTTTTAGTACCCACCATGTACTCATGAACCTCGAACCATATCCTGATGGTTTATTGTATGCACTTTCCGCACGAAATCTGGTCCTCAATGGAGGCCTTCAGTTATTTTACGATGGATCAGTTCTGCCACTTTGGGTGCCACCACTCTACGCTGCTGTCCTTATTCCTGTATACCTAGTTTCAGTTGCCCCACAGTTTTTTTATCTTACGAATGTTTTACTGGGACTGGTCAGTATCTTCTTACTGTGGCAACTCATTAGAAAAACTACAAAGTCCACACTAGTTATTGCCTTCGCACTTTTTTTCTATCTAACTCATGCCTATATTCTGTGGCTACCCACAGTTCCTATGTCAGAAAACTTGATACTACCCTTGTTTTTACTTGCTCTCACTGCACTGACGAGTAAAAAACTGAGCCGTACTGAATTAACTATTTCAGCAGTAGGAATTGGAGGACTACTTTTTACTCGCTACTCAATTATTGGAGTTGTTGCAGTTCTAGGATTGTGGTGGCTTCAAATAGTATTCACTACCCAAACTAAAAGAGTAAAAATTCTTTTCGTTGCCATACTTGCCTTAGTAGCGTTTGCATTTCTGTTGTACTTAGCTTCAATTAGAACAAATCCTGTTTTGCTACTTAGTAGAATAGGAACAGAACTTTCAAAAGAGAACGGTTTTTATAATACAAAATACTTCTCACCAAATTTCAGTAGTTACATACAGATTATAGTAGGACAACAAACACAACTGCTCTGGTTACATAATAGCTTTACCTCTGTCGTGGTTGGTGTTGCAGGAATGCTTGCATTACTCTGGGGCACTGTAACTTGTAAAGAAAGAAGTCGAGCTATCTGGCTACTAGCCACGTTTCTTGCTCAGTTTCCACTACTTCTACTTTTTTATACCGTTGATGCACGATATATATTTTTAAGTATTCCACTCTTTATCTTGGCAGTAATCTGGTGGATGGATAGTAATCTAGAACTAATTTGGAAATACAAAAAAGTGGCAATTGTTATAGGCATCATTATTGTCAGCACTCATTTATTTAGCCAACTACAACTGTTTACACAGCTTATCACTAATAATCTTTTACATCGCAGCACCGCCTGGCAGTTCGAATCGATTCAGCACTTTAATAGATTTGCTACACAAAGAAATTTTTCTTCAGAGAGTAGTAACGAGCTCTTACTCATTACTGCTTTGCCACCATTTCTAGTTGATGCCTACCAAACAACTCCATATCATGTACTACCGTTGTCTCAATCTCAAGAGTTTTTGCAGAAAGGTGAGCATGTTTGGGGGAAAGACGTCCCTTATGAGAATTTAATGATTGGGTATGATAGTTGGCTACGTGAAGGAAAAAAATTATATATAAGTAATTCATATATTACTCATCAGCAGACGGTAATTGCTGATTTTGAAGAATTTAAAAGGAAGTATAATCTGAAATTGGTTTCATCAGGTTGTCTAGATGCTTGCAACATTTATGAAATAGAATTAAAAGAAGAGTAGTGTATATGAATAACAATCTATCAAAGTTATTTAAAAACAAAGTGATTCTAGTCACCGGCGGAACTGGGTCAATTGGCAGTGAAATAGTCAGACAGTTGTTACAATACAAACCATCACAAATCCGTATTTACTCAAGAGATGAATCAAAGCATTATGCATTTCTATTAAGTCATGCCGCATATTTCGAAAAAAATATCTTGTGTTCAATTATTGGTGATGTTCGAGATAGAGAAAGACTTTCCCAAGCGATGCGTGGAGTAGACATTGTTTTCCATGCTGCGGCACTTAAGCACGCTGGATATTGTGAAAAAAATCCTTTTGAGGCAATAAAAACAAATGTAGGTGGAGCCCAGAACGTAATTGAACTGGCAATTCAGAACTCAGTTGAGCGAGTTGTTGCTATTTCAAGTGATAAGGCAGTGTATCCCAATACAACAATGGGAATAACAAAACTCATGATGGAACGATTTATGACTTCAAATCACGAGCAGTTCAATTCTGTTTCCACCAAATTTTCAGTTGTTCGATTTGGAAATGTTCTTAATTCTCGAGGATCTGTAATACCCACCTGGATTGAACAAATTAAAAACAACCAGCCGGTAAGTGTCACTGATAAGCGTATGAAGCGTTTCTTCATGAGTATTCCACAAGCAGTTGGACTAGTTTTCACTGCAATGAGTACAATGCACGGAAGAGAAATTTTTGTTTTAAAAATGAAAGAGCAAAGTATTTATGAACTCGCACAAAAAGTAATAGCAGAACATGGGCAAGGAAAAAAAATTGAAATTAAGTTTACTGGATTACGCGAAAAAGAGAAACTAAACGAAGTACTCTTCACAGAAGAAGAGCGTGAAACAATGTTAGAAAATGAACAATTTTTTATTATCCTGCCTGATTTAGCACGCATGTCACTTTCAAAAAGCCTGTATAAAGGATTTGATCGCATCTCAGTATAAAAACAATTTTCAGTTGTGCTGTCCTGCAGTGTGTTTATACGATATGATTAATCCATTCTATGCGAGATAAGTTTTCTTTACTTACACAGTCAGCAGGTTTACGGCAATCAATTTTTTCACTCGTTGGAAATACTGCAGCGACAGGAATTTCTGCCGTTTCGTTGATGCTGATTTCAAGGCTACTTGGACCAGAAAAATTTGGAGAATTTAGTGTTGGTTTTGCAATAGTCCTTATTTTATTACGTGTTAATGACTTAGGCCTCAACGCAACAATTTTAAAATTCGTAGGCGAGAAGCCAGACAAAAATGATATTCTTGCAATTAACTCATTTACATTGAAAATTAAATTTTATGCCACAACGATTATTCTGGGCTTGGCAATTATTTCTACGCCATTCCTAGCAAAACTACTTAATTTTCCTAATCAAAATTTGCTATTATTTTCAATATTTTTTGGTATTTGGACAGTTTACTATGAGCAATTGCAATCAATGCTGCAGGCTCTACACTTGTTTGGTCAAGCAATTGTAATAAATGTTATTCAAGCAACAATAAAATTCCTTGCGGCACTGAGCTTCTATTTTTTTGGAATTGAGTCAACATTTGTGATTCTAAACACATATATGTTTGCCCCCGCAGTTCCTATTTTGTTTTCGAGGTATTTGTTACCAGATTGGTTTACTTTTAAACTAACAAAACCTTCACTTGAATTGCAAAGCAAAATCATAAGTATGGCAAAACACACTTCAATTGCATTTGTTTCTGCTGGAATAATTGAAAATATTGATATTCTATTCGTACAAAAATACCTCAGTTCCTACGAAACTGGCTTACTTGGTGGAGTATCTCGAATTGCATTGCTATTTTCATTAATTGCATACTCGTTAGGAAATGTTTTAAACCCTAGAGTCGCACGGTATAAAGATAAAAAGGACGTAAACAGTTACATTAAGAAAGCACTGTTCTTACTAGTAGCTTGTATTGCTGCATTTTTAGCATTTATTCCTTTTGGAAAACTTGCAATACTTTTAACAGTTGGACCCGAGTACTTACCTGGTATTAATATTCTGTACATCCTCACAGCAGCTTCATTTTTAGCTATAGCAGCAGTCCCGTTTCTTGCACTGTTTTATACTTTTGAAGCCAGTTGGTATTTTTCAGTAAGTGGAATTCTACAGTTAGTAATTATGATTGTCGGTAATGCAGTGTTTGTTCCCCTATATGGGCTTGAGGCTGCAGCATGGACCAGACTCTCAACTAGATTATTCTTATTCATTTTTACGTGTTTAGTTGCCTTACATCAATATAAAAAAAGATATCCACGCCATCAAATTTAAATTAGATACATAGACTCGGTACACATCCTCGCCGCATTGCAATTACTCGAGTACAGACGTACTCTATCACCAGTATTTCAGAAAGGAATTATGGCTCTTATTTCAGCTGAAAGACTTGGATCAGTTGCGGCTACTTCGCAGGAAAATTTACTCACCCAGCCTGACGCGCAAATTTGTAGAAGATGTGGTGCTGCTCAATGTACTGCAACAGCACATGGACGAATCATGCAGCCAGCAAGAATTGGAACAGAACATTACAGAGAACTTCCCATGTTCACACCGATTAAAGACTGTGCCATGAACCCTGATGATCCACTCAAGTTTTATAGATATCTACAAGTAATTGGCTTAGCTCCTTTAGCAGAAGGATGGATGGCCCAAATTCGAGCGGGAATTCGCCCAGAGCAAATTGTATTTCAAGCATCAGAGAATTTAATAGTACAACAAACTCCAGACCATTCTAGCAATGTTACAGGTGCTGAATCTGAGGCACATCTTATTGCAGTACTGAGTAATCAAAAGCTATTTCCTTGGATTGCAGATATAGCAGTTGCAGAAGAAAACCAGCCCCTCTACGATGCCCAAGTTAGAATAGATGATAGTCATCCAATTGGAGGAATGTTGTGTGAAGTGCGAAAAATTAGGAACTCACACATCCTTCGAGTAGATGCAAAATCATCATTTGAAGGTGTATTTACATACTACCAAGAAGCAGGTCGCAGCAAAAAAAAGTATGCCTGGGCAGATAGAGTACGAGATGGCTTTTGGGCAATAAATACAAATACAGGATTAGTTACTGAACAGTTGCACACCCAAATGGTTATCTTACTTCTCATGACACTGGGATTATTCAACCAGCGCGGACATTGGGACCGTGTTTTAGAACACCTTGATACAGAAATGGTCACTGCATTCAGAAAACAAACGCTTTTAGTAGCAGACTATGAAAAATTCTTTTTTACTAGATAATGCTACAAGGCTATTTAAAAAACTCAATGGTTTTTGAGAGACCTTCAGTGAAGCTCACTTTGGGTTGCCAACCAAGTAGTTGTTGAGCATACGAAATGTCTGGTTTTCGACGAGTTGGATCATCTTTAGGGAGCGGGAGGGTGTTAATTTTTAACTCAGTATCTGGGTGCATAATCTGATGAATTACCTCAGCCGTTTGCTTAATTGTATATTCCTCAGGATTTCCTAAGTTTACCGTTGTACCATTGCCATCTTGATGGGCAGCCAAAAGCAAAATTCCGTCTACAAGATCAGAAACATAACAGTATGAACGAGTCTGTGTGCCATCACCATGAATGGTGTATGGCTTGCTGGCCAGTGCCTCACTAATAAATTGTGGAATCACTCTGCCATCTGTGGGGTTGATTCGAGGGCCATAGGTATTAAAAATGCGCACAATCCGAACATCCATCTTAAAATCACGCTGGTGCACACCACAAATTGTTTCCCCAAGCCGCTTCGCTTCGTCATAACAGGACCTAATACCATTTGGGTTGACATTGCCCCAATATGATTCTGGTTGTGGATGTACCTGTGGATCACCATAGACTTCAGAGGTACTGGCAAAAAGTGTCCGCGCCTGTGGTGAGTTCTCCTGCAAGTACTGCAGTAAATTATGCAGTGCAACAGTATTTACCAGATAGGTTTCGATAGGATGCGCTTGATATCGTGGTGGACTTGCTGGTGACGCAAAATGTAAAAGTACATCTATCTGCAGTTCTTTCGGTAAATATTCTGTGGGCTTTTTAATTACATCAGCTTCAATAAAGGTAAAGTTTGGATGGTGTGCAAACGATGCAGTATTTTCACTTCGACCAGTTAGAAAATTATCAATTCCATACACCCGCGCTCCAGCAGCTAAGAGAGTTTCACACAAATGTGAACCAATGAATCCCGCGGCACCAGTAACTAGTACAGTTTTATTTGAAAAAAATTCGTGCATAGTATTTATTGTAACAGAGGAAATTGACAAAAAGACACACGGGGAATAGACTGCAATATTGCTACATCATATTTTGTATGAAATCACGGTTAACTATTACACTACCAGACAGTTTACTTCGTCAAATTGATGAAATTGTTGATAAACAAACGATCCGCAATAGATCTCATGCCATTGAACACCTTGTCCGCCAAAGCCTCACCCCACAGATCACGACCGCAATAATCTTAGCAGGTGGTAAAAAGCATGATGCAAACAATCCTGTTTTGACTGAAATTAATGGCGAGGTTTTAATTGCTTTAACTATTAAAAATCTTAATCTCTACGGCATTAAACATATTATTATCTGTACAACCAAAGATGATACTGAAATTCAGAAATTTTGTGGTGATGGCAAACAGTTTGGCGTCTCCATTCAGTATTCGTATGAATCAGCGCCACTAGGTACTGCTGGCGCTCTTAAAAAAGCTCAATCACTGCTCAAAAACGAGAGCCCATTTCTGGTAATTCATGGCGATGTTTTAACAGATATCAAACTTGATGAAGTTTTTGAATTCCATCTGCAAGAGGGTGCCCAAGCCACAATGATTGTGAAACCAAAACTCAGCACCAAACTGTATGGTCAGGTTTCTATTCAAGGCAATCGAATCACCACTTTTGCAGAAGCTGGCACAGAAAGTGGAATTAGTTTTATCAATACCGGGGTATATGTACTTAATTGGGAAGTGCTACAAACTATACCTAGTAAAAAAAGTACGTTTCTTGAAAGTGATATTTTCCCAACACTTGCAAAGAAGAATCAGCTGAGGGCCTACTTTTTTCAAGGTCTTTGGTACGATGTTTCTACTCCAGAACAACATGATGAGGCAGTCAGCAACTGGTCAAAACGATCATAACTCCCGTATACTAAACCTGTGATGCTACATCTGAAACGTATTTCTTCCAGCTTACTTGTCCTGAGCCTACTTGTGCTAAGTTTTCTCATGCGCCTTCCATTGTTACAAGGTTCCTTTTGGCTTGATGAAGCTGCACAAGCCATTGAAAGTGCACGACCGTTGTCGCAGCAGCTCAGTATTGCAGAAGATTTTCAACCGCCGCTACTACATCTGGTGCTGCATTTTGCCTCACTAGTCTCCCACACCGAGTGGTGGCTCCGGATGATTGGGGCAGTTATTCCGGGAATTATTGTTATTTACTATACCTACAAAATTGGCAAACAGTTGTACTCGCAATCAGTAGGACTGATTAGTGCGCTTCTCTTGGCCACTTCTTCGTTTCATATTTTTTATTCACAAGAACTCCGACCATACTCACTCTCTGTGGTCTGGGTAGTAGTAACTTGGTCACTCCTGATTGCAGCAAGTATGCAAGCCAAGCGCTTCACAAAACATACAAGTGTTCTATATGGTGTCGCCACAGCTTTAGGGCTCTACACTTCATACTTATATCCATTTGTCGTACTTTCTCAAGGAATTTATATAGTTTGGAAAGAACGGCAGTTTTTAAAATCATATCTTCTTTCACTCTGTATCACAGCAGTTTTATTTCTTCCTTGGGTGCCCTACATGCTTGAGCAGCTGCAGGTTGGACGAGCATTACAAAAAAGTCTACCAGGGTGGGAGAGTGTTGTGGCAATTCCACAGCTCAAATCGTTACCACTCACCTTTGGAAAATTTATTTTTGGTGTACTTAACTTAGAATTCTCAGCACCATTTTTGCTCATTACTACAACTTTATTGGCAGGTGTAGCTTGGGTAATCTGGAAAAATAGAGCAGGACTCTATAACAAAGAGCAAGTTGCACTGTACTGTTGGTTTTTAATTCCACTTATCACAGCTTGGCTTGTTTCCTTTTTTATTCCCATTCTCCAACCAAAACGAGTGATTTACTTGCTTCCAGCATTCTATTTGCTCAGTACTGCATTTTCTCTCAAAGGATTGTCACTTCGTCAAATGACCACAAGCGTATGGATCCGTGTAGTGCCGATTGTGCTACTGCTGTTCATCAATATATATGCGAGTTTTGCGTACTATATAACTCCTCAGTATCAACGCGAAGATTGGCGTGGTACCTATCAAAAAATCACCACACAGTACCCTAGTGATGCAGCAGTTATCTTTGCATTTTCAGGTGTTTTTGCTCCTTGGGAGTGGTACGATAATACTAGCTATCCAGTTTTCACGACTGGAAGCCTCACAACAGCAAACTCTGCTGATCTAGAATCTCAACTAAAAAAAGCCACAGAGTACTCATATCTCTTGGTATTTGACTACTTGAGAGATTTGACAGATCCCAATCATGAGATTGAGGCTGTATTAGAGGGTCTGGGGTATACGCAAAAAGATATATTTGCAGTACCAAATATAGGATTTATTAGGGTGTATGCACGGCAAGAGGCTGTGCTAAGCTAAAAATTATGCTGAATGTAGGAATAGACATTACTGCCACAATCTATGGTCGTGGCGTTTCAAGATATACGAGCAACTTAGTGCGTGGATTGTTGTGGAATAAAGATGTACGTGCCGTTTTATATGGTTCATCGCTCAGACAACGCTCCGAGCTTATTCAAATTGCCGAGCAGCTCAAAAAAGAAACAAACAGTAAGGCAGAAACTGTCATCCAATCCTATCCACCGTCATTGTATAACTTCATGTGGAATAAAATTGGTTATCCAAGAATTAAAAGTATTTTGCCTTCCATTCAAGTTTTTCACTCCTGGGACTGGCTACAGCCTCCCGATCGTGACTTACCACTCGTTTCAACCATTCATGACATGGCATTAGCCAAATTCCCTGAAACCGCACATCCTAAGATTAAGCACATGCATGAGCAATCTTGGAAGATTCTCAAAGAGCGAAAAGCTCATATTATTGCAGTCAGTCGCGCTACCAAAAACGATATTGTCCAACTTTTGAATATTCCTGAAGAGCTGGTTCATGTAGTGCATGAAGCCTTGCCGCTTGAAGTAAAGTACACCGCTGAGAGTTTGACAGAAGAAATGGAAGCTGAAGTTGTAGCTCGATTGCACCTTGATCGCCCATATATTTTGTTTGTCGGAACGAGAGAGCCCCGAAAAAATCTGGCACGGCTGATTGAAGCTTGGCTGCCCATGCAGAATGATATTGATCTTGTTATTGCTGGCGAAGTGGGCTGGGATGGCTCAGATAAAAAATACACAAATATTCCTAACTTGCGCTTTTTAGGTAGAGTGAGTGACATTGATCTTTCTGTTTTGTACACCCATACCAAAGTTTTTGCGTTTCCTTCACTCTATGAAGGCTTTGGGTTACCAATTCTTGAGGCGTTTTACCATGGTGCCCCAGTGGTAACTTCAAATACTTCAAGTATGCCTGAAGTGGCCGGCAATGCTGCAGAACTGGTTGACCCACTTTCTGTGGAAAGTATTCAAGCTGGGCTTAAAAAGATCCTCAATGAAACAGAATCCGAGCAACAAACACGGATGCAGCGCATGATTATTCGTCAGCATATGTTTAATTGGGAAAAGGTGACTGAAGAAACAATTGCTGTCTATAAAAAGGCGATTGAAACAAAGCAACCATGAGAATTGAGACTGACCCACTGCATATTGCAATTGATGGTAATGAAGCCAATGTACTGAGTCGTGTGGGCAGCAATGTCTATGCGCACGAAATTCTCACCGCACTTGAAGCCAAAACAAAAAATGATCCGACCATAGCTGTTACAGTGTTACTTGCAGCACCACCTATTGATACACTGCCACCTGACAGAAAGGGTTGGCGCTATCAAGTAGTTGGTCCTAAAAAATTCTGGACACAGTGGGCACTCCCATTACACCTCTTTGCCAAACGCAAAATTTACGATGTCTTCTTTACGCCTGGTCACTATGCACCTCGGTTATCACCAATTCCATATGTTTCATCGGTCATGGATACAGCCTATTTAGATTATCCCGAGCAGTTCACGCCAAAGGATCGGGTGCAGCTCACTAACTGGACTCGCTACAGTGTCAAAAATGCCAAAAAGATTGTTGTAATTAGTGAGTACACCAAGCAAAGTGTCATCAGGCACTATAAAAAATCTCCACAAGATATTGTGGTGGCGTATCCAGCACTACACCCGTTGAATACTGCACTGCCTGAGCCAGAGCGAAAAGAGTTCTTTGAGCGATTTGCAATTACTGAGCCATACTTTTTGTTTGTCGGCACATTGCAGCCTCGTAAAAATGTCCACCGTTTGATTGATGCCTATGAAATTTTGCGCGACAGACTCATTGCAGAAAAAGCAAAACCAGAAGAAATTTTTAAACGCAAAAAACAAAAAGAGCAGCTTCCACCCAAGCTTGTTTTGGCTGGTAAAGTGGGGTGGATGGCTGAACCTATCCTCGAGCGAATTAAAAAATCCAAGTATGCCAGTGACATCATTACGACTGGATTTATCAGTGATGCTGAGAAAAAAGCACTCTACGCAAAATCTACAACACTGGTGCTGATTGGACTGCACGAAGGATTTGGCATTCCACCACTTGAGGCAATGCACTATGGCACTATTCCACTTGTTGCAAATACCACAAGTTTGCCAGAAGTTGTCAAAGATGCGGGACTGACAGTAGATCCAATGGACGTGGCAGGTATTGCTGATGCACTCTGGAAAATTCTTAATTTCAAAGCTAAAGAGCGAGCTATGTACTTGCGCACCGGCAGAGAACAGGCTAAAACATTCTCATGGAATACAACGGCTGAGACTGTGCTCAACACACTCACGACTCTTGTAGACCAAACGTATCATGGATAAGATTCAGTTCCCGATTATGATTGGCATTGACCCTGGTTTCGATCGGATGGGGTGGGGAGTGGGTCAGCAAAATTCCAAAGGCGAAGTGGTCATTATTGCTCATGGGTGCATTTTGACTCCCAAATCAGATGATATTTTTGTGCGCTACAAACAGTTGCGACTTGAACTTGAAACTATTTTGCACAAGTACGCGCCTGCAGAAGCAGGAATAGAAACACTTTTCTTTTCTAATAATCAAAAGACTGCCATGCGTGTGAGTGAAGCGCGCGGTATCATTATCAGCGTGCTATTGGCTCAGGGCTGCCAAGTAGCAGAGTACAACCCGCTCCAAATCAAACAAGCTGTGACGGGATTTGGAAAGGCAGAAAAAGCTGCTGTAGATAAAATGGTACGACTCCAACTCAAGCTCCCTGCGGGCAAGATTATCGATGATACAATGGATGCGTTAGCAGTTCTTCTGACACATAGTACCGCAAGAAAGATTAACAAACTTCTATGATTTCACTCCTTATTGGCAAACCATATGTTGAACTAAATAAACTGACAGTACTCGTGGGTGGTGTGGGCTATGAAGTCTACACTGGCAATAAAATTTTATCTCAGGCAGCCACACTTTCTGAAATTACACTTTTTATTCATACCCATGTCAGGGAAGATGCACTCGAATTATTTGGTTTTTCTAGTGCAACAGAGCGTAACTTATTTTTACTACTTTTGAGCGTTTCAGGAATTGGTCCCAAAACTGCGCTGATGATTGCCAACCAAGGTGTCGAACAAATAACTACCGCCGTGCAACAAGCTAACGTAACATTTTTCACCAAGATCCCACGGGTTGGTAAAAAAATGGGACAGAAAATAATTATTGATCTCAAGAGTAGGCTGGGAAGTTTGAAAGAACTTAAAATTGGTGGTTTCTCAGAGCATGAACAGATGATTGTGGATGCTGTTGTGGCACTGGGCTTTGATGAACAACGCGTGTATGAATTGATGGAAGGCCAGGCGTTTTCAGAAGTGAGTGCTGAAGATGCAATTAAGAAGCTGCTCAAAGAGTTGAAGTAGGTGCGATTGCTAGTTCGTTTGTTAAATTTAGTACAAGTTATATATTAACTACTATTTTGTAAGGCTATAAATACTCAATAGCTTCCAAATTTTGCCCAACTCCACTGAGTGCCAGCACCTTGTCATTTTTATGTTTGATAAACAACTCGATATCCATCTTGATACCTAGTACTGAAATTTTTTCTAAAGCTTCTTCTGGTGTCAGCCAAGCATACTCAGAGTGTTCTGGACTGAGTTGTACTTCTAATCTATCCGTAGTGCAGTGGAAGGTAAAACCAAAAATTTCTGTTTCAGGAGACTTTTGACCGCGATAAAAATGCCAGACCCTCAGTAGTCTTTTGATCTTAAAATCAGTTACGCCTGTCTCTTCAAAAGCTTCTCTGCGCAGAGCTTCATACAGTTCTTCATGTTGATCAATGCGGCCATAGGTAATCTCCCACTCGCCTTTTTGAAAGTTTGAGCCGTCACGACGGACGCACAAAATTTTACCTGATGGTGAATGTTCAAGGAGACAACCTACGCCTACCATAAATCTACCAATTTTTGTTTCTGTCATCTTCCCTTTCAAATACTGTAGCAGCAGTATAACAAAAAATAACTCTACCTAAAACTCAAGCTGCATGACAAACCCCTCAACTTATGCTACCTTGATCTATACGAAAGAAACCCAGTCATGGATACACCTATCCATCAAGCACAGATAGTTACACCAGAAGAAGAACAACTGTTTACGTCACTGCGCGCCCATGAGTGGAGCGAGTTTATTGGGCAAGATACTGTCAAAGAATCTCTCCAAATCGGCATTACTGCTGCTAAAGAACGCAAAGAATCACTTGATCACACACTACTGTACGGACCACCGGGACTGGGCAAGACAACACTTTCTTATCTCATTGCACAAGAGCTCGGCACCAACATCAGAATTACCAGTGGCACTGCGCTCACAAAAGTGGGTGATATCGCTGCAATTCTCACCAACCTCCAACCAGGCGACGTACTCTTTATTGATGAAATCCACCGCCTCCCCAAAGCCATTGAAGAAACACTCTATCCAGTCATGGAAGACTATGCGCTTGATATTATTATTGGCAAAGGTCCATCAGCCCGCACGATTCGTCTTGATTTGCCACACTTCACACTCGTGGGAGCCACCACTCGCTATGGACTACTCGCTGGACCATTTAGAGATCGGTTTGGGCTGATACATCGACTCAACTACTACGAGCCAGAAGTTCTTGTCAGTATCGTGATTAAAAATGCCACCAAAATGCAGATTAACTTGAGCCCTGAGAGTGCGCTTGAAATTGCACGTCGTGCCCGAGGCACACCACGTATCGCCTTAAAACTACTCAAGCGTGTCAGAGACTTTACCCAAGTAAAAGGCTTTGATGCCAGTGACCCAAATACTGTTCATCAAGCACTTGATATGTTTGCTATCGATCGGTTGGGACTGGAAGAACCAGATCGTCGCTTTTTACAACAAATTATTATGAAACATAAAGGTGGACCTGTGGGACTTTCTACAATTGCCGCGACACTCAATGAAGACATCACGACTATTGAAGAAGTTGTTGAGCCATACTTGATGCAGGTGGGATTTTTACAGCGTACACCGCAGGGCAGAGTAGTAACTGAGCGCGCCTACACCCACCTCAATCTTCCCATTCCCGTCAAACTAGTTGCAAAATAATAAGCTGTCAGCACATACCGAAGCAGGCAGAAAGAAAACCAAGACAAACTAGTCTCAACTGGACAAAACAATGTATACTAGGTGAATACTTTGAAAGCTGTTTTATGAATAATTCACTTCCAGCCAAAATTCAACGCCGACTCACCGCCATTTATCTCGAGTTTATAACTGGCTTTTTGTGGTGGTGTATTGGGTTTATTCCGCTCCATCATGTTAGACGTTTTTTCTATAGACTTTTTGGCATGCAGATTGGTAGTGGTTCTACACTGCACATGATGGCTCGGATCTACGATCCTCGCCACATTACTATCGGAAACGACACCATTATCGGTGAGCGCGCTTCGCTTGATGGAAGAAAACAACTACCCAATTCTCAAGGGGGACTGACCATTGGTAATCACGTTGATATCGCTTCAGAAGTAATGATCTGGACCAGTCAACACGCTATCAACGACCCAACATTTGGTGCAATCGAAGCAAAAGTCACTATTGAAGATTATGTATTTATTGGACCACGCTCCATTATTTTGCCTGGTATCACCATCGGTAAAGGAGCCATCATAGCGGCTGGAGCAGTTGTTACCAAAGACGTGGCGCCACTAGCCATCGTAGCGGGCGTCCCGGCCAAACAAATCAGTACTCGAGATGAAAAAGCACTGGGATATACACTCGGTCGAGCACGCTGGTTCCAATAAGGTACAACTATGTTGCTTTCACTAATTGTCGTTTCCTACAACACCGCCAGCCTGACGGTGCAAGCGCTGCGATCTGCGGAAACTGACGCATTGAGTTCAGAACTTCTCAAAAAGGATACTGAACTTTTTGTGATTGATAACAATTCGAGCGACACTTCGGTTGCAGACCTCAAGCAGCTTAAAAAGCAAAGTAAACTCCCATTTAGCATTATTGAGAACTCAAAAAATCTTGGATTTGGTCAAGCAAATAATCAAGGGATTGCAGCGGCTACAGGCAAGTACATCCTCCTGTTGAACTCTGACACCATTGTAGAACCTGGTGCACTTGATAAAATGGTTCAGACACTTGAAGACTTACCTGAAGATGGCGACGGGCGCATTGGTATCATTGCTGCATCACTGAAAAACTCTGATGGTTCTGCACAAGCCCAGGGTGGATCAATTCCCACACTACTTTCACTCTTTGCACACATGAGTTTCTTAGATGACATTCCAGTAGTGGGACAGCTTTTTCCATCTACGCAACATACTGGGAAGAGAGCAACCCAAACTCACCAGGAACAGATCATGACACCGATTGGCTGGGTGGGTGGGACTGCCTTGATGATTCGTGCTGCAACTGTCGCAGAAATTGGTGCGCTTGATGAGCATATTTTCATGTATGGAGAAGACATTGAATGGTGCATGCGTGCGCATGATCACCACTGGGGCGTGGCGATTCATAATCAAGCAACTATTACACACTTGCAAACTCAAAGTAGTTCAAGTGAAAATGCACTCAAAGGTGAGTTACTCGGGTATCTCTATATCTGGTCCAAACACAAGCCATTTTGGCAAATTCCCGTAGCTCGGAGCATTTTGCTACTTGGTATTTTCTTACGGATTGGTATCTTCAGTCTGCTCGGTAAAATAGCACGAGCAAAAATATATTACAGAATCTTTAAGGCAATCAGCAACAACAACGCCTAAGCTGCTATAATGGTATTCTTCATGCAAAAATTCAAACAAATACTTGCTTGGTTCGACACACACATTCTTGAGTTACTCGCATATTTTTTAGTCGTTTTCATCCCACTCTATCCCAAGTTGCCATTATTTGAAGCCATCCCAGGATACATCGTTAGAGTACGCTTTGAAGACATCTTAATTTTGATAACGGGAGTTGTGTGGCTTATTCAGTTGTGGCGCAAAAAAATCACCTGGAAGACACCGTTAACCTGGGTAATTGGTGCCTATGCAGTAACTGGGTTACTTTCAACGATTTCTGGAATGTTGATCACACAGACAATTCCTTTTTCACTCTCTGATGGCAAAATTGACGTCATCCACATCGCCAAAAGTCTGTTGCACTACTTCAGATATCTTGAGTACTTCTTCTTATTCTTTGTCGTGGTGACAGCCATCAGAACTCCAAAACAGTTTAAGACATTGTTCTTACTCATTGTCGCCACAGTGCTTGTGATTACTGTGTACGGCTATGGGCAACGATATTATCGATTCCCACTGTATTCCACGATGAATCGTGAATTTAGCAAGGGTGATGCACATATTCTTGATGAACACGGCAGAATTCAATCTACTTTTGGCGGCCACTACGATCTGGCTGCATACTTAGTTGTTATCACACCACTGCTCCTCGCAGCTTTTTACGTTTTCAAAACTAAGAAAGCTAAACTGGGAATTGCTGTAGCATTTTTTGCAGCACTCTGGCTCTTAGTACAGACTTCTTCAAGATCGTCATATCTAGGATTTGTTGCCGCCACGTACATGATTATTGGCATACATGCGCTCTACAAACCGACTTGGTTTAAACGCTTTGTGACACTTTTCTCGCATTCTGCTGTCTATGGAATTATTATTGTGATTTTCACACTCTATTTTGGCGCTAATATGTACGAGCGTTTCTTGCAGACACTTCGTGGGTATCCTGAACTGAATGAGCAGTATCACGGCTTGAACCACAAACGTAAAATGTTCCTCGTTGATGCAGCTGGCTTTGTCTTTAAGTTCTTTGTTTCTGAAGAAAAAGTTGTCCAAATTCAAGAGAATATCACTGCAACACCTACGCCAGCACCAGTCGCCACAAACGTCGACCCTGCCACAGCAGCCGTGAGTGTGGCTTCTGATTCACAACCTATTCCACTCAAACCTGATGATGTGAAAGTAGAGGTTCCTGACACTAAACTTGTTGCCACGACTTCTGCAGATGGTACCGTCAGTTTGGTACAAGTGCATGTCGACAGAACCTATTCTGCAGATGCAGTCCAGTATGGGTTATCGGCAGCTATTCGGTATGACACCTTGTGGCCACGAGCAATTGCTGGTTTTATGAAAAACCCAATTCTTGGATCTGGATACGCAACACTCACCAAAGAAAATAATGTGCAGTTTACAGAAGCAGAAAGTACTGATAATAATTTCCTGCGAACTCTTGGTGAAACTGGCGCACTTGGGTTTATAACTTTTTATGGCGTAATCCTGGTTGCGCTCAAACTTGCCTATGATGTGCTACGAAGACACGAAACAGACCCCTACAAGCAAATTTTTGTCATGGGATTTGTTGGTAGTGCAGTTGGACTACTTGCCAATGCAGTCTACATTGACGTGTTTGCCGCATCAAAAGTGGCATTCACCTTTTGGGCAATTGTAGGTGTAGTGACTGCGGCATATCTCTATGCAAAGCCAAAGACACCTGTCAGCTCAGAGCCAACAGGAACTACGACATCATTAGCAGGAGCACTTTCCTCACTACAACAACCTAAGTCAGACACTCCAACGTCACCACTAGCTCAGGCGCTTCAAAAAACCAAGCCAACAGCATCAGTACATGTATCAAAAAAGAAATCAAAGAAAAAGTAATTGCTTGGTATGAAACGCTACTTGCTCGCACATCTGCCAGTTTTAGGAATTTTGCTCATTGCGCTGCTTATACGTTGCTACCACATCACCAACCCTATTCTTGACTGGCACAGTTTCCGCCAAGCCGATACAGCATCAGTTACCAGAGAATATGTTAAACACGGTATTAATTTACTTGTGCCTCGCTTTCATGACAACTCAAACATCGCATCGGGAAAAGAGAATCTTGAGGGCTATCGGATGGTAGAGTTTCCAATTATCAATGCTCTGATCGCGCTTGTAATTCAAGTTGCGCCATTTCTTTCACTTGAGATTACCAGTCGAGTATTTTCAATTTTGTTTTCTCTTGGCACAATTGTGTGTTTGTTTTATCTAGCCACCGCAATTTCAGGCAAAAAAGTGGGCTATATGACATTAGTCATCGCCAGCTTACTGCCATACTATGTGTACTACTCCCGCACTATTTTGCCAGAACCATACATGTTGTTCTTTTCAACACTCTCAATTACCTGTTTTTATTTTTGGCTCACACAGAAAAAGTTACATTTGTATTTTGTTTCACTCATCAGCTTAATGCTTGCACTACTGCTCAAACCGTTTGTAGGTTTTCTTGCGCCAGTGTATGTTGCAATAGCTTTTGTAATTCAAGGTAAAAAAGTTTTTAAAAATTTTTGGTTATATCCATTTCCTATTTTGGCAGTACTTCCATTTCTCTGGTGGAGAAGTTGGATTGTTCAATTTCCTTCAGGAATTCCTGCCAGTGACTGGCTCTTCAATGGCAATGGTATTCGATTTAGACCAGCTTGGGTGCGATGGTTATTTTACGAACGACTCACAAAACTGATCCTTGGATATACTGGAATTATTTTTTATCTAACTGCACTGTACAAACTTACCAAAAAAGAAATTGTCATTTATGGAAGTTGGTGGCTTGGCGCGGTACTGTATCTTTCAGTTATTGCCACCGGCAACGTGCAACATGATTACTATCAAGTATTATTAGTGCCAATCATTGTCATTACGTTTGCTCGTGGTGTTGTGATGTTTGAACAACTACTTGCCAAAAAATTGTTACCATTTATTTCACTTGGAATAAGTGTGGCACTTGTTGGCTCTGCACTCTTTTTCGGTTGGTCAAATGTTAAAGGGTACTTTAATGTTAATCACTGGGAGTACGTGGCTGCCGGCCAAGCCGCAGACAAACTACTTCCTGCCAATGCCAAAGTAATAGCACCTGCTTTTGGGGATACACTCTTTTTATACCAGACCAATCGGACCGGTTGGCCAATCGGTTTTGAGATTGATAAAAAAATTGGCTTTGGCGCACAATACTACATTACAACTAGTTATGATGATGAAGCACGTGAGCTTGAAAATAAATATTTTACAATTCAAAAAACACCTGAATATCTTTTACTCGATTTAAGTAAACCGAAACTGTAAACTGAATACACATATGAAAATTTTAATGTTGACCCCATACTTGCCATATCCCCTCCATTCTGGCGGTCAAATCCGTACTTACAATCTACTCAAACACCTAGCAAGCAAACATCAAGTAACTTTATTTGCACTGATAAAAGATGATTCAGAGAAGCAATATATTCCAGAACTTGAAAAATACTGTTCAAAAGTTATGGTTTTCAAACGCTCAAAAAAGCCATTCACATTCAGCAACATACTCAAAACAGCGCTATCAAGTTATCCATTCTTAGTTATTCGCAACTATGTTTCTGAAGTTAAAGACGTGGTGATTGAAGAACTAGAACGAGAACACTACGACGTGATTCATGCAGAAACGTTCTACATGATGCCACACTTACCACCAACAACAATTCCGATACTGCTTGTTGAGCAAACAATTGAGTACTTGGGATATGAAAGTTATGCTGAAAAAGCCCCCTCATTTGTGCAACCTATTTTAAAACTTGATATTCAAAAAATTAAAAAATGGGAAAAGTTTTTTTGGAACTACTGTGATCAGCTCGTTGTGATGAGTGAAGATGATAAACGTTTTATTGCACAAGAAATAGGGGATAAGAAAAAAATTGAAGTAGTTGAGAATGGTGTTAATACGAGCTGGTTTGCACAGAAGAAACGCAAAGAACCAGAGACTCCCACAATACTTTCCGTTGGCACATTTAAGTGGCTCCCAAATATTGAAGCCGTTACTTTTTTGGTTGAAAAAGTCTGGCCACTGGTGAAAACATCAGTTCCCAAAGTTAAGCTGTGGATTGTCGGTGCAGCACCAACACAAAAAATTCTTGACTTTGCTGAACGCGATACTGCCATTACTGTTACTGGTAATATCCCAGATATTCGTGATGCGTTTACTGGTTCACATGCACTTGTGGCTCCAGTTTTTAGTGGAAAAGGAACTCGCTATAAAATACTTGAAGCATTGGCCAGTGGAACCCCAGTTATTGCTACCGAGACTGCTGTTGAAGGTCTAGGTGTTACGCATGGGCAGCATGTACTGCTTGATAACACTGCTGAAGGTTTGGCAAAATTAACCGCCCAACTGCTTCGATCAAAAGATCTTCGCGAAAAACTTGCCACCAATGGACGCAAATATGTAACTGAACATTTTGACTGGAAGCTGATTTCCCAAAAACTTGATATAATTTATCAAAGAATCGGTACAAAGCAGGGTTTATGAGTACACAAATTGATCTTGAAATTATTATTCTCTCTTACAACAGTCAGTTCTGGTTGAAGAAAACACTGCAAACTTTAAAGACGCATCATCTCGCCAAAACAAAATATGAAGTCTCTGTGACAGTTGTGGATAACAACAGCCAAGATGAGAGTGTGCAGATGTTGCAAAAAGAATTTAAGTGGGTGAAGACAGTTCAGCTTGCAGAAAATGGTGGGTTTGCTGCTGGCAATAATATTGCACTCAAAGCTTCTCGCGCTCGCTACTGCATGTTATTAAATTCTGATATTGAATGTACCCCACAATCAAACTTTGACGTGCTGATAAGTTTCATGGATGACCACGAACAAATTGGAGTGATCACTCCCAAAGTTATTTTCACAAATGGCCGATTAGATCCAGCATGTCACCGCGGTGAACCTACTTTATTTGCTTCATTTGCATACTATGCTGGACTTGAAAAACTGTTTCCATACTCCAAAACATTTGGTGCATATCATCAATCATATAAACGCTTGGATACCATTCACACAATCGATGCATGTTCAGGTGCTGCAATGATTGTGCGCATGGAAGCAGTCAAAGATATCGGACTATTGGATGAACGATTTTTTATGTATGCCGAAGATTTAGATTGGTGTAAACGCTTTCGTGATGCAGGATTTTTAATAACATATCACCCAAGTGTTGTGGTAATACATCACAAATATAAATCAGGAATTAAGGGAAGTTCAAAACAAATTGCTCGCAAAACTCGTCACCACTTTTATGATACCATGCTACAATATTACGATAAACATTATGCCCAACAATATCCAAGCTTTGTGAGAAGTTTGGTTAAGTATTTCACTATTATAAAAAAGGGAGCACTATGAATAATTCCTATGTTCGATTTCAAATAAAAAGTATGCGGATGGCAAGCATCCAACGTGTGTTAGAAGCATTGATGGTCATGTTACTTGCATTGTTCTCAATGGCAGTACTTCCATCACTACTCGTCCAGTATCTCTATGCTGATCAGAACTTAACTGAAGCTCCAGCACTGTTAGAATTTATTCCAGTTGCAGCATTCGGAATCAGTGTCCTGTACACTATTTTTGTAATTGCAACAAACATTGCACGAGCTCAAAAAATTCGCCAAATGGAGCAGGATTTATACTTCACAGCTGGAACCGATGAAGTTGAAAATGCAGAAGTTGATGATGCAGAATTAAAAGAACTTGAAAAGATGGTAGACGAAGCAATGTCTACACGTAGTACAACTAAAAAAGCTAGTAAAAAAGTTGCTAGCAAGAAACGCAAATAATATTGCGAAACAATGTATGGCAAAACAGTCTATCGGCATTGACTGCCGACTAGGAGGGATTGCTCATGCTGGCATTGGCCGGTACATTGCTGAACTTGTAAAACGAGTTACTAAAAGCACCCACGATATTCGTTGGGTGCTTTTTTGTAGTGATTCTGACCAAGCAACTGAGTTGCTTGGTAAAAATTACTCCAATGAAATTGAAGTTATATTTGCCCCAATTCGACAGTACAGCATTAAAGAACAGCTAGAGTTACCACGTATATTTGAAGCGGCAAAACTTGATCTACTACACGTGCCACATTTTAATATCCCACTCAGTTATAGTGGAAAAATTGTTGTTACAATTCATGACTTGCTCTGGCATGAATATAAAGGCATGCAAGTGACAACACTTAATCCAATTAGTTACTGGCCAAAATACTGGGCGTATCGATTTATTGCACGTAAAGCAGTGGAACGAGCCAGTACAATTTTTGTGCCCACACAGACAGTAAAGAAAACTATCGCAACATACTACCCAAAATCAGTATCAAAAATTTTGGTGACAAAGGAAGGAATTGGGTCACCATTATTAGAATTTACTACAAAGTCATCAACAAAACGAAAGCCCAACACACTCTTATATGTAGGATCACTCTATCCACACAAAAATGTTTCGCTCGTTTTACAAGCATTAGAAGAGTTGCCCGAATATACTTTAGAAATTGTGGGAGCGCGGACTGCATTTTTAGAACGTTTGGAAGCAGAAGTTCTGCAACGTAATGTAAAAAGCCAGGTAGTATTTAAAGGTAGACTAAGTGATGCAGAACTTGCACAGAGCTACAAACAAACCACTGCACTCGTACAACCATCAATGTCAGAAGGGTTTGGTTTAACTGGTTTGGAAGCACTCGCATTTTCAACTCCAGTCCTTGCATCTGACATTCCTATTTTCCACGAAGTGTACCAAGATGCTGCGCTGTATTTTGACTATACTTCTGTAGAGTCGCTACTACTCGCAATTAAGAAAGTTGCCCAAACATCAATTCAAAAAGAACTTGCTCTAACGGCGGAGACTGTAATTAAGCAGTACAGTTGGGAAAAGCTCGCCACCCAAACAATTGCTGGCTACATACGTGCTTTGCAAAAAAATTAATTGTGAAAAAAAATATTCAAGATTTAAAAGTTGCAGTTGTATACGATCACTTACTCACTCGTTTTGGTGGGGCGGAATTTGTTTTAGAAACAATAATAGATTCCATAAAAAATGTGACGCTCTTCACCACAGTTCATGATGAACAAGATGGCTTTCAAACAACTGCACAAGTAATTACATCACCACTACAAAAATATTTACCATTCGTAAAAAAAAGAGAAGTGCTTGATTTACTTACGCCAATTACCATTGAACAGTTTAACTTTTCAGAATTTGATATTGTTATTTCTATTACTAGTAGTGCAGTGAAAGGAATCATCACGACTCCCAAGCAACTGCATATCTGTTATCTTTTGACTCCCACACGGTACTTGTACCATGATGCCGAAGAGTTGCAAAATAGTCATCCATTTTTTTCGCTGCCACTTTTAAAAACTGTCATGAAGTGGGTACTCAACTACTTACGATGGTGGGACCAGGTAGCAGCATGGAGACCCGATGCTGTCATAGCAATCTCCAATGTAGTTGCAAAACGGTGTGAACAATTTTACAGTAGAAATGTTGATGAAATACTGTATCCACCAGTCCGCATTCCACAAAAAAATAAACTAAAATCTCCAACAATTTCTGATTCATTTGTACTATGCCTTTCTCGTTTAATGCCATACAAACGACTTGACTTAGCAATTGCAGCAGCACAAATGGCAAAGAAACTATTGGTACTCGCTGGTGACGGACCTGAAATGCTGAATCTACAAAAACTGACTAGAGATGCAGCTATTGTTCGCCAACCGGAGCAATCTATAGCATCACTCTTTGCAGCAGCAAAACTTCAAAAAAAATCAGTACTATTTATAGGTAAATGCAGTAAGATTGAAAAGGAAGAATTACTTACCAGTTGTCAGGCTGTACTCATGCCCGGGATAGAAGATTTTGGAATTGCAGCTGTGGAGGCTACTGCATTTGGGAAACCTGCAATTCTTTCCGATAAGAGTGGTGCTGCTGAAGTTTTACAGCATGGGGTACACGCACTACACGTCAAAGATCAAACTGCAGAAGCATATTGCCATGCGCTTCAGGAACTGGAAGAAAAACGCTTTGACTCACAGAAATTACTGACTAACGCAGCCCGTTTTTCTCAAGAGCAATTCGTAAGAAAATTTCATAACATCTGCTTTGCAATATCTACAGAACACAGTACAATTGTCAGTTGAGGAGGATTTATGTCGGAATTAGAACATACATATGCTTTGATACTTGCTGGGGGCGGCGGAACACGACTTTGGCCAAAATCACGTAATGCAACTCCAAAACAATTCTTGAGTTTGGTTGGTCCAGACACAATGATGCAGTACTCTGCAAATAGAATTGCACAACTTGTTCCATGGGAACGAATCATTGTTATCACCAACGAAAAGTATCGTGCAGAAATCACCAAACAACTTCCACTTATCAAGCCAGAAAATATTATCGCTGAACCAGCAAAAAAGGATACAGCACTTGCCATGCTCACTGGTGCAATTTTTGCTCACAATCAAGATCCAGAAGCAGTTGTTATCAACTGTGCATCAGATCACGTTGTAGGTGATGATGCAGAATTTATACAAGTAATGCGAGCTGCCAGTAGTATTGCACAAAGCGGTGAACACCTCGTCACGGTAGGTATTACACCAACTCGACCTGCCACTGGCTTTGGCTACATTAAAATTGGTCAAGAACTCCAAAAAGTTGCTGGAAGACTACCAGTATTTAAGGTAGATAGCTTTACAGAAAAGCCAAATGCGGCAACTGCTCAAGCATTTATTTCAACTGGTCGCTACTTCTGGAACGCCAATATGTATGTTTGGGCTGCCAAGAGTTTAATCGCTTCATTTTCACAGCATAAGCCTGATTTACTCGAGAAATCTGCATCGTTACAAGCTGCAAATGACAGTGACTTTCATCAAAGACTTGGAGATGTCTACAAAGATGCTGAGGCAATTTCTATTGACTATGCCATTTCAGAGAAAGCTACAAACTTGGTACTGTTACCAGGTGATTTTGGATGGAATGACGTTGGCGATTGGAAAGTTGTGTACGATCTTGGCACAAAAAATCTTGAAGGTAACGTGATTATTAGTGATAAAGCCAATGACACACAACACGCTCTGACTATCAAATCACAGTCCAACTTAATTCATACAAATGGGAGACTTGTGGCACTTGTGGGAGTTAATGATATGATTATCATAGACACTGATGAAATCTTAATGATTGTCCCCAAGAACGAAAGCCAGGACGTTAAGAAACTGGTTGAGCGTTTGAAAGAAGAGAAGAAGAACGAGTACCTCTAGAATCCTATGTTAACCTACGAACAACAAAAGCGTATCTTAGATCTTGTTATGGCGAGTGGTTTGTTTTTCCTCTTTTTGCCGATCTGGTTTATTATTCCAATTTTGATCTATTTTGATTCTGGCTTACCAATAATTTTTACCCACAAACGGGTCGGTAAAAACGGTGAATCATTTCGACTCTTCAAATTCAGATCAATGGTTCCAGACGCTGATGAGATTCTCCATCATAAAGACAAAAAACTGCTTGAGAAGTTTAAAAGTGGCGATTGGAAAATCAAAAATGATCCAAGAATCACTCGACTTGGCAAAATTCTTCGCTCACTCACGATTGATGAGTTCCCTCAGCTCTATAATGTATTTAGAGGTGAAATGAGTATGGTGGGACCACGTGCGTACGTCAGTACTGAACTAGAAGAGCAGAGTGAGCGATATCCTGAAACCAAAGAATTCATTCCACTCATTTTATCTGTCAAACCTGGTATAACTGGCCCTTGGCAGACAAGTGGTAGAAATGAAGTCCCATTCCCAAATCGAGCTCGCTTAGATGCAGAATATGCCAAAAAGCCTTCCATCTGGAAGGACATTATGATTCTCCTCAAGACACCTCAAGCGATGATTTCTAAATGGTAGCAATTAGGTTGCAACATTTGGTATACTAATACACATGTTATTAAATCCTGCTCACCCAAACCTGACTGAACAAGATGAAGACCGCATCCTTACTGAAGTGGCAAATCCTGATTCATCAACCGAAACTGTAACAACACAAGCTCCAAAGAAAGTTCGACGCTGGAAACGCTGGCATACAATTACAGCTGTTGTCGGTGGTCTTATTTTAGTTGTACTGATTGCAGGTGGCTTAGTTGCTGCCAAAACATACGCAGTCGCGAACGAACTTAAAGTCCAAGCTGCAGAAGCAGAAGTAATCGGTCGTGCTGCATATGGCAGTTTCAAAGCTCAGAATCTTCCTGAAGTTAAGGTTCATCTGGGTGAACTTGATGGCAAACTCAAGTCAATGAATGATTTATACACACAACTCAGTTTTTACAAAAATATTCCTATTGCACGTAACTACTACCTTGATGGAACCCATGGACTAGCAGCAGCTGAGGCAGGTCTTAAAGCTGCTAATCGCTCCATTGATGCCGTTACACCATATGCCGACGTCTTAGGCTTTACTGGTGAAGGTACCTTCGCTGGTGGGACTACTGAGGATCGTTTAAAGTTGATTCTCCAAACGTTGCAAAAAATAATGCCAGAGCTTGATGCAATCACCGCTGATCTTAAAGTTGTTGAGCAAGAACTTGCTCAAATTGATCCAGCTCGATACCCGGAAGATTTTCAAGGTAAAAACCTCAAATCAATAATTACTGAAGCACAAAGTTTCAGTAGTGGTGCAGTTGTCGCTATGACAGAGTACCGTCCAGTTATTGAACAACTGCCTTCAATTGCAGGCGGCACTGGAACTCGACGTAAATACTTAATCCTCTTCCAAAACGACAATGAACTCCGTCCAACTGGTGGATTCTTAACAGCATTTGCCGTCGTCAACGTTGAAGATGGTAAAGTCATTCCAGAGAAATCTGACGACATTTATGAATTAGATAAGAAATTTAAAAAGAAGTTACCAATTCCAGAAGCGTTGGGACGATACCTCACCACCGAAACTCGCTGGAACTTACGTGACATGAATATTTATCCTGACTTCAAAACGTCTATGGACAAATTTCACGCCGAGTACAGTAATATTCCAGGTGAACCAGATAATTTGGACGGAATCATTGCAGTAGACACTGAGTTCTTAAAAACACTCGTGACTATCCTTGGTCCTATTAATGTCCCAGGATATGGAACATTTAGTGCTGAGAATGAACCAAAGTGTGACTGTCCTCAGATCATCTACGCACTCTCTGAGATCATCACTCGTCCAACACCGTACATTCGAGAAGATCGTAAAGGTATTATCGGACCACTGATGCGCGAGTTACTCACTCGAGCATATGGTGCACCAAAACAGCAATGGCCTGACTTATTCAACGAAGGCTTTAAAGCATTGCAAGGTCGTCATATTCAGCTGTACTTCTTGGATGAAAAAGCTCAAGCTGCAGCTGAGACAATCAACGCAGCAGGTCGCTTACTACCTCCGGATACAGAGAAAGACTTCTTTGCACTGGTCAATGCCAACTTAGGTGGTGCAAAGTCCAATCTCTTTGTGACTTACAACGTCAATCAAACTGTCAGTGCTCCAAGTAATGGACAGATTGAGAAAACTGTTGAAATTACCTATGCCAACAGCAGAAAAGGTGACAACTGTAATCTTGAAGCTGGATTACTGTGTTTGAACTCAACACTCCGTGACTGGACACGTATCTACGTGCCACAAGGCAGTAAGTTGGTTTCTGCACAAGGTTTTACCAATGAAGCAAAGGTATACGATGAAAATGGCTTCACTGTAATCGATGGCTTCTTCTTGCTAGAACCAAATTCAACAGCAAAGTTGAAGTTGACCTATACAGTGCCATATCAGGATACAAAGGAGTATCGCTTGCAAATTTGGAAACAGGGCGGTATCGTGAAGTTCGATTCACTGCTTGATGTCAATGGTGGTCAAGAAAAAATTGAAGTAGTTAAAGATACTGAATACACCACCGCTTTCTAAAGCACGAGAATCGAAACGATCATGCCTTCACGAACGTTTACGATTACAGGGATTGTGTTGAAACGGGTAAATACCGGTGAGACTGACCGTGTGGTAACACTGCTTACCCAAGAGTTTGGAAAAATTGCCTGTGTTGCCAAGGGAGTGCGGAACTTACACTCGAGTCGCAGAGCCACCCTTGAACCCGGAAACTTTGTCAAAGCAATGTGCGTCAACACATCTTCAATGCCACTGCTGACCCAAGCTAGTTTAATTTCAGATAGCGGCAACTGCCGCGAATCGCTCAAAAAAGTACGACAGCTACATCAGTACCTAGAAATTATGGATAGGCTGTTTGTAGAAGAAGAAATTGATCAACAGTTCTTTATGCAGGTTCTAGAAACACGGGAACTAATTGTGGCAGAAGGTACTTCTTTAGACGAAATGCGCGATTCTTTTGAAAAGATTTTAATAAGCTTGGGTTATCATCATCCCTCAGTACCCATTGATTCAATTCTTAATAAAGTATCCGAACTCACCGAGCGACCAATTCACAGTTTTGAGTATTTAGTTGTAAAACCGCAATAAACTTAGTACAATAAAACCTAAGTGAAGAGAGCGTTGATCGGCTTGGCAACCGTGAGCTCAAACAAAAGTGAATTCAAATACTTGAATTAACTAGGGTGGAACCGCCCATTTGGGTCCCTAGCAGATATATTCTGCGGGGATTTTTTTATTTCCGCAGGCTGAAAGGATCATATGGCAGAAAAATCTGCTGTTACTCTCGATACAATCGTAGCTTTGGCCAAACGCCGTGGCTTTGTGTTTCCAACGTCTAGTATTTATGGCGGCTTGGCCAATTCCTATGACTACGGTCCTTTAGGTGTAGAGTTACTTCGCTCTATCAAAAACTTATGGTGGCGAGAGTTCATAACCAAACGTCCTGATATGGTGGGACTTGATTCCCAGATTATGCTGCATCCTAGTACATGGGTTGCTTCAGGTCACGTCGGTGCATTTAATGATCCACTCGTTGAAGACAGAATTACTCACAAACGCTACCGTGCTGACCATTTAATTGAGGGTTGGAATGAAGCACATGGCAAAGAATTAGATGTCGCAAGTTTGAGTTTGGAACAGATGAATGCATACATTCAGGAAAACAAAATTTTGAGTCCTGAAGGCAATGAGCTCACTGAAGCCAAGGCATTTAATTTATTATTTGAATCTGCAATTGGTGCCGTCAGTGGAGAAAAATCTAAAGTGTATTTACGTGGAGAAACCGCTCAAGGTATTTTCACTGATTTCAAACATATTTTGGATTCCAGTCGTGTCAAACTTCCGTTTGGAGTTGGTCAGATCGGAAAAAGTTTCCGCAATGAAGTGACCACTGGACAGTTTGTTTTCCGTACCTTTGAGTTTGAACAAGCTGAAATTGAATATTTCTTCGATCCAGAAGCCACTGATTGGCAACAACTCCTCGAAGACTGGAAAGCTGCAATGTGGAAGTTTGTGACAGAAACTCTCGGTATCAAAGCTGAACGCCTCAGATGGAGACAGCATTCTGATAAAGAGAGAAGTCACTACAGCAAAGACACCTATGATCTTGAGTATCTCTTTCCATTTGGCTGGAAGGAACTCTGGGGTATAGCATACCGTACTGACTATGACTTGAAACAACACATGGAGCTTTCTGGAGAGTCACTGGAAGTTGTGGATTCAGCGACTGGACGAAAATTTGTTCCACACGTCATTGAGCCAGCTGTGGGTGTAAACCGCATGTTCTTGATGGCTTTAGTAGATTCCTACCGTGAAGATACTGAGAAAGAGCGAATAGTTCT
>JBILGT010000001.1:0-119039 GCA_044350895.1 Limisphaerales bacterium
AATTCCATATTGAAGATTTACCAATGCTCACCTGTGCATTACTTCCTGAAACCGCATTTCCAAAGCGCGCTTGACCATTGACGTCGAGTTTGTAAGCAGGAGCAGTAGAACCAATACCCACATTTCCATTATTCAAAACTGTAAATCGCTCAGTCAGTCCCGCATCTCCACCAGGACTTGTTCTAATTCCAAAATTTTCATTATTCAATACATTAATTTTCGGATCAGTAGTTCCTCGGAAAGAGAGTTCACCAGAAAGTGATGCATTGCCAGCTATATCAAGAGCAGCCCGAGTTGAAGTCGTGCCGATACCAATATTTCCTGCTGAGTTGATTACTCCAAGGCCTGTGCCAGTGTTTGTCTGCCACTGCATGATGTCTCCTGTACCGCTTGGCCCACCTCGGACAACGAGTGCAGTTCCTCCGGCATAGGTGGCAGACAAGGTGGCGCCAGGTGCTTCAAGATATTTGGTAGCAGTGACTTTTCCTAGTCCATCAGGTGAAAGGACAATATCGCCGTTTGTTCCAGATGAGGTTCTCAAGGTTAACGTACGAGCCTCGATGGCAAAAGATGTCCCAGTAGATTTAAGAACAGGGGATGTATTACCCAGAACAACCTGTCCAGAATTATTCATGATAAGCACAGTATTCTCGGTAGCACTTGCTGAAGCAGGGTAGCCTTGGAGTGTCTCTGAGTTCAGTGCGTATGCCACAGTCTTAATACTTTGACGAGGTGACAGTGTTTCTGCTCCAACTTCTACCTGTAACCAGACGTTTGCATTCTCACTAAATACTGATGAGCCAATCTCAGCGCCACAATCTGAACCTAATCCAACGTTGAATATTCCATCCTGATCGGGTGTAACACTACAAGTTCCAGAGTCCCATAGTGATGTGCCTCCCACAATGCTTGGTCCACTGTCATACAGTCTGAACCTAAAGTTTGTTGCAGAAGTGACAGGGTTCTGGGCAGTGTCTGTAAGACGTCCTTGAAAGGAAAGTACTCGATTAGGACGGGTAAGAGTACTTGGAAATGCCAAAGTTTGCTCTGTGTCTTTGTAAAACTGTTGAAAGCCAAAATAAGAAAGTCCTATAACGAAGAGCAGCATGAATGCTAAGTTCAGATAGGGTAAGACCAGTTGATTAGATTTTGTACTCAATTTTCGCTGTAACTCAAGCAGGTTGGACTTCAACTGGTGAGAATACTCTTGATGCTTAGCACTAGTTGTAAAGAGACTTTTGATACCATCTGAATTATTTTGGGTTTTGTGCGTGTTTTGTGACCTTGGAATAAGTTGCGCAGCAGAGAAGACGCTTCTAGCTCGAGATCCTTGATCATCAGGAAGCGAACCTGTCGAGTTTGGTGTTTGCGCCACTCCAGTGATGAAGTCATCGGCAGATCGATTAAGGTCTTGAATCGAGTCTGAAGAGTGCGAAGGAAGGGCTCCAACTTGTTCAAGCCAAATGGCAAATTGGGTGAGACTACTGAGCTTTCGTTTGACTGTCGCAATCGATGATCCATTTTGATATGAATACCTCAAGAAATCAGCTACTTTGGGTTTTATCAGTATTTTTTCTAAGTCATTATTTTGGCAAAATACAAAAAATTGATTGATGTCACTGCGATAATTTTTGACAGTCGAATATGAGCAGTCAGCTTCACTGAGTGATAACAGGTATTGACGTAAAAATATTGCTGTCTGGAGTGGTGGGAACTGTGTGACAAACTGGGTCACGATCTTAAGTGAGTCGTCAGAAACTTGAGTATGCTTTTGTAATCTCTCGAGGAAGTTTTTCGAGTCGTTTAAATACCCCTTTTTCGTGCTCAAATCGTTCAGCAGAGTGACGAGTACAAGATGCAACTCTCGAATACGATCAGATGCCAAATCCTTACTCTCACAAAATGTGGAAAACGACTCGAGAACACCGGTTAAATATATTTCATGGGCAGTCATAGGGGTAAGTGCAGTGCGCTAATTTTGTCATCGGTCCTACCAGATTCATTACACGCATTAGACTTCACCCATTCAGTGTACGGTTTTCTTCAAGTACACGTCAAGAGAACCTAAATATATCAATTTTTCTGCTTATTTACACCTGCTTTTCCCCAAGTGCTTCATGTAGTAAAAATACGATCCTCCACGCTTTTCATTGCTATCAAATATGAACATAATAGACACGAATAAAATACAACTGATGCTTTTTTGTTTAAAAAACGGGGTATGGTGAATACTTTCATCTTACTGTTGATTAGGTTAGTAAAAGAGTATAAAGTAATTAAAAACTAAAATAATTTTATTAACAAATGATTTTAGCCTGGAAAAATCGGTTTTAAGCAAATGGTTATTCACAATTATGCTACAACCTATTTGTTTGGGTGAATAAAGTTGATTACTGCAAAAAATGATAATCATTTGCATTGATAATATTTACGCAAATTATGTAGTAATGCATGCTACTTCGTATTTAATTCGTTTGATTACTTGAGTAATATGGCAATTAAGAAAAATGCACAAAAAATTTTGCTGACACTGTTTACGAATCAGAAGCAGAATCCTCCAGTGGTATCAAGTGATAAACTCAGGCTGGTTGTCCCAGAGCTGACTGACACAGGATATCGCTCGTTACTGCTATTCCTTATCAAAAGAAACTTCCTCTTTAGAGAAAAAGTCTTTGGCTCAGTCTCCCTAGGCATTACCGAGGCAGGGAGGCAGGCTCTCATAAGTCAATTTCCGGCTTTGAGTGACAGGTGGCCTATGTGGAATGGGAAATGGATGATGCTTGTCTTTTTAGACGCTACTAATGCAGATCCTCATTTTAGATATCTCCGTAGTCTCCTTGTCCAGGAACAGTCACTGGTGCTTTCTAGAGGTGTTTATCTGGCAGCTGGTACATTCTCAGGTCGGATTATGCAGGTATGTGAGTCTCTCTATCCCACTGCCGTGGCAATATTTTCGGTAGATACCTGGCATAGAGGGGTTGATAGACCTCTGATTGTTAACTATTATGATCTAACAGCCAAAGCGGAAATCCTCTCTGGAATTAGCGATAATCTGGTTGAATTGCTAGATAGAATTAATCAAAATAAAGAATCTACCAATCAACAAAAAACAGCTGTTTCGTCAATAATTGATCGGTTTGTTGAATCCTTGAGAGAAAATCCAGGATTTATGTCACACTATTTTCCAGACGTACCAGGGGTGATGGATATTATATCCAAAATACAGCAAGTTATTAATCTATAGGACTTACTGAATACTCCCGAAAATAACCAGCGTGAAAAGTAATTTATACTCAAGTGTTCGGTCTTTTTATATATTATTGAGACCTGCATCAGATAGAGAGTGACCGCTAGAACATTGTTTCGGGTACCTAAAACAGGGTGATCATTAATGTATATATTAATATATATTGATATATTTATATTTATAAAAAACAATTGCAGAAATAATTATTTAAGATCTGATTGCTATAAAATGAAATAATGCGGCAATTTTAAAATGATGCATAAAACAGCAGATGACTGCAGTAAAAAAATGCGAAGAAATCTTCGGTATTTCAAATATACCAAATATTGTGCATAACTCGTCATATGTGACAGTTTTTTACTTGCATATAAAATACGAAACTTGGATTAGGTGTCAAATAGGTAAATTCAATAATTACAGGACTCAGTTATAGGCCGCTTTAAAGCTGCCACTTTAACTGAAGAATAAGGTGCGAGGTATAGAAACAGGTTCAGTTTGACCAACCTAAACGTTGGGTGAGCAACAAGCTAGAAGCGTTGCAAGAGTAGTGGCAAGAGCTTTGAACTACCGAGATTGAGTATGGAAGGATGCTCCGTATGATCGACGCAATACTAGTATTCAATCTAATGAAAGATTAAGTGGTTGTGTGGTTGGGTGACAGTGGATGGAGGACAAGTGGCAGATGAACTTGGTTGTTATGAATATCCTCAGCAGCTATAGTAACAGTGTTCTGTGTAGCTGAGGCGTCTAGATTTGTGTAGGTAAAGTCTGTAGTTCTTACCAACTTGGAGTCCTTTGAACCAACAAACATAAATGTGCCATTAGACTTGGACTGTGTAATAGCTTCAACTCTCGTGTGATCTTCAAGCATCAAAAATAAAATTAAGTTGAATATAGGAGCTTTTTCAATATTTACTGCAGTGCCATGGACTGTGAGTGGTTTAGATCTCAGCCTGATGTAACTGAGAATAAGCCAATAAAAAATCGTTGCAATAATATTGAAGATTGAAGGGAAGAGTACTGTAACCAATAAACAGACAGTTGAGAGTTTGAAAGTGGCCATTGTACGTCTTAAAATCCAATATTTAAGGTGTTTTATAGTTGGAGGGTGTATCTCTTTCTTATCTAATGGAATTACCAATGCAGGCTCATGTTCACTGCCTTTGATAGTAAATTCTTGGCCTTGATAGTACGTTTCCCAATTTAAATGGTTTGGCGTTTTCCCTAGGGTGGGAAATTGGTAGTACGGGTGATCAATGGAAACCCGATATTTACCTTTGGGTAGAGCGGCGTGTGGATAGACTCCTTGAGTATTTGTGAGAGTGACGATCTCTTTTACTGAGTTGTCTTCGTACTTCCCTGAAAAGATTACTCGAGCATATGGTACAGCTGTTTGTTTATTCTGCTCAACAACAATTCCTTGTGGTGAGGCAAACGGTATTAAGCCAATTGCTTGCCAGATCTTATGCAGTGCTATCGGTGAAAAAGACCCACCAAAATCGAATGCCAGGAGGATTGTCTTTAAGATAGGAAGAAACGAAATTAACCCAATAACGAAGAGATTGAGAAAGTAGTTATATCCGGGTTGTTGTGGAGTGGGGTAGTAGAATGGAAAAGCAGATATAAGCTGTTGAACTGGTTCAGGAAGCGTAGTTACAACGACAGCAACTATTGGCGGAATTACCTCGATAATTGGAATAATAGGAATCTCGATCGGTGGGAGAATCTCAGGCGGTATAACCTCTGGAGGGATAAAAGGAATAGTAATAATTATTTTAGGTGTGACAAGAATAATTGGCACATCATTCAAAACACTGATGTGGCCGACTTTGTCAGTGATGAGAAAGTCTAAGTAAATAACAACATCTCGAGGTAGTTGCCCAAGTTGTACCTCCCATACTCCACCATCAGAGATAGTAAATTTATATGTCTGAGTTGCTCCACCAGGTAGTCTGACAGTTAGGTTGACTATACTTGCCACTTCGCCAGTACCACTGAGTACTGGTTCATTGTTTTTGAGTTCAATAGGAGTGGCTGGTACGGTACTGACATCTTGTGCCGAAATACTTGTTTCTGTTTCATCTATTTTGGTGATAACAAACGTAGGTGATTGGGTATCGATAGTAAATGACCAGGTGACTGAACTTGCTGTATTTGTGTAGAAGTCATGTGCTGTGATTTTCCAGGTATGCTGTCCATCCGCAAGATTATTCTTGGGTGTAAGTGAAAAATATGTCGTTTCAGCATCGTAGGTGAGTGTGTACTGATCTGTTTCAGTATTTGTGGTAGGTATTGAAGTAAATAAGTCGCTGCCATCCAAAGAAAGTGTGTAATGGTTGATTCCAAACGCATCAGTTGATTCTTTCCATATGAACGTGGGTTTATTTGTTGAAATAATACTCGAATTTTCAGGCGCAATCAGGATTGGGGTAGAGGGAGGCGTTGTATCCCTAACTGAAGCAGTGACTTGAGTAGAACGTTCCTTTGGTTGATGGTGTGTTTCACCAGGAAGAATGCCAGCATCTTGAGCAAATACAGTATTAATAACCCCACTAAAAAGAAGAACTAAGAGAAGGAGCAGTCTTTTTGACACATACTGTGGTTTATTCTTCGTATTTCTTCAACTTGTCTTTCTCAAGTTGTTTCAGTTTTGTCTCAAGTTCAGAGATCCGTTGTGTCTGATCTTGTTTTTTGTGAAGAATATGGCGTCGAATTGAAATGCCAATTGCAACGAGTGTTAAGAACACAACACCAATTGCCATTAAAATCTTGATAGGTAGTAACCAGAATCTTGAGTAAGCAATTACAACTTTACCTTGAGTTCCAAAACTCATGGTTAATTCGGCTGTATATGGACCAAATCCCCAAATACGTTTCCAAGAACCTTCATATTTACGATTGGTTAGTGGAAAAATGTTCTTCGTTTCTGGTTGGATTGTATCAACAGTTTGACCAAACATATTCTTGATGTTGATACCAACTTGAGGACTAATGTGAATGTCGGAACGGTTATCTACAGTGAATGAGTAGGGCACTGGGCCATATTCTGAGAACTTTGGGAAGGTAAAATCGGTTATAAATGCTTCTTCATTGATTGGACCTTCAACTACAACATATACCAGCGTTCCAACCTTTTGATTGACTCCAGCAGCAGCAGTACCATTCTCTTCAAGCGCTGCAAGCGTTGGTTGATGAGTAATCATTGCATAGTGACCACCAGGAAGAGCATCCTCTGGAACTTCAATTAAAACATTAACTTGAGCTGTTCTGCGAGGTCCAACAGTTTGTTCTGCTGGTGTCATAACCAGCCATGAAGCCAAACTCCAACGATTAGCCTTATCATCGTTTGTATCGAGTGGAACTGGCGTTGCACCATCCTCATCAACAATGAAGTCTTGTGCAGAACTCGCGATGTTGATGGTCCTATTACTTGAGTTGACAACGCGTACCTCAACCTGTTTCTTTTCACCTGGTTTGAGGCGAATACTATTATCTTCACCTAATCGAGTCGGGACTGCTGTTAAAGAGCTTTTATTATCTTCCTGTTCTTGAGTAATTACAGTCGCATCCTGTGCGTAGAGTGGGTACACAGTAACTGTGGCGACACTTAATAAAAGTCCTGCAGCGATGATTTGTGCAGCTTGTTTTTTAGGTATATTGGGCAGTGTTATACGCATATAGTTTATTTCTTAAAATGTTGCTGTTGCTACAAATGTTAGGTAGTTTTCGTAGTCACCGGCGGCCTGAATGTTACCAATTACTGCTTTGTAGCAGATATAGAGATTATGGTTATCTGCAGGTACTATTGAACTGAATATGGGTTCAGCTGCTTCAGAATTCTCGGCGTCTGCAAATTGCTTGTAGCAGTTGCCAGTGCCATCACAGTTGCCACCAAGGGTGTTGAATTGGAATGCTTCAGACATTCCAGCTACACTGTTTACATCTTCCAGTGAATAGGCGAATCCCTTGTAGGTAGTACTACTCCACTCGGCTGGGGCAGTGTGAGTCATGTCGTCACCTGTAGGAACTGTAGATGCGCCATCTCCAAGCGTATCGGGGATACATGATGCATTCTCAGTACGTGGATCCAAAACACTTGAGTCACCAGGGTCTGCATCACATAAATCGCCTGGTCCGCCATTTCTTCCCAGCTGGTCATTTTCGCGCACAGTAACTGCATATCCATTTGCAGCGTTTGTTGAAACACTCAATCCTTGAGCTGCAGTAGTGAATGAACTGATCAACAGATCACCAAGTGGGATAACATTTGGAGTAGTTGAAACAGTTGTACTTGATGTGTCACAGAGACCTGATGTTCCACTTGGTACTCCAATGATTTGGAAGGTAATTTGTGGAGCGACAGAGGCTGTCACTTTAACTGATTCAATCAAGCCAACGGCCACAGTTGTTTGGTCAACAGTTTGGAATTGATTGTTGTGATGCTGAATAATAATTCTTGGCGTATCAGCAATACCAATAGTGTGAGTGATAGCAGGTGCTGGGTTGATTAAGTTGTTGATTGTGAATACACCAGCATCAGTTCCTCCAGCGGGGTTTCCACCGTCAAAGTCGGTGCCAACGGCGCCTGTTCCTGAATATGCACATTCAAAAGAATGATATTCAGTGGTACCTATTGTTACAGCTGAGCGTGATGCAACACCTGTGACAAAGTCATATGTGGCGCCTACATCAGAAGGACAAGTAACAGTAGCAGCAATGTTCGGACTTACATTGTTAAATCCACCATCCCACCTGTTCACATCTGGAATTCCGTCGGTTGAAATACCATCAGTGGCTTCAGCAGGGACTAAGATTCTAAAACGACCATTCGCAATTGCATTTGCGGTTGTAAACTTGACAGTCATACTTGCAGAAACTGAAGAAATGACATCGTCACCAGTGTCAGCATCACCTGCAGCAAGCGCTGTGGTGAGATACATCAAGTTATGAGCACTCGTACTTGCCACTGTGTAAGATCCAAGACTGTTACTTTCACCTACAGCAACTATGTCACCTTCCATAAGTTGACTTGCAGAAGTAGAGGGTCGTGCACCTTGAGTTGTATTGATATATGCAACAGAAGAGAGTGCAGTATTACCGGTTGTAAGAGCACCTTTAAATGAAAGTCTTGATGTTGAAAGTGTGACAGAAACTCTTGTTAAACTAAGTGAGTAGGATTTCTTATTGATTGTACCAACGACTGCCAAACCAGCAATGATAATTAGTGCTAATAAAAAAGGCCGTACAAAACTTATTTTCATAAAATTAAAAGAAGCTGTATAAGTAATAGCTATATATTCAGTGTAAAGCATGTTAAATACTGCCTGCAAGTGGCAAATATGTAGTCTGCACGAGGACTGCTTGATGTCATCTTTTTCTCCGTGCATAAGCAAAAATTGCTGTACTGGTTGTCAGAATTATCATGATGAGAATAACTGGAGCAGCAAAAACAGCTTCACTTTTAGTTATGACATTGGGTGTGTCGTTGCTTAGAGTTTCAAGTTGAATACGAATTTTATACATTCCAAATAGAAAAAGCGGCTTGTACTTGAAGTTAGTTGGAGCCTCTGACTCATTTGAATCAAGTTCGAGTTCACGTTCTGAACTTCCGAGTACAACTGCAGGTTTTATGGAAAACTGCTGTATAACAGTCCCTTGCCAATTTAGGATCTGAGCACTTCCAGAGGCCACACTAGCAGCATAGCCAGCATTTGCAACCAATGGTTTAAAAGTGATTGATCTTAAGCTGTCAACAATTTTACTCGTTTGGAAGGATTTGATTGATAGGTCAGTAGGTGGCACTGTATCATCAGATACCAGAACTATTATATTGCTTCCAATAATGCCAGAGACTTGCGCAACAACTCCGGGGGTTGCGGTACTTTCTACTGTGTGACTTTCGAATAAAACTGAAAGGGGATACTCCCGATTGGTGGCATCTTGTGGTACTACAATATGGAGGCTTAGCTGCGCTTTTGACTGTGGGCTCACAGTAACTTGGTCAAGCTGTGGGCTTTCAAAATCAAAATATGGAAAAGAATGACTCTCCTGTAAGACAGGTGCACCCGTTTTCCCGTCTGGCAGAAAATCTACAATTTTTGGTGTCACCACAAGTGTTTGATCGCCACTATTTTCAAGAACGATAGTGTGAGTAGCTTGACCGCCAGGTTGAACCTTTAAGTAGCCAGTGGGCGGAGAGACAGAGAGATCAACAGCACCTTGAGCATTGGCATGTGAAACTATAGTAAGCAGTAAATATCCTGCGATAAGAATTTTTGATACTTGTAATTTCATGCTTAATATCCTGGTACAGCAATAAATACAATGTTTGTTTCGTAGTTACCAGCAGCTTGATTGCCAATTACACCTGCCTTGTAAGTTACTGTAGCTGTTTTGTTAAGTGCAACACTTGGTGAACTCATCACAATTTGCATGGTTTCTGGAGCAGATGCGTCAGCAAACTGTCTAAAGTAGTTCGTATTAACAAAGTCAGCAGGAATGTCACTACCACTCATATTAAAACCAAAACCAGGGACAGTCAGTGTTGTCCACAGCTGGGCAATTGTCTCAGAACAACTACCTGCATTACACGTTGTATCAGGAATCGATGTAGTTCCAGAGGAATGTCTGAGTGGGTGAGCTTCATAGGCATATACTCTATAACCACTTCCTCCAGGGGTAGTGATGGTAATGGTGTGAGAGTCTGTATTGTGTATGCCAGGGCTAAGGTCGCCTAAATTAATCGCCAGCTTTGAAATTTTAAAGCTGAATCGGTCAATTTGGTAGATATATTGGAATCCACCCCCTACAAAATAAGAAGATACACCATATTGTCCATATGGTCCTGATCCTGTCTGACCAACGGTGTCTGTAACTTTGTAACTACTACTCGATTTTTCACCTGAAGTTACATTGAAATTTCCAAATTGAATTCTATATGAAGAAGATTGCAGGTTTTCGGCAAATACAGTAGCAACATACCCTGTTGTGATCATGAGTGCGCTGGCAAAGAAGATGGCAGTGTATGCTTGCGTGAGTTTCATAATTATCACTTTGATTCTTCATCTTTTGTATCGAATGCGTTGACCTTTCCCACAATTTTATCCAGTTCCACTCGCACAAGTTTCATCTGCTGAGTAACGGTTTCCTTAGTTTCATTGGGATCACTTAAAAGCCGTATCAAGAAGTCTAGTTTGGGAATAAGAAAACGCTCAACAAAGCCCTCGAGTGTTTGCTCCTTTTGAGATGTTTTATCGAGCTCTTTTACTTCTGCTTCCAGGATGCTTTGTTGTAAGTGGGCTTCGTCATACTGCTTCTTAGCAAACAACAGGAGAACACCTATGACAGGCAAACTAATGATTGAACCTAGTTCTCGTACAGCCAAATCTGGCTCGAGTGCATAGTGAAAGGTGATGAGGGCAATAATACTGGCGATCGCTGTTAGTGGCGTTGAGCTGAAGACCAAGAAAAAAAGATGAAAGTAACTGAGTGAGTAGAAGAGTGAATGTGTATTTCCAGTTGCTCCAATCAAAAATACAAAGGCAAAGCTAACCAGGCCAAGCTCGACTGACATATGGTCAGGTAGGACATGCCAGAGTTTGGCTTTTTTAAACCGTTTCAGTACAAAAAATGTTAAAACACTGAGTAAAAAAATTTGCAGTGAGTAGGTATGTGCAGCGGGAAAGTGCAGTACTATATAAGCAATCACTATTGAGAGAACAACAATTACAGTTTGAAGTTTGGCGGGCAGAGAATTTTTCATGATGTATGGTATACTATACCAGCATGAACAGAAACTTTCTCTCAGCACTCCTTCTTACTCAATAATAAGTGAGGGAGTGATCATGCAGCGTAGATCCCCCTCAGCGGGGATTTTTTTGTTCTAAAATTAAGTACACGAAGTAGAAAAAGGAAAATATATGTCAGTATATGACCACAAAGCAATTGAAACGAAATGGCAACAGTATTGGGAAGAGCAGGAGCTTTTTCAAGGCACTGCTGCCGTTGATGATGCCACCAAAGAGAAGTTATATCTCTTGTTTGCTTTTGCATATCCATCTGGTTCTGGTCTGCACGTAGGACATGTGGAAAGTAAAACTGCATTAGATATTTTGGCACGTTTTAATCGCATGAATAACAAAAATGTGTTTTTCCCAGTAGGCTGGGATGCCTTTGGTCTGCCTGCAGAAAACTATGCCATCAAAACCGGTATTCCGCCTGTTGAAACTACCAAGACCGCTATCAACACTTTCCGTCGCCAAATTAAGCGAATAGGTATTTCTTATGATTGGAAAAGTGAGCTCGCTACTTGTCATCCTGAGTATTACAAGTGGACCCAGTGGATTTTCTTAGAGCTTTTCAAAAAAGGTTTAGCCTATCAAGCAATTGGTATGGTCAACTGGTGCCCAAGTTGTCAAACAGTTTTGGCCAACGAACAAGTTGTCTCAGGTAACTGTGAACGCTGTGGTACTGAAGTACTGCAAAAGGAGATGAAACAGTGGTTTTTCAAGATAACTGAGTACAAAGATGAACTGATTTCTGGGTTAGAGCACGTAGATTGGCCACAAGCTACTAAAGAGCAACAACTGAATTGGATCGGTAAATCTTCGGGTGTAAAAGTAAAATTCCAAATTAAAGATTCTGAACAAATTTTGTCTTGCTTTACAACTAGAATTGATACGATTTTTGGCGTGACATTTTTAGTCATTTCACCAGAAAAATTCCAAGAATTCGGGTTATCTGAAACAGTCCCCGCACAACAAAAAACAGCAGTTAGTGAATACATCACTAACTCATTCAAAAAAACAGAAGAAGAACGCAAAATTGGTGAAAAGGAAAAGACCGGTGTGGACACAGGACTGCGCGCTATCAATCCAGTGAGTGGAGAAGAGGTTCCTATCTATGTGGCTGACTATGTTTTAGCTGGCTATGGCACTGGTGCCGTGATGGGCGTACCAGCCCACGATGAGCGCGACAATGCATTCGCTCGGAAGTTCAATTTGCCAATCACCCAAGTTATTAAGAAAGAGGGCTCAGCAGATGCTATCCATAGTGAGTATGGTGAACTAGTTAATTCAGGCAAATATTCAGGTCTCCAGAGTGAAATAGCAGAAGAGACGTTTGTAAAAGACTTTGAGAGTGCTATGGAAATAGCAACAACCTATAAGCTAAGAGACTGGTTGATTAGTCGCCAGAGGTATTGGGGTGTCCCAATCCCAGTGGTATACGACCCAGAAGGTAATCCACATTCAGTCAAAGAGGAACACTTACCATGGATGTTACCAACTGATGTAGAGTTCAAACCAACTGGTGAATCACCACTGACCTATTCAACTGAGTTTATCGAGCGGACAGAGCGTTTATATGGCAAAGGCTGGCGTCCAGAATTTGATACGATGGACACCTTCGTTGACTCGAGTTGGTACTACTTACGCTATGTTGACTCTCGAAATAAAGAACAGTTTGCCGCTCCAGAGCGTTTGCAACAGTGGTTACCTGTAGATTTCTACATGATTGGGCCAGAACACATTGTATTGCACCTTCTGTACTCAAGATTCTTCACCAAGTTCCTCCGAGATCAAGGCTACCTCAACTTTGATGAGCCATTTCAAAAGATGCGTCATCAAGGCATGATTATGGGTCCAGATGGCAAGAAGATGAGTAAGAGTAAAGGAAATGTCATCAATCCAGACGACATCATTGAAAAGTTTGGTGCAGATACTCTCCGTGCATATGAAATGTTCATGGGTCCTATTGAGGCTGATAAGCCTTGGGATGTCAGTGCAGTTGCTGGTGTGTACCGCTTCTTACAACGCGTTCAACGCCTGGTTGAAGATGCGTGTACCAAGACAAATCCTACCAGTGAACAAGATGGTAAAGTCGTTCGCCAAAAGTTGCACCAGACGATCAAGAAGATCACCAAAGATATTCCAGAGCTCAAGTTCAATACTGCTATTGCAGCCTTGATGGAGTTTTGTAATGTCTGGGAAAAAGAAAATCAAAAGGGTGCTGGCACACTGACTCAAGCTGAAGTCATCTCATTTGTCCAACTCTTGGCTCCATTTGCGCCATTTTTGGCTGAAGAGCTGTATCAACACATAGTGAAGTCTACAACTGTGAAATCAATTCACTTAAGTAACTGGCCACAGCATGATGAAACTTTGGCACAAGCAGATACTATTGTTATGGCTGTTCAGATTAATGGAAAAGTTCGTGCTGAACTCGAGATAGAGGTAGCAGAGAAGGAAAACGCTGCTGCAATTCTTGCTAAAGCAAAGTCACAACCTGCTGTTCAACAGTGGATTACAGGCAAAGAGATTGTCAAAGAACTCTATATTCCAGGCAAGATCATCAGTATTGTTGTGAAATAACCGGTTGATTCTACAGTTCATGCAAGCTGAGCGCGGTATAAAACGCTCACTATGTTTGAACTATCTAATCAAATTCAGTGGTCAAACTGTACGCGCCAACAGCTATTCTCATATATTCCGTATATTGGGCTTGGCACTGGCATTGTCGGGCTTGCCTACACTTGCAGTGTACTTTTTTCTGTTTCAAATCATACCGAGAATACTGCGATTCCTTCTCCAGATGTTTGCATGACTCAATCTCAAGTAGGCACGGTAGTGCTGTACATAAGTGGGGCTGTCAAAAAACCAGGCTTATACGAGCTTGAAAGCGGTAAACGAGTTGCTCAAGCACTCGAGGGGGCAGGTGGTTTACTTGAGAGTGCAGATCAATCGTATGTATATCAACAGCTTAATCTGGCTGAAGAAGTTAGTGACGGCCAGTCAATTTATGTCCCATTCATAAATGCTCAGACATCGATCAGTAGTTCTATATCCAAAACTACTAGCAATACTGTCCAGTCATCAAAAAAAGTTTCCATTAATACCGCTACGCAAAGTGAGCTTGAACAGCTTCCCAAAGTTGGGGCAGTCACTGCTGAAAAAATAATTGCCCAAAGACCATACCAGAACCTAACAGAGCTGACGGAAAAAAAGGTACTCAGTCAGTCGACATTTAATGAAATTAAAGAGTTACTGTCACACTAGTTGTAATAATTATTGGGATTCTACTATAAGCCTAGATATGTGGCAATTTTTATGTAAAAAAAAGAGGGACAGCAATAATATCCCAAACATTGTAATGGACTGTTGAAAAGTATGATCGTATTTATTATTACTAGTCACTACTGTCTAATTGTGCTGATCTGTTAATATGAAAAATGCAGCAATACAAGTTTATATATTGATATTCTTGGTACTAATAATATTTTTGCGTATTTTTACGTATATACAGAAAATGCGAAGAGAGCATGATTCGGTTGGTGTTCGTATCTTATATCTTATATCCCGAATTAAAGACGACTGTTGGTACTCCCAAGGTATGTATTACTATTCAATTCCCAGATGTGAGGACAATTCCGTAGGGGAATACCTTGAGTTGACTGGCACAGTGGAGCACCAGACTGATAGTCAGTTCTATGATAAAAAAAGGTTGATGATAAGCAATAAGCGTATTTACGCTCCAGATAAGTATTCGTTTAAGTATTGGAATTCACTACTAGTACAAGCTAGGTCATTTATATGGGATAAATTATCTGCCCCAATATATTCACTGCTGCCATATCCGCACTCTGCACTACTCATTAGTATGGTATTTGGAGGTACTGACGCCTTAGACGACCAAACTAGCCAGCTTTTCATTCAAACTGGGACAACACACATACAAGCCGTATCTGGATATAATTTTGCTGTAATCACTGCAGGAGTGTACCAGGCAACAAAAAGGCACGCAAGAAAAAAGGTGCAAGGCCTCAGCATACTGTTGGTAACAATACCATTTACTATTGTTGTTGGTGCCCAGCCAAGTGTTATCAGAGCAGCACTAACAGTGATAGCAATTTTAACTACCAAATTTCTATTGATTAGACAATATAATGCTCGTTTTTATCTGGGAATAGTTCTGCTTTTAATGATTTTATGTATTCCCAGTTGGTTATTTTCGATAAGTTTCCAGCTGAGTGGAGCAGCCACAGCAGGAATTTTATATCTGTACCCGTTCATACAGACGCATCTAGATCTTTCTCAGTCACCAATTTTTGCTGATGCTTTTCGATATACTTGGATAAAAAACATCAGTACTGAAGTAGGGAGCGCTTTTAGCATTGCACTTGCTGCAACCATTGCTACGTTACCATTACTCATCTTTCACTTTAACAATGTAACGCTGATCGGCCTACTTGTTTCATCACTATGTAGCTACTTACTTTCATACATCGTCGTTGTCGGATTTTGGACATCAATCATAAGTATAGGCTCATTCACTGTACTCACCTCAAAGGTATTGCAAGTCTGGATGATACTTTTTTTATACGTACCTATTGAGATGTACTTATGTATCCTTAAAGCAGCAGCTACTGTCAAATTTCTCACCTTCACGATTCACACATTTACTCTGACCCATGTACTTCTGAGTTACTGTTTTATTTTTGGACTCATGTTGTTCTTCAACTACAAACATGGCTCTGAAACAGTCGAACAGCTGAGGTTTGTATGAAGTACTTAGCAATCGGAATTCTATCTACAGTTATATTATTCACTATGGTCTGGAGAGAGTGGCCAGACTCTGATTTACATATAATCTTTTGTGATGTCGGGCAAGGCGACGCTACTTTACTAACATTTGGTTTTACACAACTTCTTATTGATGGCGGGAAAGACGAGACCGTTCTCAACTGTCTTGAGAACAACCTGCCATTTTGGGACAGAAAAATCGAAGTTGTTGTTGCTACTCATCCAGATGCTGACCACATCGGTGGTTTAAGCTCTGTCCTTAGCCAGTTTTCTACAGATTTGATTATTACTAATGGTGCGTTTAAAGAAACTGACGATTTTAGCGAGTTTAAAAAGGCTGTCTCGAGAGAAATTTCTGAAAAAAGTAGACATACTACCGTGAAAAGAGGTGATTCAATTCGAATGAGTTCCAATATCGTGTTGGATGTTTTGTCACCTCAGGTAGCAAACTCCGTTTCAAACCGTGAAAACAGTCAAAATGCCGAAACCGAACTATGGGATTCATCGTCTGATGATCAAAGAATGGATTTATCCAGTAATGATGGATCTATCGTTCTTTTTCTTAGATATAAGCGTCTCACGACGTTATTAACTGGAGATCTTGAGGAAGCCGGTGAATTGGCACTACTTAAAAAGGGTTTGATAGTCAAGTCTGATGTACTAAAAGTAGGGCACCATGGGTCTAAAACGAGCAGTTCGCTTGATTTTCTACGTAAATTGAGACCCGAAATTTCTGTAATAAGTAGCGGCGAAAATAACATTTACAATCATCCTTCGCCTGAAGTTGCGTCACGATTACATACTTTTGGCACCCATACATATCGAACAGATAAAATGGGCACCGTCCGCTTTGCTAGTGATGGCTTTGAAATTTGGTTATATTAAAGAGCGTGCGAATAAAATACGAATGATTCCTACTTTATTCTGTGTGTACATTTTTTATATCAAACTTAGAAAGTAAATGCAAATAGTAGTTTTATATTGCAAACAGTGTTAACCAAAAATCGAGTGTATTTTTCCAAAAAACTCAATTACCTCAAGTATAATTTTATTCAAAAATGCTCAAACTTGAGGAAGACAATAGTCATCAAAAAAGCGTATATTTTTGCCACATTCGTCTTATTTTCGGTCGCAGAATTTTTGAGTAGCTCGTAGTTATCAAATTACTCAAGAATCTGCACTTTGTATGAGTGGAGTAATGACATCAAAACATATCAAATATTTATAAAACGAAACAAACACGAAATAGTAATTATAAATTGTATATTTGAACAAATAATTTCTAGATATAAATATATAAAATAGCTTAATAACAATTATTTTAATGAGTAAAATATGTATTCTAAAATATTTGTGTTATATTCGTGTTTTAGGTGAGGGAAGAAATTGTGCAATAAATGCGGTACAATGTGTGCAGAGAAACAAATATGCAGATCACAGAGTTCATTAAATCACTTATTTCAGAGGCAGTTGAGCCTTTGGATTTAGGGTTTCCACTTCCAAATATTCATATAGAACGACCTGCCCAACTCAGTCATGGTGACTATTCAACACCGCTCGCATTGGCGCTGTATAAACTCGGCAGTAAACAAAATGATTTGCAGTTTGCAAACCCACGAAGTTTGGCGGAAGCAATTGTCACACAACTGACAAACAACTTACAGAAAAATGATGCAGCCTACGTAATTAAGTCCATCACAATTGCGGGACCAGGATTTATAAACTTTACATTGAGTGATCGATTTTTCTTAGAAGAAACATACAATTCCATACTTACTCAAGAAGAGCTTTTTAAAAGCCCAAAACAGGCACAATCAATCATCATAGAATACATTAGTCCTAATACCAACAAACCACTCCATATTGGACACGTTCGAAATGCTGCACTGGGTTCCACAATGGGACGCATCTTAGAAAAATTGGGTTGGAACGTTGACTTAGCAATTATTAATAACGATCGTGGATTGCACATCACAAAATCAATGTGGGCATATTTGATGCTGGGTAAGAAATCTCAACAAACTGGTCTAAGTGCACAACCTGCAACAGACCAATTGACCAACTGGCAAGCAGTGCTCGAAGACTGGATATTGCACAAGAATGAGTGGTTGACACCACAAGATATGCCAGATGAGCGAATGAGAAAACCAGATCACTTTGTGGGATTTTGGTATCAAAAGGGTGATACATTCGCGGAAGATACCACCATTCAAGGGGTGTGGTCTCAGATGCTCCAAGCCTGGGAGGGTAAAGACTTGCCATACCACGCTCAAGTCAGAAAACTCTGGGCATATCTCAATGAATATTTTTATGCAGGTTTTCTCGAGACTACGGCTGTCTTAGACGCTTCGTTTACCCCTGAAGAAATAAATTATGAATCACAAATTTATGAAGCGGGGAAAGAAATTGTCCTCAAGGCAGCAGATGCTGGGGTTTTTGAAAAGCTTCCAGATGGAGCAATCAAGGTAAATCTCGAAAAGTACAAGCTACCAGATAAAATCTTGCTCCGCCGTGATGGAACTGGTATCTACATGACCTTTGATATCGAGTTGACTCGAAGAAGAGCTGAAAAACATATTGATAAATTTGTCTGGGTTGTCGGTGTAGATCAGAAGCTCTATTTTCAACAATTATTTGCTGTAGCAGAACTTCTTGGCTATGGAAATCAAGAAAAATTCTACCATTTTGCCTATGGTATGGTTCGTCTTCCAGAAGGAAAAATGAGCTCTCGTAAGGGCAGAGTAGTGTATGCTGATGACCTGCTCGAGATGGCTCAAGATACTGCACGAGAAATAATGCAACAGAGTGGCTTTGCTAAAGAATTGCCACCAGAGGAATTTGAATCAGTATCTGCGGCTGTGGGTGTTGGTGCCATCAAATGGACAATGCTTGCACAGGATGCACAGTCTGAAATCACTTTTAATATTGCTGAAAGTGTTAACTTTACAGGTTTCGCTGGTCCCTATATTCAGTACACGCATGCGCGAACGCACAGTATTTTCAAAAAGGCTGAAAATGGATCTATTGCTGTATCTTTTGATGCATTGCTTAATAATAAAGAATACTTAAATTATCAACTCAATGCAGAAGAGCGTGATATCTTTCTGAACGTTAATAAATATTTTGATATAGTAGATAAAGCAGCACAAGAGTTTGCGCCACACCACTTGTGTGTATACTTGCACGAGCTCGCACAGAGCTTTAACACTTTTTATGCTCATCAAAAAATCGTTGGAGAAAATAACATGCAAACTACCGTTCGTCTCGCACTCACAAAAGCAGTCCAACGAATTCTCGCAAATGGACTCACAACATTAGGAATTACAGCTGTTGAAAGGATGTAAAAATGCAAAAATATTCACTCACAAAATTGCAGTGTGGATTACCAGTCGTATTGGTGCCGATGGCTTCAGTTTCATCACTCACCGCATTGGTTCTCGTTAATACGGGATCACGCTATGAGCAAAAAGAAAAAGAGGGCATTGCTCACTTTTTTGAACACATTGTGTTTAAAGGCACTGAGAACTTTCCAACCCCGTTGGATCTCTCCAGTACGATTGACGCAATTGGAGCTGAGTTCAATGCATTTACCAGCAAAGAATATACTGGCTACTACGTAAAGTCTGCCAGTCGTCATTTAAGTACTTCATTGAATGTTCTTTCTGATATGTTGTTACTTCCGAGTATTAAACAGTCAGATATCGATCGAGAAAAAGGCGTCATCATTGAAGAGATCAATATGTACTACGACAATCCAATGTCACAGGTGAGTATGTTATTTGATCAACTCTTCTTTGCAGATCGTGGACTTGATCATGACATCATAGGATCAAAAGAGACGGTGAGTAGTATCAATTCTCAAGATTTCGAACAATTTTTAGGACAGTGGTATGGACTCGAAAATCTCGTGCTAATTCTGGCAGGGGATGCAACAGTACTTGAGGACAAAAAAACACTCGACTTGGCGGAAAAAATGTTTACAAAACAGCCAAAAATTAAACGCGTTGCACAAAAAGCCAAACTCGATACATTCTTTACAGAACCAGCTATCTCAGATGAGCGATTAATCATTCATGAAAAGAAAACAGAACAAGCACATTTGGTGCTTGGCTGGCCAGGAATTGCGCGCAAGTCAGAAGAGCGAGCAGTACTTTCAGTTTTATCTGTGATACTTGGTGGGAACATGAGTTCTCGGTTGTTTACAGAAGTTCGAGAAAAACGTGGCCTCTGTTACTACGTCCGTTCTGAAGCAGACTTTTATCACAACACTGGCATGGTGGGGGCAAGTGCTGGAGTCGATCCAAAACGTGTGATGGAAGCAATTAAAGTAATTCGGGCAGAGTGTGAAGATCTTGCAACTGGTAAAAATCCAGTTACTGAAGCAGAACTTACTAAAGCTAAAGAATATATTTCAGGTATGACAGTCTTGTCACTTGAAGATAGTGAAGCAGTTGCACAGTATTTTGGTACCAAACAATTGCTGATGGATGAAATCGAGACACCTGCCGAAGCACTCGAGAAAATTCAAAAAGTAACCGTAGCGCAAGTGAATGCTTTGGCAAAACGCATTTTTGCTGAAAAACCTCGACTAGCCGTCGTAGGTCCGTTTAATGAAAAGAAAGAGTTTGAATCACTTATTGCATAGTCTCGAGTAATGGTACAATTTAATCGAGTATAAAAGGAGGAATTATTATGAAAATGACACGCACAGCTGTCTTGGTAAAACCAGATGGACTTCAACGAGGTCTGATTGGTGAAATTATTAGTCGTTTTGAGCGTAAAGGCTTGAAACTCGTGGGTATGAAGATGGTCTCAATGTCTGATGCCCAACTTTCTGACTGGTACGCAGAGCATAAAGATAAGGGTTTCTTTGGTGATCTTAAGTCTTTCATGGGATCATTGCCTGTTGTCGCTATGGCATGGCAGGGAATTGATGCAGTTCCTGTGGTCCGCAAATTGATCGGTACAACTTCTGGAAGAGAAGCTGAAGCTGGTTCTATCCGTGGTGATTTTGGAATGAGTCAACAATATAACTTGATTCATGCCTCTTCAAGTACTGAAGATGCAAATCGAGAAATTGATATTGTTTTCGCACCAGATGAGATCTTTGATTACGGTACCGTAATTGAAGAAGTCATTTACGCACAATACGAGCGAGAATCTTAAAAGAAAAATTTTTAAGCAAAAGTATTACTAGAGACAAGCCTGGTGGCTGGCTCCAGTAATTAAAAAAAAGAAGAAGGAGACTTTTCATTAGAGTCTCCTTTTTTGTTAGTTATTGACCACAAGGTAATATTGAGCCAGACTAATCATACAGTAATTTAAACCTTTATAAGGATGTATATGGCTGGACTTTTGGATATTGAAGTAGTACAAGGAGCAGAAAAGAGCTCACTTTTGGACGATGAAGTAATTGATACAATGCCACTAGAAGACTTGCAAAGGATGCAAGATTTGCTTACAAAACTTCAAGCAAAAGTTGCCGCAAAGATTGCAGAAAAGTCTCCAGTAGTTGCACAGCCTGAAGTTGCTTCTGTGCAGCCAGCTGCTGCGGATGGTCCTGAGACGAGTCCAGGTAGTGAACAAGCACAACAGGCTTTTGAAAATTTTTTGGAAGAACAAGTTGCTACAGCGGTATGTTCCGATGTTAGAACGGCAATAGACGCTTTTGTAAAAGCATATCCACAAGGAACCCCAGACGGAAAATATACTCAAACGAGCATTCAATATCTCACTCGGTTTGGATTAATGGATACTGCTGTACTTTTCAATAAAGATAAAGATGCAGCACGCAAAAACCAATTAGATAAATTGACTCAGGTCTCGCAAGTTTTGGGTGCTCGTGTGAGTGAAATTCAAAGTACTTGTCAGGCATTTGTGAAGGCTGCTGAGCTGCCTGTAAACATCACCGACAGATTCTTTATAATGGAAAAAGCACTTGAAAAGCTTATACAAGTACTCGGTAAGCAAGTAACTGTTGGTGAAAAAACAGCTCAGGAAAAAACAATAAATCTCAGCGATGCAAGGGATCGATTCGGTGCTGCAGATCAGTACAAGGCTGTTGGTATAATTTCTCAGCTCAGCTATAATTTGCAGGGAAATTAACTAATTTCCATTGTTGTGCCCCCAGAGGGAATCGAACCCCCATTTTAAGTTCCGGAAACTCATGTTCTATCCATTGAACTATGAGGGCACTATCTAATTATCTCGAGAGAGTATACCAAATAAATTCTTATTCCAGTAGTAATGTTCTAGTTTATTAGTAATGCAGATTACTATTTATTGACATAGTTCATAGTTTACAGTAAACTATGAACTATGAAGACAGATACAAGAAAAAAAATTCTTGAATATATCCACAGTAATGGAACGGTGACTCCCCATGCACTTCAATTGGAATTCAAACTGAGTGGAGCAGCTATTCACAAGCAACTGCGAAGACTTGAAGCAGATTTTTCTATCCAGAGAATAGGCAAACCCCCGAAAGTTTTCTACATGGCAGTAGATGAAATCAATGTTTTGCCGGCTGTTCATAATTTGCCAGATGAAGTGGGACGTGTAATAGATGAAAATTTTTTGTATGTAAATCCCGATGGAGTACTCATAGAAGGTGTGCTGGGTTTTTTTAAATGGGCGGAAAAAACGAAACAAGATTCAAATATTCAGGCACTTGCAAAGGAGTATGTTGTCACACGTCAAAAAGCTGATTACTGGTTTCACAATAAGATTTGGATAGATGCAACTGAAAAATTAAAGGCAACGTTTCAAGATTCAACAATTGATTTGGTAGCATACAAAGATTTCTATGCACTGCCAAAGTTTGGTAAAACAAGACTAGGCGCCTTGACATTGCATGCAAAAGTTTCTCAAAGTAGAGTACTTATGCATCAGGTGATTGTTGAGATTAGAGAGTCTATCCGAGCAATTATTACGAAATATCAGATAGAGGCCGTAGCATTTGTGCCACACTCTGTGCCAAGGTTAGTTCCATTTTTAACAGTCATAAGACAAGAGCTGCAATTGCATTTGCCAGAAATAAAGTTGGAAAAGATCTATCAGGGGGAAGTGAGAGTTGCACAAAAAAGTTTGAGTAAAATTGAGGAAAGAATTGAAAATGCACAAAAAACAATAATTATTTCTGAGCACACGGAATATAAAAGAGTATTACTGATAGATGATGCAGTAGGTTCTGGGGCAACTTTTAATGAAGTAGCGAAAAAACTAAAAGCGCAAAGTGTCCAATTTGTTGCTGGATTTGCGGTGGTAGGGAGTTATAAGGGGTTTGAGGTTATTCAGGAAGTATAAGTGCAATAGTCGTCCGTTTGGAACGGTCTCCGATCTCGTCTTTATCTCGTGTGTCCCCACCAGGAGTCGAACCTGGATTTAGGGTTTAGGAAACCCTCGTTCTATCCGTTAAACTATGGGAACTCGACTTAGATTATACAAGATGGCGTATAATGAGCCCGTATGAAAATGCTGTTGGATAACTTCGCACTCTATGCAAGCTCAAAGAGCTTTATACGCCCCGACGGCATACCATTTTGGCATTTTTTATTGAAGAAGGATATAGACTTCAAGAAGAAACATTTCCCCTTTTTAGCGCCATCTGAGATGCCTAAACTCAAAGAAATATTCGATTGGAACGAATTTCTACAGTTGCAGTCTCGTGGTGAAGCACTTTCATTTTTGTATCATGGATTTGGTCAGGCCTTTAACTATGTTGGTCCTGTGTTAGATCAAGAGATGGAGCATGGGTTTAATGACCATACCGATCGACACACTTTGTGGGTGAGTCAAACAGGAGTGGAATTGTTGCAACGTGCTGGACTGGGATTTCATGGTACTGGCCGGTTTGATGAGCGCACTGAAGTATTGATGGCATTGGTGGGAATGACGCATGATTTGGGTAATTTACTGAGTCGCAAAGAACATTCCCAGTTCAGTATCTGGATGCTCACCCGGCTTTTCAAAAATATAGATTTTGAAAGTAAAGAATGGCAGGCAATAACCTACTCAATTTTGTTCCACGAAGAACCAGTCCTGATTGAAAATGAGTTGTCACTTGGTGCTGGTATGCCACTCCAGTGGGCGCTGGTAGCTGCAGACAAAATGCATGTTGGACGAGACCGACTCGGAGTACGATCGTTTGAGTCTGGCATTAAACACCGTGCACTTGAGTCTGATGTACATATTTTGGTTAATGCATTGATTGTGCGATCTAGCTGGTCCCTCGGGGTGGGGGAGTTTGTTTGGCATTTAGATTTTAGTGTGGATCAACTGGAAGAAAAGTTTAGTGCATTTAGTAAAGGTAATTCTCGTATCTGGTTACCTCGTAGTTTCCAGGATAAGTTGTTGGGAGAAGGTGTCCGATATAGAGACACATTTGCGAAGCTCTTCACTGAGTTGTATAAAGACAGAATGGAGATGGCCGCTGAAAGTGTGTTTTTACTCTTCCCATATTTGCAGAAATTTAGAGTAGAGCTGGTAGATAATGACACCCGCTCAAAAGTGGGCAGTGGTAAACAGATCATCTGGACCAAAAAGAGAACATAAATAATTCGGGGTGTAGCGCAGTTGGCTAGCGTGCATCGTTCGGAACGATGAGGCCGCAGGTTCGAGTCCTGTCACCCCGACATTTACTTCAACTCAATTGCATATAAATTTGGTGGCGCATCAGGACTGAAACTGGTCAGAATGAGCACTCTACTACCATCTGGCCAAGGATAGATAAATGACTTCTCAAATGGACCAGAGTAGAGGGTGAAAACGTTGGTGCCATCATACTCCACAATCTTGACTGCATTATCTTGCACAAAGAACAAGTGTCGTGAATCAGGGAACCACTGGAGTGTTTCAGCATACAGTGATGTGTAGTACTGATTAAACTGACTGATAGTTTGTGCTGAGCTACTTGCTTGCAGTCTCGTAAATGCACTCGGACTCGAGTTAATGTTCATTGGTGTGTTGTTAAAAAGGTCGTTGGCAAGCAACTTTTTGCTGAGAAGAGTTGAATTTTTTGGTTCACTCGCAATTTTGAAGTTTTTATCCTCTTCGCGATCGTAGACGTAGATGGATCCAGGCTGCAATATACGCTCCTCTGGTTGGTTATTACGAGCGGGCAATGCAGGGATCAGTTCCTCGGGAAGTGATAATTCTTTTGTGGCGGTGTAGATCATGCGTTTTTTGTCTGGTGAAAGGTAGACATTCTTGGCACTTTGTGTGGCCACTTCAATCATGAGTGGCGGAAATTCCCCTAAGAATTGGCGCTCTTTAATGTAAATGTCAGATTCCCACTCTGATAAGATTTGCTTTCTCTGGAAGGAAATATCTGGCAAGGTGCGTAGGTCACTGACTTGGTTAGTAGGTACTAGCATTTCCTTGCTTTTGGTAATAATCATCACTTCACTACTATCTGGGGACCAGATGAAATCTGCTGTAGCAAGGTCAAGGTTGGCAATATCTTCAGCAATCTGCCGTGGTCCACGCTCGAGAGAAATTGGTAAATTATTGCCAAGTTCCAAGATATATAGACCATTCTTTCTTTGAGCTGATTGAGAAGCAGTGTGATAGAGGATTTTTTGCCCATCTGGTGAGGGTGAAACGTTGCTCAAGCCAGTAAAGGTGAGCCGAGAGAGACTTGGGGCAATTGGGAAAAGTGTCGCATTGGTTTGACTGACGAGTTCTGCTTCGATTTGTAATGACTTTTTCCAGGGTGTATAGCCATCTTTGATAATTTCTACTTCGTAAGAACCTGGTTCGAGGTATAGTGTATCGTCAGTGGCAGTGACCAATTTACCGTTAACAAGTACTTCGGCACCTGTTGGGAACGAGTTGGCCGCGAGTAGACCCGCACCTTGTACGATGCCATCACCGTTGAATCGGTAACCGCCTTTAGCGTACTGTATCGCAACAATTGTGCCCACTATAACTATTGCAAAAGAGAGGAAGGTGTAGAGTACGCGTTTATTGACGTTATTAAACATATAGGTATTATAAGGTGGGAATGAGAATAAATGAATAATCCGCTTTTTTCAAAACTTTTTCCAAAAATTGGTGTCGACTTTGGTTCTAGTCGGATCAGAGTATGTACTATGGATCAAGAAGTTGCAATAGATCAACCTTCTTGTCTGGCTGTTAATACCAAAACCAAAGAAGTTCTGGCAGTAGGTACGGAAGCACTGAATCTACAAGGCAGAATTCAAGGTCTGGCAGAAGTATTTTGGCCAGTCCGCCAAGGTGTGGTACATGACCCAAGTTTGGCGTTAGCTTTTTTGAAAATTGTGTTGCAGCCAGTTTTGCGTTCTTCATTCTTGTATACACCGATTATCATGGTGAGTGTACCTGCTAGCAGTTCTCAAGTAGATCGCGAGAACATGACGAAATTGTTCTACGATCTTGGCGCGCGAGAAGTCTACACAATTGCCCAACCACTGGCAGCCAGTATAGGAGCGGGTGTGCCAATTGCAGATTCATCGGGGAGTTTTCTTCTGCAAATGGGGGGTGAAATTGTTGAGGCGGGAGTTACATCACTAGGTAGTTTGGTAAATCATCAAAGTAGTGAAAAAGGTGGCAAGTACTTAATTAACCAAATCATTCTTGAGCTACAACAAACTGTTGGACTTGAGATTGGTTTTTCAGAAGCTGAGAAACTGCTGCACACAGTCGCATCAGTGATTCCTGAAACGAATCGACAAATCTTAATCACTGGCAAAGAAACCAAACAGGGTAACCCGATGGAACTAAAAATTACCGCCAAGATGCTGCACAATGTCATTCAACCGCAAGTTGAGGGATACCGCACACTCCTGCAACGTCTCCTGGCAAAAATTCAGCCTGAGCTGACAATTGATGTGATTGATAAAGGTCTGCTACTTTCTGGTGGGTTGAGTGAACTACATGGACTTGATAGGTATTTGCTGCAGAGTTTGGGCATGCCAGTTTCCGTTGTCGATGAACCACAATTTACCTGCATTCGGGGAATTCAAACAGCACTCAATCATCTTGATGAATACACGGAAAGTCTTGGCTATGTCGCTTAATCTATTTTCACTCAACGTAGAAGGTCACAAACATTTACAGCGGTGGCTGCCGTTTGCGCAAAGTAATAATTTTGACGTTGTTCTTCTTCAGGAAGTGTTTGAACAAGATATAAACTTGATTGCCGGTGCTTTACAGATGCAGTCATATTTTTGTCCGCTCATGAATATAGCAGCAGAGAATAAATATAAAATTCCGCCACTGGGACGATGGGGAATTGCACTCTTCACCAATCTTGAGCATACACCACCACAGTCTGAATATTATTTTGGCACTGAAGCAGTACTGAATTTTGGTAAACCAAATGATTCATCTCGGGCAATTTTGAGCAGTGAATTACAAAAAGAAGGGCAGGTATTTCGTGTGGGTACTACTCATTTTACCTGGACACCTGATGGAGAAAATAGTGCTGAACAAGACAGAGATTTTTCCGCATTAGAAAAAATTGTCGGGCAGCACATTGATTGGATTTTGGCAGGTGATTTTAATGCTCCAAGAGGAAAAGAAACGTTCACAAAATTCAAAAAGTTTTTTAAAGACAATTTGCCTCGGGAAACAACCTCAACACTCGATCCTGAACTTCATTATGCTGGCAAGTTGAATTTGGCTGTGGATACAGTCTTCACAACACCGCACTACATGGTTGAAGAAATTGCAGTGAAAACAGGATTGAGTGATCACTGTGGACTCGCTGCAAAAATTGCGCGTGTAGACGCCACTACAAGCTAAGTGCTGCTTCTTTGAACTGATTCCCACGATCTTGATAATTCTTAAATAATCCGAAACTGGCACACGCTGGACTGAGTAAGACGATACAACCTGGCTTAGCAAGTTGTTGTGCTGTTTGGACAGCCTCTGCCATGGAATAAACAGCGTGTATTTGAGGCAGTGAATTCATTACTCCTGCAGCTTGTTGCAAAGCGTCCTCAATCTTTGCTCCAGTTGGAGGGAAAAGAAGTATGTGGGTGACTGGTTGCTGTAAAATTTCTTGTGCAAATTCATCAAAGGCTACACCTTTGTCTGAGCCACCTGCAAGTAAAATGATTTCCTTTTCAGGAAAACTCTTGATGGCAGCGATTGCTGCCTCTGGTGTTGTAGCCTGGGAGTCGTTATAAAATTTGACTCCGTTTTTTTCAGTCACAAACTCCAAACGATGAGGGAGTGAAGTGAAAGAACTGAGCGCATCGGCAAGAACTTTGGCAGGAATTTCAAATAATTCAGCTATCACTACAGCAGGCAGTGTATTCAAGAGATTGTGTTCGCCCATGAGCGGTAGTTTGTTGGTTGCAATTATACTTGTATCTTGTGAGTAGATTGCGCCGTTTTGGACAGAAGCACAGCTTCCTGGTTGTGGTGCTAATGTAAATGGATATTTCTTGCCACTGGAAAACTCAGCAAACTTGGCAGGAATTTCAAATGTTGGATTGAAAATAACGCAATCGTCAGTGGTCTGGTATTTTGTAATTGCAGCTTTTGCTTGCCAGTATTCTTCAAAGTCTTGGTAGTAATCAAGATGCTCTGGAGTAATGTTTTGAACCACTGCAATGTGTGGGCTGTAGGGAAGAGTTTGCAGCTGGTGACTGGAGAGCTCGAGGACAGCCACTGCTTGCGAAAGTTTTTCAGCAGGAATCTTTTCCATTTCCTGGAGTACATCAAGTGCGGGCACGCCAATATTGCCAGCCAAAAATACAGCTTCGCCAGCCGCTTTCAATACATGATGGACTAGTGAAGTTGTAGTGCTTTTACCCTTAGTACCAGTGATTCCAATTGTGGTGGGACGTTCTTGGGCTGGGAAGCGTGCAATAACTTCAAAAAATAGCTCAGTATTGGCGGTATAGACAGCATTTTTTCCTGACAATTGACTGAAAAATTGATGGGTAAATGGAATACCAGGAGTTTTGATTACAACCAGTTCACCCTCCAATTTCTGAGGAATCTCAGCCATGACAATATATGTTGCATGTGAATCTTGGGAGAGAACCGACTGCCATTCACTCCCGAGCAACTCTCTTGATTTATCATCAGTAAGAAATACTTTTTCCTCTGGCAAGTGTTTTCGAATGAACTGATATGAAGAGAAACCTTCTTTGCCTAGGCCAAAAATAACTACTGTTTTTCCCGAGAATTCATTTTGTAAAACTTGAGTAGCTGCTGTGGTAAGGTTCATAGATGTATTGTAACAAGCCTAGTTGCTACAATACAGGGTATGTCACATACGCTCAAAACTACAACACTCTTTGATTTACCTATTGTTGCTGAGCCATTTGCCAAAGTTCTTGAAACCATATCCGCGCATGAGGGCAGTAAGCCACTCATCGTCTGTACCCCTAATCCCGAACAAGTAGTGCTTTCTGCCGAGAACCAGGACTTCAAACAAGATCTTTTGCAAGCTGATTTACTTCTTCCTGATGGCATCGGGTTGGTTCTGGCGTCAAAAGTATTTGCAGCAGCCGGGAAGAGCAACCCAATTGCAGAGCGAATCACTGGAATTGATATTGTGATTGGACTCCTCAAACATGCATACACAAAAAACAAAAAGGTGTTGGTGATTGGTGGAAGAAACTACGGTGCTGAGTTTGCAGGCTCCAACCTGGAGGGATTAAAAAAACTCAGCCTTTCGAAAGAATTCTTTCCAGAAATTCATGCACATGCTGACGAGCATAACTGGTATTGGATGGAAGGGTATTCAGTCGTAGGTGAACCCACTGAATCGGAACAAAAATCAGTAGCGCAGGTGGTCAAAAAACTTCAACCTGACTATGTATTTGTGGCTTTTGGTGCTCCGTTCCAAGAAAAGTGGTTGGTAACTCATCAGTCACTTTTGGCAGAATCTGGAACTCAAGTGGCAATGGCGGTGGGGGGAACATTTGATGTCCTCACCGGAAATTTGAGTCGCGCCCCACAAGCATTTAAAGATGTACATCTTGAATGGTTGTACCGACTAATCCAAGAACCATGGCGTTGGCGCCGACAAACAAAACTGCTCCTTTTTATCAAAGGAGCAGTTCAAGAATTGCTTAAGTAAAAAGTAGATCTACTCTTCAGTCACAGGTCCTACACCGAGCAACCATAGTACAGCTTCTTTTTTGTAGCGTCGGTCACCTCGTGAGTTAATGCGAATAGCAGGTAACTTACCGCGCTTTCCCCAACGTTTGATAGTGAGTGGAGAAACTCTCAGTAAATCAGCTACTTCTCTGACTGTTAACAAATCTGGAAGATTCTTAATATCCAGTCTACTAGCATCGTCTGCACGACCAGTTTTCTTATCATCTCCTGGTGCAGCACCAAACGCATAGGTGTCCTGAGACATGCTTTGAGTTGGGGCAGGTGTTTGTGAGTTCATGTAACTCCCTTTTTGACTACTTCTACTACTAATACATTCCGATTCCAAACGGTGCAAAGAATGACATTGCGATATTAAAAGTACCAGAGTAGAAACAAGTGGGTCAAGGGGTAAGTTGTGCACAAAACAAGCTCATAATAATTATAAGCACAGCCCATATAATTTTAGATGTGGAAAACTTGTTAATATTACTCAAGTATTTTGATGAGTCCATTTTGATGCCTTGAATTAATAAAAGTTTTCATGTGTATACTGTCACGTTGGATACATATTTCTGTAGTATCTCCATGACGGGAGCGCTGCAGTAGAAGGAGGCATATGCCTTTTAATTTTAAAGAAGTAATTGGGGATCAGGCTCAAGTTGAACCGCACACTGTGAGACCTACCACTACAATAGTGAATAGAGTTTTACTGTGTCCTGAAGGAATGAGCGCGCTAGTGGATGGAAGAGAAGATCGAAGATCTCCTACTGAAGCAAGGAATTCAATAGCACTTTTGGCTGCACAGTACCTGAGTCTTGCAGCAGTTGGGTTTACTGATGCCTCATCTGGGGCACCTCAAGGATCTCATGAATTTGCAGCGCGCAAAGCGCGTACTGTATCAAATAAAGATAGTGGAATTCCGTATATTCAGGAGGGCGAGGTGGGATTATGGCAGTTAAAGGCCGCTGGGTATCATATTTTTGGACCTGAAAACTTCATTGCGCATACTATCCCGGAACACTTCTTTTTTAGATTCAAAGATGGGCATTTAGTGACAGATCGTCATCAGATGAGAGCAGCACATCGTTTGCTCACTGAAGTAAAAGCAAAGTCGCATGATTTTTCCCAACAAAATATCACTAAGGAGCTAGCTGTCCTAGCAGGTCAGTACAAACCTGCAGAAGGATATGGATGGCAAGTGATTACCGGAACTCATGAGACAGAGTCTGGGTTATCGGTTGCACTTTTAGCTTTTGGCGAATATTGCTCTTCAGAGATACAGCAAAAGCAGCAAATCCAAAGGCAGCGAGTGTCACAATTACCAGTGTATAGCCGGGCAGCAACAACGGAGCTTGCACGGGCGCGAGTTAAAGAACCGAGCACACAGCTTGTTGGTGGGTTAGGTGAAATTCTTTTTTCCAATAATCCTAAGAACAGAGTTATCGATGTCATTGCACTTTTATATGCCCAACGAAGTGCATTAGGTTTTTATATTACGCCAATATCACTTGCGAGTGCTATCGCAGTGGTTTATCAAGTGGCTTGGAGTAGTGCCTACTCAACAGAGCAGAGCAAAAAAGGCCGGTTTACACCACAACTGTACTAACTGCTACTCATCAAGTAAATACAACCAAAAACCCCTCCTTGCGGAGGGGTTTTTATGTTCGTGTTAATCTTGAAAAGAATTACTTCAATTCAACGACACAGCCAGCAGCTTCTAAAGCTTTTTTAGCTTCTTCAGCGACTTTTTTATCCACACCAGTTACAACTGGTTTTGGAGCGGATTCAACGAAGGTTTTAGCTTCACTTAATCCGAGCTCAGGCTTGAGTGTGCGAACAGCTTTGATTGCACCAATTTTGTTGGCACCGGCATCTTTGAGGATGACGTCAAATTCTGTTTGCTCTTCAGCAGGAGCACCTGCGGCTGCGCCAGCAGCTGGACCAGCCATCATCATAGGAGCTGCAGCACTTACGCCGAACTCTTCTTCGAGGGCTTTTACCAATTCAGAAACTTCCATTAAAGAAAGCTCCTTGACTGCGTCGACGAGTTTTTGAACTTTGTCAGACATATTTTTCCTTTCTGTATACGTACGGTTATATGTACATTTACTTAATTACTACTAGGGGTGTCAGAACCCTTCTTATCGGCAATTGCTTTCAAGGCATACACTAAGCCACGTTGACTTGCTTTCAAGACATTGACCAAACCGTATGCTGGGCCATTGAGTCTTGAGATAAGCATAGAAACGAGCTCTTGTTTGCCTGGTAACTTACTGAGTGTTTCAAGCTCTGCACTTGAAAGGACTTTGCCTTCCATGTAGCCTTGCTTGATAGTAAGTTTTTCAGTTTCTTTTTTGAATTTAAAAAGCTCTTTGATTGCAGCTACTTCATCATCGAAAGAGAGAATAAGTGCGCTCATTCCATTGAATGACTCACGCATATCAGGCTGTTTGAGCACGATATTCATGATGGTGTTTTTAGCAACGCGGAACTCACCACCCACTTTACGTAATGCTGAACGAAGTTTGACCTGGTCATTAACTGTTGTGCCGGCAAAATCGATCACTGCAACTGATTTAGCGCGGTTAACTTTCTCTTGAAGAGCTTCGACTTCACTTTGATTTTTTTTGTTTGGCATAATAATTCCTTACCATTTTATAGTTAGTGTATTGTTTTTTTGTATCTGGAAGACAGCGAAAGAGGGGACAAATATAAAGCAAGTTGCTTTAAAAATTGTGGATCCTCGGCGTGACTTATGGTTGCGCGCTGTCTTTGGACAAGAGTGTAGTATACCACCATTCATCGTAATTTCAAGGCAACAAAATACCGGATAAACAGGATACATATCACTGAATCATTGCAAATTTTTTACACGAGCGGTACAGTAATCATACTTTATATGAGACATGCTTTTATTCACACCACCTGCTGGCTTCAATCCTTTCAACAAATTAAGGTTGATACTGGGGCGTAGTGGTAAACAGTAAAAGTACATCAAGTAAGAACCACAAAGCCCCGCACACAAGAGCGGGGCTTTTTAGAACTATACGTAAGAAATTAGTAATAAAAATATAGAAAGGAGCACATGATGACAGCAGAGCCGTCCTCATATCCATACACTGCAGAATCACTCAGATCCTTAAACGAGCTGCTACAAAATCATCAAGCGCTCTTGTGGGTTGATCCCACCACCAATAACCTCGCTGTCAAGCACATTACTCAACCTTTGAAAGAGGAAGAGCCTGTTACAGCTTGACGGTATAAAGTGCTTGCGGGAGAGATAAGTTGTCATGATGTTATTTTGACAGCCGATGACAATTCTCTCCCGCTACTTTAAAATTTTAGGAAGCATGACTAGGTTTGTTGAATACAACTCAATTGATGAGCAGATAGCGTGGTGGCAAGCCGAGTCTGCTCGGCTCATACAACTTGCACTGCAAAGTCACGATACTGTCGCACTTACACAGGCCTGGCAGTATTCCAGTGAAACAAGCCAAACAGTTCTAGAAATTGAACCAAAAGTTCAAGAAAAAGTACGACTACTTTTCGCTGAAAAATATGAATTAGCTCTGTATGAAGTCATTGAATTGTACTATTTAATAGCTTCTGGTCAGCTCATTCCTCCTGACTCTGATGTGGTGGGTGGATATGGGCAAAATAGTAAGTTTGCCACGATTCAACTTCATAATTGCATTTTTTGGTACCTGGGTAGATGGGGCAAAAAAAGTGAAATTGAGTATGTTGAGTGTATGGTGGAAGAGCGGATAGCTAGTGAAAAGGAAGCCAGTATTATTCAGCTCACTTAGCGACGCAGTGGCACTGATTCTAAGGTGATCTCGATGAGTCAGGAACGAACAAAGCGGCAAACACGAGCGAGTTAAAGATTTACATAGCACACATCTGGTGTATAATTTATTTTTGTGAAATCAGTACAAATCGTAACCACAACCACTACTACCACCACCGAATAGGGGGTTAGTTGTGCTGGTTACAAACAACGCCCCCAACTAGGGGGTTTTTTTGTATTCAAAAATTATAAAATGAGGAGGTCACAAGCATCGTATCGAACAAAATAAATAGTCCATGATGTTTGGATGAGTGTGTGTTGAGCAAACGTCATCGTAGTGAAAACAAGCTAAGAACTTTGTATAGATTGCTCATCAAAGCAGGATCCGTACGCCTGTTGTCACACGAATCTAAACATCATGGACTAGAAATGCTCTACAATACTTGTACCCAACGAAAGGCACAATGTCACAACAATTAGATGAAAAATTAGCAAAACTTTCTCCAGAAGAGCTGGAGCTATGGAAAATGCGCCACACTGCAGAGCACGTTCTGCACCAGGCAGTTAAAGAGCTGTACCCACAGATCCAACTAGCCATGGGACCAGCCACAGAAGAGGGCTTTTACTTTGATTTCGATCACTCACCAGAGGGAGCAGAGCCAGTTAAAATTTCAGAAGAAGACTTTCAAAAAATTGAAAAACGGATGAAAGCAATTATTCAACGCAACTTAGAAATGATCCGTTCTGAGATTTCACCAGAAGAAGCTCGCGAACTTTTTGCAGATAATCCATACAAACAAGAATGGGTGGAACTTGCAGCGGAGCGAGGCGAGAAAATTTCTATCTATTGGACAGGCAAACCGGCTGAAAAAGGCTCAATGGTAGATTTATGTGCAGGACCTCACGCTGAAAAAACAGGGGCAGTAAAAGCATTTAAACTCCTCTCAGTGGCAGGTGCATATTGGCATGGTGATGAGAAAAATAAAATGCTGACACGCATTTATGGAACGGCATTTTTCTCTCAAGCAGAGCTTGAAAAGTTTGTAGAAATGAAAGAAGAAGCCAAGCGTCGTGATCACCGAAAACTCGGAAAAGAACTTGAGTTATTCTTTATCGACGACATGGTGGGCAAAGGTCTGGTCATGTGGCTACCAAAGGGCGCAATTGTTAAAGAACAGATTGAAAACTTCGCCAAGGAAAAAGAGGAAGCCGCTGGTTACCAACGAGTTTCAACACCACATATAGCTCGTGAAGAACTCTATCTCACTTCTGGTCACTTGCCGTACTACAAAGACAGTATGTATCCGCCAATGGAGATGGATGACTCAACGTACTACATGAAGGCAATGAACTGTCCACATCATCACAGAATTTACCTGCATAAGCCACGCTCATACCGAGAGTTGCCACTGCGTTTGGCAGAGTATGGCATGTGTTACCGCAATGAACTCTCTGGTACGCTGGCAGGATTATTGCGTGTTCGAGCACTCGCTATGAATGATGCGCATATGTACTGTCGAAAAGATCAAATAAAGAGTGAGTTCGAAGCAGTGATTAAGTTGACACAAGGCTACTTCGACACATTTGGTCTCAAAGATTACTGGTTCCGCCTTTCAAAGTGGGACCCAAATCACACTGAAAAATACATCAACCAGCCAGAAAACTGGGAATATGCTGAAAGTGTCTTGCGTGAAGTGCTGGTCTCTATGGGCGTGCCATTTGTAGAAGCAATGGACGAAGCTGCATTTTATGGACCAAAGGTAGACGTGCAGTTTAAGTCTGTCATCGGACGTGAAGAAACGATGTCCACGATCCAGCTCGACTTCTTGGCTCGAGAGCGTTTCGGACTCAAATACACTGATGAAACAGGTGCTGAAAATCCTGATGTATTCGTTATTCACCGCGCACCACTTTCTACACATGAGCGTTTTATGGCGTTCTTACTTGAACACTACGCTGGTGCTTTCCCAACATGGTTGAGCCCAGTGCAAGTCAAGATTTTACCAATTGCAGATCGTCATCATGAGTATGCTCAGATGGTAGCAAAAACACTGAAAGAGCAGGGAATTCGGGTCGAGCTCGATGATCGCAGTGAACGCTTATCAGCTAAAATCCGTGATGCACAATTGATGAAAATTCCATACATGTTGGTAGTGGGTGATACTGAAGCTCAAGACCAGACTGTAGCAGTGCGCAAACGCGAGGGTGGAGCACAAGAAGTGCGACCATTGAGTGAGTTTGTTGATGCCACTGCTCTGGAAATTGCAAAAAGAGCTTGATTGTTCATGCTATAATTCAGCCTCATGGCGGGAATTATCGAATCACCATAACTTTTACAGCTACTTGTTCAACGACAAGCAGAAGCAGTTCGTAATAAGGATACTTAGTAAATTCAGCGTATTTCGTTGGCACTTTTGGTGCTGACTGGTGATTACTCAACAGAAGCTGCCGATTCAATCACGCGCTTATTAATTGCTGCATCACCAAGGCTTGATAGACTATCTCCAGAGTTACTAAATAATAAAGATATAATTGGTATTGTTGACCCTCAATTACGAGTACTAAGATTTCGTTCACAACATTACAGACTTAGATTAGGCCAAGATATGTGGCGTACCCTCGAGTTATTTTTTGAAGGTACAAACTACAAAGTTGATACTAATGCAATGATTGCCAGTGGCCATTTTACAAATAGAAGTAATGTCTACAATCACATGTCACGTGTCTCCTTTGCTTTGGGAGAAGTAGGTCTTACTGAATTGGGTGTAGATGTTGTCCAAGAAAATTCTGATCCAGGTATCTACGAATTAGTTTTCCCTGGAAAGCGCTACCTACTATCAGCTGACTTTCGTTAATCCAAATACAAAAGTTGTAATTTAGATTAGCGGCCGAATTCACTTAATAGTTTATTGTAATCAAAAATATCTACAGTACCGTTTTTAACGATATCGGCTGGGTGAAAACCTCGTTCACCAGTAGAACCAAATACTCCTAAAAGTAGATTGTAATCAAAAATATCAACTTTTCCGTTGGGTGCATTCAGTGGTGCAATATCACTTTCCAATATCTGAGTAGTCGGGGTTGGACTTATTGTGGGACTTGGTGATGGAGAAGGAGTCTCAGGAGGATATCCTGAACCCACTTCTCCTTGTGCTAACTCGTTGAGGTACAGCTCAAGATTACTGTAACCATTTGTTGAAAGTGTTGATCCATCTGCAAGAGAAGGATTAAGACCTTTTGATTGTTCCCACGCATCATCCATTCCATCATTGTCAGCATCTTGTACAGAACTATTTCGCGCCGAGTAATTTGGCCAGCGTACTTCACCAATTGTAGGGTACGAAGAAGAGTAGGCGGGATTTTTAATACCTTGTGAAGTTTCATTTACAATGCGGGTATCCACTGGATCACGGGAAAAATGGAAAGCTCCTGCTTTCTGCAAAATCTTCTGCAAGATGGTATTCCCGGCATCAACTGTCACTGGATAGTTCATTGAAAACGCATGTTTTGTCGAAGTGAGTAATGCATCATTAGCGGTTTTATAGTCATGGTTATTGTCTGCATAGTACGTTTCACCTTCTTTAATATCCAAATTCTTGTTGTACCAAGGTGCGGGGCTATCTCCTGGTTGAGGGGCAGGGATTGCTGGTCCTGCCACCATCCAGTTGCCAATATAATTAAGTTGGATGGGTACAGCGGGTCTGGGTGGTCTAGTTTCGATAATTGAGCCAGCCAGATGATTAAAGATTACATTGTTGATGAACTCTACTTGGCCAGTTTGTAAGCGAGGGTGCCGTTCTTCATTATGGGCAAATAGATTATGATGAAAAGAAAATTTGTTTGCACCCGTAGTTAAAATGATTGCCTTACTGTGACCAATAATACCTTCTCCGATCAGCGACCACTGGACTGTGATATTCTCTGAACCTGATGTACCACCAAAGTTCTCATCTGTAGCCCAAGAAAGAGAAATATGATCAAGAATAACATTCTTGGCGCCTTCTAAACGTAGTGGGTCGCCACCACCACGAATGGCAATATGGCGGATGATAATATTTTCACCTTGCAAGTTAATCAAGGCTGAGCCACTTCCATCGACCAAAGCACCTTTAATGGTAATTCCACCAGGGGCAGTTTGTCCGGCAATTGTCAGATTATTTCCTGAAATTACGAGTTCATTTGTCCCGTAATCAATTGCACCACCCACCTTAAAAATACAGGTTGTGTTGGACTGTTTAACACACTCTGTGAATGAACCAGAACCACTATTGTTCAAATTGGTAACGAAGTAGACAGCGCCACCACGACCACCACTAGCTGCGGCTCCAAAGCCTTCGGCACCGGGAAAAGCTGGTATAGCATAAATTGTTTGTACTGAGCAAAGAACAAAGATGAGAACAAGAAATATGATGCGGGGTGCTTTTAAGTGTAGGCAGTGGGACATACTGCTCACTCTAACTGGGTTTAAATATTAATTCAACCATTTAAAATCAAAAAACCCTCGGTAAACCGAGGGTTTTTAAAGTTCTCATTTGTTAAAAATTAACCGAGTTTAACTTTAATTCCAGGACTCATTGTCGCAGAAATTGTAGCTCTGATAACTTTATTTTCTAAAGCAGCCAATAGGGCATTTAAGTTTTCAACCAATGCTTGAGTTTCCATCTTTGTTTTACCGATGGTGATATGCATTACAGGTTGTTTCTTTTCAGCTTTGAATGTTACTTTTCCACCTTCAAGCTCTTTTTTCTTAACTTCTGGGTTTTCAGTGATGGTGCCATTCTTTGGGTTTGGCATCAAACCTTTTGGACCAAGAATCTTAGCTAATTTAGCAAGTTTTGGAACAAATTGGCGAGAAGCAACTAAGACGTCAAAGTTGATTGTGCCAGCTTCGATTTCTTTAATCAAATCATCTGAAGCAATTGCGACACGAAGAACTTTACCTGTTGAGTGAGGAAGAGTAAGCTCTACTTGAGTGGTACCTTCTTTGACAAACAGATCAGCCGTGACAGTACCTTCAAATTTGGAATATGAAAGGCGTTTGACTAATTCTACAGCTGCAAAAGCATCATAGAACTTGGTTCTATCAACATTTGCACGAACTGCGGAATATTTTTTGCTGCGAGCTGGGCCAGTTTTTTTGACCTTTTTAGCTGCTGTTTCGTCTGTACCTGCTTCATCAGCTGGTGCATCAGTTGCTGCAACAATTTTTACTACATCATCATTTGCGGACATGTCCACATCTTGGCGTTTTGCCATATTTCCTCCTCGTAACGTTACTTAACAGTAACTCCCATACTCCGTGCAGTGCCCATTACTGTTTTGAGGGCGCTCTCAACGGAGTCGGTGTTGAGATCTGGTAATTTTTTCTCTGCAATTTCGCGGGCTTGAGCCATTGTCATGTTTCCGACAGTTTCGGTTCCTGGAGTTTTGGCACCCATTTTGATTTTAATAGCTTGCTTGATCATGTCACTCACAGGAGGGAGCTTCAAGACGAACTTGAATGAACCATCTTGGAAGACAGTGATCTCAGCTGGAATGATTTGACCTTTTTGGTCTTTGGTTTTGTCGTTATATTCCTTCAAGAAAGCCATCATGTTGATACCAGCTTGTCCAAGGATAGGACCTACTGGAGGAGCTGGGGTAGCAGTTCCTGCTGGAAGGTTTAATTTAAGAATTGATTTAATTTGTTTTGCCATATGCGTTCATTTCGTTTGCGACTGATAATTTTATCACAACTTTTAGCTAATACTAGATCTTCTTGATCTGTAGGAAGTCGAGCTCTACTGGAGTCTCACGGCCAAAGATATTGACCAATACTGAAACTTTACCCTTATCTTCATCAATAGAGTTGACGGTACCCAAGAAGTCGTTGAATGGACCATCGACGATCTTGACAGCTTCACCTTCAACAAAGTCAGCTTTGTATTGAGGTGTAGCTTGAGTCATGTACTTCTTGATTGTTTCGACTTCATGTTTAGGTAATGGGGTAGGTTTGTTACCGACACCGACAAATCCAGTCACACCTTGAGTGGTGCGGACTGCCAACCAAGAATCATCAGTTAATTCCATCTGAACTAACATATATCCTGGGAAGATCTTTTCATTAACTGTCTTGCGTTGACCGCGTTTAATCTGAATTTTCTCTTGAGTAGGGATTAAAATTGTGTTGATTTTGTCAGTAAGGTTGAGTGTCTCAGCACGTTGTTTGAGAGTTTCAGCAACTTTGTTTTCGTGACCAGAATACGTGTGAACGACGTACCAACGAGCTTTTTTGTTTTCTTCTTCAGAAACAATCACCAGATTTGGTGTTGAAACTTTAACTTCCTGAATTTCAGGAGGTGTCATTTGTTGTGCATCGTCGTTTTGTGCCATATGTGCTTTATATTTTTATAAAATAATGGAGAGGAGAGATTGAAAAATATAATCTGCTACTCCAATATATGCCCCAATTATTACACTGACTGCAATTACCAGTACGGTCATTTCAATAGTGTGTTGCTGTGATGGCCAGGATACCTTCTTGATTTCCCGGACCGTCTCACTTGCGTACTGTGTCAGCCAGAACATAGATGGTTATTTTATCAGATACTTACCTACTTGGGAAGAGTAAAGCAAAAAACAGTGCAAATGGGTTACTACTTTCCATTCATTGTGACGCCTTTTTGTTTGAGGCGGTCTGCCATTGAAAGCTTTTCTGTCGTTTGAGGGGTGGAAGACTGTGTAGTTGTCGAGGCTGGTTGTGGAGTCGTTGCAGTTGATTGTTGCTGAGTCACGACGGCAGGCTGTTGCGCTGGAGCAACTACAACTGGAGGTGCTGGGTGTGTGACCACGGCAGGTGGTTGTGCTGCAGGGATTACTGTAGGTCGTGACAGCACTGGCTGCTGAGTTTGTCTTTGAGCCAAAACTTCCTGTGGTGGCTGTGGATTTTGACGAATCGTTTGAGGCCCAGTAGGTGGATGAATAGCCGAAGTAACAGGTGCTGGAGCTTTAGGAGCTTCAGCAATTTTAGGTTTTCTTCTGGAAAAACTAAAGATGAGCAACGCAATAATGAGGAACAGAATACCTGCTCCAATGATCAAGAATGGCAATGGTATGCCCATCACTTGTGGTGTATTTGAAAGGTTGGTGATGTAGGAATTCACGAGGAGTGCCAAGCTATCAAACATTGATTCATCTGCGGTGGCTGGAGGCAATGGAGTAGGTGTAGCAGCTGGTGTAGGTGAGGTTGCCGCTGCTGTTGTAGCTGCTGGTGATGCCAAAAGTTGTGGTGGAACTGGGCTACTAGATGGCGTTGCAGATGGACGAGGTGTTGCAGAAGTTGAAGGACTTGCTGATGGTTTTGGTGAAGCAGTTCCCGCTGGTGTTGGATCAATACCATTTGCTGAAGAGTCAGAACTACATGCCACATTCTTTGGATTGAGTGGGTGACGACAAGCTCCTTGGTAGCAGCGAAGACCAGCTTGGCATTCGCGATTTGATGCACAATTTTGATTACAACCTTGGTAGGTGACAGTTGTAATTGGCAAGCCACCCTTTGTTGTTCCAGTGACAGTGGTAGTTGTAGATTGTGGGGAAGTACAGCTCGTACTCTCAACATTGCCAGGAATTCGGCAACGGTTATACCAACAGGTGTATCCCGCACCACACTCACGACTGTCGGCACAGTACTGATTACATGAACGATTAAGACCTTGGTTTGGAAGACCACCACAACTGGTGCTTGTGACATTAGTGGCTAAGCGACAACGCTTATCGCTGCCGGTGTTGTAGCAGCGTTGGTTGGTAGAACACTCACTGTTGCTTGTACAGACCTCGTTACATTGTTTGATGGAAATTCCACTGCTTGTTGTAGAACTTCCGCCAATTCTTACTTCTTTTTCCCAAGAGTTATTATCCTCAGCACGCTCTGTAATGGTGTTTGCAGGATCTAGTGTAATTACAAATTTGTTTATATCTTTTGCGGTGAATGTTCCTTCAAGTGTAGTTGTTTCGCCTCCAGATTTACTAGCTAGTGATTTATAGCTCAAAACTGCCTGCGTTTGTTGAGAACCATTAGCTTTCAACTGCACAGTCACTGTCTGATCTTTGGCATGCTGAGATTTTTTAATATTCTGTACATAGGATGTATGACTGACCTTGTATGTTTTGTTGGGAACCATCTGGCTTGGTGAGACTTCGGCATTGGTATCGACAGTGCGAAACGTAAATTTGGTAGTGTCGTTATTGAGTGGATCAAAATAGAGATCATCAGGATCCGCGCCATCGGCTGGGGTTGAATCCTTTTTAATGGTGTATGAAAACGTCTCGAACAGTTTTAGTTCGTCTTGTTTCTCACTAGTCCCAATCATGACAGTCTGCTCAGGATTGAAACTGAGCTTAATCTCACCATCTTTTTTAGCTTTGAAGCGGAGTTCTAATACTGTAAAAGGATCGCTAGGAGCAGCTTGTGCTGCATTTTGTCTGGTGGCTACAAATGTAACTGTGTAACCGTGATCTACTTTATATAACTGAAGTTCTGAAAGCTCTAAGCCTGAAGCTTGGATAAATGTAGGAGCAAGTTCTTCGATAATATCGTTGCTGATGACATCAAATTTGAGTTTAACTTTGGAATAGGGAAGACTGTTAGGATCTAGCTTGATAGAAATTTTACGGCTTGCTGAGCTTTCGATTGTTGCACCTGGTCTAGGCTCAAATACAAGTTCACCAGTTCCATCTGCTACTAAAGCTCTTTTTCTCAAGTCTTGTGGCTCACTGAGCAAAATCTGACTAAATACAATTGCCAGTCCACTAACAACAAGTAGAGTACCTGTGCCTACAAGTAATGACACCTTTGAGTCGGATAGTTTCTTAAAAATGTTTTCAGCGCCAAATAACATGATTACTTCATACTATATGAAATTTTTATACTTTTGTAGTAGTCATCCACACAGTTTCGTTTTCTAGATTGATTTACCAAAGTTTTCAATCACTTTATTGTAGTCAAAAAGATCTACTGCACCATTCTGAATGATGTCTGCTGGGATAAAACCAGGGCTACCAGTTCTTCCAAAGTCGCCAATCAAAATATTGTAGTCAAAAATATCAACATCTCTGTCACCATCTAAATTGCCCAAAAGTACATCTGGAAGCGGAGAGGGGCTTGGTGAAGGTTCCGTTGATGCACTGGGCGTAGGTGTTGGTGGCGCTGTCACAGTAATGGTCAAGATTGGTGAGTTGTTGTTGGATTCATCCAACTCAGTAATTGTGTTATCAACATCTGTCTGAGCATACACTCTATACATTCCATCAGTAACAAATTTGTCAAAGATTGCAGTAAACTCAACCTCTTGGCCAGCGCTCATTGGCACACCTATTATGAAATCTTTCTTATCTATCACATTTGAGCTTGAACCTGCCCCAGACAATGAGATTTTTTCAACTGAGATGACAGTTCTAAACGCTGCCGTCGGACGAGTTCCTATGTTTTTAAGCTTAATTGTCACGCTGACAGTTCCATTTACTGATATTTCGTTTCTATTCAGTGAAAACGTGTTGATAGTTACATCTGGTTTACCTTCTGGTGTAGGTGAAGGGGAGGGAGTTGGAGTAGCAATATCTGGCTTTATCCAACTTCTATATCCATTGTCGTCACCATCGAATATCCAGCCATTACCAATAAAGCTTACTGAACTGCGGGGAGTAGTGTAGGGAACAATACTGTCAGGCCCAATTTTCCAGCGTTTCCAATCACTACCAGTTGAAAAATTATACGTACATCGAGAATCAACGCAGGTGGGGTTAAGATATCGAATGTAGGAATTTCCAGATACTGTTTCAATGGCTATTTTTAGTTGGTGATAGCTGGGTGGGGCAGGAACCATTTCGATACTAATCGCACCATTTGCGCCAGCTGTAATCTTGAAATTTGTAGGCTCTGACACAAATAAACCTCCGCCTTCTCGGAGAAGTCCATCAAGGTCATAAATCGCATCCCACCAGTTGCGAAGTTTTCTTCCTGCAAACACATGAGGATTCTCAGCACCAGGAATGTTTTGAAACCACCAGATTTTATATTCTCTACCACCATCAATTGGGCAACTTCCACCAGTCCAAGTTGAACAACTGATATTTGTTTTGGTGCCAGTTCGTTGAGGATTCCAGTCAAGGCAATCTGAACTTACGGCTTCAGTTCGATACCAGCCGTATTCCTCAACTCCATTTGGTGGTGTGTGAATCCAACCACAACCAGGATTAATAACTTTGTGTGATATATCACTGCCGACGAACTTCCCCCAAAATAATAACTCAGGCCATTTTTCGGCAGGGAGCATATCTCTTCCATCCAGCCAGTTCATCACAGCTTCCATATGATGCCCATGATCCTCAAGTGCTTCACCAACACCGCGGGTGTAGTTGTAGTTAGAAAGAATATACGTATGTTCGCACTGGGGAAGATCATCAGTCCGCTCACTATTACTAATGTCACCATAGGTTCCGTGAGTAAAGAAATCTTTGGATAATCTTCCCATCGACATGTTTGATTCAACTGGTTCAATTTCCCCATGATGGTAGCCCCAGACCCAGACTTGCTTAACACCTTGGTTATCAACCAAATTACAGATATTAATGTCATCGAGCATTTTGCGATAGTTGGGGCGATAGGTGTGATGTTCTTGATTTAATATGACGTCTGATCGAGGTATTGGCGCAATGTATTCATAGGTATTGCCATGTTGAATGTAGTGCAGTGATGGCTGGCGCATGGGTTGGTTGTATCCTTGCCACTTGGTGCTCATAGTGAGATCGGTCAAGATTTGAGCAGTAAAATCATTTACCCGATTGCGGAGTTGCTCAATTGTTTGTCCCTCTAGAGATGGTCCAGCAATATTGTGATCAACATAGCCGGGTCGACTGGCAAGTTCGGGAAAGTATTGGATAACAATGACTGGCAAATCTCGATACATCTCAGGTTGTGTACTTGCAAATCTACGAGTATCTTGCGATTCTCCAAGATAGGTGCGAGAAAAATACACACTAAAAGCACCGATAAGTATCAAAAAAATGAGTCCAACTATTGAACTGATGTAAACTGCTTTTCTTGATGAGAAAAAAGACATCGTGTATATATAATATAGGAATACTGCGGCAGGGTATAGTTAGCAGTTCTTACACATTTTTGAACTTGTAACTCCAGTTCTGAGGTATACTATAGTAAGATAAAATCACACGTATGTGTACTTAAGTACAAAGTAGGTGGGTAGCTATAACTACCTGAACGGAGACGATCATGACTAGTGAGAAAAAAGTCCGCAAAGCGATTATCACTGATGCGGGATTCGCAAGTCGATATTTACCTATTACAAAAACAGTTCCTAAAGCAATGCTTCCATTAGGAAATAAGCCAATTATGCAGCTCGTCGTTGAAGAGTGTGCAGAAGCCGGAATTGAGGAAATTATTATTGTGGCTACTCCAGAAGGTAAGCCAATTTACGAAGATTACTTCCACAATAGTGTCATTCGTATTAAGAAACAACTTGAGTCACAAGGCAAATTAGATCGATATGAGCCAGTTCAAGAAGTTTTAGATTTTCCAAAAATCGTAGTCATTACGCAAGATCCAAGTCTTCCATATGGTAATGGATCCCCAGTTGCTTCAGCAATGAAGTTTGTAGAAGGTGAAGAGGCATTCTTAGTGCTCTACAGTGACGACATTGTTTTCGGTAATCCAGGCGATGCAAAGGCAATGGTTGAGCTGTATGAACAGCATCCTGAATCTGCTGCCATCATCATGGCTCAAGAAGTCAGCCCAGATGTAGTTGATAAATATGGAATTATCAGTTTCAAAGCTGGTTCCGAGACAGAACTCGATAATATTATCGAGAAACCAGACAAGGGAACAGCTCCATCAAACTTAGCTTCCTATGGTCGCTACTTACTCAAGCCATCTGTATTTGAATTTTTAAATCCTTCAAATACTGGTAAAGATAGTGAGCTGTGGACAGTTGACGCTATTACACAAATTGCAAAAAGTAAGCCAGTGCTTGTTGAAAAAACCAAAGGTTTTTGGATGACAACTGGTGATCCAGAAAACTATTTCCGTGCACATCTGAAGTTTGTGATGGAGTATGAGAAGTATGCAGGAAAACTTGCTGCATGGGTCCAAGAGTTCACAAAGTAAGAGATCTGTAAAAGCATAGTCTGAGATAGTTTTGAGTGGTATACTAGTAGCAGAAAATAGCTCTTTAAAACAGCCGTGCGTGAGAGGTGCAAAGAATTTTCCTCAACACTTCGCAAACGGGTTCATGGGTTGTTCGGTCCTACCGTGGTAGTCCGACGTCCTACCCACTTTTTCTTTTTGCGGGGAATACGTGCCTCTCACGCTCGGCTGTTTTAATAATTCTCGTGCAAAAATTTCAATTTCTAGGGTAAAATATCTCAGTTGTATAAGTGCCCAGATAGTTCAGTGGCAGAACGCTTTCTTGGTAAGAAAGAGGTCGCGAGTCCGATTCTCGCTCTGGGCTCACCTAAAAAACAAGTTCGTAATTAAAATCTACCAGGATCTCACTTTTCTTGATACAATACATCTTCATGCCAGGTTACCCAAGTGGCCAACGGGGGCAGACTGTAAATCTGCTGGCGTACGCCTTCGTAGGTTCGAATCCTTCACCTGGCACAGAACATTGCACTATTGGTTTATGCAGTGTACTGTACGACATATTGCTATAATAAAAACCAAATGCCGGGATAGCTCAGCGGTAGAGCACCTGTTTTGTAAACAGGGGGTCCAGGGTTCGAATCCCTGTCTCGGCTCATAATGAATATTTTAGAGAGTGAACTACTAATAGTAATTTCTTTCATTATAAATCTTTTCCTGAGTGTAGCGCTCATTTTTAAAGCAAAAAAAACTGGAAAAACCAAACAAGCTGTGATTGGGGCTGGTATAGGTTTTATTACTGCAATTGGGCTTATTTTTGCTGGGATGGTAGTGGTATTTATTTCGATGCTCCTAGTGGAATACTCAATTGAAACTGCTTTAAGTCTTTTGATGTCGATAGCTCTGTTGGCAATGCCTACAGGAGTGTTTATTGCGAGCAAAGTGAAGTAGGTTATAATTCGGTTTTTGAAAGGAAAATATGACACATGAAGTTACTAACTATTATGAGGAAATTAGAAAAGTGCGAACTGAGGCAATTAATGGTCAAAAGCTAGCTGACTTAATTGCAATTTTTCACCAAACAGGAATGACCGAAGAATTGGCTAAACATCTAATAGATTTGGCTGGTGAAAACAGTTGGCCATGTCTCAGCGGTGACCTTGAATTAATGAAAAAGAAAAAAGGACCCTATTACACAGGAGCAGAGTTGGCAGAGATGGGGCATGCCTTTAAAGGCATGGATCTCGCAATGATGTATGAATTGCAAAGACAATCCGCATCCCCTCAAGAAGCTCTATTGCCTCTAGTCCAATCGCTTGCTTTCAAGGATAGATATGATAGTTACAGAGAAGTACCCTCAGAAGAAGTGGTAGCAGTTCTTGCACAGGTATATAGTGTACTTTTTCCGCCAGCAGAAGATGATGATTTACTTCCGCTAGATGACTATACTGGACCTCATCCACGTCCGTATGTTACTGCTAAACAAGAATTCCAACCTTCGCTTGAAGATCTTGTGATAAAGTAGCTTGCTACAAGCAAATAGTCGAGTTACGACTGATAATCAGGTGTGGAAAAAAGCTAAGTAGTCCTGTATACTACATCTCTTGAGTTTCGCAAAAAGGAACATATATGGCAAAAAAGAAAAAAGGACCACGCCAATCTGCTGGTTTAAAGTGCAAAAAATGTGGTGCATTCGGTTATATTACTGAATACAACAAGTTGAATGATCAATTAAAGAAACAACAGGACGGCAAGGGAGCATTCCCATTGAGTAAGTACTGTGCAGTTTGTCAAACACATGAAGAGCATGTGATGTCAAAGAAACTCAAATAATAATTGGGTATACATTTGAAATCGAAAACCTCCCACCCGGGAGGTTTTTTAGTACGTGCTGTTATTGGGATATGATGCAGATAAAAGGCGAAGCTAATTTATATGTCTTTGGACGAAAAATAAAATAATTATAAAACTTCATGAGTCAATGTAAAATAATTTTGAGAAGTGTTTATTTACTCTTTAAATTGATTGTAGTGGGGGACTAACAGGAGAATTTCTTGAAATGTTAGTGCAAGGAAAGTGCACGCGTATTTGGAAAATATTCGGTCTGACTGTATGTCTATTCTGCCGAGAAAGCTCTGTAGGCTTTAATAATGTTCTTAGTGCCATTCAGGTACAGCTTATCGATTTGAGCTGCGGCATTCATGGCTTGTTCTACCCAAGACTGTGACTTGTGCTGTGCGCTCATCAAGACTTCCAGTTGCGCAACGATGTTTTCAGAGGCTGCTTTACGGCTGATTCCCTTTTGTTCAAAGATCTTTCTAATATTCTGTTCCCATTCGCCCCACTCGGAGAGGGTGAGGAGGAAAGAACCCGAAGCTGCCGCGTCATATGCCATATCGCCAGAAGGCTTAGTCATGAATCCATGTGCCCATGGAAAGGCAAATTTTACCAAATACTCATTGGCATCAACGATTTGAGGATGATAGATGAGGCGTAACTTGGCGGTGTGATCTGAAATTTTCTCAATGGGAACTCTATGCTCAGCAGCTAGTTCCCGCACCATATCAGCAATGTCCTTATGAGTGGCTGCATAGACGATGATTTGGAATGGACTGGGGCGTTTGCGAAGTTGTGGGAGGAGTTGAGTGAGAATCTGTCTAATTTCTCCCTTGTTAGTGCCTAGACCGCCAGTGGTAATACAGAGCCGGAGTGGGCCAGAGCGCCATGCATATTTTTTGCTGCGACTCGCAATGATGCGTGGATCTATAGGAGGGCCAGTCACTATGACACGTTCAGGATCTGCAGTTTTTCCAAGGAGTGCAGCCTTTTCTAGAAATTCCAATTTAGTATCTTCGTCAAAAACTCCAAAGCGTATCTGCTTTTTTTCAGCGTTGGTAACATACTCATCTCGGACATGCGGATCTGTGATCATTTGGAAGACTTTTTTACCTTGCATCGATAAAATATTGCCCGCAGCAATATGGAATGAAAGGATGGGTTGTTGAATTTTCTGCGTGAGGTAGGTGAGTGGCGGTGTGATGCTTCCTAGAATAGGCAACTTCTTTCTCCCAAATGTATCTACAAAGTCTTTAAGTAACTTAAGTAATGGGTGGCGAGCAATTTCTTTGCCAATCTCTTCGGTGAGAGAAACTGAGAACCAATCTTTGTAGGAAACGTAGTTGGTGGGATCTACAACCCAGGCTTTTTTGGAATCTAACGTATTTCCCCAGGCTTGCACCGCAACACCCAGCGCCATTGAGTAGTGGGCGCGAGAGAAGACAGTATCACGGGATGTGTTGTTGTCTGGTAAACCATGCAAGCGCTTTAAATCCTCCCTAAAGGTGGCTGAAACAGTGAGAATGGGTATCTCTGTCGTTTCCAAAATTTGCTTGTCTTTTTCGAGGGTCTTTACAAGGGCAAGGTCAAAAAGTTCTGGCATACACTCAGCATACAGTCAACGTTATACCCACGTAAAGGAGCGGCAGCTATTGTCTAGGCTCATCAGCTTGTGCAGGAGTTTCTTCAAATCCGTGTCCGCGAGTTGGCGCAGTCATGCGGTATGCTTGATAGTCTGGAGCATTCGCAGTCACATCACCTTTTGATTGTGGCTCGCTGAGTCCGTGTCCACGAGTAGGTGCAGTCACGCGTTCTGTGGGAAGACCAGCCTCTTGAAGAGCTGCAAGAATGTCTCCGATTGTAAGGTTATCTCCGAATGCTTCTAATGCCTTAAGGAAATTTGATTTATCGATCACTGGTGCATCATCTGCAGTTTGTTTGATAGGCTCTACTTGAGGTATTTCTGACATGCATATTCCTTTAATGTATAAGTAATACTTTTCACTATATTTCTTTACATTTCCCATGTCTACAAGTAAATCTTCAATTTGCCAGGCAGCGTTAGTCACTCTATAATACGTCAGCTCATATTAAGCTCAAAGAACGTAGGGCCGTAGTTCAACGGTAGAATAGAGGTCTCCAAAACCTTTGACGAAGGTTCGATTCCTTCCGGCCCTGCAAAGTATTTATCCAGATCAAGTTTAGATTGGTAAATGTATGATTGAAATTTTTAACAATCAGTGGATAGTAGGATTGGGTGTAACTGTAATAGGTGGACTTGTCTTATATTATGTATTTGGTATCGGAAAAAAAGAAGAACCATCAAAAGTTTCTAAAAAGTCCCTAGATAAAAAAGTAGCACGCATTCATAATTCTGTATTGACGGCCGGTGGAGATATTCTTGTCGCCTCTAGTGTTTATAAGAATGATGATGTAAAGAAAAAAAAGAGAATTAAAATTATTGATCCTGAAACAATAGTTGAGAATATTCGTAAAAGCAAACCTTTTTTGGTCGATCAAGTCACTGAGTCATATAAAGGAATCAGAGTAAAGTGGAAGCTAAAGTTTTTATACATTAAGAATATTTCAGAAGATATGTGGAGAATTACTGCAAATTCGAATAAAGGTTTCGAAATGATAATGTTCAAAATAAATTTAGATGAACATCCGGAATTTAAAAGTATGGATAAAGGAGAAGAATTTCAGGTAGAAGGAGTAATTAAGGAAATAGATTATATAAAAATTATCCACCTTGATGATTGCGAAGTGTTTTGAGTTAAATAGGTTTCGATTGCCTCTGACAGTCACATTTCTTAGATAAATTTGGTATCATGCAGACATGATACTGAGCAAAACAGAACCATATTCTTCTGAAGAAATAACAGAACTTGCAGTGCAGTTTGAAGTCTATATTAAAACTGTAATAGATATCCAAAAGAGAATTTGCATTGCTGGAATGGATCGTCATTTTGAAGGTGAACAGATTTTGTTATCCAAGGGTTCTAAGCAAAGTGATTTATGGGGTGGTGGTATAGATTTAGTGACTAAAGAAATTGATTTCAATTCTTTTATAAACATTCGCCCTCGAGATAATAACACCAAAAACGAGATTCAAAGCGAAGAAATTAAAAAGATATATTTAGAACTATCTCAGTATTTTTTTAAGGAGTTAGTATGACAGATGCAAAAATGTTAGTAGGCTCACTCTCAAATGACTTATTTCGAGTTGCAAGTTTATCTCAACGTGGATCAAAAAAAGCTGCAAGTCGTTTCTTGACTGAGGCACAGCGTTGGTCAAAAGATCTAGAAAATCTTGAACTAGCCAGTTACATCACCAAGCTGGCTGCCGATATTTCTAGTCGTGATGCATCAGATACATCGCTGGCTTCTGCTGAGCGGTACCTTATGTACGGAGTTCTGTTGCAAAACTATGCTCTGCACAGTAAATAGGTTGCAACATCCTTCACAAAGCCCTGCAAAATTCCTAAAACGGATACCCCTTTAATCCTTGAATGCCTTTGAGCACCGCAACTTCACCCATAATAGAGTAGGCATGACCACTGATCATGTTGGCAATAAAGTCATACACTTTACGTGTTCCCATGCCGAATGCACTCATATCAACATCTTTTTCCAAGTCTTCATCAGTCAATGTCGCAACATATGCTTCACTTGCTTCCTGAACTGCCTTGGAATATTCACGGAATTGAGCCATATCCACTTGTACTGATCTCAGCCACTTGGGATATGCACTTTCCCACTCAGTAGGTTGGAGCTCACTGGCACCGGTTTTGTCTTTGAACGTAGTTTCAAATAACGGTTGAGTTTTTTTTAGAAAACCGTGAACAAAAAAATCTTCTGAAAATATGAGGTGTGCGTAGGTTCCCGCAATTGGATTTGCTGTCCCGGGTGGCTTAAAGGCTGCCACTGCATCAGTCACGCCATCCATTGTTTGGTCAAGTGCGGAGTGAGTTGCTTTCAGTTGCGTCAAGAGGGTTTGGGTGGCGAGATTGTTCATATCCGATCATTATACAAAATTTTTGCGCTGTTTTAATCTACCAACTCTGGGTAGAATCTCTCCACTACAAAATGAAATGCTTCTCCAAATTTTTCAGGATGGTCGCGTAGTTCAATTCTCAGTTCTGTCATTGAGAATTTTTTGTATGTTACGGATTCATGATTAAGCTGGGGTTCAGCATCAGAATAGATTTCAAATAGTAAAAAAAAGTGATTTTCTTTTCTGCCAATTACGGTACGATTTAAAATAGCTTTGCCAAAGAATTTGTGCTCAAAATCAGTAATGCCAGTTTCTTCTACAATGCAAGATATGAGAAGAAATGTTGCATTAGGAATTTTTGGAGTTGCTGTTGTAGGTCTAGCAATTGGTTACCTAATTGTTAGTGGAAATGATCGCTCAGAAACTCAGGTCGCAGTTCTACAAGTGCAAAGTACTCCACCCACGGATTTATAAAACTGGTGCCACACAAAAAGGGCAGACAGAACTGTATGATGGCGTATTACTTGTTTTTGAAGTAGTGGATTTACAAGGAAGTACTTTAGAGAAATGGCTGGATACGCATATTCAAGAATCTACTGCCGATGGCACACTCCAAGTGACACAACCTAAAAAAGCAGTGACTCTTAATGGTCAGCCTGGGTTTGTGTATTCCACTCGCGGTCTGGGTGAGTCAACCAACTATATTATTCAAAAAAATGCCCAATCTCCTCAAGCTCTCAGTATCACTATGCTTGTAGCAGATCCTGAAAACATTGATTTTCAAGCAGAAGTTGCTGCTATTCTTGCAAATATTTCACTCCTCAAATAGAACGAAATTATTTGGTGTATGAGTATTAGTATATAATACCCCGATGACAGAAAGCTTGAATTATCAACCTACTGCTGCTGATTTAGAAAATTTGCATGAAAGAGGTATCACTTTAGAAGAAGTATTGAGCTGTGATTGGCCCACTCCAGAAGAATTAGATGTATTTACACAATTTGGTGGAACGCTCATTGACGCAATACTTTTGACCAGTGTAAAAGCTAATATTTTAGATGCATTAGGACAAATGGTACCGATTCGATATCAGCTTGTTGAAATTCCTCTTACCACTGAAATGCTCTCCGAAAGACAAACTAACTTTATTTATTTACTACTCCGTTACACGTCAGGAAATCCTTATTTTCCAAGCGGGTTTACACGAGCAGATGCTGAACACATTTTACAAATCGTACAAAATACTCCGTGGACACCTGAAAATTTTAATGAACAGTACGACTTGATTGCGTCACTAGTGCAGTAGCAACTTTTTATTCCATATCACATTCTTACATAAACCATATCTGGCTTTGCAGTTGAAACAAGATGCAAATAAGGACTATTTTTAGTTTTAAAATCTTGGAAAAGAGGCGCCGCAGGGCGCCTCTTTTGCTGTGGTATACTTTCAAAATTGAAAGAAAGTGCTCATGAAACAACTCGAAATTAAATACGCTCCCGCAATTGGTTTAAATAAAGATGGTGCAGTGGACTACTTTTGGAGTGACAAACCTCGTGAACTGGGTGTCATAGATACGGTTGTCATTCACTCAATGTGGAATCCAGGTGGTTCGCCTGCAGAGCGCTATGATGCCACTGCCTGTGTTGCACTATTAATGAGTACAAACGAAGGGTATTCTTGTCACTATTTTATTGATAAAGATGGAGTAGTGTGGCAATCTGTAGATGAAGTCCGAATGGCGTGGCATGCAGGCAAAAGCATGATGCCACATCCCGACAATCGACCAGCAGTAAATAAGTTTAGTGTGGGTGTAGAACTGATTGGTAATGAAATTGATGGATTTACGATTGATCAATATCACTCACTGGTTGGACTCATCGCGCAAATGCTTGGTCGTATGCCGATCCAAAATATAGTAGGGCACAGTGACATTGCCGGACCTGAAATACGTCCTGACGAACCTAAGACTGATCCGTGGAATTTTGACTGGCTCCTGTTTGCAACAATGCTTGAAAAAGTAATTGAAGAGCAATTTAAAGATATTAAAATGGTTGGAAAAATATCCAGATAATAGTTAGTCCTCTATGTCCTCACAACAGACCACAGTAGATTTTATTTGTGAACAAATGGCTGGTGCGGGAGTACTTACCTCGCGAAAAATGTTTGGTGAATATGCCATTTACTGTGACGGCAAAGTCGTGGCATTTGTCTGTGATGATGAACTTTTTATAAAGCCAACTGAAGCGGGTAGGGCATATATAAAAAATGTCGAAGAAAAACCTGCGTATCCCGGTTCAAAACTATATTTTTGGATTTCTGGTGAATTGTGGGATGATCGAGATTGGCTGTGTAAATTAATCACCGTTACTGCAGCAGCACTACCAACTCCAAAACTGAAGATTAATAAACTGAAAAAATCATAGCCTACTTGCCAGTACACCTTACGCATTTCATACTTTTTTTGTCTAGTGGTCTTCTGGATGCTCGTTAAATTGTTCTAACTTCCGACTTAGTTTCCAGATATGCAGGGCTACTCACTGAGGTATGCTACAATGAGTGAAACGAGCATTTCATGCAACAAAAAAGTACGTTGGTGTGGATCAGCATTTTGTTTATAGTAGCAGTAGCCGCACTGATAGCGGGGTATTTGTTGGGTACAAATAGACCAGTCAATAGTGGCCCAGTTTCTACTCCACAATCTTCCATTTCTCCTACAATTTCGCCAGCCACACAACAGCCTGAAGCAACACCAATTGTTGCACCCAACCCCGAAGAAGGTGTGGCATGCACAATGGATGTAAAACTGTGCCCTGATGGAAGTGCTGTGGGTAGAAGTGGTCCAAACTGTGAATTTGATCCATGTCCTGGTGAATCTCGGTAGTATAAGAATGTGAAAAAATCCTCAAAGATGAGGATTTGCATCTTGGTGGAGATACAGTAGAATCAGCGGATAAGAAAATCGAAGGAGTAGTATGGTAGATTCAGCAAATACTCAAGTTGGAGCAGTCATCTTGGCGGCTGGCAAGGGCTCTCGATTGAAGTCAACTACTCAGAATAAAGTAACAATTCCCCTTGGTGGTAAACCAATGATTCAGTGGTCAGTCGAGCGTATCCGTGCAGCTGGCGTACAAGAAGTTGTCGTGGTTGTTGGTTTTGCTCGTGAATCAGTAGAAGCAGTTCTCACTGACTCAGTTACATATGCCACAGAAGAAGAACAGCTTGGTACTGGTCATGCGGCATGGATAGGTGAAAAAAAGCTATCTGACAATGTCACACAGCTATTTGTTATGTATGGTGACCACTCCGCATTTTATCCACCAGCATTTTATAAAAAACTATTACAAACTCATCAAGAGCGAAAGAATGCTATCACGCTGGTTTCCATGGAGTACGACAAACCTTCAGAACTAGCCTGGGGGAGAATCATTAGAAATGAAGCTGATGATGTTATTGCGATTGTAGAAGAGAAAGAAGCATCTGAAGAACAGAAAAAAATTCAGGAACTAAACGCTGGACTCTACGTTTTTGATCGCTCAGTTATTACACAAGGATACTCCACGCTCAAACCACAATCGGGTGGTGAGTACTACATCACAGATTTAATTGCCTACTGCGTGCAGAATGGCAAGCGAGTGGGTGCCGTGATTGCAGCACAGAATGAAGTAGGGATTGGGGTTAATACTCCCGATCAGAAAATTGCTGCAACAGCACTTTTTGAGGAAGTAAATAAATAGAATGAGAGAAAAACTTTTACCTGGAGAAATTTGGCATGGAATGCATGAAAAAGGCGATTCAGCCGATGCTTCTGATGCTGCCGCTAATGAACTTGCAGCTATTGATACCAAAGGTTTTACTGATCGAACTGTGGCGCATGATCACGCAGAGTATGCACGTATTGCATTCGTGACTGCGTTAAGTGCCGTCAAAAAATCCAAAGATTGGACGACTGCACGCACCTATCTGCAGCGCGCCGTAAACATTGCTGGTACTACATATCCCTTTGCTGAAACAGCAGAACTAGCTCGTCTCAAAGGCACATACTGGGAAGGTGAGCCAGGTAGCGAGTCAGCCCAATTACAATGTGTCCGTGATGTCTTAGGCCTTTCAAAACTACTCTATATACTGTATCCCACACAAGAAATATTGGATTGGTTGGTGGCAGTTGAAAGTGTACTTACAAGTATCGCTGAAGAAAATAGTGAACGTCATGCATTGATTTTTGTGATTGAAAACGGTGCCTATGGCTCAGCACTCCTTGCTTACAAAAAATACAAGGAACTGCATGGGACTGTGGGTAGAGAACTGTATTCTGCTGAAGAGACTAGTGCTGTTACCACGCGTATGATGGGACGAGCGGTTGATGCGGGAGATTTTAGAACACTGTTTGCAGTGTATGTCGATCTAGGTACAGTTGCTCTGAAAAAACCATCGCTTAAAAAATTCATCTTTGTTGAATTAATCAAAAATCACTCTGCTGTATTTAAAGATCGCTTCATTGCTAGGAAATTGGCGAAGTGGCGTGACTCAGCAAGTGAAGATACTCAAACACTTGCTGAAATCTCTGAGTTGCTTAGAAATAAGTATATTGGACTGGGTGGGAGCACAACTTCTACAAACGATTTCGCCTCTGTATAGATCAAAAACCCCCATTTGAATAGAGGTCTTTTATGTGTGCATGCTTGTATTTTTGGCAAAGGAAGTGTGTGAATGGTATACTAAATATATGAACGTTATTGATCCCAATAATCCCACAGTTCCTGTTACAGACCAGTCTGCAGAAGTTGTGGAGGCTACACCAACTCAACTGGAAATGAACTACGCTCGCACTGATGTCCCGCCAAGTGCAACAGAAGCTCTTGATGAAAAAAGTTGGGCAATGGCAGCACACTTGGGTGGTTTGGCTGGATACATGATTCCATTTGGTAATATCATTGCTCCAGTGGTAATCTGGCAGATGAAGAAAGACCAATCAGGTTTTATTACAGAACACGCTAAAGAAGCGGTAAACTTTCAAATTACAATGATGATAGCAGCAGCTATTTCAGCACTGTTGATGCTCGTCGTAATAGGTATATTTCTAATGTTCGCAGTGGTTATTGTGGATATTATTTTTATAATCATGGCTTCGATTGCCGCCAATAAGGGTGAACAATATCGCTATCCACTTTCGATTCGATTTATTAAATAGAAATTTAGATAAAATATTTCAGCAGTGAAGGAGCTTCAGCGTATGGTGAACCTTTAATCAAAGGTGCATCGTGCAGTTCAGCTATGTGATCGGTGTAGGTGGGTTTTTCAACTTGGTAAATTACACCGATTGGAAATTTTTCCTGCATGGGTTCTTGAGCTAGATGCAGTGCTGCTTGGAAGTCTGCTGGGTTGTGGTCTTTGAGTTGATAGGTTTTCTGGAAGTAGTAGCCATAGGTATTTACTTTATTAAACGTGACACACGGTTGCAGTACATTGATGACTGACAAACCGCGGTGCTGCATACCTGCTGTAATAATTTGTGAGAGCTGTGGAAGATTGCCCGCAAATGCCTGGGCAACAAAAGTAGCTCCTTGTGTTATTGCGAGTAACAACGCATAGACAGGACTTTCGATAATGCCATCTGGCGTTGTTTTTGATTTAAAGCCTTGATGTGCAGCAGGGGAAGATTGACCTTTGGTCAGGCCATATACTCCGTTGTCATGAATAATCATAGTAATGTCATGATTACCGCGACAGGCGTGTAGAAAATGATTACCACCTTCACCATACAGCGCACCATCACCGCCAATGACAACGACAGGCATTTCGTGATTGGCAATTTTACAACCGACTGCATTGGCGAGTGAACGTCCATGCAGTGTATGCATAGAACTTGCATTCAAAAAGTCATTCATGTTGCCCGAACAGCCAATATCAAACATCACATTTACAGTGGATGGATCGTGTCCTTGTTCAGAAAAAGAGTTCATGATGGCACGACCAATACTCCAGTTGCCACAACCAGGACACCAAGTGGGAGTGTAGCCAGAAAAGTCTTGAACTGTTGCCATAATTTCCTATTGTTGATTACTAATTGTATGTACTGCCTCAACGACTTCTTCAGTGAAAATTGGTCGGCCGTCATACTTCAAAAGTTTGTGTGGTGTGTCAAAACCAGTGGCCATTTTCAGTAAAAGTCCAAACTGACCAGTCGCATTATTTTCGATTTGAATATAGGGCTTATCATACTCAAAAAGTGATTTGATAGCTTCTGTATGCAGTGGATAGACGTGCGTAAAATGAATGTACGCAACTTGTTTACCTTGATTGCCGAGTTGTTCCATTGCATCAAGAATGGCACCTTTATTGCCGCCCCATGAAAAGAGAATTGTTTGAGCTCCACCGAGGTCACCATAGACTGTGGGCGCTGAAAAATGATTACTGAAATAAGTTTCGATCTTTCGGGAACGCTTATCCACTTGGTCTTTGCGCACAACTGCATCTTCAGTGGTGTGAGAATCGGGTAGATGCTCATATGAGTTGGCTTGGTACCAGACACCTTTTTGACCGGGGATAAGACGTGGTGAAATGCCATCATCAGTAACCGCATAGCGATGATATGGCAACTCAGTTGCTTCACTAATTGTCTTCCCGCGATTAATAGGTTGCTGCATGATAGTTTCCAACTTAGCGAGTGGAATACTATAGTGGGATTCAGAAAGCACTTTGTCAGAGAGCACAATGACTGGGGTTTGATAAATATCAGCAAGGTCGAATGCTTTCATGGTGAGATCGAGCATTTCTTCAGGATCTCCTGGGGCTAAGACAATTTTAGGGAATTCGCCGTGACCAGCAAAAGCGGCAAAGAGGAGATCACCTTGCTCAGTCCATGTTGGCATACCTGTCGCGGGTCCTGGGCGTTGAGCTACAAACACAACGAGTGGTTGTTCAGCAATTCCAGCGTAGGAAAGTGTTTCTGCCATCAAGGCAAAACCACCACCAGAAGAACCTGTCGCAGCGCGAACGCCGGCAAATGATGCGCCTAATGTTTCGTTGACCACACCAATTTCATCTTCTGCATGTCGGACCACCATACCAGTTTTGTGTTGCCATCCTGCGAGAATTTCTAAAACAGATGAAGACGGTGACATTGGGTAGGCTGCGTAAAATCGGCAATCTGCAGCAACAGCTCCAAGTGCAAATGAATCATTACCTGCGATCACCGTGCGAGCTTCAGGGTTTTCAATGTAGGTGAGGATAGGCGTTACGTACTCACTAAAGTGTTCTTTCACATACTCAAAGCCAGTGCGAGCACAAGTAATATTAAGCGTAACAACATCGTCGCCTTTTTTCTTGAATTGGTCAGTAATCATGCCGTTGAGAATATCTTCTTTGCCATCGAGAAGGGCATAGCTGGCACCCAAACTAATCATGTTGACCATGATTTTGTCAGCTTTCAAGCCTGCCAGTAGTTCTTGAAATGGTACACCGATGCGTTTGGCATCAGTGACAGGTTCAAATTGGCCAGGGTCATAGAGTAGTAAACTTTCAGGAGTAAGTCGTGAGCTATGGAGCGTGAATGTTTCTTCATTAAAACAAACCAAACAATCAATCACAAATTTAATCATGCGGACAGGGTCTTTACTGATATTGACCTCATAGGTGTTGTGACCACCTTTAATCAAAGAAGGATATTCGCCGTAATCAAAGATGTGATAGCCAGAGCGAGTAGCAAGTTTACTGAGTGACAAGCCAGTGGTCATCACGCCCAATCCAGCTGGAGCACCAATTTTCCATAAAAAATGTCGTGGTTGTTGTGTCATTGTTGTATGTGGGTGCACCGAATCACCCAAGAAATACTTTATGAGAGTGTTTTTGCTAATTGCGCTGCCCATTGTTTTATTTTAACCGTATTTTCCTGTTCGTATATATAAAATTGATCTAACTTGAGAGATTCAGTCACCAGTTCTCCTTGTAACTTTGCAACCATTTCTTCAATATGACCAACTGCGCCACAGAAATAGGTGTAGTTCATATCACCAAGACCCATTATTGCAAATTTTTTGCCAGGGAAGGTGTCTGCGCCGATGTTTTTACTAAATGTTTCATAGTCTTCGTGTGGCATACCTTGCTGTCCACTGTAATCCCAACTTGGCGAAGCAAGAATTACAAGATCTGCATTTTTAATGTTGTCTGATTTGACGTCTCGAGCAAGCATGATTTCTGTGGAATGTCCACGTTGTTGTAGTTCTTCTGCCAAAGTATGAACGGCAGTGAAGGTGCTATTTGAATATGTCGCGTACGCGAGGAAGATGTTCATAGTGATCCATTATACGCCAAAATAAGATCAGTTGGCTAGTTTTGCTTCAGGTTCTTGATTGCCTCATGCAGATAGGCAGGAGAACCATGACCTGCCAACACGAGTGTGTCAGGCGGAAGCTTTTGCAGTTTGGCTAATGATGCATGGAGTTGCATGATGTCTGAGTAGCGAAAATCAGTGCGAGTCATTCCTTCTTTGAAAATAGTATCTCCCGTGAAGAGTACACGCTGGCCAGGATATGAGCCATCATTACCTGATATTTTTGCTGCAGGTGCATTGTAGAGACAGATACTGCCCGGTGTATGCCCAGGAGTTTCTATAACAGTTAGTGAACACTCTCCAAAAGATATTTTTTCTTTTGAAAAAAGTTCAGTTTGTGGGACGGGAACAGGATCTACCGTGTGCCTCAGCCAGTGCTCTGCACTTTGGCGAGCATTCTCAATAAGTGATCGATCTGCAGGATGTAAGTACACTGGTACTTCAAAATTCATCATCAATTCAAGCAGCCCCAAACAATGATCAAAGTGCCCATGTGTTAACACAATCCCCTCAAGATTGAGTTGTAACTCAAGTAAATGTTCGCTTATCATGTCGCCACTATCTGCTGGGTCGATGACAAGTGCTCTACGAGTTTTAGTACACCAGACGATATAGCAGTTGGTCTGTAACTCGCCAAGATTTAGAACTGTGTAGTCAATCAATGCGTGCATACTTTACAAGAGTGAGACTATAAATTGAGTTAGTGAAAGGTAGACACTCACCACAACATCAATAATTGGTGTAATCAAGAAAGAAACAGGTGATCGTCCACCACTGAGCGGTAGAATTAAAGCAATTAAAATAAAGGTCCCATATCGAGACATCATACTTTCATACTCATAGGCCATTCTTCGTGGCAGAAGAGCAACGAGGATTTTCCCTCCGTCCAGCGGGTGAACGGGGACAAGATTGAAAATGGCGAGCATACAGTTGTAGAAAATACCAAAGCTCAAAATTACTTGCGCCCATTCCATTGGTATATGGAGAAAAACAGTCAAAACTGGTATCACAATGGCCAGCAAAAGTGCGAGCAGCAGATTGGAAACAGGACCAGCAAGCGCAATCAGTGCTGCTTCTTTAACAGGATCTTTCAGATTGTGCGGGTCAAACATAACTGGTTTGCCCCAGCCAAATCCAGCAAAAAAGAGTAGTGCGGTGCCAAGCAGATCTAGATGCGCGAGTGGATTGAGGGTTACACGGCCTTGATATCGAGGTGTCGGATCACCAAGATGATCTGCTGCCCAGGCATGAGCAAACTCATGAACAGTAATGGCAACCACAAGTATAAGTGCTACGATCACAAAGAGAACTGGCTGTGCAAAAAGTAAACTAATCAAACCCATTACTTCATTATACCAAAGAAACCTCAGTAGACCAGTTGCGCCCCTTTGCTTGGGATTCTTGTCATGATATAATCCCAAAGTTATGTCAAGTTACGCTTTTAAATATTCATCCAAAGCCAGCACCGGAAACAAAGTTTCTCACGCTAAAAATCGTAGTAAACGCGCTTTTCGCTATAATCTTCATACAGTCACTGTTGTGATTGATGGAGCAAAGCAACGCATGAAAGTACCAGCACGTGTACTCAAAATGCTCAAGAAAAGTGGAGTCACTACTCACTTCAAAAAAACTGCTGCTTAATTTTCCAGAGAATTTTTGATTTCGTTCCAAGAAGCTGGCGTTTTTCCTTCTATTTGTGCTTGTGTAATAACAAGCTGATTATTTTCCACTTCTGTTTGCAAGATTTTCATTCTTTTTTCACCTTTTGTAGTGGGAACTAATGTCCACAAACCAGGCCATGGCTGAAAAGCGTAGGTGGCGTGGTGAATCAACTGAGCAAGTGAACCATGCTGCTGTAGAGCTGCGGCGAGGACAGTCGAAAGAGCTGGTTTGTCATTATTTTTCGCAATATAAGTGTCTGTGCTTTGTGCGAGTTTGAGAACTTCCCAAGGTATAAAACTATCTTCCTTTTTGAATCTTCCTGCAATTGGGGTGGGAGAGTGTTCTGGTTGGGGTGTTGCCACCCTATGTTCAGCAAAATCTACTAAGATTGTGGGCAGCTGTGTTGAAACAAGTGAAAAAGCATGGTTGTAGTACTCAGTTTGTGTCCAGTTTTCTTCAGTCACAAACGGAAGCTGGGCAATGATGTCACCTTGATCAAGTTTTTCTGTAACGGTAATAACACTGACAGCGGTCTCACGTTCACCGTAGAGAAGACAAAATTGACCAGGCGAGCTTCCACGCCAGCGAGGAAGCAGTGACGGGTGAATGTTGACGGGTTTGATATTTGGCCATTCCAGAAGCCAGTTCGGCACCATGTAGCCAAAATCAACGACAAGTAAAAAATCTGGTTTCTCGATTTTTTGCAGTTCAGCTTGCATCAAATCGTCAATTTTTTGTGAAATCAAAACACTGGGAATATTATTTTTCTGGGCAAAAGTATGAAGCGGGTTTGGTGTGACAATCTGTTCACGACCTATTGGTTTGGGTATTGGTGTGAGAACGCCCGTAATAACACACTCTGAACTCTCAAAAAGTGATTGTGCACACATGCGAGTGTGGTGTGTTGAGCCTGCAATAACAACTGAAAAAGGTTTCGGCATAGTTTAGACAAACTGTAACAGTGATTTATCAATTTCTTCCATTTTTTTTCGATCAGGATTTTCTTTGAAAATCGGTAAGTCAAGCTCAAGAGAGTAGTCAGTAAATAAAACTCCTTCTAAGTGATCAAACTCATGTTGGACTACGCGAGCCGCAAAGTCTTCAAAGTCATCTTGTTCCGTCACAAATTTGTCGCCCTTAATAACCTGATACTCAAGCGTTAACCATTCCCATCGGGGAACAGGCCCATAAATACCAGGAATTGAAAGACAACCTTCAAGATAAGGGTCTTTTTCATCTGGACCAAAGGTTTTTTCTTTACTGTGTTCCACGATGACTGGGTTGATGAAAGAACGCAAATCACGATTGTGTTCGTCAAGATTGATAGTGAAAATTCGTTTTGATCTGTCTACTTGTGGTGCAGCAAGCCCAACACCTTTAGGTTTGGTTGTTTCGACCAGTGTCTGCTCTAGATCACCGATGAAATCAATCAATTTCTTATCGAGCGTTGTGACAGCTGTAGCAACTTGTCGTAATGTGTCGTGAGGGATGGTAATTATTTTCATTTTTTTTGTGCTGACAGTGAGGCTAATTTATCCTGTGCCAACTTATTGTTTGGATTAATATTTTGCAGCATATAGGTCAGCTGTGTAATTGCGTCCTGAGTTTTGCCTTGTTTTTCATATTCTTGTGCCAGTTGCCACCGTGCACTTTCATAATTTGGTTTGAGTGCAATTGTTTCTTGGAGACGTTGCACTCCTTCAGATGGATTATTCATCCAGAATTCGATAAGCCCCAGATTATACAGCAACTTTGCATCAGTAGGCGCAAGTGTGAGGGCTTGCTGTAGAATACTTTTGGCTTCAGGAAGTAGCCTCGAGTCTATCTGGGCGAGGTTAATTAGAATCCGGGCTCTTGTTTTATAAAAGTTAATTTGTCTTGGGTTGAGATTGAGAACGACATCACTTGCCTCAAGTGCACGGCGGGTTAATTCTGCAGCCTGTGTAGCTTGGCCAGCATTTGCAAAATGCATTGCATAGACTGCATATTGATCGGCCAATGTATCATAAAATATTGCTTCTTCAGGGCTTTTGCTTATAGCAACGGAAAGTTCTTCGAGACCTAACTCTAATTCTCCCTGTTCAAGCAGTGCTCTACCTCGAGTATATGACATATCCGCTGTCCAGTATGTATAGGTTCTGTATATTCCAAACAAACTTACTAAACTGATAACAACAATCGTCATATGTTGCCAACTTGCTAACTGATGGGGGGCTGAAGTTGCAGGAAGTAGTGGCGCTTCAAAAATTTCTGAAAGAGCGAAATACAAGAACATGATAATCGCAACCATAACTGTTGAAAAACCAAAAAAGTTGGAGATGCTGAGCGCAATAACACCCGCAATTAAACTACTGTAAAAAAGTGCCCGCTGGTGTTTATCAAGTTCAATTGCGCGCTTAATTCGTCTGCCCGTGAAGCCAAGAAATGTTGCCAAAAGAAGACAGTATGAACCAAGCCCAAATATTCCTGTTGTAGCCAAAAAATTCAAAAATTCATTGTGGGCTTTGTTGTAGAGAAAATCCCACTCTGACACCAGGTTATGTTCCTGAGGTCGGTCCTGATAGTAACTATAGCCAAATGTTTCAACACCAGATCCCAAATACGGATAGCGTTTCCAAACTTGAAAAGCACCTTCCCAAACAATCTTACGAATATCTCCTGAGTCGGTTCCTCCAATATCAAGGCGATTAACTGGGGCAGAAACGGGGACAGCAACTGGTTGGGTTTCTGCAGATCTCCGTTGTAAAACACTGCCAATAGATGGCGTAAATGGTGTCTCAAAAAGCAGTCCAATACTCAGAAATACTGCTGCAAAAGTCCAGGCCACCCAGGAACGACTGTAGCTCTTGAGTGACTTGAAGTTATCCTTTCTCCAAGATATATAGAGAAAAAGTAGTCCAAAGACCAAAAGTCCAACTCCAAGACCTAAAATTCCAGACCGAGAGCGAGTAAAGATGAGCGCCATGAACAGTAACGAAGTAGATATAATTCCCAGCCACTTTGAGCTTTTTTTGCTAGCAGCATACGAAAGGAAGAAGCCAAGCGGAATCAGAGCTATGAGGTAGGCTGCAAGCCAGTTAGGTTGACCAAAGGTGGCAAATACACGGTTTTTTACATCTTGAATCCAGCAACTTGTATCAAATGACTGACCTTGTGTTGCCAATAAACAGCTGGTGGAATGACCAAAGTGCTCAAGTATTGCATACAAACTTACAATAGTTGCTGATCCAAACAATGTCAGGAAAAAGCCTTTTAGCTGCTTGAGTTCTATATTGCTGACAAATGCATAGTAGAGTGCCACGTAACTAAATGTTGAAAGTAATCCACCATGGAACCGAGTGTAGTAACCAAGGAGAGAAGTATATGGGTGTATCGAAAAAAGTGTCGAAAGTAGTTGAGATAAAACAAATAAGAGGATTGGGATATCAAGTTTTGTAGGTCTAAAAATGAAACTTTTATGTGTGACCATTCTAACAGCCCATAAAGAAACGATTATAATCGTCAAAAAGTAGGTTAAGATCATTTTGTTGAACTCAAACAACTCTTCAGTATTGAGAGTAAAAAAGAGTGGGACCGTTAAAACTAGGATGTTGAAGAACCCAGTAATGGCTAGCTGAAGATAGTCAGTTTTGTGGCTCTGCATTGTTTGGGTTTTTTATGTATTCACAGCGATTAACTGCATTTGTTATAGTTCTATTGTTGCGTAATTTATTGTACACTTACACTTATGGATAATGTCACTGCCCATTCTACTACAAATCCTAGTTCTGCAAATGCTGCATCTTACGTAGATGCCTATGTCCCGCCAACTGCTCAAGATCCTGCAAATCCCGTCACTATTACGTCACCAGTTTCAACTGCGCCTATGACACCACAAACACCAACCCCAGATACAGTCCCGGCTGCTGCAGCTTCTACTACACCTCCAGCAAAAACAGGTGCACAGTCCGAGGAATTGGAAGATCAAAATATTTTTTATATGTTGGGAGTCCTTGATGGTACCCCCGAACAACGCGAATCATTTCTTGACGAGTTACAACAAGTTATCTGGGAAGATTTTCTTGAGTATGACGTTAAGCTCTTAATCACCAAAGAAGAGCAAGGCCAACTTGACACCATTTTGTCTAGTAATCCTGGCAATGAACTAGAGAAGCAAGAAAAAATTGTTGTGTTTTTGGAGAAATTAATTCCTGATCTCGAAGAGATTATGCTTGAAAAAGCTTTAGAGCTCAAAGAAGAGATGATTCGTGAGCGAGTCAAAGGAATGAAAGAGTACTACAAAGAAAAACCTGAGTCTCTGGCCCAGATCACCAAAGCTGAAGAAATGATGAATGTTGGCAAATGGTATACAGCTGCTACACTACTCAATAGTATCCGCTAAGTATTCTGATAAATTGTCATAATGATTCCTGTAAAAAGAAATAATGCATCGCTTTATTTTGATGTTGGCTCGACGATGGCGCGAGTCATACAAGGTAGTGATGTTTTGTATTGTGAGCCAAGCTGTATTGCTGTCCACACCAAAAGTGAACAAGTAGTGGCAGTGGGTGTGAAGGCATACCAGCTGCTGGGCAAAACAACCGAACAAGTTGAACTCATCTTTCCTATTCAATATGGTGTCGTGGCTAATAGATTTGCCTTCGAACAACTTCTCCAAGCAATTTTAAAAAGTGTCCAACCACACTCTGATTTGTGGAGCTTAATACTCGGTTTACACGGAGGATATGCGGCATTAAGCACGATATCACCCTCAGAAACGGCAGTACTGCGGCGCAGCTTGAAAGCAGTCGGGTTGGGGCGTGTACAACCTATTAATCAAATGGTGGCAGCCGCACTCCACCTTAAATTGCGTGATAGAGTAGGCCAAAGTTACTGCCTCATTGATATTGGTGGCCAGGTCAGTGAAGTGGCAATTGTAACTGGAGGAGAAGTAGTAGCAAGCACTCGTCTTAAATGGGGTGGCGTGCAGTGTACTGAGCGCATTCAAGAAGCCATTATGGAAAAACATGAGTGCGCAGTGAGTTGGCACACCGCAGAAGTGGTGAAGCGCCAGCTGGGTATTGTCAGTGATGATGATTCTTTCACCAAACATAAAGTTTCCATCCGAGGAAAACATCTGTTATCACAGCTGGGTCAAACTGTTGTGGTGTCCAACCAAGATATTGCTCCAGTGTGTACAGAATTTGCCTATGAACTTTTTAAAGCCATTCAACAGTTATTTACGCAGGCACCCACAGAAGTAGTGACAAGTTGTCTCGAACAGGGAATTTTCCTAATTGGTGGCGGTTCTTTATTGAAAGGGTTGCCAGAGTTTTTACAAAAAAATTTACATACTGAAGTCAATGTGAGTCAGGAGCCAGAACTCGTGGTGTCGAGAGGTCTGACTGAAATGGATATATAACCTATGCAGTTTTTGGGAATGCACAAGTTTCATGATCTGGTGAAACAGACTTTAATGTATGCTGTTGTATTTCTGATGATAGTTTTGATCGAGCGTGTGGGTTGGGCAGGTACGTTTCGCGGTGGCGCCTTGCGCTTGTTTCAACCGTTTGAACTGTTTGGTATGAATGTGCTATATAACCTTGAATTTCCGGTGCGATGGATTGAAGGAAATCGAGTCAAAGCTGAAGAAGTTCGCACGCTCAAACGTTCATATGCTGAAGCACTTGCAAAACTGAGTGAGTTGGAAACTGTGAAGCGAGAGAATGAAACATTGCGTGCACTGATTGAAAAAGAGGGAAGCCGAGTTGAAAAAAAACTTCTTGCCGCTCCAATTATTTCATATTCTCTCACGGCAATTGCCAAGGGATCCGATGCGGGAGTGACTGAAGGTGCACTCGTTTATGTGGGTGATACGTTGGTGGGACGGGTCACACAAGTATCTCAAAGTCAGTCCTTGGTGACATTATTTTCTCATCCTGAATCTGCGCAGATTCTGGTGCAAACTGAATCTGGAGTGCAGGGGTTGCTTGTGGGAACTGGAAAACAACTTGACGTGACACAGTTACCAACGCAATCCACTATTAGTGTGGGTGAGCGTATCACCACTGTCGGCCAACCAGGCATACCGCCAGGACAATTAGTGGGAGTAGTAGCAGCGGTTTCGCAAGGACAAACTGCCCCGATGCAAACTGCAATTGTCGATGAATTGACTTCATTTTATACGGCGTCATTAGTAGAAATAAAGTAACCATATGTTGTATTCAGTCCTGAGCACACTTTTCAAACTGCTACTTGTGGCTGTGGTTCTTGCGATTGAAGTGAGTGTTGCTTTGCCAGTAGTTTCACTTGCAATGCTGTTTCTATTTCTTCGTGATATGAATCGAGTGGGGCAGATCAGCATGTTAGTGGGAACAGCACTACTGGCAAGTAGTTTTACTGGGCAATCATGGAGTCTTGTATTTGCAATCCTTTCAGTCTGTTGGCTAGGTGTAGAAGTGGTGCGTGGAGAAGCCGCCAAGGTTCGTAATCGCATTTTGCTGATGAGTTTTGCTGCCACGCTCAGTATTAGTAGTTTTGCGAATATGCATATTTCACTCAGAACAGTACTGTATACACTGCTATTTGGTGTCATAGCAGTTGTGTGTACACGTACTTTTGCTCACCAGCGGAGTAGATATCGGCTGATTGAATGGATTTCGCCAGGAATGTAATGGCATCACTACAAAAAACTATTAACCATAGAATGTATGTTTTACTTGCCCTCACTGTGATGAGTGGAACACTATTTTTGTTGCGCCTGATTCATCTGCAAATTATTGAGGGAACAAAATTTGAAAGTATGGTTGATGCCAATCGCTTTTTTACAGTAATTCTTCCCAAAGAACGAGGTGTACTTCTGGATAGATATGGTGAGCAGCTAGTCTACAACGAACCAATCTACTATAAACTTAAAAATCCTGAGCGACTGTATGGTGAACAGGTCTTAATTGATCGCAGCGAAGCATTACAGCTTCTTTCAAATTCTGGCGAACACGTTGGCATGGATACGACTCGTTGGTATCCGTCAGGAGCAGCCAGTGCTCATATTTTGGGATACACAGGCCCGGTGACAGCTGATGATATTGCAGCAGAACCGCGACTTCGTGCTCGAGATTCAATTGGTAAATTCGGTCTAGAGCGCAAGTATGATGAAATGCTTTCAGGCACGAGTAGTAAAGAAGTGTATGAAGCTAATGCGTTGGGCAAAAAAACACGCTTGGTGACAACATATCCTGGAAAAACAGGAACATCGCTTACCACCACACTTGATCCATATCTGACTACGATTGCTGCTCAAGCATTGGGAGAAAAAACTGGTGCGGTAGTGATTGAAGATGCACAAACAGGAGGCATCTTGGCGTTGGTCAGTACTCCTAGTTTTGATCCAAATATTTTAAGCAAACGTGAAAGTGACCCAGAAAAAGAAAAGCTGCGCAAACAAAAAGTAAGTGAGTTTTTTAGTCACCCCAAACAACTGTTTTTTAATCGAGCCTCTGGTGGAGCATATCCACCGGGATCGGTATTTAAGCTGGTGACATCCACTGCCGCTTTAGAAACTGGCAGTGTCGATACAAATACAACAGTTCAGGATGAAGGTGTTTTGAAAGTGGGCGAATACTCATATGCCAACTGGTACTACTCGCAGTACGGTAGGGTTGAAGGCAGTATTTCACTGCAGCACGCAATTGCACGGAGTAATGATATTTACTTTTATAAAGCAGCTGAGTGGATTGGTCCAGAGAAACTTTCAGACTTTGCAAAAATTTTTGGTTTTGGTAAAAAAACTGGCATTGAATTGCCAGGCGAGTCAGCAGGATTTGTACCGTCGCCTTCTTGGAAAGAAGAGAAGCAAGGTGAAAAGTGGTTTTTGGGTAACACCTATCACTTTGGTATCGGACAAGGTGACTTGCTGGTCACTCCACTGCAAGTTGCGCAGATGATTCAAGCGATCGCTAACAGAGGAACACTCTGCCAACCCACGATTCTTGCAATGGACACCAAGCAGTGCAAGGGGCTTGGATTGAATGATGACAATTTGCGAGTAGTGTTGGCTGGTATGCTTGATGCCTGTAGTACTGGTGGAACTGCTTTTCCATTTTTTGAATGGAATACCAAACATATAAAACCTGATCTCGACTCATATCAATCTTTGCATGAAGGTGCAATTGCCTGTAAAACCGGAACCGCAGAATTTGGCGTGACAACGGGCGATAACAAAAAGAAAACACATGGCTGGTTTGTGATGGCTCTCAATACTAAAAGTCTGATTGCAGAAGAACTTGCCGCTGCAGATGCCGCAACACCATCTGGCGAGCTTGCGGTAACTTCAGCATTGCCAGATTATTTAAATCATCAATCCTGGCTGGAACAGGTGAAAGAAGATGGATTCCCAGAAAATATTGTTCTCTCAGTGCTTGTAGAAAGTGATGAAGTGGGACCATACCGTGAAGGAAGTCGTGATGCAGCGCCAATTGCCAAAGCAATTGTGGACTGGATGACTGGTGAAACCTTGAAGCCAGTTGTTCCGCTGGTGCCACCACCTAATGTGATTGCTGAATAAGTTTTTTTCGCTCACCATCCCAAAATGAACCTCGTCTGCACAGTACTCCATCAGCTGTTTCAGGGTGTGCCATCAGTCGTTCGATCGCAATCTCTAAAAGCAGTGTATTCTGTGAGCCTTTAACAAAGAGCAAGTCATCAGGTTTAAGTGTCGTTTTAAGGTATTCGGCAGCCAGATATGCATTCACAAACCACCTGACATCAACATTCTTTTCTTTTAAAATAGGAACTGCATATTTGAGCATATACGGTCCAACCAAAACAACCTCGTCAAAGACTTTGACCGCTTTTTGAGCAATTAGTTCGTGATCTACTTGCGTGACTGAGCCAAGTTCTCGCATGTCGCCCAGTAGGGCTAGCGTGCGCTTACTGTCTATGTGGGGAATGAGCTCAAAAAAATCGAGTGTTGGTTTGGCTGATGAGTTATATGAACTGTCTAAAATAGTTGCGCCATTGATAGCGGGAATTAAGCTGGCTCGCCCAGGTGGTAATTTGTAGTTTTTCTCTAGTAATTTACAACATAAGTAAGGAGAAAGGCCGGCGTAAATTCCCACACAGAGTGCTGCCGCAAATGTGCCTGCATAGTGATGGGGGACAAGGTATTCATTAAGTGAAAGCGTGACTTTTTCTTCTGCAGTGGAAAAAACAATTTGTGTGCCAGCTTTGTTCCAGTTAACTGCATCGATTTGGATTGTTGCATCATGTTTTTCACCAAATGTCATTAGTTTGGCTTTGGTGGGTGTGGCATTTTCCATCAAGACTGCGCTGTCAGCATTAAGAACGGCCAGTCCATTTTTTGGAAGTGACTTGGTGAGCTTGCCTTTTTCAGCAGCAATCAGTTGCACAAGGGAATCACGTCGCTCTGCCAAACTTTTCCCCACAACCAGATGATCGAATGGTTCAGAATGCACAGCATCTACGCTCGTAAATACACCAATTTCAGGTTGCAGAATGGTGAGCAAATAAGACATATTCTTGGGAGGAAGGGGACTATCGATACCCATTTCAACAATATAGAAGTCATATTTTTCCCAGTTAGTGAGGAGCTTGAGCGGTGCTTGTATGGCAAGTTTGAGCCAGCTCAAAAGCGAAAAATTGCTTGGACTTAATCCTAAGATATTGAGTGGAATGCCTGATTCAGAATTGGCTTTTCGCCCCACCTTTATTTTGAATTTCTCCTGGAGAATTGCCGCAATTGCTTCCATAGTGCTACTTTTACCTGCACTGCCAGTGATGCCGATGATACGTGGCTGAGTTTTAATGAGCTGGATTTGCGCCAGCAAGCGAAAGTAGGAGAGGAGCAGTGTGGCAAAGATTGTTTTCATGTACATGTATTAGATTTACTTACCGTCTTTTGATTTGGGCCGTAAAATATTATTGACGGCACTCATCAGATCAAATTTCGCTTGTGTATGGATTTCTGGAGTGTAGTTTGGGGTTCCAAATTTTTCCTGATAGTATTGTTCCACTGCAGCTTTTGTCTCTGCAGTAGTAGCTACATCTTTTCCCAGCTTCTCAAGTTCAGCTGGAGATAATTTGTCCAGGTCTTCCTTTGAAAATGCAAATTTTTTTCCTTCGCCTGGTTTTTCTACCATGAGTACTTTCACATACTGGTGCCTTCATTCTACGTTTTATGCAAGGTATGTACTGTAATCTTACCGCATGGATACTCTGGAAAGCAAATCTTTAGCAGCATTAGTGAGCATAGAAGGCATTGGACAGCGAACAGTGGCAAGTCTTTGCACTGACCTCCACGCTCAAAATATTTCGTGGGAAGAGTTTTGGGAGTCAGGCGCAACATTATGGAAAAATTATGCAATTTTGGAAAATAAGATAGATAGCATAGAAAAATTTATAAAAGAACAAACAATGGAGACATATTATGAAAAACTAAAAACCCGAAACATTCGGGTAATTACAAAAGACTCATCTGAGTATCCACCACTGCTCAAGGAAGTGGAAAATGGACCAGTAGTGCTGTTCGCGCAGGGCTCACCAATGGAGTGGACAGCGAGTGTCCCAATCGCAGTAGTTGGCACACGGCATATGACCGCCTATGGCAAACTTGTCACTGAGAAAATTGCTCGAGAATTGGTATGTGCTGGCGCCCAGATTATTTCTGGATTTATGTATGGAGTGGATACCTGTGCACACCTTACGGCATTAGAGAATCAAGGAAAAACTGTTGGAGTACTGGGATTCGGTTTTGACTATATGTATCCTTCCAGTCACAAAAAAGTTTTTAGACAATGTCTCGAGAATGGAATGAGCTTTGTTACGCCATTTGCGCCAGCAGTGCAACCAAATAAAGGAAATTTTCCTGCCCGGAATGCCATCGTTGCTGGCATGAGTGCTGCTGTTGTAGTGACAGAGGCAGCAGAAAAAAGTGGCACACATATCACAGCTGGTTTTGCCGCAGATTTTGGAAGAACTGTCTGTGCGGTGCCCGGGCCCATTACCAGTCCGTATAGTGCGGGGACAAAGTCATTAGTTAACCAAGGCGCAGTGTTGGTGAGTTCAGGAAGTGAAGTTTTGGAAAGTTTGGGTTTGAGCCATAGTAAAACGTTTGGTTTGTCTACAACCGCTGTCCAGAGCTTTTCAGAAAAGGAAACTCTGATTATTAAAATCTTACGTTCGTCTGGTGGCCAGTCGCTCAATAATCTCCTGGTAATAACTAAATTACCACCGGCTGAATTACTGACAGTTATTACAGAACTTGAACTGAAACAGCAGATTGCCAGAGAAGGCGATACATGGATGATTTGCTCGTAACAATAGAAAATATGGTAGACTGCCCACTATTCTTACTAACAAATTCGTGTGGTATCATCTTGCAATATGAACTTAGTAATCGTGGAATCACCAACAAAAGCCCGAAAGTTGCGCAGTTATCTCAGTAGTGACTACGTGATTGAGGCGTCTGTGGGACACATCAGAGACTTGCCAAAAGGTAAGATGGGTGTCGATGTGGAGCACAATTTTGAGCCCACCTACGAAATCAGTGAAGACAAGAAAAAAGTAATTACTTTGCTCAAGAAGTCAGCCAAAACTGCCGATATTATTTATCTCGCAACTGACCCTGACCGTGAAGGTGAAGCTATTGCGTGGCATCTTTCTCAATCACTGGGTGATATCAAGAAAGATAAGTTCAAACGTGCCACATTCCATGAAATTACCAAAGGTGCTGTTTTGGATGCAATCAATAACCCGAGTCAACTGAAAATGGATCTGGTTGATGCACAACAAGCACGCCGGGTGGTAGATCGGTTAGTGGGATATGAAGTTTCTCCAGTTTTGTGGAAGAAAATCCGTCGTGGCTTATCTGCAGGAAGAGTGCAATCTGTGGCACTTCGCTTGATTGTCGAGCGCGAACGCGAAATTGCTGCTTTTATTCCAGAAGAGTACTGGGAAGTTGATGTTGCACTTTCAAAAGCTGGTAATTCAGGTGCTGGGGACGCTCAAATTTTTATAGAAGGCAAACCAGTCGAGAACTTACCCGACGGTGTATTTGTGGCGCGTGTCATTGAAATCAACAAGAAAAAATACGAGCCAAAGCTAGAATCTGACGTTGCTCCAATAGTTGCAGAGCTTGATTCTGCTCAATACAAAATTGACTCAGTTGAGCGAAAAGAGCGGACAAGAAGCAGTTTGCCTCCATTTACAACCTCAACTCTCCAACAAGCTGCAGCCAACCGTCTGGGCATGAGTAGTAAACAAACCATGCGCCTGGCCCAAGATATGTACGAAGAAGGGTTGATTACCTACCACCGTACTGACGCTGTTAATTTATCCACCCAAGCAATTGGTATGGCACGCAGTTATATCGAGAAAACATTTGGAAAAGAGTACTTACCAGCTCAACCACGCGCATTTGCCAATAAATCAAAAAACGCCCAAGAAGCTCACGAAGCAATTCGTGTCACTGATGTCTATGTCTCAGCAAATAAAGTAGGAACACTGGGTGGAAAAATGTCTGAGCGTCATGCCAAACTCTATGATTTGATCTGGCGTCGTTTCTTGGCAAGTCAATTACCATCTGCAGTCTATGACCAAACAACAATCACTGTTGAAGCCAAAATGACTACTGATGTGGCTACTTTGCGAAGTAGTGGCTCAATTTTGAAATTTGATGGTTGGCTCAAGCTCTTCCCAGACAGAGAAGACACCATTTTGCCATCACTCGAAAAGGGAGAAGTTGTTGATTTTAGAGAAAAAAATGCAGCACAAAAATTTACACAGCCACCTCCAAGATACAACGATGCATCACTGGTCAAGCAACTCGAGCAACAAGGTATTGGTCGTCCGAGTACCTACGCCAGTATTATCTCTGTGATAGAAGATCGCGGATATGTCGAGCGGGACGCCAAGCGTTTTGTAGCATCAGCAATTGGTATGACAGTCAGTGACTTCTTACTCCAACACTTCCCGGTATTTATGGAGTATCAATTCACTGCCGAAATGGAAGAGGACTTAGACAGAATTTCTCGAGGAGAGAAGAACTGGGTCAAAGTTGTTGCCGATTTTTATAAACCATTCCACGAAAAAATTGCCGCCGCAGGTGATGCTGATCGAGCTCAGGTTCCAGTAGAAAAAACAGGCGAAAAATGTCCGAAGTGTGGTGATTTACCAGAAGGTGGCGGAGAAATAGTCATTAGATCTGGCCGATACGGCAAGTTTAAGAGCTGTAGTCGTTTCCCTGAGTGTGACTTTACTGAAAATATTGTCGACAAAGTAGAAGGTGTGGTTTGTCCGTTGTGCCAAACAGGTGAAGTGATCGCACGAAAATCTCGTTGGGGCAAGGAATTCTTTGGCTGTGCAAGATATCCAGAATGTGACTGGGCTAGTTGGAAGAAGCCAGAGGTAGGTATGGTGGTAACCGCGGAAGAATGGAAGGCACAACAGGCTATCAGAAAAGAAAAAGCTGCGAAGCGTGCCAAGGTCATGGAGATGGAAAAAGAAAAAATGGCAAAAGTTGCACCGAAAAAAACAGCGAAAAAAGCTGGTGGACGAGCTAAAAAAACTTCTAAGAAATCGTAGCATAATCACTATATTCCACAAGGCAGTTGAAGCAACCAAAAAAATATAATATGCTGCATCCTCATGCAAATCACACTTTTTGGTGGCACCTTTGATCCTCCACATCTTGGACATAGTAGTATTGCAGCGGCTCTGCTCAAGAAGGGGCTTGCTGACGAAGTTTGGTTTGTGCCAGTTGGTGAACATGCATTTGAAAAAAAATTCTCTCCTGCACAGCATCGTCTAGCCATGTTGGAGTTAATTTTGGAGCCACAGCAAAAAATAGAACAGTATGAACTTGAACAGTCAGGTATGAGTATTACCTATGAAACGCTTAAGGCACTTTCCAAAAAATATCCAGAGCACACTTTTTCGTTCGTGATTGGGTCAGATAATTTGGCTCGGTTTCATGAGTGGCATGATTTTACAGAAATGCTTGCTGAGTTCAAATTTTTTGTCTATCCGCGCGAAGGCTTTGCTTTGGAACCACTATATCAAGGCATGCAGGTGATTGAAGGGGTAGAACCAGTTAATATTTCTTCAACTGAAGTGCGGAAACGTATTCAAACAATGGGATCAATTACTGAACTGGTGAAACCCGCAGTTGCGCAGTATATTCAAGCGCAGCAGCTGTATGTACTATAAAAATATAGCTCTTTAGGATACGGCAGGCTCGAATTCCTGCCTTGCTCGTTTCGCTATACAAGATCTATTGTAGAATTCAGTATGCAGTGACGCTCATCCGACAATCCTGCAGAACTATATTTTTACAGTACAAACCAACATATTTATGAAACTAGAATATCCAGACAAAGTAATTACAGAAATTGTACAATTTTTGCAGAAAAAATTTGAACAAACAGGCAAAAAAAATGGTGTAATCGCAGTTTCTGGTGGAATTGATTCAGCACTTTCTACGACACTTTTGGTCAAAGCGCTGGGGGCACAACACGTGTACCCAATTATGCTTCCCTACAAAAATCAAAGTACTGTCGATTCTGAATTAATTTGTACCTGGAATAAAATCCCACGTAAAAATTGGCGAGTTGTGAATATTGAAGGCTTTGTAATGGCTGCCGAGAAAGTTTTGCCTGGTGTAGAAAAAGATAAAATGCGCCTGGGCAACTTGATGGCGCGTTCACGCATGCTCGTGGTATTTGACCGTGCCAAAGAATTTGATGCACTGGTATGCGGCACAGAAAATAAATCTGAAAAATACTTAGGCTACTTCACTCGATTCGGTGACGAAGCCAGTGATCTGGAGCCGATCATCAGCCTCTACAAAACACAGGTGCGTCAGCTCGTTGAATTGCTTGAAATGCCCAAGGCATTTTTGGAAAAAGCGCCCAGTGCCGAACTTTGGGAAGAGCAAACTGATGAAACAGAACTAGGATTTTCGTATGCAGAGGCAGATGCCGTTTTTCAAATATTAATTGAAAAACAAATGGGCAAGCTGTATGTGCAGCTGATAGAAGGTGACCGAACAGCAGCGGTTGCCAAAGAGATTCATGAACAACTTCCTGATATTGCACTCAAGCAAATCACTGCTATTTTGCAGCAGGTACAGCGGCAACAATTCAAGCACGAAGTACCCTATACATTTGATATGTAGGCTTTTTCTCGTTGTCAGTAACGCAAAAAATTGGTATAACATTTTCGCGAAAGGTAGTTATATGGGACGAAGTCTAACAGTAGAACAAGGTGGAATGAATGGAGCAGAAGTGGATGATTCACAGCTCTCTTTAGGGGGTGCACAAGCACACTTATTGCTTGAGTTTTTCCATGATAAAGAAGCTGAAGTTAGTGGCATGGATAAAGTTGCAGAACGTTTGAGAAGAGCTGCATTTGAGACTCTTTTTACCGCATTCACCAATGAAACACTCTCTGCATATTTGAGACAAGAACTCAAAGGCGTTGTAGATATAACTACACCAGTTATTACCATACCATCACGACCCACTTTTTCGCCTGAGGCGCAGGTTGTTGAAGTGACTCTTGGAAATCGTATGGCGCAAGAACAAGCATTTACAGTTTGTTTTGTGCAGATTGATGCATTTAGTTGTGTCTATGTCTTTCCATGGGCAGGACCTGCTGATAACTCTTAATTGCTTTTCGAACCACCACTTGCTATAACTTTTTACATGAAGCCATACTCAGAACGTACTCCCGACGAACAGTACAAGGATATCTTGCGAAAAATCGTGGAAGAAGGTGTTCGTGTTCCTTCTCAACAAGGTACTGATGCACTGATGTATATGGCACCGGGCTCAATGCATTTTAAACTTGAAAATGGTTTCCCAATGCTCACTGAGCGCAATCTTGCCCCAAAAGAAAATGAACGCTTGAAGGTGACAATTTGGCGCCAGGCAGTAGCGGAAATTATTGGATTCATCAATGGTGCTCGGACTCTCAAACAACTAGAGGAATTTGGGTGCTATTGGTGGGAACCATGGGGCACTGAAGCCAAGTGCAAGAAGCGCGGACTTGAAACAGGAGACTTAGGCCCAGGTTCATATGGTGCAGCATTCCATGATTTTCCAACTAGTGAAGGTGAGTCATTTAATCAATTTAAAACGATTGTGGAACAGATCAAACAAGAGCCACAATTGAGAACACACTTTGTAACGCCATGGATTCCACAGTACACCGCACGAGTAGAAGGACGTACTCAAAAAGTGGTAGTTTGCCCGTGTCATGGGTGGATTCACCTTCGCGTTGTGGATAATAAATTGACGCTGCATATGATGCAACGTTCTGGAGATGTACCTGTGGGCGTACCTGCAAACATGGTGCAGTATTCAGCACTTTTGATGATGATTGCACAAGCCACAGGTCTTGAAGCTTACGAGTATATTCACACAATTTCTGATGCGCATATTTATGTTGATCAACTTGATGCAGTCAAACTAATACTAGAACGTGAATCTCGACCATTCCCAACAATGACTTTGAAAACCAAAAATACAGATCTTTTTAAATTCCGTCACACTGATTTTGAACTCAGTGACTATAATCCACACCCTGGAATCAAAAATATCCCAGTGGCGATTTAAAGTTTCTCTAGATATGATGATTGAGTGAAACAATTTTTTATTTGGCTAATTCTTCAGATTTTTTTCTGTTTTTATGCTGCTTCTCCGGTTGCAGCTCGATCAGAACTGTATCCTGTCACCCCCTTTGCCCAAGTCGACGGAGAAGTAACGGGGACTGTAGATGGGCAGGCGGTGCAGTTTGAATATCACCGAACATATCATCCAGATATAGTTGGTGTGAATATGCAAACGAGCAGAGTACGTTTTGCAAGTGATGGTCCAGTTGCAATGCAGTTGAATTTTGCTACACCGATCTCAGGGCCCTATCTTCAAGGAATTGGGAGGGGATATCCACTCCAGCAAAATGGAAACCAACTTACCTTTACTCTACCTGGACCAGGACATTACTACTTTAAAGCCGGAGGACTGCAAAAAACTATTTTATTTTGGATTGATGATTTAAATGCACCAAGAACAAAGCCAGGTGACCCTAATGTCGTAGACGTCACTACTCGCGGGATTCGCAATGATCCAAGCGCAAACCAAAAAAATGAACTCCAAGCACTAATTACTGCAGTGCCAGATGGCACCATTTTATATTTCCCGGCAGGTGTATATCGGACGGGAGGGTTGAAAATATCAAGAAAAAATTTGACACTTTTCTTTGATCGCGGCGCACTGCTAAAAGGGACTGATAACAGTGCCGATTTTTTCAAGGGACTCATTGAAATTGAGTATGGGCGTAACATTAAGTTGACAGGGTTTGGTACGATTGATGCCAATGGTATGGTCACATATTCCAACAGTGGCGGCAGAGAAATTAAGATAAGAAACATCCAAATAGATGACTCAACTGACATTACTCTTGAAAACTTACTATTTATGGACGCAAACTCTTGGTCAATTCACGTTCATCGTAGTACCAACTTTACTGCAAGAAATATTAAAGTTTTTGGTGGAAAAGATGGTATTGATCCTGATTCAGTGACAAATGCTCTTTTGGAAAATGTGTTTGTTCAATCAGTTGATGACAGTATTGCTGTTAAAAGTCGTGACGTCAGTGATAACACTCCTACAAATAACGTTCGGGTAAATAAGTGTATTGTTAGTAGTGGTCGAGCTACTGCACTCAAAATTGGTACAGAAAATCGACAGCCAATTACTGGTGTAACATTTGAACACTGCGATGTGATTGATTCCGATCGGGGGATGAGTATTTACACGCAGTACGGTGGACAAATTGCAGATGTTACATACAAAAACATTCGCTTAACAGGCGTAACTGATCCATGGAAAAACATACCGTACAGTGGTGGCGGACCGAGCATAACCAATCTTGTCTATGAAAATATCATTGTGGGATTATCAACAAATAAAGCACGGATAAATCAAGGATATCCTGGTTTAAAAAAAGTAATGCTAAAGAATATTGTAATTCACACATTTGGTGCACCTGAGGAACGAGCTGGGGCATTGCGTGCAGATGCTGGTACAAATGTAAATGCATTTGGAGTTACTGCATATTGGAACGGTAAAAAAGGTGGCTGGCGTGGTGTCTTTGAAGGGGATGGATTTGTAGAAAAAATGAATGTCGTAGAAAACGACGGAGCTGGTCCTTCAATGGAGTTCTCAGACGCAGCAGGATTACCGCCTGCCACAGTACCAGTACCGCCAGCTGAACCAACTCCTGCATGTAAAATACAAACTCAAGTGACGTGTTCAAGCAGTACTTCAGTAAGTGTGAAGTATCAATTTACCCAACAGCCAAATTTTGACTATAAGCATTTTATAGTACGCATTAATGCATATCCTGAAAATAAAGCTGAATGTACCAATGACTCTGGACAGCAGATCGATTGGTTTTGTGGTAGGGACACAGGAAAAGGTAATGATCTACAAGCATATAGTGAAAAAGTGGTGCAGGAGACAACTTTTACGGCTGTACCGGGTGTTCCTTATAGAGTGGGTGTTTCAATTGATGCAAAAGCAGATGGGACACGTCTCTCTACCGGGCAATGTGCTGCAATACCGGTTGATATAACGTGTACAGCAGCTGTTACTCCAACTCAGTCAAGGAAGCCAGGTGATCTTGATCGAGACAATGACGTTGATATTTTTGACTACAACAAATTGATCGAAAATTTTGGACGAGAAAATTGTGAGATCAATTTGACCGCTAGTTGTTTGATTGATATATATGACTACTCGATTGTTTTAGCCAAGTGGGGTACATAACAAGTTTTTGAGGAGTGTGATAGAGTAGTGAAATAGTATGTCAGATGCACAATCTCGCCACGTTGATATCGATAATGCCCGTCTAGATGAGCAACGTCAAGTGATGCAAGAAATCATTGATGCAGATCATTGTCCGTTTTGTCGTGAAAATTTGGACAAATACCACAAGCAAGAAATTCTTAAAGAAGGTGAGTTTTGGCTGGTCACGAAAAACCAGTGGCCGTACGACTTCACAAAAGTCCACTTACTGCTGATTTATAAACAACATGCCACAGATCTTTCTGAGCTTGATCCAGAATCTGGCAAAGAATTGTTAGAACTTCTCCAGTGGGCACAAAAGGAATACAAAATTCCTGGTGGTGGTTGGGCAATGCGCTTTGGTGATACCGATCATTCGGCAGGAACAGTGGCACACATTCATGTGCAGTTCATCATGCCTGATCTTGAACATCCAGAGTTCAAACCAGTGCGGATTAAGATTGGGAAAAGTAAGTAAAATTTTAGAATTAACTTCTAGTTAGTACCATACTTTTTCAGTATAGTTAATCTTGATGCTTGCTGAACAAACGCCAACTGTATCGGGTGAATTTTTGAAAGGATTTGAGCTTCCTGAAAGATGGAAGCGTTTTAGTATATCTCGATTACTTGAAAAGAGACGAGTTGCTTCCTCTTTGAGGAACGAATACAGAGAAACTCTGCAGCAACCGTCTCCGGAGCCACTTACTCACTACCAAGATGATAATAATGAATTACATAACCTCTTTGCATACTTAGCAACTACTAGTGAGCTGGAGTTTGATACACCTAGTACGCAACTTCTCACGGGAATTGCTGAAAATATGCTTGCAGGTTCGCAGACATCAGAGCGTATCCAAGTGGTAATTATTAAGCGATCTCAACAATGCAATGCGTTTGTAACTGCCGACGGTACAATTTTTATGACGCAGGCTTTGCTAAATAAATGTACACATCTTGATGAAGCAGCAGCGGTAATCGGACATGAAGTTGGGCACATTATCAATAAAACCCATGTGCATACTAATTCAGTATATGTATTAGACCGAATGAGTGTCGCATGGGCACATGAAATGGCTGCAGATTTAGAGACTCCCCGTAAGCTTAAGCAAGCCGGATATAATTCTACAGCCCTTGCTTCCATTATAGTTAAAATCGGGAGTAACGGTCGTGATTTTGAGCATCAAGGTGCACTGATGCGAGGCTCACAAAATATTGGCCTTCATGCAGTTATTGATAATGAAGCAAGTGCTCAAGGATATCAACCAATTCCTGCAGAACTGCATGGCAAAGTTAGTTACTCAAATTTAGAAATTCTGGATTACGCCAAGAAGCAAAATAATATTGCATTGTATAACAAGACAGTGCGAGCATTGCACTCCCATGACTTTGCCGCTGAGTATAGACGTATGCAAGCGATCAGTTTTCGTGACTCTGAGGAAAACCTCAAGGTATTGACGCAGGTTGTACTAGAACGACTTGAAGGTGTCGGATACACACATCAGCAAGCTATTTTTATACTACTCGGTTTTTCTTCTGCGGAATTTACATTTTCCCCAGGCTTTAAACTTTTTGAAGATGTAGCTGAACTTACAGAAATAATTTTGGAGATTCCTCACGTCGTGACGGATAACAACATTGAATCAAAACTTGAGTCAGCTGTCCCTGAAGTACTTAAGCCCGCCCAAATACTCTCATGCATACGCAAATTTTTTAATTCGGTACATCACAATTTGGGTACAGAGGAGTCTAAAAGAGGAAGTTTGCGAGTCAGCGAAAATGAGCTTTTTTTGCTACTACATAATATACAAGAATTGAGAAAAAGTGATGAAAATTTTGCTAGGTTTTCTCATGTCATTGAAATCATTGATAGTGCCACTACTGTAATTTTTCTCAAGTATATTTATTTGCGGTGCGTGGCAGAAGAAATTCCACAAGATCAACAAAAACCATTATTCCATTCTTTGTATGAAAAATATAAAGGTGAGGGGATGCATATTGTGCCAGGCACAGTTTGGGGATTTAAGGCAAGCAATGAGTATATTTCTCCTGAAAATCTTCAGTTTATGCAGTATGTGGGTGATGTACTGATGAATAGAGAACCAGAGGTAAAAGAACCACTGGTGGATGAAAAACTACAGCATTTATCAGAAAAAATGGGCCAAAGAGCAACCTCAATTAATTATGAAGTGCTGAAGGAATTACTAGTCAAAATAAATTCGAATGAAGCCGAGAATCTTACAGATGAAAAACGTAAAGAGTATTTCTATAAATTTGCACAGCAAATTGAACAAGTGCCTTTTGCTAGTTACTACAATGTTCTCGAAGAATTAGCGGCAGAAAATAAAGGGCAGAATGCAGCAGGAAGAAAAGAATCTTTACACGGGGCTAAACTCCCACCTACAGATAGTCATACTGCAAGCAACACCGCAATTTTTAGAATGTATGCTCTGCAAGAGGTAGCTTTTTTCTTATTTAAAACTGATACCGATGCGTTCTATGAATGTTTGGAATACAGTTGTAATACTCCTGATATTCCTTGGGACACGCTATCTTTTGTACAAGTAACAAATCTCTGTTACTCACTTTTAAATTTACCCAAGGGGAGCTGGGTATTAGCGGATAGAACAGGCTTTGTCCTAGAAAATTCTCTGCAACAAAAGTCTACTTGTACGGTGCTCAACTATGATCGAGTATGTAGCCTTGTACCGGTGCAGCGGTTACTGGAGCTTTCTGAACAAGAAATAACACAGCTTGGTGAAATTAGTTGGGATGCCGCAACAATCGAAGGATTTATCGCACATGTTTCTGAAAAACAATCTGGTATGTTTAGTACACGCTCAATCTTAGATCAAGCCAGTAATAGAGATAATATTTATGCAGACAATCTGTTTACATTGATTGTCTGGAGACAGGAGCGACAGGCTTTAGTTAAGATTTTAGAACAATTTGTAAGTACAGATATTAATCGATTTTCATATAGTTATTTTCAACAACTTCCAGACTTATATTTATTGGCGTATAGATTTTTACCCTTTGATGCTCGAAGAGAAACAATCTGTCGCAACATTGCCAATCGCTATCTTTCAGAACCAAGTGTACAGCTTGGACGTAAAATTGATTTTTTACTTATGCACTTTGATAGGATTGGGATTGAAGGTTCATTCATTGTCGGGGAACATATTCATACCATTGCGGATTACCAGATGTTCAGGGAAAAAGTCGGAGAGGAGAAGCTGAAAAAAATTTTGACGGGTGAGAAAGATGTAAAAGTGGTGGCACTTTTGGACTATGCAACCTCACTAGTTACATCATTTTCTGGCGGGCTTCTTGATACGATTGATGACTCACAACAAAGTAGACGTAAGGCAACAACAGATGCTGCATATAAGTGGTTGAAAACCCTATTTGTGGACTCAAAAAAAAGTGTTTCCTATGTTCCCGATAAAGAAAAATTTGAAGTTGATTCACAAAGGCGTGATTCATTTCACTCATTTGCTGATACTATTGCGGTCTTACGGTCTCTTTCACCAACTATGCGAAGTCTCATTTCACATAAATTATTGGTTGATACTGGAGGAGCATTAACAACTTTGGAAGCTCGGAGGGATCTTTCTCGGAGATTATTAGAAGGTCTACAACTCGATAAGAATACCTTACAAGGGATGTTGCTAGAAGCTGTAGTGATAGACGGTAAAGCAGAATTCATTGGTTTTCCTGCCGCTCAAATGATTGCACCGCTCTTATTTAGATCATTAGATCCGCAGGCATTGGATTACGATACCTTGCTCGATAGTAATATTTCTGTAAAAGATTCTGACCCTCAAGCAAAAGTATTCACCCAGCAACCTAAAATCCGCGATCATATTGGAGAAGCACAGGCACGGCATATTTTGACTGCATCATCTCGTGATTTAGTAAAAGTTGGACGTGAGTATTCACTCGGTGAGTCACATACCGCTGCAGAATTTGCAGGACAATCAGATGCAGAATATCGAGCTACCTTGGAAATGCTGGAAGGTCATTTTGTGCCACAAGAAAAGGTGGATGCACCAAAAGCCCAGTTAGGTATTGATGCCACCACTGAGGCGCTTATTTCTGCTGCAGAGTCAAGTACAGCAGGCATTACTAGGCAATTACAACTTTCTACGCAATTTAAAAAATACCCCCCAGAATTGGAAGCACGGTTGCGACGTACCTTAGATTCCAATCCTGGACTACCAATGTTGCTAGCATGGGAGAACCTCTTCCTTTGGTCCACCCCAGAACAGGGAGATTCCCCAAAACGAGTAGCAGAAAAAGTTGCCCTTGGTGAGTACTTGCAGCAGGTTGAAATCCAGAAAAAAATTGCGGGAGGTAGTTTAAATACAATCTTTTTAGCTCACAATACTCAAACGAAAAGGGACATTGTCGCTCGTATACAGAATCCAAATGCAGAGTTTTTTGTACAAGCGGGCTATGAGCTGGTAGAAGCTGCATATGATTACGTTTTGAAAAAAACAGGGAGAAAGTATGCCCGTGAAGTAAAAATTGGCAAGATGCTCAATGCACTAACTCAGCGATGGTGTATCAGAGATATTAATGATCCATTCTATCTAGAAGATGATGCAAATTTCAGAAGTGTAATCGCGAGTGCAACACAAGCCAACTCACTTGATATAGAGTACTATGCACCTGAATTAGAATTCACGCAGCAAAAATTCAAAACAGAAACAGTAGCTGCCGGGACCACCGCCAATAAATTTCGCAGTGGCAAGGCAACAGCAGAACAAAAAAATTTGTCATTAGAAGCATTTTTCTATTTCTTTGAACATCAGCTAGACTTTGAAAAACACACAATTGCTAAAGATGGAACGGAATATATTTTGGTACATTCAGATCAACATCTTGGCAATTACACAGATGCTTTTGAAGAGAGTACTCTCCGCAGAGGAGTAATTGATCGCAATATGTTTTTACGCTTGGAACGACCGGATCTAAGAGTCATTCAATTGTATTTAGAACCAGATAAAGGAAGAGAATTTGCCCAAGCTTTAGTTGAACGTATTCTTGATAAAAACAAAGTACGTGGGGTGAGTAGAGCTACGTTCAAGGTCTATGTGACCTCAAAACTAATTCCAGAGTATACCCGTCAAAATTTCTCAGGTCACAGTGATGAACTCTTGCTTTTGCAAGTGGTTTTTGAAGCCTGTGCGCTCAAAGACATGGATATTCCATTGGAACTACAGCTTATGTTGCGTAACGCAGCGGCATACAAGGAATTGAAAAAAACGGTGGTTACCTAAACACCCGCATCCGTGCGTCAACTATTTGTGCACCACTACCTTTATGGAACACCATAATTGGATTGACATCAAGTTCTGCAATCTCTGGGTGTTTGGTGAATAAATCAGAAACTCGAGCAATACATTCTTTTACAACTTTAAGATCGAACGGGGTTTGACCTCGAGCGCCTTTGAGAATTTGAGAAAACTTGAGGCGGTCAATCATGTCAGTAATATCATCTGGGGTGAGGGGAGCGAGACCAAAGGCAGCGTCCTTGAAAACTTCTGTGAAAACGCCACCCATACCAATTCCCACCAGTGCACCCAAATTTGGATCACGAACCGCACCAGTAATTAATTCTTTACCACTCAGTGTCACAAACGGCATGACAACTACGCCAGCAATATGTGCCTCTGGCTGATGCTTTTTTACTTGCGCTAAGAGCTTGTGATAGGCGCTTTCAGCATCCGCAGCTGCTACATCTACCATGACACCACCGACATCACTTTTATGCACAATATCTGGAGAGAGAATTTTGAGAACTAAACGATCTCCACAGAGTTTGACTGCTTTTGGAATCTGATCTGGTGCGGTGATTTTCATCCACTTAATTACTGGTAACCCTGCTGCCTCAAGAATACTGAGCGCTACATCATCTGGCAGCCAGCCTTCAGAATTCAAGTGCGCATTTTTGATAAGGCTAGAAATTGCGGTGGTATCCACATCTTGGAAAGAAACGGGTTTTTCACCTGAGCGTTTCCAAATACTGAATGTATGGAGGATTCCCAAACCGTGCACGAGTGACTCAGGAAAATCAGTGGTGGTGATTTTGCCTGTCTGCAAAATTTGAATACCCGGTTGCACCCGGTCGCCGCCAATGAAACTGACCACTATTGGCTTTTTAGTGGCACGTTTTGCCGTCACGATTACTTTGGCTGTTGCTTCCACCTCAGTCATAGATTGCGGAGTTAATAGCAGCACGAGCGCGTCAACACCCTCGTCAGTGCTGACAATTTTGAGTGTGTCGTCATAGCGTTGCGCTTTGGCGTCGCCAAGGATATCAATTGGGTTATGAATATTCGCCGCAGGAGGCAAAACTTTTTGCAGCGCTTCCACAGTTTCTTGAGAAAGTTTGGCAACACTCAGACCTTCATGAACTAGGGCATCAGTCACCAGCACGCCAACACCACCGGCGTTGGTGACAATTGCTACGCGATCTTTGGGCAAAACAGGATTGAAGGCAAAGCACTCAGCATACAAAAAGAACTCTTCTATAGTTTGTGCTCTGATGATGCCTGCTTGGTGAAACAGTGCTTCGTAAAATGCATCGTTGCCAGCGAGAGAACCAGTATGTGATTGAGCTGCGGCAGCACCTGCTTCAGTTTGCTTAGATTTCAAAACAATAATTGGCTTGGGATGACGGACGCGTCTGATTTTTTGCGCGACAGCCAAAATTTCTGTGAGATCACGGAGTGCTTCCACGTAGAGCAGAATCACCTTTGTGTCAGGATCATGCGCCAAGTATTCAAGCAGTTCAGTTTCTTTGAGTGTTGCTTTATTGCCCAGACTCAAAAACTTGGAAAAACCAATTTGTTGTTGGATGGCGTAGTCAATGATAGCGGTACCCAGAGCGCCACTTTGTGAAAGAAACGCAACCGAGCCAGCAGGCGGAAGCTGTGGAGCAAACGAACCATTGAATCCCAGATTGGCATTCATGACCCCCAGACAGTTGGGACCCACCAGTGTGATGTTGTATTTTTGCGCAATGGCAACGATTTGGTCTTCAAGTTCAGTTTGTCCGACTTCTTTAAAACCAGCACTGATGACAACCGCAGCTTTAACTTTCTTTTTGCCAGCCTCAGTCAAAACTTGCGGCACGATTGCTGCGGGGACGGCAATGATGGCGAGATCAACGGAGCCAGGGACTGCTGAAATATTTTCATAAACTGGCAGGTTGAACAAACTGCCACCCTTGGGATTGATGGGATAGATGTTACCTCTGAAACTTTCGACTAAATTTTTGACCAAGTCGTTCCCAACACTTCCTGGTTGCGAAGAAGCTCCGATGATGGCAACAGATTTGGGGGAAAAAACAGCGTGTAAACTCATGTGATTCAGTGTAACAAAAACTTGTTGACAGGAGAAACCGCAAATCAGCTTCTTGGTTACTGCTGAGAATCGATCACGCGAATGATCTCAACTCCAGCTTGCTTGAGAACTCGCTCGCCATCAAGCATGGCATAGCCTTTTTGGTAGAAGACACGTGTAAGTCCAGCATGGGCAATCAATTTGGCACACGGAGGGCAGGGGAAGTCAGTAACATACAGATCCGCACCTGACAAGTTTGTTCCCGCTGCGGCTGCCTCAGCAATCAGCTTTGCTTCGGCATGAATGGCCGTGTTGAGTTCAATATGATCGCCTTTATGAAAATGTGCCCGAGCGTCTCCTTCTGCATACGGTTGTTGTTCAGAAGGGAGGTGCGTGTTGTGTGTTTGGGCAAGAATTGTGTTCTCTCTGACAGCCACTGCACCCACTTGGCGCCACCAGTCTGAGCTCTTGTTTCCCTCAAGAGATGCAAGCTCCATGAATTTTTTATCCACTCCTGCAGATGAAATTGTTTGATCAGGACTGGGAGTGAGTTCTGCTGCCGCACTTTTCTTATCCCAGCGCAAGAATATTGAACTTTTTTCAATGGTGCAGTTGGCGAGGTATTTGTGGGCAACTTCGGTGGTGACCACTTCATCAGGAATTATCACAGTGGCGTGAGCAGCGTTAAGTTGGTGCAAAAGTTCTTCAGAAACAATCTGTACGTCATCAAAAATGTTCCAGCTGAGGACTGCCTTCTGAACGAGCTCTTCAGATATGGCCCGTACTTCTTTATGCACCGGCGTAAATTCCTGAGCAATAGAAGCGGGGAGGATGTACAGTGTTCTGGCAGACAAGTTCTGGCTAAACAGCTGCACATAACCTTGATGTAAAACTGGAATATATGCAAGAATAACTGTGGACATATCCGTAATCCTATCATAAAAAATTAAAAATCTATGGTAGTAGTAAACTACTCAATCAAGAGCACACTGTATGAAAAAAATTCTTATTATAGAAGACGATGCAGACATTGCCGAAGCACTGCAGATGCATTTATTGCAAAACCTTTCGATATTTTTGAATTGGTCGCGCTTGTCAAAAGTTTGACAGAGAAGACTACAACGTCTGTTCAATAGATTCTTCCAAAGGTGGCGGAGTGTTGGGAATTTCAGGTGGCTGTTGGAAAATAACCGAGGCAATTAAGCCAATAATAAAGAGCGCAATTGTAGTAAAGATTCCGATAAGTACATTTTTTTCTGGTTCTGAAGTAGCATGTGCTGGCGTTTTTTTCATAGTAGTTTGAAATATAGCATAAAAAATCGCTATTTGAGTTCATCAAGTGCATCTTCAATGGCTTTGATCAGCTTTGTAGAAAGCGTTTTGGTCATCTTTTTGGTGGCACCAATCTGCACCATCCGGATTTTTGCACTCGTGCTCGTGGTAGCCATTGGCTCCAAAACTACAACTTTTCCGCACAGTTTCTTGAGTTCAGAAATTTCCTCATCAGTGTAAGTTTCTTGGGTTGCAATCAAGACATCAGGATGCATGATTTTTATTAACTGCCAGCGTTCCACTTCATTAGGTTTTAAAATAACATGATCGACACACCTGAGATAGGTGAGCATTTCTGTGCGCTCATCTTCAGGCACAACGGGACGATCGGGACCTTTGCGTTGTTTGACCTTTGCGTCTGAATCAACGCCCACAAAGAGCACATCACCGTGTTTTTTTGCTTCTGTCAAATACCGCGCATGACCAATATGCAGCATATCAAAAGTGCCTTGAGTGAGGACAACAGATTTACCTGCATCATGATATTTTTGTATGATTTCCGGAAGTTCTGCGTACGTATTGACGATGACTGAATTTGGCATGGATTAGTTCTAAAACAATTTCTGTAGAGTTGCAAGTTCAGTATGGTCAGTATAGTTTACTTTGCACGGGGTGAGTGTGATTTTCCCTTCTGCAATTTGATGTGAGTCCGTATCATGTGCGCTAATGATAGGAGGATCAATCTCGTTATATGAGAGCGTATACTTTTCACGATTTATAACGGTTCTATTTTCCCAGTAGTCGCCAGGGCCAGTGGGTACAACAGCAACTTCTTGTGTGGGAGTAGCAGGGAAATTTACATTCCAGAATACCTCAGGTGGAAAGACTGCATCCAGAGCTTTTTTAATGAAAAATTCCACCATGTTGCCCGGATAGGCAATAAGTTTTTCATTAAATGATCCATCATGTTCTCTAAACCAGTCGTGGTCGGGAGTTTGCATGGAAAAAGCTATAGCTTTAGTCTGGCGAGTTTGTGCTGCAGTCACCGCTGCTGCCACAGTTCCTGAACGGTGAATCTGATTACTGACATTTATTCCTAGATTTACTCCGCTAACAACAAGATCTGGGGTTCGATCCAAATAATCATATGCGAAAAAGACTGCATCACTTGGTGTACCTTCCACCCAGAGTGCTTCAGTACCATCTACGATTTCTGTGCCCCATGCACAATGAGTTGAAACGGTAATTTTTGCACCAACAGCAGATTGTTGCTGTTTGGTGCCGACAATTTTGAAATCAGCAAACTGTTCCACAACGCGTTTGACCAAGATCAATCCCTCGGCGCGAATTGAGTCATCACCAGTGAGTAAAATAAACGGACGTTTTTGCATATCGGACAGTGTACTGGCCAGATGTCAGAAAGGGAACAGTTATTTTTGGGTGTAGGTATGATAAAGTACAACTATGCAAGATTCTGATCCAGATACAGTGACTGATTCAAAAACCATTTTTGATGTTTCTTTATCAGAGGTTTTTTGGAGAAATGTCGTAGCTGGAGCAGGCCGAGCCCTGGGTGCAATCATCTTGCAAGCTATTTTTCTAATTGTTATTGTGAATTTATTTATGAAGCAGGTGTGGCCAATTATTGAGCCGATTCTTGGTACATTACAGACCACCACACAGACCTTGGAAAGATTCACTCTACAATAATTTTTGAAAGTACTATGCATGTATTCATGATCGCAGCTATCACCGTAGACGGCTTCATTGACCGAGGTTCACACAGTGCCTCGACAGTGTGGACGAGTGCTGAAGATAAAAAATTCTTCACTGAACGCACCAAAAAAGCTGGAGTCATTGTGATGGGAAGGACTACTTTTGAAACATTTGGTCGAGCACTTCCTGGAAGAAAGATTTTTGTTCTGTCTTCTCAACCTAAACCAGAAAAGTACGCCGCCATTCCCGATGGGGCAGTGGAATATACCTCACTCAAACCAGCCGAGTTACTTGAACAACTTGAGACAACAGAACTAATGGACGAATCTGGGACACCACAAAAAATCACAGAAGTCGCAATCTGTGGTGGATCAAGTATTTATTCCCAATTTATGGAAGCTGGACTTATTTCCACCATGTACCTGACGATGGAACCAGTTGTTTTTGGTGAAGGAATTAAATTATTTTCTCAAACGGTTAGCCGCAGTATTACGCTCAAGTCAGTCACACACCTCTCTGAGCAGACGTTGCTGCTTGAATATACAGTGGGTCAAACACCATCGCCACAAGCTATAAATTTGTAATAGATCAAAATACACAGTAGTGTGATTTTCTACACAGGAATACATAATGCTCGTACATATAAAACGCTTCGATAGCACACTGCCGCTTCCTGAGTATAAAACTTCAGGTGCTGCCGCACTTGATTTGTATGCTCGAGAAACAACCACGATACCGCCGCGAGGAGTAGGGTATGTGCCACTTAATATTGCTCTCCAGCTCCCGCCAGATTGCTTCGCAATTCTTGCTGCGCGGAGTAGTTTGCATAAAAAAAGCCTCATGGTGGTGAATGGCATTGGCATCGGTGATTTTGACTACCGTGGTGATGGCGATGAGTACAAAGCCGCACTCTATAATTTTTCTGATGCAGCAGTAGAAATTGAACGAGGTGAGCGGATTGTGCAGCTCCTGGTTATGTCCAGAGAAAAAGTAGAATGGAAAGAACAGTCACAGTTTCTTGATGAAAACCGTGGCGGTTTTGGTTCCACAGGCAAATAGACAGCTCCACTCTTTACACCCTTTATGTGGCATTTCAATACTTGCGCGAGCACAACATGTTGTGGTTTCCTTATTGATTGAATATGTCAGCACCCTTAGAAAAAGAACGACTTTCACAACAACTTGATGAGCTCTTTTTACAATCACCACGTCGCACTTCTGAAGTGACTGAGTTCCCAGATTCAGAGGCTCACCGACAGCATGAACCGACATCACCATTTGGTACAAATCCTCCAGAAATGGTGGTTTTTCCTTCGAATAGTTATAGAAAAGCCATCATGCTGTACTGGTCGTTGGTGGAGCAGTACGACCTCACACAGTGGCCAGATTTTGTGGGACATATTCAGCACCTTCCAGAAGAACTCACCGATGCAGCCTCAGTTGTGACATATTTTGAAAAGCATATTCATAACGGTAATGGAGTAGTACGGCATCCGTTTTTAATTGGGCATCTGCCCGATGGTATTCCACTGTACTTATGTCCCACCGATGGCGAAACCAGTAGTAATGATGACCCCGTCCAAGAAGCACGTAATAAAATTGCTGATATCCGCCATTTATTTGCAAGCAGAGATGTTGTTTTCTTTGCAACAGATGCTGTCCAAGATATTCGTACCTCTGAGCAAAAGCTGGGTAAGCCGATGAATCGAGCTGAATACCAGGTGGCTGCACAAAACGGTGAAGTAGATATTTTTAAGGCAGAGTATTTGCAACGCTTTTATGTATCACCAGATGATGAGCCGCTGTATGACCGCCATATAACAGGTCTTGTTGTCGAGCGTGGTGATGTTCAATATGAAGAAGAAATTGTGCTCTCGGTGGAAGTTCAGGAGTGGCTATTGCAGTTTGTGGAAGTACATCTGGGCATGGGGGGTGGCGGAATTTTCCAGCAGCTTGTAGGGTTCCTTGAACAGCAAGAACGCGAAATTTGGCTCAAGCTCCAAAATGATGATTTGGCAGAGTATTTGCAAGGAATCGATTCTCAGCTCTGGTCTTTTACAGTAATTTTTCATATTATGGGAGTACCAGCATGGAAAATACTGGCAGCTTTTGAACATGTATCTCAAGAACTGCCAGCTAAGGAGTTTGCATGAGTGATCCTAAACAAGGTTTTTTAATCACATTTGAAGGCGGAGAAGGTGGCGGAAAAACCACGCAAATAGTGCGACTTCGTGACAAGCTCACTCAAGCTGGAAAAGACGTCGTAGTGCTTCGAGAACCGGGTGGAACCGTCATTAGTGAACAAATCCGTGAAGTAGTGCTTTCAGCCAAAAACTCAGGCATTTCGTACACTACAGAGGTTCTGCTATTCCAAGCTGCTCGGGCGCAAATTTATAGAGAAATTGTGCTGCCATCGCTGGCCGCTGGTAAGGTTGTACTCATGGATCGTTCTCGAGATAGCAGTGTCGTGTACCAGGGAATGGTGCGTGGCTTTGGTAGAGAATTGATTGATCAACTCAATAATATTTCCACCAAAGATACCTATCCAAATCTCACATTACTCCTTGATGTGGAGCCTAAGGTGGGACTACAACGCCAAGCAGATGCAGGGGGGAATAATCGGTTTGAGATGGAAGATATTTCATTTCACGATAAAGTGCGCCAAGCGTATCTTGATTTGGCCAAGTCAGACACCAAAAATCGCTGGGAAGTAATTGATGCTGGAAAGTCACTTGATGCAGTGTCTGAAGCAGTCGTGCAGGCGGTGATGAAGCGGTTGTAACTGTTACAATTTTTTAAACAACCCTCACTCGAGTAAGTATTTACTGCGTATATTTATACCCTATAGTTGTTGACAAATAGTGTGTTCTGAACTATAATGGCTTTTTGGGTTATACATGACTCAAATAAATCACGAACACGTATTCTCATTAGCCGAGACAGTCGATACACGACTCGATCAATGGCTTAAAAAGTTCCCAGTATTAGCACAACCACTTTTGCAAGAGGCCACTTTGGACTTCGATGTTGTGCCAGTTACTGGAAATATAGCAGAAACATCTCAAGTACATCCCGATGCATTTGATGCACGAGGACGCCTATTTGATCCTGAATATGTTGAAAATGAAGCCCTATTTGGACATCTCACACCAAAGTTTCCTGAACAAAGCAAAATAGTGCTTGATAGAGCCCGCCACTCGGCTGATGTCTTGGCGCGCTTGAGCGAGGGAACCAATTTGCGAACTCCTGAAAATGGTTTGGGATTGGCTGAAGCACAAGCTTGTATCAATTGGTTGTGTGAAATTCAGCCTTCTCAAGATACCTATGTCTATCAAGCTCCAGACCTGCTGCGGTTCAGCCTAGATGTCCAACTGAACAACGTCAAAAACCGTTTGCTGCCACATAGTTTGGCGGCAGGCTTGGTGTCATATCACTTGGCTCTTCAAATGAATAGATTGGCGGGTCACGAAGTAGTGAATCCATATTATGTCCTTATTCAGAATTTAATTCATGAATCACAGCGCATGATTACCCATGATGTCATTATTCACGACGCATTATTGCCCAAAGTTCTCTTACGAGCACTGGGACACATGGACTTTGCGCAAGATCACGGCGAACATCACCCACGTATTTTGGATGTAGACGCAGAAGAGCTTTCATTAGAGCAACGTATTCAGTTCCTTCTCTGGCCAGGTGACGCTTTTACCAAAGCCAGTCCGGACGAAGGCAATCCATTCAAAACAGCAGACGGAAAGCCACATTTCAGAAGAGCGGAAGACGGAGTGTCAGAGGTTCTTAATTCGCTGCCTAACTACAACAAAACCGTCACCAAAGAAGATGTGGAAGCAGCAAAAGAAACAGGTGAGTATCTCCAATTATTGCTGAAAGTATTTGGTCACAATATTAAGTCAGTGATTCAATATGTCATAGATCTGGGAATGTTATCAAAGATCCCAGCAGAACTTGAACAGCATGGTGTTTCACTCCAAGCTGCTTTGGATGAAGTAGAACCTGTGTGGGCAAAAGTATTGACAATATTCTGGAATAACAACAATCTTTCCCATGAACAAATGGCCACAGTCATGAATATAGAGTTGCAAGAATTCCTCGTGGGACATCCTGCACGCTAAGGCATCTACCTCTTGTCTAAGCAGAGCAATTTGAGTAGGCTAGTGGGCATGATGAAACTGCCGCGCGCGATTCGGGAACTGACTGAAACTTTTGAAAAACTACCAGGTATTGGTCCAAAATCTGCACAACGATTAGTATTTTATTTACTGCACTATCCAGAGCATCGCTTAGAGGAGTTTGCAAATCGCCTCACTGCGCTCAAAAAGGGGACAGTGCTGTGTAGCATGTGCCATAACGTCAGCGAACAAGATCCGTGTGAAGTGTGTTCTGATCCGAGCCGCGATCAATCAATTCTGTGTATTGTTGAGCAACCACTCGATGTTTTAGCTCTGGAGCGCTCAAATTCTTTTCATGGTCTCTATCATGTCTTGCACGGCTCAATTGCACCACTCAATAATATTGGACCAGAACAACTATTTTTGCATGACGTAGCAAAGCGCCTTAGTGAAATAAAAGAACTTATCATTGCTACCAATCCCACCATGGAAGGTGAAGCAACGGCTTTGTATATCAGCGAATTTTTACAACAGTCATCTCGAGTTGATATGAATACACTCAAAATTACACGCATAGGTCATGGGTTACCAATTGGCGCTGACATAGAGTATGCTGACGGGGTTACTCTTAAGCGAGCTCTTGAGGGAAGACGAAGTGTGTAGTCTGGGTGGACATTCTCTGATTAACTGATTTTGTAGGACTAATACTCAAAATCATCTTCTTCTAAAAACTGTCTCAAACTCTGTATCCCTCGATGTCGGAGTGCTTTAATAGAGCCTTCCGTTTTATTTAGCATCTCTGCCATTTCAGAAATTGAGTAACCCTCAAGGTATTGTAGAGTAATTATCTCTGCTTGTTCTTCCGTTAGGCGACTAATTGCCTTGCGAAGTTTAAGCGCATCATAACTTGCAGCGGCCATTGCAACTGGATTATGTTCATGACGATCTGTGATCAATGAGTCTTCCAGTTCCACTTGCTGTTGCCGATCTCGTTGCCGGTAGTAGTCAATCACTCGATTATGCGCAATACGATAGAGCCATCCAGAGAAAGAGCTGTGCCAGGCTTTGTCCGCTCTGATTGCCTCCAGCATTTTCAAAAATACTTCAGCTGTTAATTCTTCTGCTAACGATTCATTTCCAGTGCGGCGATAAATATAGCTATAGATACGGGCTTCATAGCGATCATACAGTTCCTCCAAAGCCCGTTCATCAAAGGAGGCAGCCCGAACCTCGAGTTGTTTTACAAGGGCTTTTTCATCAGGTTTTACTTTTTCATCTGATAAAATATCTCTAACCTCAGATGCATCAAATCCATATTTTGCATCATATGCAGCAAAATCACTGGGATCAACTATTTCTCCTTCGAGAGCTGAATTGGCTGGTGCTGGAGTAGGTTCTAGTGCGGTTCTGGATTGTTCATCTGATTGCTGTGGGACCTCGACAGCGTCAGCAGGGATCTCAGAATCTCGCTCTAGTCTTTGCCTAGAAGTAGGAATGGTTTTTCCAGCAGCAGCTTTTCTTGTTGTATTAGTTTTCTTGCGCCTTACAGTGTCCGTTACTTTTTTCTTATTTTCAGTTTTTTGTTTATCAGGTACAGCTGGTGCTCCGTCAGCAAGTTCAGCTAATTGTGAAAATGAAACTTCAGGCCCAAGTACTTCGACTTGAGCTTCTGGTGTTATAGCCACAGTAAGGGCAGGCGGAGCGTCAATCACAGTTTCTTGAGCGGGCGCCTCATACAAGTGATCTAAAAGTGGTAAGAGTTTGATCTGCCGTGGTTCAAAAAGGTCTGCCATTCTCACTCTGAGAGCTTGCACATGACTGGTAGTTTCATGTTCTAATTGGATAGTTGGGGCAGGTTCAGGCCCAAGAACAGGAGTGTCATTGGGTACGGCATACAGATGATCAAGTTTTGGTAATAACTTGATAGGCTGACGTTCAAAAAGATCCGGATTTTTCTTGCGCAGTGCTCTCAATTGTGTAACCTCAGGAGATTCAGTTAGTACAGACTCAGGCATGACAAATTTTGAGATTGGTTTTTCCAGCACAGGAGCCGCTTCAGAGGTTTGATTGATCTCATCAATTAGTTCAAGGAGTCCGGGATTTGTAGCAAGGGGAACTTCTTGAGGAACTTTTGGTCGTCTCGTTCTCTTTGGTGTACTGGTTCGTGCCTGAGTTTCACGTTTAGGGATTGTTACAGCTGGTTGCGGTTCAGGTTCAGATGTTTGAGATATCTCGGATTCATCTTGGCTAAATCTCTCAAGATTCCTCAGGATTGCGGGGGAAAAGGATCGAGCACGTCCTTTGGGTTTACCAGTTGAAAGTGGAGCTTGTTGCTGCGTTGTTTCAACACTTGGCGCAATTCGTTCACTTAGAGGAAGTACCCAAACATTTGAATCTTCTGCCAAGTCCTCAGCTGATTTTGGTTCCATCGCGGCAAGTGCTTTATCTTCCGCTGATGTATTATTGTCACGAGTGTTATCAACCAACCGTGGATTAAACCACCTCCAGAGCACCGCTTGATGGCAGAAAAAAGTAGATATCAGGCCGCGTAGTGTGCTCATAACATACCCTCTGACATGGTTGAAGTGATATCTTCCATCCTTTACGCCGCGAAAAATTCGTTCATACAAATCTTGTACGATGTCATCATACGAAACACCACCTCTTGCGACTATGCCCATGCGGCCTTTCACATAATTGAGGAGCATTGGATAATTGTCTGAAAAAAAATCATTGAGTTCATACAACAATTCATCCGTGCTTTTTGTACTGGTCTCATTTGCTCCTTCTAGGAGCTGTTCCAATTCTGCTTCAACCGCTTGAAACTCTTTTTCTTCATCTGAAGGACTTTCTGATGCTGCTGGAATACTAATTTCAGGAAGTGCCGCTGTAGCTCTTGCACTACTAATTTCACCATAGAGCTTCTTCTTCCGCAAAAATTCATCTACCATTTCTGGTCTAAAATTGGGAACATCATTTCTTAAACTTGCAATAACGTGATCCAAAATGTCATGACTTTCGAAGTCATAGTGGGGGACAGTTCGAGGTTTTCCCACAGTTGTTTCGGTCTCATCCCCTGGAGCATCAGCTTCAGGTAATTGCTGATAGGCTGCACTTAAGCTATCTCTTCCACGTTTTATTCTAGATTTTGTAGCACCTAGTGTAGTCTCAAGATCTGGAATGACTGAGGTAACTATCAAACTAATTTCTTCGTTTGAGAGGTCTGGCTCGTATGTCCTGAGTGCCAGTGATAGTCTTTGTGACGGGGGCATTCGTTTGAAAGCAGTTAATAAACGTACTTTTTCATCATAGGAAAGTACGCTCGATTCAGGAATATTAAAACGTTCAGATTCAGTGTAATACTGTTCATTCTCACCATCATCTATTCTGGCAAATGGGTCACCACTTCTATAGAGTGTGTTTTGCGTATGCAAAGTATGTAACTCATGATGGATATGTTGATCAAGATGCCCGGTAAGCGGACCTTTTCTGATCCTTCGAGATACCTCTTTGAGAGCTCGATAGATCAAACCTAGTGGACGTGAGTTCTTCTTTACATCTCCGTAAATTTCACTGATAACGTAATCAATAAGTTCTTTATTAGCTCTGGAGTCGGGGACTATGTACTCGTAGAGCTCTCTGAGCTGATCGATTTGGGAGTTACGTAACGATTCAGGATTAAGAATATTAAAAACTTTACAGATGTTTTCTGCTAATTGTTGGGGTTGAATTTCAACTGCTTGCTCATGTACCTCTGCCATAAAAAAATTATTGTAACTATCAATTCACTTGAAAAATCTCTCATCATAGCGTACTATAAAACCAATGTTTACAGCAATGACTCCTTATTTTTTAGATTGAAAAAGAGGGGTTTTTTTGTTTATTGATGACTTCGGTAGTAAGTATGTGAAAGGAGGCACCTATGCAGGTGATCATCGATTCCAAGAACCTTACAGTGACTGAGGCACTTCGACTCCACATTGTCAAACAAGCCCAAAAGCTTGAAAAACTCAAAAAACCCATTACCGCCGTGCGTGTGTATCTCGAGACCATTGCAAAAAAACATAACGATCCCAAATCAAATGGGGTGACATTTCATGTTGAAATCCCAGGAAAAGATGTGACTGTTCAGAAACATGCAGTAGACATGTATGAGGCTATTGTCCAGGCAGCAGAAGGTGCAGTGCGACAAGTGCGCAAGGCAGCTGAAAAGAAAATCACCAAAGAGCGTCTTGAAGCCCAGACAGAACTATCTACTGCTTGATTTTGGAGATACACCAGGTAGTCTAAATACGTATGACGACAAACCCACCAGCACAAGGTCAAGGCGGTAGTGACGCACTTGCTCAACTAGAAGCATTACTGCAAAAAACAAAAGCCTCCAAAGGTCAGGCACCTTCGAGTGGCTTGGGAGGTTTGGGTGGTGATGATTTAGTGGGAGGCCTTTCAGGTGGTGTAAATCCTGATATCGAAGCTGAAGCAGAAAAATTGGCGCGTGAACAAGCTGAAAAAGAAGAACAATTTAGAATACGAATGGAAGAATCAGAGGCTGAACGTCAGCGAGCTTTAGCTGAACAGCAGAGTAAGATGGCTGAGCTATCTAATACGCCTCAATATCAAGCACGTGTGCAACAAACAGAAGAAGCACATCAGCATGACGAAGAGCAAAAAGCTGCGATTGATGGACACGAAATTAGACAAGTAACAACTACAAAATTGTAACGTATGCAAGCACCTGCCGCGCGCCCACGACCTGGTGGTGGATTCAACCCCGGAATGGGTCAATTTAATGATCATCTTGATGAACAAGCCATGCAGCAAGCGATGAAGCAGAAGGCTTTAGGTCAACAGGCTGGGTCCCAAACAGGACCAATTCAAAATTCCTCACAGCAGTCCAATACGCAACAGCCACCACCTGAGGCTGGCAGCGCATCAATGTTTGATACGATTGTTTCAAAACCAGTGCAGGATTTGGCAAAGACAATCCTTGGAGCACTGCATCTTGATAAACTACTGGGGTTGGGTGGGAACACAAGTACCCCAGAAGAAAAAGCCAAAAAAGATGCAATGATGCGTCGTTACAATCAGTTGACAGAAGAGCAGCAAGCTGTGGCACGACAAAAGTATCAGGAACGCATGCAGCGTGAAAAAATGTTGCAGCAAGAAGCGGAACAGCGTAAGCAAATGGAAGAGAAGAAGAAGGAAGCGTCAATTCAGATGCCAAGCTCTCCACAAAAAGGTGCTCCAGATCCTCATGGATCCAAAAAGAGTAATGCCATTCAAAAATTGCAACAAGATAGAAAAACACTGGGTGGACCGCAAAGTGCTGGGTAGTTGAAAAGTTGTATAATGAGCACATATGTCAGCAGCAACATCTGGTGCTGTCGCAGCTGCGGCAGCATACAAACAAATGATCGATGAAGAGGAGGAGATTATGACTAAATATTCACCTGAAGAACTCGAAAAGTGGGAATTTAAGATTTTACGTAGTAATTTTGGTAGTTTTGGGAATCTGCAAACGTTACAACAAGTGTTAGAAGAAGAGAAGCAAGCTGGCTGGGAACTGGTAGAAAAATTTGATAACACACGCCTTCGTTTCAAACGAAGAATTGAAGAGCGATCCCACGATAGTAGTAGAACAATCGACCCATATCGCAGTACTCATGGTGCAGGTTCTGCGACATTTGTTTTTTGGATTATTTTTGGACTGTTATTTTTTATTATATTCATGGCTGCAATTGGTGGTCTCATATCCGCACTCTAGCGTAGTACTAGTAGTAGTAGTTTAAGGAGGACATATGAAAAATTGGATGATGATTGTGGTAATCGCCGCAGTATTTTCGATGGTAGTTTTCCCAAATGTTGATTGGGGTACACTTAGTGTTCGTCCCGCACAGACCATCACTGTGAGTGGCATCGCTCAAATGGATAAAACAAATGAAGTAGCTCAATTTTATGCTGGTGTGACAGCCACAAATACCGATAAACAAGCCGCCATTACTGAAGTAAATACAAAAATGGATGAAGTGGTGACAAAACTTAAAGAATTTGGAATTGCTGCTGCTGATATCCAGACCCAAAGTTTGAGTGTCTATCAAGATCAGGAACAAATTACTGAAGGTGGACGACAGCGTTACTCTCCAGGACAGTGGCGTGCTAATAACTCCGTGCAGATCAAGCTCCGTGACGGCAGCAAAAGTTCTGACTTAATGTCACTACTGGGTGGGAGTGGTTTGACAGATATTTCTGGTCCAAACTTCATGCTTGATACCCAAGACAGCCAAGCTATTCAAGATGAACTCTTGGAAAAAGCAGTGGCAAATGCTCAAATTAAAGCTGAAAAAGTAGCTAAAGCTAACGGTAGAAAAGTTACAAAAATTCTGAATATCACTGAGGGAAGTACCCCAGCTTTTGGTGGTCCTATGATGGATCGCGCGATGAGTGCAGCTCCAATTGAGCCTGGTACATCAACTGTGCAAGCTAACGCAACAGTTACTTTTGAAATGCGCTAGTTTATAGAGTGGTGCATTAAGGAGAAGTCAGGGAATCGATCATGTCAGCAGGTAAGGTAACTTGATTCATTGCATTGCTGCCAAGATACTCTATGCCATTTGGTCTTCAATCGGCATAACAACTTTGCTAAAGAAGAAGTACTGTTCACCAGTAAGTTCATTTTCTACCCAAAATACTTTTTTGGGGTCACGAGTGAAAACGGCTTCAGGTGGGAGAAATACGACTTTATTATTCCCACCAACATCGATGGTATGTATTGGTATAGCAAGGGAATCACACAAATGCTATGTATCTGATCAAATCAAGTTGCATCCGATAAAATATTGCTCTGTCACCTGGAGCAAGTTGGGTTTGCGGTTACGCTTCTTTGCTAGCTAAAGACATAGATTCCTTTGCTACAATACTTGCATGCGATTATACAATACCCTCACTCGACATCTAGAAACTGTTGAGCCTCTCACATCTGGCTCATTGGGTTTGTATGCTTGTGGACTAACTGTCTATGACTACACACACTTGGGACATTTGCGAAAATACACCATGGATGATGTGTTGATTCGTACCCTGCGTCGTGCAGGATTCAAGGTCAAGTTTGTGCAGAATGTGACTGACGTAGGGCATTTATCTTCTGATGGTGATACTGGAGAAGATAAACTGGAAAAAGGTGCCAAGAAATACAACAAAACTGTATGGGATATTGCCCATGAGTTTGAAGACTATTTTTGGCGCAGTATGGATCTGATGGGTAATGTCCGACCAGATGTCAGTTGCCGAGCTACAGAGCATATCGAAGCTCAGCTCGAAATGGTCAAAACTTTGGAGAAAAAAGGCTTTGCGTATGTAATTCCTGATGATGGTGTATACTTTGATACCTCAAAAATTGCTGACTATGGCAAGCTGGCTGGTTTTGATCCTGAAAGTTTGCAAGAAGGCGCTCGTGTAGAAATGGTAGTGGGCAAGCGCAATAAAACAGATTTTGCTTTGTGGAAGTTTGAGCGCGCTGGAGAAAATAGAGCAATGGTTTGGCCAAGTCCTTGGGCTGAGCGAAGTTTCCCTGGCTGGCATATTGAGTGCAGCGCAATGGCGCTCCAACACCTCACAGATGTCAAACAAGCAGACGGCAGGTTTAATTGGGAAAAAGCAGAGCCAATTACCATTCACACAGGGGGAATTGATCACATTCCCGTCCATCACACCAACGAAATTGCACAAGCAGAAGCAGCCACGGGCAAACAGCCATTTGTGCAGTATTGGGTGCATCATAACTTCTTGCGTGTGGATGGCGAGAAGATGAGTAAATCACTGGGTAATTACTACACTATTGATGATATTTTGAATCGAGGTATCAGTCCAAAAGCACTGCGCTTGTTATTTTTGACTACTCACTACCGTAGCGAGATGAACTTCTTGTGGGATACACTAGAAGGTATGGAAAAAACACATCAACGCTTACTTGAAATGGTCGTCCAGTTTAGAAAAGAAGATGACAGGACAGTTTTGAGTGAAGAGAAGCTGGCCAAAATTGATGAATATCGAAAACGGTTTTTTGCAGCAGTCGAGAATGACCTCAATACTGCTGAAGGTGTTGCACTCATGTGGGAAGTAGCGAAGTCAAACATACCTGGACCAGACAAATATGATTTGCTCATTGAATTTGATGAAGTGCTGGGCCTTGGGCTGAAGACAGCAGAGCAGCAACTTGCAGATTTGAAAGCAACTCAAGCAGAGAGTATTTTTTCTGAAACTGATGAGCGACTACCAGCGGAAGTTCGGCAACTTTTGACAGAGCGAGCCACTGCTCGTAGCAACAAAGATTTCCAAAAATCAGACGAATTACGGCAAAAAATTGCTGAACTCGGCTTCAGTGTTGAAGACGCAAAAACTGGTGAACAGACAATTCAGAAAAAGTAACTACTTACTTTGTAAATCTGGCTCGTGCTTTCCACACTGATAATGGTATTTCCTTCCCACAATACATTTGTTACATTTGCACCGAGTTCTGTCCCAATATCATGGCCACCAAACATAATGTTATTTCTTGTCTTGTGAGCGGTTGCAGTCCGGCCCATTGAAAATTTTTAAATGCGGTGCCGTCTTCATAAGATTCAATGAAAGAATTTTCAATGAGTAAAACCGAAATTTTTGCATAGTAAATATTTTGAGCTTAGCTGATAACTGTGCTACCAATTATTGCCTCATTTAGCGGTATCCGCCAGTAGGGTGTAGTATCGGCAACAGTTTCATCTCGGCATGGATGGTGTAAAATACTGGTATGCCTGAAAAAACAAAAACACAATCATCTTCAAAAAAACTACAAATTCCAAAAGAAGGTAAAAAACTCGCTGGAGTCTGTGCCGCTTGGGCCAACTTCCTCGGGATTGATGTCACACTTGTGCGCATTGTCTGGGTTCTTTTACTCGTGCCAGGTGGCTTGCCTGGTCTTATCCCATATCTTATCTGTTGGGTTTTGATTCCTGAAGAAAAATAAACCAAGCGCATATTTGCATATTTGATGTGCATAAAAGACTGTTGCATAGTGACAAATTTGTTACAGTATGTATATGATTGAGTACTATGGCTCTGCATACTGAAGGTACAGTTGGAAACTCCCATCCAGCTGATGTTCCCTTTGTTTTTGATGAAAATATGGATGACCAACTGCATGAAGAATGTGGTGTCTTTGGAATTGTAACGCCCCAAACAGAAGTAGCCGCCACAATTTTATTTGCGTTGTATGGGTTACAACACCGTGGCCAAGATGCTGCAGGCATTTTCACAAGTGATGGAACTACTTTTACTGGACATAAGAAACGTGGGCTCTTGGCGCAAGTATTTAACGAACATAATTTAGCAGACTTACAGGGGCATCTGGGTATTGGTCACACTCGCTATACGACTTCGAGTGGTAATAAACCACGCTTTGTGCAGCCCATTCACAAAGGTGAACTGGCGTTTGCATTCAATGGCAATCTTTCGAATATTGCGCCCCTCATTAAATTTCTCAAAGAAAAAGAGCTCTTTAAAAGAGGTATGAATGACACCTTAATGATGTCAGCTTTGTTGTGGCATTTTTTGCAAGAAACGGGCGACGCGACTGCTGCGCTCGAAAAGTGCTGGCCATTTTGGATTGGCGCATACTCAGCTGTAGTCTTACTGCAAGACACAGTTATAGGCGTGCGTGGCCCAGAAGGAATTCGACCACTAGTACTAGGGCAGATGGCTGGTGGTTTCGCGATGGCGTCTGAAAGTGCCGCATTTAACTCTGTTGGAACACTACTTGGTGATGTCCAACCCGGTCACGTGGTAACACTCCATACAGGAGGATATAAAGATCAACAAATTGCTGAAACAGGTCTGAAGTCTGATGTATTTGAGATTATTTATTTTGCTCGGCCAGATAGTATCATCATGGGGAGAAGCGTGTATCAAATGCGCTTGGCAATGGGCAGAGAACTCGCACTGGAACATCCCATTGCAGCAGATATTGTCGTCCCAGTTCCCAACACCGCGATTCCGTTCGCGGAGGGTTACGCTGAGGTATTGGGTTTGAAAATGTCCTCACAGATTCTGGTGCGCAACAATTATATTGCGCGCACCTTTATTCAACCTACGCAAGAACAGAGAAATTTGTCAGTTAAGTATAAATTTAATGTGATGCCCAATGAAGTTAAAGGAAAGCGGATTGTGTTGATCGATGATTCAATTGTTCGTGGCTCAACTCTTGCACCACTTGTCGAAATGCTGCTCCGTGCTGGAGCAGCAGAAGTACATGTGATGAGCGCTGCACCACCCATCCGCTATCCCAATTTTTATGGCATCGCGACACCTCATCAAAAGGACTTAATTGCTGCCTGGAGTTCACCCGAAGAAATTGCACGTAAATATGGTGCTACTAGTGTCAGCTTTTTGTCATATCGAGGCATGTTACATGCCATTGGTATCCCAGAATCTCAGCTTGATACTTCCTGTTTGACTGGAGTCTACCCAGTTGATATTGGTAAAAATAAGCGCCATATCAAAAGACTTTCCCCAACTGTTTGATACAGTAAGTGGTTGTGTAAGAGTCCTAAATTTTTTGTATAGTAGATGTACACGTGTCAATAAAAATCTTACGCAAGCTTAGTGTTCACACTCTCATACTTCCATTTTTTTTTCTAGCATCGCTGTTTGTTGTATCTTCATTGCTTGTTGTGGCGCAATCACAGCGAGAAGTCCCACAGTTGAGATTGGAAGCCAACAAGGAGGGCAGTGGTGGCGTAGTTACATTGTCCTCTAAGTCTGATCCCGTGATTGAGCTGAGTTCTTGGAACATGTCAGGAACAGCCGACATGGTTCTGTACAAGGCCGACCGGAATTTCTTGCTGAACTATTTACGCCATAACAATGAAGGCAAGCAGATTGTCCCAACAGTAGATACGAGTACTCTGCAAGAAGTAGCGCGATTTAGTGAAAACATTAACAATTCTGGGACTCGTGTTTCGCTGCCGCTTGATCCATCAGGTGTCTGGTATCTCAAAATTCAATCGGGAAATGCCTCAAATGATGCGGTAATTGTCCGTTCAAGTTTTGGTGGTGTTGTTAAATCAATGGGTGATGCCTATGTTGTGTGGAGTCAGGACTTCAATACCTGGAGAAGTTTGAGCCAAGTTTCTGTTAAAACATATGATCTCACAGAAAATGCAACGGAAATTGCAAATGGTGTGACTGGTGAAAATGGAGCTGTGCAACTGCCATTTTCTACCAAAGCTGATATCGCATTGCTTGAAAAAGATGGTCAAATTGCACTGTTGCCAGTCAACTTGAAATATTTCAATACAGGCTATTCATATGTCAGATTTTCAGAAATTGGTGATGAATTTAAATACTATTTGTTTACTGATAGGCCACTCTACAAACCAGGTGATACTGTCTACTACAAAGGCATAGTGCGCCAAGATGATGACGCTCGCTATAGTGTTCCAATGGGGACTGCTCGTGTGTTGTTTTACCGAGGTTGGGATCAAAAAGACGTAGTATTTGAAAAGCTGTTGGCCATTTCTGCTGACGGCTCAATTTCTGGTGAATACAAAATGCCAGAAAACATGGGCACTGGTGACTATACGATGGCAATTCAAGTAGTCGCAGATGCAGATGCTGGTGGTGGTTGGCGAGAAGATGGGCGAGTAACACTGCAGGTTGAAGAATATCGTAAACCAGAATATTTCTTGGAACTTGAAGCACAACAAGAAGCCTATGTGGGTGAGCCAATGGCGGTGACGGTGCGCGGTTCATATTTTTCAGGGCAGCCACTGACTAGTGGCCAAGTTAAGTACACCATTACAAGTCGTGACGCCTATCAACCTTCAACACAAGCTGACACAAAATGGTTAATTGACGATGATTATAGATATGGATACTGGTGGTCTGACACCGTTACTGAAGGCACCGTGAACCTTGATACAACAGGAACAGCGCAGATTGAGTTACCAGTTTCCATTGCTGATTCAACAGGAAAACTACGTGTATTTGCAGTTGAAACTGAGTACATGGACCAAACGGGCAATCCAGTTCAAGCTCGCAAGAACATTCTTGTTCACCCAGGTAGATGGGCCATCTACCGCAGTGACGAAGGTTGGTATGCAGGAGTGGTAAACAAAGAGTACTCCATACCAATGATTGTTATGCCGCTGAATACTGAGACACAAGTGAGTGATATTGCTCTGACTGCCATGATTAAGCGTGAAAGTTGGGTTAAAAAAGGAACTGGATCAGCAACAACCTATGAGCGCGAAGAAGAGAACTTGCCAGAGCGCACGATAGTAACTGATCGCAAAGGTACTGCGAAGCTTTCTTTCACCCCAAATAAAGAGGGTTACTACACCATTACTGTTACTAGTGTTGATAAAGAAGGAAGAAAAGTCTCCAATGAATTTGGTGCATGGATTAGTAATGAGTCAGGCTACTGGAGTTATGGTAGTTACTCTCCAGGGTTGACTGTAAATGGAGATAAAGAAGTATATAAACCTGGTGATACAGGCAAACTCACTATTTTTTCAGAAGTGCCAAACCGCGATGTTTTCATGGTGTTCCAACGAGCCCGCGTCGATCGGTTCCAAGTGGTGCGAATTGATGGCAACTCAAAAACCGTCAGCATCCCAATTACAGACGCCGATATGCCCAACACATTCGCACGCGTTTACAGTTTTAGTGATAATGACTTAGATACCTCAAGAGTTGAACTAGAAGTTTCAGCAGAGAAGAAGCGAATTTCAGTCAATTTGACACCAGACCGAACCTACTATGGTCCTGGTGATACTGTTAATTTGACTGTCAAAACCACAGACACGCAAGGTCAAGCCGTACCAGCGGAGGTAGCAGTCTGGACAGTAGATAAGGCATTGTTTGAATTAAGCACAGATACCCGCAAAAACATCTTTGAAGCGTTCTGGACAACTCGCTATGAATCTGCAACTGAAGGTCATTCACTGGAACATATTAATTTCTACGCTGCTGAGCGCGGCGGTGGTTGCTTTGTAGCAGGGACACAAATTCTGATGGGTGATGGCAGTCTGCAGAATATTGAAAAAGTGAAAGTAGGCGATACTGTTACAACCAGAAAAAGTGAGACTGATACGACACTCGTTACTGCAAAAGTCACTGGCACGCATCAAACTGAAGAAGATGGCTATTTGATTATTAATCGCAATTTGAAAGTGACACCCAATCATATTTTGTGGGTAAACAATACCTGGAAAATGGCTTCAGAAATTCAAGTTGACGATAGTATGGTGGCTGAAAATGGTGAAACAATTGTTGTTGATTCTGTCGAGTGGTTTGCACAAAAAGTGCAGGTCTACAACCTCACTGTAGAAGGCTATCACACATACTTTGCCAACGGGTATTGGGTGCACAATCAAAAGGGTGATCTCAGAACTGTACTTAAAGATGCCGCATACTGGAATCCAACGGTGAGAACAGATGCCAGTGGCACTGCCAAAGTTACATTCAAACTTCCTGACAACCTGACAACTTGGGTGATCAGCGGTGTTGCTTCTACAACAGCTACGGCAGTAGGTGAAGCGAAAACTGAGATTATTACTCAAAAAGAAGTGGTGATGCGCCCGGTCGTTCCCAATATTTTACGTGTTGGAGATTCTTTAAAACTTTCCTCACTGCTGCATAACTACACAGAGTCAGATAAGAAATTTACTGCTTCACTCGAATTACCAGGTGCTCAAGTGGTAGATGCGTCACAACCAGGCGTCGTTGTGGCAGGAAAAGGTGGTACGGAACAACTGTATTGGAGTGTCAAACCTACCACAGTCGACTTGCAAGCAAAAGCTACCTTTACCGCCAAAGCAGAAGAAGGTGATTTCGGCGATGCAATTGCCCAGCCACTGCCGATCATTCCATTTGGCTTTACTGAAAACCTCTCATTTGCAGGAATGAATGCCACACAGTTTGCACTCAATCTTCCTGCAGATACTGATGATACCTATTCAAAAGTTACGCTCAATCTTTCACCAACGATGCTGGGAACTCTTCCTGGAGCGATGCAGTATTTACTCGAATATCCTTATGGATGTGTTGAACAAACAACGAGCCGATTTGTGCCAGCAGTGATTGCCAAATCAAATGCAGGGATTTTTGCAGATGCCTTTAAAGACAAAGATGTTGCTGATTATATTGATCATGGCATTACACGTTTGGCACTCCTACAAAATACTGATGGTGGCTGGGGATGGACGAGCAATAGCACTTCAGATCCGTTTATTACAGCCTATGTGATTGAGTATTTGATGACTGCCAAGAAAACTGGGACAAAAGTTCCACAAGAAATCTTTACCAAAGCCCAAACATTTTTGAGTCAACCAACTGCTGATTCAGCTACACTCATTCTCAATAGTTATGCACTTCAAAAAATTGGCGATATTAGAGGAAATGTAGAAGTTCCAATCGATCAATCACTTTCCCCGGATGTTTTGTCATATGCAGTAATGGTCAACTACACATCAGGAAATAAAAATCCAGATACCAATGGCGCCACAGCGTTGCTGGGTAAAGTTGAGAATGAAGGAGAGCTCGCTTCGCTCGCTACTGGCAAAAGTCACTGGTTTGGTTCACGCGATGCTTCAACTGCGCTAGCTCTGCGAGCACTGACATACGCTGGTGTTGATCGCTCAGCCACTTTACCATTGGCACGATACTTGCTTGAAAAACGCCAGAAGCATTACTGGTCAAATACCTTTGGCACTGCCCAAGTTGTCCAAGCTATCGTTGACTTCACCAAGGCCGGTGGTGATCTCACACCTACGTACAAATACTCAGTTGCAGTGAATGGTAAAACCATCAATACTGGTGCAGTAGATGCAGCTACAAAAACTATTAAACCAATTGAGATTGCAATTGCTGATGCAAAAAGTGGCGCTATCACAGTTCAAAAAGAAGGTGAAGGCAACTTATATAGTAGCGTCGCTGTCTCGGCATTTAGAACCAGTCCCACCACTAAAGCTGCTGGAAATGGCATCACAATTAAACGTGAGTATATTGCTGGAAAAGGTGCTGCATACTATCCTTCAGTTGGTGATACGGTGAGTATTCGCTTGACGCTTGAAGGAATTCCGGCAAGTACTGAGTATCTGGTTGTTGAAGACTATCTACCAGCAGGAATGATCCCAATTAATACCAACCTCAAAAATGAATCCAACCCAATGTCAGACTACTATTATGGTGGCTACTGGTATGGTAATGAAGAAAAAACCAAAAAGGACGGCGCTGTTTTCTTACTGAGTGATCTCAGTGGCAGTAGTAAACGGACCGTTACCTATGAGGCTCGTGTGATTTCATCTGGTGAGTTTCAGGCTCCACCAGCACTTGTTGCAGACATGTACAACTCAGATGTACGTGGAAATACAGCAGCTGAAGTCGTCAAAGTAACAGAAACTGTTGAACGTGATCCTAAAAAAATAGTCAGTACGTTCTTTGACGGAATCGGGTCATTCCCACAGTGGGTCCAGCGCCATCTGCGTGAACTGATCGGTAGTGTACTTTTACTTGCGGGACTTGGTGTCACAGTCTTTATCCATAGACGCAGATTGCAGAAACAGAAAGCAGCTGAAATAGGGTATGATCCAAATACTGGATATGCAGTGGGTACCACACCACCTCCGCAACAAGAACAACCGCCAACACACCAGCCGCCCACTCAAGAACCACCTGCGGTATCATAAGTGAGATGCAAAAAAAAATCGTAAATGCTCTGTTTTTCCTTTGTCTCAGTGGCTGTACGCTGCTGTGGTATCGCAATGTTCAACTTGAAAAGAAGACAGTAGAAAATCACCCTGCAGTACTTGGAGCACGTACTCCCAGTGATGTCGTTCACAAAAACTTTGACTACAACTGGGATCTGTATAACGAAGGTATAGCAGCTGTAACAGCACATCCTCCACAACAGCTCTCTGGCAAAATCACCGGCGCAGTTATTCCGCATCATTTGTTGCAGTCACACTATATTGCAGATATGTATGCTCGTTTTAAAGCGCAGGGCACTGTCAAAACAGTAATTATCATTGGTCCAAATCATCCTGAAGTTGGCGCATATTGGGCACTGACATCTGCTGGCAGTTGGGACACTCCTGATGGCATTGTGGAAGCAGATACTCAAAAAATAAGCGCACTAGAAAAAGCTGGTGTGCTTCGTGAAGATACTAAAACTGTAGAAATTGAACACTCAATTAACTCTCAAATTCCGTTCATAGCACATTATTTACCCGGAGTTCGCGTAGTACCAATTGTGATGAGTGCATTCTCTTCACAAGAGCAGATTACAGCACTTGTAACCGCACTTAAACCACTGGTGGGAGAAGATACTGTAGTCGTAGCTTCAGTTGATTTTTCGCACTATCTTGACCGAGCAACTGCAGAAAAAATGGATGCAGAAACAAAAGAATTATTAGAGAAAAAAAACTACGGCAAGATTCTTTCACTCGCTAATAACGCTAACCACATGGATTCACCCACCAGTATCGTGACGCTCATGCAAACAATGGATGCAGTGGGAGCTTCTTCCATGCAGGTGCTGGCCAATACCAATAGTGGGGTTCTATTGCAGGATGATTCAGTTCCCACCACGAGCTACTTTGAAATTGCATTTATTAGATAGGAGTGTTAGTCTAGCACTCAATACGTTATGCAAAAAAAACAAATCGTCGTAATAGGTGGAGGTATTGGAGGACTAGCCGCTGCTGCGTTACTAGCCAAAGACGGTCACCAAGTCACTGTACTTGAAAAAAATAAACTCTTCGGTGGACGCGCCAATTTACTTAAGGTCAAAGGTTTTCAATTTGATATGGGTCCGTCATGGTACATGATGCCTGATGTTTTTGAAAAGTTCTTTGCAGAGTTTGGCAAAAAACCTGCTGACTACTTGGACCTCAAAGTTCTAGATCCACAGTATCGCGTGATTTTCCCTGATAAAACACAAGTGGATATGAAACCTGATCTCAAGCAAAATCGGGCAGCATTTGAAAAGATTGAAAAAGGCGCAGGTAAACAGCTCGATAGATATCTTGCTGAAGCCAAACTTAAATACGAGCTTTCTATCCGAACAGTTTTGTACAAAAATGTTGACTCAATTTTTGATTTCTTCAGCTTTGATTTATTAAAAAATGGCCGAATGTTGCGACCATTCGACACGATGCAAAAGTATGTATCCGAATTTTTCAAAACAGAAAAATTACAGCAACTCATACAGTTTACCCTCGTGTTTTTGGGTGGGGCACCACATAACATGCCGGCACTGTATAGTTTGATTTCTCACGTTGACTTCACCATGCATACCTTCTATCCCATGGGTGGTTTTTATGAAGTTGTGAAGGCGTTTGTTAAGCTTGGAAAAGAGCACGGTGTGACTTTCTTGAGTGAGACACCAGCACTTGAGATTATCACTGAAAATGAGCGTATAACAGGCGTACGAACCAAAAATGGCATCATCAAGTGTGATGCTGTCGTGGGTAATGCAGATATGGCGCATTTGGAGACACTGCTTGATGATCAAGAGCTGAAAATGTATGACACAGCATATTGGGAAAAGCGCACCTTTGCGCCATCAGCTTTCTTGATGTATCTGGGAGTAAAAGGCAAGATCAAAGAATTAGAGCACCACAATATTTTCTTTGGGAAAAATTGGATTCAGCACTTTAGAGAAATTTTTGAGAAACCAAGCTGGCCAGTTGAACCATCAGTTTATCTCAACATGCCGTCCAAGACGGATCCAAGCGTTGCTCCAGCAGGTCACGAAACTATCATGGTACTGGTTCCAGTGGCGTGTGGGCTGAGTGAAAGTAACTTATGGAAAGAGCAGTACGGTGAGTATATTTTGCAGTATCTAGAAGAGAAACTGGGTATTAAATTGCGTGAAAAAATTGTCTATAAATCAATATTTTCAGTCACTGACTTTACATCTGTTTATAATAGTTTTGCTGGAAACGCACTGGGTGGTGTCGCACATACACTGATGCAAACTGGCCCATTCCGTCCACCAAATAAACATAAAAATATTGATAACTTATTTTTCTCGGGAGCGGGAACAGTTCCTGGAATCGGAGTGCCTTCAGCAGTAGTCTCTGCACACCTAGTGCGCGATCGAGTTGCAGAAATGTAACTAGTTGTGTCCACTTATAGTAGTTAAATAGTCGGGTAGAGTCTCATAGTGTATACTACCGGCATGTTACATTCAAGCGAACAAGCCAGTCCAATAACTGCCCAACAATTAGAACAGGCAGCTCGAGGAGTAGATATAGAAGCGCTTTCGCTAATACTATTACAAATTTTTAATATTCCTGAAATAGTCATGCCAGAAGACAAGAGCAGATGGAAGCTTGGATTTCAGAAAGTGCTTTTATTCAGCGCTGCTTAAAGATTGCGCAAACTGACTACCCAACCAGTTTTTTAAATTTTTCAAAAAATGCTAGTGAGAAGTGGCTCAGCGCAGAACTATATAGTTTAGCTGTAGCGTTGCTTGATCCAGCTATCAGTGCGCCGGCTTCATCGTTGGCTTTCCAGATGGAAAAAATTATCACAGAATCATTAAATATAAAAAGTGCCAATCTGTATCATTGCAATCAACATAATGCGGCTAATAGTGGTTTTCGCAAAGCACCAATTGATGAAGATGTCAGCTGATTTTAAATACTGTCAGATATGCTAATTTTTATTAAATTTGCCAAATTCATAGCTCAGTTCGTTGGTGCGTGCAGTATTTTTTCGTACAAAGTACCAGCTAATTTTCACGTACTGCAAAGCGGTTATTAAAATTCCGTATTTTTCGAAGCGACGAGTTGAGACGAAAACAGGAACAGAAAGTATTTTAAAATTTCCTAATTGTCCCGCACGATGGACAAAGTCTAGATCGTCTATTAATAACTTTTTGTTAAATCCGTCAATTTTCTTGAAGAGCTCTGCAGTTACGAGCATGCACGGACCAGCACCTGCTGGAAAGTGTTTCTGTCCAAAACGAAAGAGTTCGTTGAGTGCACCAAAGATGAGTTTGATAGCCCAAGACGAGGTGACTGGTACATACTGTGGACAGGCAGCGTCTAGTTTGTTTCGCTTCATAAGCGAAACTGTTGTTAGTATAAAGGTTTCAGAAATCCGAGTATCTGCATCAAGAAAATAGAGGTAGTGTGGTTGTGAACTGCCCGCCACTTTTTTGTGTTTACATGCATGTCTGCCACCCCAATCACGCTGAAAACCCACACCTTTGTGGGGTGAGCGTACAAACTGTACAGCGTGCCACTTTTTTGTCCATGAACTGACTACTTTTTCTGTTTGGTCAGTTGAGTGCCCATCCACTACCAATACTTGTGATAGCTGCTGTTTTTGCCGATATAAGTCTGCAAGTAATAAGCCAATATAACTTTCTTCGTTCAGTGTTGGAATAATGACACTTACAGTTGCCATAGTTGTTCCCAGCCAAATCGAGTGATCATGATGTACCAAAATGCAATGAATCCTAGTGTTGGAATAATATAGGGAAAGTACCAATAAAAATCAGCAGTACGTTTTTTCTTAAGGAAAATATAAAGTGCTATACCAAATGGAATCCATCCGAGTATCCCGAGTATTCCAAAATAATAGAGACAGACTAGTGAAAACACCAGCCAATTAGCAAGGATAAACAGAAGTGTGTTATTGGTACCCAGATACACTGCTGTTGTTGCAATGCCCGCTTTTTTATCAACTGTCATATCTGGTATGGCAGAAAATGCGTGCATGCCCGCACTCCAGGTGAGACCCATGAGCACAACGGGCATGGTAGGAAGGTGCCCCGTAAATAGTGCATATGCAAAAAATCCAGGGAATGCATACAGTACATTCGAATATGCATCCCAAAATGGCCGAGCTTTAAAGCGAAGCGGTGGGGCACTATAGCCCCATGAGAGAAATAAAAATGTGATGAGTAGGACTGCTGCAGTTGTTTGTGCGAACAGGAGGCACGCAACAGTCAGTACAACTATACTGAGAGTAGCAAAAAATAATGGTGACTTTTCTTGCTGTTTGAGTAAATGTTCACGCGAACCTTTTTTCGGGTTCTGGGCATCAGTTTCGGTATCAAAAATATCATTTACTCCGTACAAAAATATATTGGCAGGAAGTATGAAATACAATAAAAAGAGTAAAAATTTAATATCCATAATTTGGAGTGGATTAGAGAATGCAGCAGCACCTCCAATCAGAAATGGACCAAACAAATAGCTGTAAAATCGCGGTCGTGAAATGGTAAGCAAAAGTTTAGCAGTTGAGAACATACGCTCTATTGTAACGGACATATATACTATTTTAGTGGAGTAATCAGAACTAGATTAGGTATACTAGCAACGGTATGGAAGATTCAGCATCAGCAATTTTCAAAAAGGGAAGTACAACGTACTTCACAGCAAGCGTGTTTTTCCCAAAGCGTGTAAAGCATGCAGTTTTTGCATTTTATGCATTTGTGAGAACTGCAGATAATTTTGTTGATCAAACCCCACAAGACGGTACGGGTTTTTATTCATTTTGCCAAGAATACAGAAAATCTCTGAGGGGTGAAAAAGTTGCTGATTCCATAATTACACAATTTGTTACAGTGCAACAGCAGTATAAAATTCCGCAAGCTTGGATTGATGCTTTTTTGAAAGCAATGGAAGCTGATCTATATAAATCTACCTATCAGACAATGGATGAACTGTTACTGTACATGTATGGTTCTGCTGAGGTAATTGGTCTGGTAATGGCACGAATACTTGGTGTTCCACCAGAAGGAGAACAAGCAGCACGGATGCTCGGGAGAGCAATGCAGTATGCCAATTTCTTACGTGACATTGCTGAAGATATTGAACTGGGACGACAGTATATTCCTCAAGAAATTGTGGGACAGTATGGTCTTACATCACTTGATATGACTGCAATTACTGCATCACCAGAAAAGTTTGAGCGGCTGTTTACTGCAGAAGTTGCACGTTATGAACAGTGGAATGCTGAAGCAGCACTGGGCTTGCACTATATTCCTGCAGATGTCAGAATTCCAGTTGCTGCAGCAAGCAAAATGTATAGTTGGACGCTTGCTCAAGCAGCCCGTGACCCGCAGATTGTTTTGAAACAAAAAATTAAACCATCTAAATGGCGCGTAATCAGTGCTGTACTAGCCGAAAGTCTACGGTATATTTGGGTATGATCATGCATAAAAAAGCTGTACAGCATATCTTCACTAATGTTCCCAATATTGTTCAGGCACTTGATGAAGCATTTGATACATTTCATTCCCAAGATGGACGGTACCCACTTGATGATGAGTTCTACACGCAAATGAAAACATTTGCCAAGTCAGGCAAACTGTTCCGCGGCTGTTTATTGGTTAGTATTTATGCTGAATTAACCGGTGAAAAACCTTCCCAAGGAGTTATCAAAGTTGCCGCGGCTTTAGAGTTATATTGTTCAGGACTACTGATTCAAGATGACATTATGGATCGCGATGTTCGCCGTCGGGGAAGTGTGACTACTCATATTACTTTGGAAGAGTTGGCAAACCGCCAGTCTATTGTGCAGCCAGCACATTTTGGAACCAGTATTGCAATGTGTTTTGGCGACATTCTTTTTTTCTTGGCTACACAAATGATTGCAAGCACAACATTGTCAGAGCATCTCAAACTTCAATTACTTACTATTTCTAATCGTGAACTTGCTCTGCTAGGTCTAGCCCAAAGTGAAGATATGCGGATGGCAGGCATGCCAATTTCACAAATAACTAAAGAAGAAATTATTGCCATGCAGTATGGTAAGACAGGTCGCTACACGGGAAGATGGCCACTGGCGATGGCTGCATCACTGGCAGAAATGCCTGCCACTGAAGTAGAACATATCGCTAAAGTTGGCGAAGAAATTGGATTGTTATATCAACTTAGAGATGACTATTTGGGTATATTTGGTAACTCAGAAAAAACTGGCAAAAATGCCATGAGTGACATCCGCGAAGGTAAGAAAACACTCTATTATTTGGAAGCATATACCACTATTACAGGAAAAGATAAAAAATTTGTAAGATCAATTTTTGGAAATTCGTCAGCCACTGATGAAGAAATTATTCAGTTGGTCAGCGTACTGACAGAGCAAGGTATTGTGGAGCGTGTGAATCAAGAAGTGGTATCCCACACTGAGCGTGTGCAGCAAATGATTGCTGAGTTGTCTGTGCAACAATCTGTCAAAAAACTTTTACTGGATGTCGTCACACTTGTGGTAACGAGAGAAAAATAACTGTTATACGCGCGTTTGCCTGATTTTTCCACAAATACGTTATCTCAACGAGAGGGGTCATTGGTTGTTTTTGCTGCATTTTCACCTTCAATCTGGTCAAATAAATCGAGCGCATTTTTAAATGCTTGATCCATGTTGAAGTATTTATAATTTGCAAGTCTCCCGACAAAATATATATCTTTTAATTTATCTGCCTCATCCTTGTATCGTTGAAAAATTGCATCATTTTCTGGATTGGGAACAGGGTAGTATGGTTCACCTTCATCAGTGCTGTACTCACGACAAATTGTGGTTGTTTGTTGTGCGGTGGGCTTTGAACTGTCAGTGACTGGATAAATCTTCTTGTACTCAATAATACGAGTGTGCATACCGTCTTCCATTTGCGGATAATTTACCACTGCACCTTCCTGGTAATTTTCCTGCTGTAACGTCTCCCATTCAAACCGAATAGAGCGCCACTGCAAGTCTTTTTCCACACTGTGCTTGAAGTCAAAGAAGCGATCAATTGGTCCAGTATAGAAAAGTTTTTCAGCATCTTTCACTGCATCACGTATAGTGAAAAAGTCGGTGCTCAGTCGCACTTCAATATTTGGGTGATCCAGCATTTTTTCAAAGAGTTTTGTATAGCCTTCAGAGGGAAGTGCTTGATATTTGTCGCCAAAATATCTGTCGTCGTAGTTATCTCGTACTGGAATCCGTTGTAGTACTGAGGCATCAAGTTCAGCGGGATACTTATCCCACTGCTTTTTTGTATACTGCTTAAACATTTTCTCGTACAAAACTTCACCAACACGTGCCAGAACAGCCTCTTCACCATTTTTGGGATTATCGTTGTGCACCTGGTTTTCTTGTAGCCACTGGCGCATCTCTTCTTCATTTTTAATATTCAGCCCAAATAATTTGTTTACTGTTGTGATGTTAACGGGGATAGGAACAAGCTGGCCGTCAACTTTGGCAAGGACGCGATGCTCATACATACGCCACTCTGAAAAGCGATTAACATACTCCCAGACATCTTCATAATTGGTATGGAAGAGGTGCGCACCATACTTCGAAACCATATGCCCAGCTTCATTAATGTAGTCATAGCAGTTGCCTGCGATATGATCTCGCTTCTCAATGATGAGGACTTTTTTATTTTTTTCTGTAGCGTAGCGTTGTGCCAGTGTAGCACCGGAGATTCCAGCCCCAACAATCACGATATCTACTTTTTGCATCAGGTTCCTTTTTTGCAACTTCTCTACACAGAGATTCTGTATGAAGAACTACCTTTATAGTACTCGAGCGCGGTGTCTTGTGAAGCAGCAAGCTGCTGTACAGCCTCACTCAGGTAAGCCGTAATAGTTTGTGGCATTTCTTCTGCTGTTGTAGCAATTTTGACTTCCTTTTTATAGATATCTTTCACGTCTCTAATTGGTGTTGAAATGATTGGCTTGAGTGCAGCCATAAGCACCAACATAGCTGTGATATTTCCAATTAGAGAAACATTTACACAATAATAAAGAAGCCATTAAGATTCTGCAGTCCATGAAGTACGAAAAATAATATGAAACTTGCACTGATAGTCAGATGAAAATATGTTGTATGGCTTGCAGTATTCCATACTCAGAGGCATTCATTCTGATACAATGATTGTATGCTTTGCGAGTCACTCACAAATCGTCCCACTTTGGATGCTAGTGAAAAAGCAAAATGCGAGTTAATAGAAAAAACGCGTTGGTAAATGTCACTGTTTTTGGGATAAAAAATAGCTGACGAGGTACTTTCTTTTTTGAAGAGGGAGTCCTCTATGAAG
>JBILGT010000011.1:0-39175 GCA_044350895.1 Limisphaerales bacterium
AATGGAGATTTAATCACAGAAATGATATGCAAAAACGACTCAATATATTACTAAAATTATACAAGGTTTCGGGCGTTATCTAGGCAAGCCCCAAAAATAATATGTGGAATCCATTTGCACGCATCCAACAAGAATCGACGTACTCACGAAAAGTAGAAATTGCAGTCTTGCTGAGTATTTGTATTATTTCAATTGTTGTACGGTTCTGGTACATCTCTGGTAATTCAATTATTTTTAGTTTTGATCAAGCACGTGATGCATATTTAGCACGACAGATTTTTCAAGCTGGTGATATTAAAATTCAGGGTCCAAATGCCAGTGGTACTAATGATTCCATTTACCATGGGGTTTTGTTTTACTACGTTATAGCGCCACTCTATGTGATCAGCAGTAATCCAATATATCCTACAATTTTACTTATAATTCTCTCATCATTAGGATTCATTCCAGTATTTTACTTAGTAAAATCACTCTTTAAATCACAGTTTGTAGCATTTCTAACAATTGCACTTGCAGCTTTTTCTATTAACCATATTCAGGCAGCAACCTGGTTATCAAACCCGACTCTAGCACTTCTGACAGTACCACTTTTTTATCTGGGACTTTGGAAAGTTGTGGCTGAACAATCAAAAAAATGGTTACCCTGGACGGCACTTTTTTTGGGACTGACAATTCAAAGCGCAGTGTGGTTTGGATATCTCTGTATAGTTGCAGCTATATTTTTTATCTACACCAGACTTACTACTAAGAGCTTCAAAAATGTTCTGACAAAAAAGGATTTCATAATTGCGGGTATTGTTTTGCTGATGAGTACTAGCACAATGTTTGTGACTCAGTTGAAGCTCTCAAGAGCTGGTATTTTTACGCCATCTTCTCTGGTAACTTCACTCAGTGGAAGTGATAAGAATTCAGTGTACTCAATTGAATCATCGGTGGGTGTTCTGTATTTGTTTGTAGAAAAAATGAGTAAATCGTTTATACCGCTTTTGCCACTGGCAAGTGTATTACTGTTCGGTTTTTCACTTTTTCAGCTGTTTAAAAATTTAACTCCCCAAAAAGTGTTTATTGGACTATGGTTATTCGCTCCCTTTGCGCTGCTTGTACTACAAACTAGGGAAGCGCAACACTTATTTTTGACAAGTGAAATTGCACTATATGTTATTTTCAGTTTTGGAATACGCCAATTTGTACTGAATCGACTCAAAGCGAAGTATCTCTATGTAATTGGTTTGAGCACTGTTTTTATTCTCGGTTTATCGCAACTGGTCTTTGCAACATCACAAAAGGAAAACAGAATTAATGACTTTACGCTCCAAACAGGCATGTTTCTAGATGAAGAGCTGGCAGCAATTGACTGGACCTATGAGCAAGCCCAGTACAAACCATTTAGTATTGCAACGTACACTGCGCCATATGCCTACAACACGCTATGGTCGTACTTATACGATTGGTATGGGAGAGAAAAATATGGATATGTGCCAGGATTTTTTGGAATGAAACAAGATGGTATTTTTGCAGGTGAGTTACTACCACATACAACGCAACCTGAATCTGTTCACTTTGTTTTTCTTGAACCCAATGTTGGTGCTCCAGAACTCATCAAGCAAAATTTCGAACTTGAGCAGCAAGCAGTTAGTACTTTCTCAGGACAGCAATATTTTGGTACGCTACATGTTATACAACGAACACCACACCAAGGTAGTAAATAAGGAAAAGTATGAACACCAAAAAAATTGATGGATTATCAGTAATCATTCACACAAAAAATGCTGATGAAACATTAGAGGAAACTCTTAAGTCAGTATCTTTTGCAAAGGATGTTGTTATTGTTGACATGAAGAGCAAAGACAAGACAGTCGCAATTGCTGAAAAATACACAAAGCGAATATATGTTGTTGATGATGTTGGGTATGCTGATCCTGCGCGGAACTTTGGCATAGAGAAGGCAAAAGGACCTTGGATTCTTGTGGTTGATGCAGATGAAGTTGTTTCTGAGACATTAGCCGAAAAACTTCCTGACCTATTGCTTGCCAAAAATATTACGTGTTTCTATCTACCACGAAAAAATATTATTTTTAATAAATGGATTGAAAAAACTGGCTGGTGGCCAGACTATCAAGCTCGTTTGTTTAAAAAGAGCAGTGTAGAGTGGGAAGTGGGCGTTCATAAGCAACCAGTTGTTGTTGGTTCAGTGAAGTACTTGCCAGCTGAAGAAGAAAATGCACTAATTCATTTCAACTATCGCTCAGTCAAACAGTTTGTTGATAAGTTAAACACCTACACTTCGATTACTGCACAAGAGCGTCAGGATACTCATTTTGAACGTGTGAAACTTAAGAATGAACTACCAATGGGTGGAGTTCTCGTTGTACGTACGTTTTACAATCAATTTTTACAACGTCTTTTTGCGCAAAGTGGAATTGATGATGGAATTCATGGTGTCAGCTTATCGTTCTTGCAAGGAATGTATGAACTCACAACACTTCTCAAAGAATGGGAATATCAAGGCGCGCCTCCAACAGTGGCGGATCAACGCCTGGTACTCAAAGAGTTAAAGCAGTTTGAAAAGGACTTAAATTTTTGGATTGCTGACTGGCATTGTAAAAACACAACTGGCCTAGAAAAGATCATTTGGCAGTTTAAGCGCAAATTTAGATGGTAAGTGAGTATAATAACAACTGTGACACACATTTCAGTCATCATCGTTCATTACAATTCAGACGAACAAACGTTGGATTGTTTGCGTAGCCTTGAGAAAGTAAAACTTGAGGGTGCAACATTTTCGGTCATTGTCGTTGACAATGCTTCTCCCAAAGAGCTTGTAGTCCCTGTATCACTTTTAGAAAAAAAACTCGTGGTGTTACGAAGTGAGTCAAATCTTGGTTTCACAGGTGGTAATAACATGGGCATTCATTATGCAATCGAACGTCATAATTCAGAGGCAATTATTTTATTAAACAGTGACACGATTGTTGACCCAGACTGTTTCCAAAAGTTATTTAATCATAGTAATACGTTCCAAAAAGCTGGAATGATCTGTCCTAAAATTTATTTTGCACCTGGCCGAGAGTATCACGCACAAAGTTATACAAAGGATATGTTAGGTAATGTTCTCTGGTATGCAGGTGGCAGTTTGGATTGGCAACACTTGGTTGCATTTCACCGTGGTGTTGATGAACTTGATCAAGGACAATTTTTACTCCAACAAAAAAGTGATTTTGCCACAGGTTGTTGTGTCTATATCAAACGAGAAGTTCTAGAAAAAATTGGCCTACTAGATAAGCGATACTTTTTATATTTGGAAGATGTTGACCTCAGTATGTCTGCCCAATTATTTGGGTATGAAATTCACTATGTAGATGCAGCCAAAGTTTGGCACGTAAATGCTGGTTCAAGCAAAGGCGCTGGTTCTATTATTCACACATACTACCAAACACGAAACAGACTGCTCTTCTTTTTTCTCTATGGTGACTTGCGGGTTCGTATCACCGTTCTACGTCTTGCTTTGCGCTACTTGCTAACTGGTACTCGCTTTGAACGTCTGGCTGTTTTACACTGTATTACAGGCCAGCTTGGCAAGCAACCAATTGTATGAAATCCTCTGAAATAACTGCTGTAATCATCGCGAAAAATGAAGCGCAGATGCTTAAAAATTGCATTGAAACGTTGCAGTGGTGTAGTGAAATTCTGGTGATAGATGATGGTTCGACTGATGATACAGCCAAAATTGCTGAACAAACTGGTGCTCGAGTAATTCAATATAGTAATACATCATTTGCGAAACTGCGCAATGAAGCCCTCAAACACGTCAAAACAAACTGGATTTTTTACATCGATGCAGATGAACGTGTCACACCCACACTCGCTAAAGAAATAATGGTCCAGATGGAAACAAGTGAAGCTGGTGCACTGCTCATGCATCGTAGCAATATTTTTTTTGGCCGTACTTTTGCCCATGGTGGTTGGGAACAGGATACAGTAACCCGTATTTTCAGAAAATCTGACCTCAAAGAGTGGCAAGGCATGATCCATGAAAGTCCAATTTTTAATGGCGAGGTTGTAACATTGCAAACACCACTCATTCATTTTTCACATAGGAATATTGTCAGTGGGCTACATAAGACAGCTAGCTGGACTCCAATGGAAGCTGAACTGCTCTATGAGTCGGGGCTACCTAAAGTTGGCGTACTGACAATTCTACGAAAAGGATGTATGGAGTTCCTGAGAAGAGGAGTTCTTAAAAAAGGATACAAAGACGGAGAAGCTGGATTGGTCGAAGCAATAATTCAGGGAATTAATAGAATGTTGGTCTATGCCCAAGTTTGGGAACTCCAGCAAAAACCACCACTCTCAGATCAATACACTCATCATGAAGCAAAAATCACAAAGCAATGGAGTGATCAATCATGAAGATTTGTTTTTACTCACCATATCTGCCCAAACATTTTGGCGGTGGTGAAAAACATTTATTTGATGTGGCATACTGTGCATCACATACGCATGAGGTAACAATCGCGCTTTCTGGAAAAAATTTTTCAAAACAGGAGCTTTCCCAAATTAAAAGACAGTATGAGTCGTTCACTGGCTATGATTTGGACTCTCTAGCATTTATAACGACTCCACTAGGTACTGCAGAATCTGCCGCAAAAAAACTGTGGTGGACAAAGCAGTTTGATGCTTTGTACTACGTCACTGATGGTTCGCTATTTTTTAGTGCAGCCAAACATAACTTTCTGCATGTTCAAATTCCCTTTTCACACTCACAAACGTCATTGATAAATAGGTTGAAGTTGGCTCAATGGACACATATTAATACCAACTCTTTTTTCACAAAGAAAAGTATTGAGAAAAACTGGAATGTTCATGTTGATACTGTCTTGTATCCAATGGTAAATACTGCTGAACTGGAAACAACTAGAAAAAAGGAAAAAATTATTTTAAATGTAGGACGATTCTTCAGAAGACTGCATAGCAAGCGACAAGATGTTTTAGTTTCAGTTTTTAAAGAATTGATGGATCGAGCTCCTACAGTTGCAAAGTGTTGGAAGTTGTACTTGGTAGGCAGTTCAGAAGATGATGAGTATGTTGCGTATGTGAAAAAACTGGCTGAAGGTCTTCCTATAATTATTGAACACGGTAAAACACGTGAGGAGCTCGTCGACCTGTATAAGCGAGCTAGTATCTATTGGCATGCCACTGGGTTTGGCATGGATGAAGAAACCGAACCAGAAAAAGTTGAACATTTTGGAATTACAACAATTGAGGCAATGGCAGCTGGAGCAGTGCCACTGGTGGTAGGAAAGGGCGGACAAAAAGAAATAATGGAAGACTTACCATTCCTAATGTGGGAAACACAAAGCGAATGTGTCGATAAAACCAAAGAACTTTTACAAAAGCAAAATAAACTTGAAGAATACAAAAATAAAGTAATAACTCGTGCTGCAGATTTTAACAAAGATTCATTCATGCAACGAGTTACCACATTATTCACCCTATGAAACGAGAACCAATCAGTGTTGTAATTCCTAGCTATAATGCACAAAAACTTTTGGAAAAAAATATTCCAAAAATTGTTGCAACAATGATAAGTTTGGATCAGCTCATTATTATTGATGATGCAAGCACTGATACGACACTCGAGTGGTTGCAAGAAAATTGTATTCTCGAGCAAGTATCATTTTCTAATGATGCATTTTTTATTCCAGATACGTATCACACTACTTTTGATAAAATCAAAGGCACACTATATCAAGGTAAAGTTAAAGCAGCAGGAAAAATTATTTCACTGACAGTTTTTAAAAATGCCGAAAATGTTCGATTCGGTGCTGCTGCAAATATTGGTTTTTTGTTAGCACAGAATCCACTAGTCTTTTTATGCAACAATGATGTTATTCCGTTTCCAGATACATTAACGTCACTAGCACGCCACTTTATAAATGAAACTGTTTTTGGTGTCGGTTGCTTAGAATACGAAGGTAGTAAGGAGTGTGAAAAAATAAGTGGCCGTAATGTATTGTGGTTTGAGCGAGGGCTTTTTCAGCACTCAAAAGCTCCAACAATGGATTCTGGTGAAACAGCATGGGTGAGTGGAGGAAGCGGTCTTTTTAGCGTCTCCAAGTGGCGAGAAATTGGTGGATTCGACCCTCTGTTTTATCCTGCCTATTGGGAAGATATTGATGTCTCATATCAAGCACATGCAAGAGGATGGAAAGTATTATTTGATGCAGATGCTACAGTTATTCACGAACATGAAACTACTAACGGTACAGTGTTTGGGAATGCAAAAATCAGACAGATGAGTTGGAGGAATGCCTTTAAATTTACCTGGAAAAATGGAACTATAGTCCAAAAAATACAATTTGTACTGTGGTTGCCATATTGGCTTTTTCACAGTTTTACAGATCTTGTGGCAACATAACTACCGTCTCAAAAAAAGTACCTGGGAAGTGAACGGATAGACTATGTCTGAAGTTATTTGCGCAGGATTTCCAAGAAGCAGTTTCTCATCTCCAGAAGCTTTTTTGAGAACTAGTAACGGTGCAAGGCCAAGCAAATCTCTATTCTTATCTTCAAGCTGTTGAATTTGTGTGAGATCAACTTTACTCAATCGAGGATCATATCTTCTCACTGGTTTTTCTTTAGTTGTATATGCTTCATAGGTTATTTCTGGTAACTCAGCTTGTGGTTCATTGAATGTTTTTGGTACGCCGATAGGTACTTCGGTCAGACTTCGTCCTTTAATAAAAATGAGATTTTCAAGTGCCACTGTAGATTGACCTGATACCGATGAAAGGGCATGAATAAATGTATTTCTGTCAGCAATTTTATCGGGGTTCACATATATGTATGGCTGATTGGCCATGTATGCCAACTTTATTTTGTCTGTAGATACAACACTTCCTGGTGGTTTTTCACGATCAACTAGTGTCAACGTGTCATTTGAGTTCATTCCATCAGCTATTAAGTTCCAGTCCCATTTAATTTTCCATACACCTTCCTCACGTTTAAAGTGTGCTGGAGCGGTGTGGGTATATTTGCCAGCATGCGTCATATACTCAATAGTTGCAGTGCCATCTACTTCAGTTGTGAAAAAAGTAGTGGCTGGAAGATTGAGTGTAATACTCTGAGTTTGTGTCAGTGTAGCAAATTCAATTACTTTGAGTTTATGCAAGTAACTTGCTCGATCAATGTTTTGCGAGTCAGATGTGAGGTGAGAATAAAAATCTTGATAGTTACCATTCTTCCAATCAATCACTGCAAATTTTAATGTTGCTAGTGGCTGCGGCCGAATGTAAGCAGCACTTTGTATGAGGGAGATGAGTGCTATGGCAGCATAGAGCCAGATACGTTTTGTTGTATACCAGTAGGTGAGGCAGAGTAGTCCGAATGGCAAGACAAGTACAAAGTATCTCGTATACAACGATAAGAAAAAGAGTGGAAAAAGTAGTGCAATGAATAAAAGTGCGTAGTAGTCCAAAGGTTCTACCATACGCTTTGTAAAGACATTTTTAAACATTTTTGAAAACAAGTAGATACACACTCCAGCTGCAATTAGTGGAAGAACAATACTCCATTCTTCTGAACGTTGTGTAGTGCCAGCATAATCAGAAAATATTCCAGTAAAGTAGTGAACAACATTTCCCCAAATGGAGACTTCAGAATATTGACCTCGGTAAAAATGAACCATCCACTTTTGTGCACCTAAAAATTCCATGAATGAATGGGTCGAAATATAGTATGTGAATGGCAGAATATATCCTGCAGCTGCAGCAATTCCAAAATATACCAGTGTGCGCACTTTACGTTGAAATAGTAATAAAAAGGCATCAACACACCCAATAACAATCACAAAAATTGGGAACTTAATTGCAGCAGCTAAGCCGAGTAAAAGTCCTGCCGCTAAAGTTGTCGTCATTTGCTGACCAGTTTTTGCTGCTCCAAGAATTCGAACAAAAAAGTAGCAATGTAGTAAAACAAATAGTAGCTGTGGTAAATCCAGCATTGTTTGACTGAGCTGTGAGAAAAAAAGTGGCGTGGTGAGCAATAGAAGGGCGCTAATTGCTATTTGTTCGGTAGTAAATTGGGCTTGTTTTGCTAGCAGTATAAAAACTACAGTTGCAATAAGATAGAGAGCTATAGAAGTTATATATGGATTATCAAAAATAATGATACTGAGTCCGTATAAATACTTTCCCAGTGGAGGAACTTCAGGATTAATGTCATACAGGTTATTACCACGAACAATATAGTCTGCCGCTACCTGGTACAGTTTTTCGTCAGATATAACCCGAGTGCTTTGTGGTATTCGCCACTGTGAAAAGTTAAAGAGGTCAGTTAATTGTTCACGGTTCTGACTATATGAATAGGTGAAAATATAGCTATACAGAAAAAGTGTCACAAGTATAATGATACTTACTGCACCAAAAAGTATCGAAGATATTGAAAGTGTGGTTTTTTTTGAAGAATTTGAAGTATTCATACAGTGTTGTAGGCAAATCTTACTATGATTTTACAGCAAAAGATGAGTAGAATAAAAACAGTATGTTATTACGCCGGCTGTTTTCGATGTTACGCACCTCACATTTTGTGTTAGCCGGAATTATTTGCATAGCCTCTTTTGTACGACTGTATGCACTAGGTACAATACCACATGGACTCACCTGGGATGAAGCGGCAACTGGTTACAATGGCTTCACTATCTTTACTACAAGGCGTGATGAATGGCTTGTAAAACTACCTGTCTCATTTAAATCATTTGGTGACTATAAAGCTGCCACAGCAATTTACCTCAATGGCTTTTTTACATATTTTTTTGGTATGAATCCATGGGCTGTACGTCTACCGTTTGCATTACTCGGGATTGGCAGCGTTATTGTTTTTTATTTCTTTTTAAAAATCTTGTTTGCCGAACATTCACTTTCAGAGAAACTAGCTTTGTTGGGGACAGCACTACTGGCAGCATCTCCGTGGCATATTCATTTTTCACGAATTGCATTTGAAGCGGGAGTTAGTTTCTTTTTTGTTTTAGGAGGTCTCACTCTTTTGCTGTTTTTTTTAAAACAAAGTAGTGCAATCAAAACTGGATACAAATGGCTCATTTTGAATGGAAGCGCCTTGGCATTTGCACTGGGTGTATATGCCTATCACAGTGCAAAAATTGTGGTGCCACTGCTTTTTATTCTGATAATTATCTGTAATTTTAAAGAGTTTAAAAAAACTTTTTTTCCATATCTTTGTAGTAGTTTTTTAATACTTATTGTTTTATTACTACCACTAATTACTGACACTATCAGTGGCAATGCAGGACAACGTGCTGGAGTACTATTCATTTTTGATGCAATCCCAGTATATAAAATGATTGAAGTATTTTTAAAAAATTTCTTACTACATCTGGAACCTGGATTTATGATTTATGGCAAAACACTTACATTGCGACATGGGCCTGGTGCCTGGTCAGTACTGCTACCAGTCACCTATGCACTTGCAATTGTTGGGTTATTCGGCTATTTTTTTCCAAAGGTCAGACGCCACCTTCAGCAAAAAAAACCATATCTTTTTGGTATTGGAATAGCAGTAATTGGACTAATTCCAGCTTCTCTCTCCTATGAAGTCCCACATGCTAACAGAGCTTTATTTGCACTTCCAGGATTTATTTTGTTGACATTACTTGGTATTGAACATCTTAATAATTTTTTCATTAATCAGGTAGAGCCTGCTATGGCTGCAATACTTAAAAATACTATTTTTGGCATATTAATTTGTTTGGAAGTATTTTTCTTTATTTCTTTTTTGAACTATTATTTTGTGACATTTGCAGCAGAAAGTGCAAGTGATTTCCAGGATGGCTACTTACAAGCTCTCACTATTGCCAAAGACTATGAAAAAGGTAAAAATGGTAGACCAGAGGTTGCCAATATCATTGTTGATGGAACATATGGGCAGCCATATATCTATGCGCTTTTTGTAAAAAAACCTGATCCATTCTGGTATCAAGGTGGAGTTCTCAATAGATATGTATTTGTAAATAAAGTAACAATCACAGACTTCGATCGGCCAAGTGCACTGCTTGTTGCAGTGCCAAATGATACACTACCAATCGAACGAGCTGATCACTTAATTTACGGGAGTGACGGGTCACTCCGTTTCGCACTGTTCTATACAGGAAATAAATGAAGCCTTTTTTTACAAAATACTACATGCCAATTTTATTTCTTGTGATTGGTCTGGCAGTTTTTGTACGAATTTTTGGGTTAACAACCTCGCCACCCTCACTATATTGGGAAGAAGCTGCTCTAGGATATGACGCATATAGTATTTTTAAAACCGGTCATGATCATCACGGTAATTTTTTGCCAATTTTTGCATTCGAATCATTTGGTGATTGGAAACCAGCAGGTTACTTCTATGCCATTATTCCTTTTATTGCTGCACTTGGACTCAATGAGTGGGCTGTACGACTTCCTGCTGCACTTGCTGGCATTGCAATAGTTTTTGCAGTTGGGTATTTAGGGAAACACCTAAAACTTCCGATATTACTAACTATTTTTGTAGCTGCTATTTCACCCTGGGGAATACATTTTTCTCGAGCTGGTTGGGAAGTCACTCTTGCCACAGCACTAATGACTTGGGGTGCTGTTTTTCTTCTTGAAGCAACAGTTCAGCAGAACGTTCAGCTTAAAAAAGCAATCTGGGGAACAATTTTATTTGCTCTTGCAGCATATACCTATCATGCCACACGACTGCTTGGGCCAATTTTGTACGCTGCAATCTTGCTCCAGTGGGCTATTCCACAAATTTTTGAAAATACGAATTTTTTGCGTAATTTTCAGAAAGTGTTGCAGCAAAATACCAAGCAACTATTGTGGATTTTTGTAACCATTGGACTTTTGTTTGGTCCGCTCGTTGTTGCTGTACTTACAACCCCTGAATTAAAACAGCGGTATAACGAAACAGGAAATGTGTTTGATGCAACAATTATTACTGAGAGCAATGAGCTGCGTGAACGTGCCGGTAATTCTTTTATTTCAAGAATTTTATACCATCGGTATGTTATTTGGTCAAAGTATATTGTACAGCAAATTGGAATCCAATTAAGTTCGGATTATTTAATTGTAACTGGAGATGAAAATCTTCGGCATGGAACAAAGTTTTTTGGAATAATCTATCCGACCGATTTGTTATTTTTCGCTATTGGATTAATTTTTATTATAAGGAACAAGCGGAAGCAAGAGTATTTATTGCTATTTTGGCTTTTGGTAACACTATTTATTACAGCCTTAGCTCGACCAGTCCCACAGACACTAAGAATTTTACCTGCACTACCAGCATTCTTACTTATTATTGGTATCGGAATGTATGCAGTGTATCAATACCTTCTAAATCTCAAAAAAGATTCTGTGACCTTTCAATATTTAGTAGTGCTGCTATTTATTGGCTGCAACCTTGTCCAATTCGGAGCGTTCTGGCGATACTATATGAACGTCTATCCACATCTTGCAAGCAATGACTGGCAGTATGGATATAAACAAGTAATGCAAGAACTTGCTGCACTGCAAACCCAGAATCCTGAGATACAAAAAATATACATAACTCGTGAGAAAGGTAGACCAGCAATGTACTACTGGTTTTTTGCAAAAACAGATCCGTATGAGGTACAAAAAGAAAATGCTATTGCAGAAAAAGACCAAGCTGAGTTTACTACATTCAAAAATATGTACTTTGAAAAATCAATTAATGAAGTACCAGAAGAACCATTACTGCTAGTTGCATCCGAAGAGCAAACTAAGCGATACTTACAGCGTGTAACTAGTAAGGGTTTTCAGTCAGAGACTTTGTATACAGTACAAGATCTAGATAATAAGACAGTTTGGATGATTACCCAAGTTCGCTAATATTATGCTTACACTGACACCGATACTATTACTTTCAATCCTAGGTTTACTGTTGGCAAATATTCAATACTATAGTTTTGGTCTATTTATTCTCCAACGTACACTCACAATTGACCGCCCACTTGTGAGATTCGTTTTATCTTGGTTACTAGGAATATGTATCACTAGTATAACTGTTTTCATATTAGGAAAAGTTGTTGGTCTCAATGCCTACTATGTTAGTTTAGTATTTTTTGGAATTGGAGTTTTTAATCTGCCACGTGTTTTTACTGAACTTAAAGTTTCCCTAAGGAGTATTAGAAGCGAACCGCTCTTTTTTAGTTTTTTAGTATTATCGACAATGACACTCTATTTCACAATGGCATTTAGTTGGATTATCAGTGGAGACACACTATATGTCCAAAATGGTCAGCTTGACGACAGCACCTGGCATTTAGCGCTCATACAAAAATTATTGCAGTCGCTACCACCAGTACATCCTTCTTCGTATACCTATCTAGTTGAGAATTATCACTACTTATATGATATTTCAGTTGCAATACTTGTACGTTTTTTTAAACTCCCCATTCACGTTCTATACTTTCAAGTGTTCCCACTCATTATTTCGTTCCTTTTGGGATGTAGTATGCTGCTTATTTTTCCGCTCAAGAAAGCACGTCTCTCAGCATACTTAGCTGTGTTTTTTACATTTTTTGGTGGTAGTTTTGCCTATATGATTCCATATTTTTTACCCGGCAATACATGGCAAGAGTCAAGTTTTTGGGTCAGTCAAACATTTGCAGTTTTGGTAAATCCTCAACTTATTTTTTCATTTTCAATTCTCATGGCTATTATTTGGTATGTGTGGAATAGGAAAAGCATACAACCTAAGCAGCAAAACATTACGTTTATACTTGTTACAATTTTGACTGCATCAATGGTAGGATTTAAAAGCTATGGATGGTTGCTTGCTCTTTTGTTAATTGGACTAGACTTTATTGAAGAATTGTTTGCAGAACGGAGATTTATTAACTTCTTAAAAAAGTCATTTGTCTTTTTTCTCATTAATTTTGCACTCATGTATGCACTTGTCGGATTACAAACAGGTAGTTTCAAATATTTACCCCTTTGGTACCTCAATAGCATGATTGAATCTCCTGATAGAGTTAATAATCCACTTTGGAAATTCCTTGAAATTCACTATATAGCTAATGATAAATTGTTAAGATTAATCGAGCTCAAAACTAAGGAGTTTTTGATATTTTTCTCAGGCAATTTAGGTACCCGTGTATTTTTCGTACTGTACCCAGTTATGTGGTTTTTTTCTAAAAAGAGAAGTCTCAATTATTTTTGGATTAAAATCACGATTGCGTTTATAGTTGCTGCAGCATTACCGTTACTAGTTGTTCAGAGTAATGGACCAATTTGGAATTCAATTCAATTTTGGTACTATGCACTTATATTTGCGAATCTTTTGGTAGTAACTGTGATAGCTCAAATGTTAGACAAAATTAGAATAATGCCACTGAAAGTTGTCATCATGCTATTCATAATCGTTCTAACTGTTCCAACATTTTTGCGCACGGTTTGGATGAAATATACTAAGTATGAAAGAATACCAAAAAGCTTTGTAGAAGGAATGAGAACTGAGATTCAACCAGAAGATAGAGTATTTATTTGTCCAAATGGCACAAATCTTTTTGGGACATCACTGGCAAGCTCACTTTCTGCTGGACAAATATACTATGCTAACCCTGTTCAGCTAGAGTTAATGTTTAAACTTAAAACTGAGGATACTGTTAGGGATCTTCATAAGTTGATTTCCCACGAGAGTATTAGCTCTGGGGCTTTCGAAGAGTTTCTAAAAAAGGAAAAGATTAACAAAGTAGTTTGTACAGGTAAAGATGATTCAGCACGAGTTGCTTTACTAGCGAAGCTGCACAAGACTGAGTATAATGGATACTATATTTTTACCTATGAAAATTAGTGCACTACCGAAAAAAGTTGGAACAGTACCGTTTTGGGTGTTCATTGCGCTCAGCGCATATTTTTTCATCACTAAATTACCACTTTTGTTGCATGGCGTTATACCATTTACGTTTGACCACGGCAAAGATTCCATTGCAATATTTCACATGTGGCAAACGCTTTCACCCAAATTAATTGGACCATGGACAAGTATCCCTGGCCTGTTCTTTGGCCCAGCCTGGTACTACTTGCTGTTGCCAGCATATATGATTGGAATGGGGCACCCAGTCGCACCAGTGTGGATTCTAGTGCTTCTAGGTATTATCCAAATATGGATCTGCGCCCGATATTTTGGTTTAACAGCAGCCATAGTAGTTGCATCGTCACAAACATGGTTCACACTTTCACAAAGTGCCTGGAATCCGTTCCCCATGACTTTGTTGACGTTCGTCTTACTAGCACTTTTTAAATCAATTGAGAAAAATAGGCGTATCTCAAATTTGCAAGCACTTGCAATTGGTATGACTGCAAGTTTGGGTTTTCATTTTTCTACTGCATTTGCAGTATTTTATCCGATTTTGATTGCATCTTTTTTTATTATTCGCAAACTTCTCCCAAAGCCAATTGCCTGGTTACTGTGTGCTATTGGTTTTGCGATTCCATTTGTGCCGCAAGGTCTTTTTGAAGTAACGCATGGCTTTTTGGAAACGCATGCAGTGATACGTTACCTCAAAGAGGGTGATTCTCAAGCTGTGGGGGGCTCAAAACTGAGTGAAGTTATTGGGGTGACATTGAAAGAAACAAAATTAGCTGTTGTTCCTGTCACACACTATCAAATTCCATACCTTGCACTGACATTAGAAATCATAACAATTGGAGCATATCTGTATGGTTTGTATATAACAATTAAGAAGAAACAAAAATTATTCTTTGGACTTGATGTTCTGGTTTGGCTACTACTACCAATTATTGGTTTCACCTTTTTGCATTTCAATGTGTGGTATATTTTGGGAATTCTTCCTGCTGTAGTTATTGTTGTCAGCCAGCTGCTTGATAGAGCACCTGCCAAATGGCGATACGTAGTCCTGGGACTCTTCTTACTCATGCCAGCACTTAAAGTAGTGTTTTACTACGACCATGATCAACCAATACTGCAGGGAAGTAGACAGTTTTTACCAGTTAAACGTGCTGCCATTGATTTTATACGCTCTGATGCTGCTGGAAGGTCATTTGCTTCATATCATTATGTTCCCGATATTTATGACTACTCATACCAGTACTTATACTTCTGGCAAGCTGCGCATGGGATGAAACTGCCTGCTGAATTTAGCTATAAACCTGGAGCGACAGAGTATATGCCAGAAAAAGCGGAGCTCTTGGCAAAGTTTTCAGACAATCAATACTCTAATCCAGAAGTTATTTACTATGTTGTTGAACAAACACAGAACCCAGCATTTTTAGAAACATGGTGGAACGAACAGTCATATGGACAAATTATTTCTGAACACAAACTGAGTGAGGAAGTGACGGTTTATGTTGCCACTCCTAAAAAATAAAAAGCAGCTTATTATTCTGAGTTCAATTTTTCTGCTTGCAGTTTTTTTGAGATTTATTCAGCTGCAAAACCATTTATTTTTTGGGTTTGAGCAAGGTCGTGATTTTCTCATTGCAGAAAAGATTTCACAGCTTTCAGATTTTGTACTAGTGGGTCCTAAGACTGATATTGATGGTGTTTTTCATGGTGCACATTACTACTATTTCTTAGCACTTCTATTCTTAATAACAGGAGGAAATCCTGTTGCAATAAGTTTCATTAGTGCCTTCCTATCAAATTTAGCAATTATTCCACTGTTCCTATTACTTAAAAAAATAACCAAACGTGCAGATGCTGGCTATATTGCAGGACTACTTTTTGCGATTAGTTTTCACTTTATAAACTATGCCCGCTGGCTTTCCAATGTGACTCCCGCTATTCCACTTGCGGCATTGGCGCTGTACGCTCTATATGAATATTCGCAAAGTAAAAAAGGACTCTACTTTCTTGTCTTTATTTTTTGCGCATTTTTTGCTGCACAGTTTGAAATCATTTTGGCATTGTGGCTGGTTTTCTTTATTTTCTGCGCCCTTGCACTCAAAATTATCGCACTCCCAAAGCTTAAAACAATTGTGGCATCTGGTGTAATTTTGTTTGCACTGTTTGCACCATTCATTTTGTTCAATATTAGGAATCAGTGGATTACCGTACACTCAGTGCAGGCGTATCTTAGTGAAGGATCTACATCACACACATCATTTGGCCCACTGATTCAAAAATATTTATTCTTACAAGCGGAGCAGTTTCAGGAACACCTGATTCGAATACCGAAAGTGTGGGTAGGAATTATTACGCTTGCAGTATTTTTCTTAAGTTATGTACAGAGGAAAAGTTTTACCGCTGCAGAAACTACAGCACTAAAACTCAGTACTCTCTGGTTTTTTATGACGTTGCCCGTATTATTTTTTCCTAAATCACTCTCATTAGTGCAACTCTATATTGTGAGTGGATTGGGACTGCTAGTCTTCAGCGCAATACTTTTGCATAAGTTATTTACACATAAATTTGGAAAAATATATCTGATAATTGTTGGTGTTGTATTAGGTATAAATGGTGTGGCCAATACCAAATTATTGTATGAAAATCTAAAAGTCTTCTTCACCACTATTCAAGACGGACATAATTTACATGATCAGCGCGAGTTACTTGCATATATTCACTCTGATAGTCAAAATACTCCCTACCACTTTAAAGCCTTTACCATTCCGTACTATCAAGAAGAAGGCTGGCAATACCTACAATCATACTATCTTGGTGATAAAACAGGAATTGAATATCAAACAGTTTATTTGATTATTGAAAAACCAGTTGATCCAATGTGGAGAGAGAAGTGGACAGCTGAATTAGGACCCACAAAACTTGTAGAAGAAAAAAAGTTTGGTTACTTTACTGTAGAAAAGCGAGTTAAGACCCAAAACAAATAAGTATGAAATTTTTAAATAAGGAACGATTACTGTTACTAGCAATACTATTGCTGAGTTTGTTTGTGAGAATCTACAAAGTATCTGAAGTTCCAACAGCACTCTACATCGATGAAGTGGCAATGTTTGTCGACGTCAAATCAATTTTGTTACAGGGTACTGACATGCATGGGTTACCTTGGTACCAACTTATTTTTCCTTCATACGGTGATTACAAAATGCCAGTCTATATCTGGCTTGCAACAATTTGTGCAAAGATATTTGGTCTTTCAGAAGTAGTATTTAAAATCCCAACAATAGTGGCAGGAGTTGCCACAGTGGCACTGGGATATTTTATTGTCAAAGAGCTCTTAGTATTCACAAAAACTAAATTTTCTGATCAAAGTAAAATGCGTACTCTCACACAGCGAGCTGGACTTTCTGTTGCTCTGATTTTGGCGATAACACCATGGAGTATTGTTTTCTCTCGGGCTGCATTTGAAGGCCATCTTGCTCAAGCTTTTTTTGGAGGGTCAATACTGCTGCAATTAATCGGACTACGCAAAAAATCTGTTGGTTATATTGCTGGCTCAATTTTACTTGGTGTTATAGCTACCTACACTTACTATTCTGTTCGATTCGTGTGGGTAGGTGTCTTCATTTCCTTGTGGCTGCTGTATTTCAAAAGATTTCAGCGCAATTGGAAGCACCTTGATCTCAAGTGGCTCAGTGCTTCACTAGTGGGCGTACTTGCGTATGGACTTCTCTTGCTACCGTTACAGTACTCACCATTCTATGGCGCAACCGACCTCATTAGACTTAATACTGATTCTGTTTTAAAAATTGATGATCAAGTACTTACCATCAATCAATATCGATTATTTGCTGGTAATACCATTATCGATCGCTTACTTTTTAATTCGTATACGTTTACTGCACGCGAATTGATCAAAAACTACAGCGACCATCTTTCAATAAATTTCCTATTTTTGAATGGAGACCCCAATCTCAGGCACGGCACGGGCAGGCATGGAGAGTTTTTGCTTCCGATGGCACTATTTTTCCTCATGGGCATTGTCACACTGGTTAAAGCTCAAAAAGGAGTTCTGGCTTTCCTAGGAATCTGGATTTTACTTGCGTTCTTACCTGCATCTGTCCCGCAAAACACACCACATGCACTTCGTTCTTTGAATGCGTTGTTACCATTTAGTGTAATTATCGGTCTTGGATTATCTGAATGTATAACTTTTCTAGTTTCAAAAGAAAATTATTTCAAAAAAGCAGCAGTAAGTGGGCTATTGCTACTAACTGCAGTTTCATTTTTTGAGTTTTTCTACTTTTATATAAACCAATATAAATCGATAAGCAAAGTGGCATGGTACAGTCAATTTAGTGAGATAGCTGAAAAAATAGAAACACTCAGAACAAGTAATGAACCAGTATATGTGGCAGGCGTAAATGACAAATTCTTTATATGGTCACTGTATAAAGGTCCATACTTAGAGCAGGGCGTACAAATACAAAAGGAGAATCAATTTGTATTTGAAGAGTTCAATGACATTCACATTGGCAAGCTACCTGATCAAGCAGTAACTGGCGCAATTATCGCTACTACCAAGGAGCAATGGCAACAGTTCCAAACAAAATTTCCTACAGCAAAAGCTCAAACAATTGAAGAACTTACCGTAGATGATGGCACGACGTACATCATAACCAAGCTGTTATAAAAACGCTTTTCCGCCAGTTACCACATATTTGCCTAGATCTCTCAGAATTGAAAGTCCATAGACTGTTGAGCGCATAAAGTTGATAGATGAGGCCTCTTCAAAGTACCGAACTGGAACTGCAACTTCACCAATACGTGCTTGGGAAGCAATTGCTCCAAAAAGAACTTGTGAATCAAAGACAAAGTCATCTGAATAGGTATGGAATGGAAGTTTCTCTAAAACGCTGCGATGAAATGCACGAAATCCAGTGTGATATTCTGATAAATTCTGTCCTAAGAACATGTTTTCAGTAAAGGTTAGAAAACGGTTGCCAACATATTTATAGAGTGGCATACCACCAGCGAGTGCTTCGGCACGAGTTCTTATCCGTGATCCAAGCATAATGTCAAATCTGCCCTTTATAATCGGTTCAACCATCTCTTTTGTCAGACTACTGTCGTATTGGTAGTCAGGATGAATCATCACTACTATATCTGCACCATTTGAAAGCGCGAGTGTGTAACAGGTCTTTTGATTTCCACCGTAGCCACGATTTTGAGGATGAGTAACGACTGTGAGGCCTAGTTTTTTGGCTTTAGCGGTTGTGTCATCACTACTATGATCATCTACCAGAATTATTTCATCTACAACATTCTTTGGAATATCGTTAATTGTTTTTTCTAAGGTCTTGCTCGCATTGTATGCAGGCATGACAGCAATTACTTTCATGAGTTTTGACTCCTTTTTTTGGTTAAATGATATGTTGATAATCCAATGAGAGTTGCAAGTGTGAGTGCTGAAACATAGAGTGACCACTGTTGGACTGCAGGTCGTACAAAAACAATTCGGACAGTACTCAAACCTGCAGGAGCTGTAAATTGAATTCTGCCACCAGCGGCAGTGTGTGGGACCTGTTTTTCTTGAATAAACACCGTCTGGCCAGGGAAGTCAAACATGTTGACAGTGACTGATTCTTCTTTTTTTGTGGTAAGTGTGAAGTCAGTCTCTGCAGTATTTCTTTTTTGAATTGTGTAGGGAATATCTTGTTCAAGGAATGACTTTGGTTCTTTGCTAATAAAGGTTTCTGTCCCTTTGGGCGCATACTCATTAAACGTATTTGTTGTTAACTCAGAGCGTACATATAAATCAAGATCAAAATCTGTATACATATTAACTCTGATATGGTTACGATTGGTATACAACGCAACTACTACCAAGAATATACCGACTGTCCAGGAAATTTGCTTATTTTTAATCTGTGCAAGTAATAAACTACCGAGCAAGGATGCAGAAAAAACCGCAAGAAGTAGGAGCCTAAATGGATAATCAATTGCGATAAGTTTTTCTGCAAAAAAGTCCCAGAACTTCATTGCCGAAGTTGTCATTGTCCACAACGTAAACGATAAAGAAATGAGGACACCGGCAATTAAAATTTTATTTTGCTGAGAAGGCACGCTCACTGCATTCTGTAAGAACTTCAACACTGCGTTCTTTTTTGCAGACTTCAACTTAGTGAGAACGACAAAAATAAGCAGCATTCCCACTGCCATTCCCAGAACGAGCCAGTGGGCAATACCCACTTGAAATGATATCTGTCCATCAAGGGCAGTATCGGTAATCGGTCCAAATCCCCAAGGCGAGTAGACGAGTTGCGAAAATCTGACCAAATTACTTCTATGTAATCCTACCAGTCCGTTTCCTTTTTCAACCGCTTGAGTGAGGGGAAGATACTGAATAAGTGGGACCAAATAAAACGCTGTTAAAAGCACCGCACATAGTGCGCCAATAGCGAGCAAGCCTAGTTGTTGTGGTACTGTTTTGAGGGACCTACCAAACCCAAGTAGTAGTGCAATAACGAGAATCAATAAAAATGGAAAGAAAATAGCTATGCTCATTAAATGAGTCAGAACCATGGCTGCACTCGTCAAAGCTACTGTTACCACACCTGGAATAATTTTTCTATCAAGCAGTAAAACAATTCCATAAAAAAGTAATGGAAGGAGTGTAAACAAAAAAACACTCCCGATCGAAGCGCTGACATATATGCTCAAAAAGTGATATGGAGCAAATAAGTAGAGTAGTGCGCCAACAGTGGCTGCCAACTTATTTTTTGCCAACGCATGAGCAAGCATGTAGAAAGTCACTCCTGAAAGGGAAAATGCTACTGCAAAAAGCAACTTAATGGTGGGTATGACTCCCATGCCGGCCAGGATAAATGGCATACCTATCATCCAGGGAAAATGATAGGAGAAAACAAATAATGGATAGCCATAGCCATTGGTCATATTTGAGATCCATGATGGGGGAAATTGACCATCAAGGGTGGCTTGAGAATAATGGTATAACCGAGCTACTTGATGCCAAATATCATGAGCAGAGTAGAGCCCACTATGAAAAAGTGGCCAAATCCCTATAATTGAGAGACCTACTATTGTGAGTAAGGCAGCTGCGTGGTTTTTAAGAACTGTTGTAAAAGACATCTTCAGTTATTCTAACAGCAACGGTGCAGATTTTGTTATTATGATAACAGTGCAAAAGAAATATCTTTTTCAGGGTCTAATAGTGAGCATTCTCTGTCTTGCTGCTTTTTTGCGCCTCTATAAACTAGGTGAAAATCCTGCAATTCTTAATCGAGATGAAGCTGCACTGGCATATAATGCTCTACTTTTACAGGACACTGGACGAGACGAGTGGAACAGAGTTTGGCCAGTAGGATTAGAATCGTTTGGCGACTATAAGCTGATTGGATATCCCACAATACTTGTTGGATTATTTCATTTCACAGCACCCAGTGATTTTGTTGTACGTCTGCCGGCCGCAGTTGCAGGAGTGGTTTCGATACTGTTGCTGGCTCTGATTGCAAGAGCAGTAGTTTCTGATCGAAAAAGAACATTCATCATTGGGCTAATTTTTGCCTTCTCTGCACCATTTTTACTTTTTTATTCGAGAATTGCTTTTGAAGCAAATGTAGCATTCATGCTACTACAGTTTAGTTTATTAACTCTGTTAGGAAGTCCACAAAAGGGAAGCAGTCTGATGCGATGGATACTTTTGGGCGCGAGCATGATTGTTGCTTGTTTCACGTACAACACTCCATATATTTTATTGCCATTTCTTGTTGTCTGGATACCATTTTTAATGGGGGTGAAGAATGTCAAAACTTGGATCACACCAGTACTACTTCTGGCATGCATTGGAACAGCGTTTTACTTTCTCTTACAACCTATTACCAATCATAAAAGCGGCATTACGATCTTTTCTGACCCAAGTGTAGCAAGCGAGTATCCGCAGTACCGGGCTCAATTCAAAGGTATCAGCCAGACGCTGATTGGCAATAAATATACATTTTTTGCCAGAATAATCGGGAATAATCTAGTAGAGAGCTTTTCCTATTCATTTCTGGTATCTCGAGGTGGAACACATCCCTGGCACCAAATTCCTGGCTCAAGTCATTTAACGAGTTCACTTTATCTGCTCGGACTCCTCGGCATATTCACAACGCTGTATCGATTCATGTATGGTCTTATTAAGAAACCACAGAGCATTCTGCAAGCTTGGCAGACATCCGAGTTTGGTAAGAGTGCGACACTGGTATATCTCACAGCTATTTCTTTGGCACCAGCGAGTGTCACCGTAGATGCTCCGCATGCCACACGAAGTTTACTATTTCTTTCAATTTTTATTGTGTATGCAGTGATAGGAACATCATTACTTCTTGATATGCTTCCTCGCTTTTTTGCTAAAAAACAGCAGCAAGGTGCCCAAATTATTCTGGCAGGAATCATGGTTTGTCTTGTAGTTACAAGTTTTGGCAACTATGTAACGAAGTATTGGTCACGATATGTCAGTGAACAACCAGCACTCTTGCAATCAAATTTACAGACAGTTATCACAGATATTGATGAAAAGTATCCCCACAAACCTGTCAATTTTATTGATAAAACTGGCTATTCGTACATTACTGTAGCCTGGTATGAGAAATTGCCAGCCACCGATTTTTTTACAACAATCGAGCGTAAAGCAAAAGACCCCATTGGTTTTAGTGCGGGAAAGCGAGTGGGTAAGTATAGATTTTATAGAACAAAAGAGGAGGCTGTAGAAGACAGTCAAGTAATAGTAGAATGGAGTGATACCTACCAAGATTGGCAGGTTAGTGGACTATAACTAGCTATGATTTCAGTCGTACTCGCTACCTATAATGAAGAAAAAAATATTGCACGATGTCTTGATGCAGTTACGACATTTGCGGACGAAATTATTGTGGTAGATGGAGAATCAAAAGATAGAACTGCTGAAATTGCACGCTCCAAAGGAGCACGCGTAGTATCAACTACCAATAAATCAAATTTTCATATAAATAAGCAAATGGCGATGGATGAAGCTGCGGGAGATATTATTGTCCAGCTTGATGCTGATGAAGTTGTGGATGCTGAACTCCAGGCTTTTATTAGTGATTTGGGTGAAAAACAAAAGAATGGAACACTTCCAGAACAGCCAGTTGCTTGGTACTTACGCAGACGTAACTTTTTTTTGGGACATTTCTTAAGAAAAGGTGGCCAGTATCCAGATCCAGTCATTAGAGTGTATCTTCGTGGCAAAGCACGGCTTCCTCAGAAAAATGTCCATGAGCAGATGGAAGTTATGGGTGAAACCGCAACAGCTGCAGGTCACTTACTCCACTACGCTTTCCCAGATTTTTATACGTACATGCGTAAATTTAATACGTATACCTCATTTGAAGCAGAGCGGTTGCATTCAACTGGTATAGTACCCAGTAGCAGTAAGACAATTCAATACTGGTTGGTTAAGCCAGTTAAAATGTTTTTCTTGCTTTTCTTAAGACATAAAGGATTTGTGGATGGATTTCCAGGTTTTGCCTATGCACTTATGAGTTCGCTCCATCATCCATTTACGTATTTAAAACTACAGGAGTATTTTAAAAAATAATGTTATCAGTTTATTTTGACACAACACCACTACAATCAGGTCATGCCACTCGTGGAATTGGTGCGTATACGCGTAATTTACTGGCTGAACTTAAAAACGTTAAAAACATAACTGTCACAACTGAACCTATAACTGGAAAAACTGCTGAGATAGTACACTACCCATTTTTTGATATTTTTTTTCCAACACTTCCAATTACACTGCGAAAAAAAACAGTTGTTACGATACATGACGTAATTCCTCTGGAATTTCCCGAATTTTACAAACCAGGTATTCGTGGCACTCTCGCGTCACTTCGCCAGAGACTTGCACTACGTTTTACTCAGGCAGTAATTACTGATTCAGAGTATTCAAAACAAAAAATTCATTCATTACTCGGAATCCCACAGGAGAAAATTTTTGTAACGTATCTTGCGCCTAATCCCGAACTAACTGAACAACCGAAAGACATTGTCAAAGCAGCTCGCGCTGAACTAAATCTTCCCAAAGACTATATTTTGTATGTGGGAGATATTAACTATAACAAAAATATCCCCCAACTTATTAAATGTCTCAAGTTTCTTCCTGATGAGGTTGAACTAGTCTGTGTCGGTAAAAATTTTGTAGAGCAAAGTATTCCAGAATGGCAATGGATTGACTCGCAGCTTGCGCTTTCAGATGTCAGCAAACGCGTAAAATTTGTCACAAATATTGGTGTAGAAGATACAAAGTTGCTAGGTGCTGTATTCACTGGCGCACTGGCCTATGTTCAACCATCTTTTTCAGAAGGATTTGGACTGCCCATCCTAGAAGCAATGCAGTGCGGCTGTCCGGTAATTTCAAGTACAGGAGGTTCACTTCCTGAAGTGGGTGGCGATGTTCCTTTGTATGTTGCTCCTGAAGCTGAAGCAATCGCACGTGCAGTGGATAATGTCTTGGCCTGGTCTTCAAAAAATCGTGAGGCAGCTATCAATCGTGGTAAAGCCTGGGCCCAACAGTTCTCGTGGGCGAAAACTGCTGAGCGAACAATGAGTGTGTATGAATTGATTGCACAGGAGTCTCAGCAACAATAATGCTATCACTTACTCGCAAAGAAGCCGCACAACTATTTGGAATTTTCGCTCTCTGGCGAATTTTACTTTTTTTATTAGCTATTGTTGCGCCACGTTTTCTAATATATGAGCCGGCATTTCCATATGCATATATGTTGCTACCATTTTTTGGTGTACCCCAGTGGATGTATTCTTGGACAAATTTTGATGGACTGCACTACCTAACAATTGCCCGAGGTGGATACAAAGGGTATGGCCTGATTCAAGCTTTTTTTCCGGTATATCCACTTGCTATTCGGTATCTAGAATACTTTACAGATAACTTCTTATTATCAAGCTTGTACATTAGTAATATTTCCTTTTTTATTTTCCTTGTATTATTTTTCTCATTTATTAAGACAAAGTTTTCAACGCTGACGGCATGGCGAAGTATTTTCATCTTATTGCTGTTCCCAACAAGTTTTTTCTTTGTATCAAGTTATAACGAATCACTATTTATGTGTTTTGTCATGCTGACATTTATAGCTGCTGATAAAAGGAAATGGTTGCTCACTGGTATCAGTATTGCAGCCGCATCAGCTACACGAGTGGTGGGAATTTTCCTTATTCCAGCGGTGATAACTCAGCTGTTTTTAGACACTGAGTCTGCCAAAGTGAAAGCATGCTATGTACAACTAAAATCAAAAAAAATTATTGCAGCACTGCAACTATTTGTTGCAGCAAAAATTCATTTTCTTTTAAAAATGCGCCGAGAGATTTTACTTGTTTCACTAGGTGCGATTGGTCTGCTCAGTTATATGACTTATTTATGGTATGACTACGGTGATCCACTCTACTTTTTTCATGTCCAAGCTGAGTTCGGCTCTGGCAGACAAGAGAGTTTGGTCGTTTTACCGCAAGTATTTTGGAGATACGTTAAGATTATTGTATCCATCCCTAAGAATCTTCGCTGGTGGGCGTATGTTCAAGAATTTTTATTCACTGGTGCTGCACTTACAATACTTATATACGGCTGTAAGAAAGCCTTTTCGATCAAACCAAGCTGGCTTATATTCTCATTAATTGCAATCTTACTACCCACGCTGACAGGGACACTCTCAAGTATGCCCAGATACGTCTTGGTCGCATTTCCGCTATTTGTTATACTAGCCCAGCTTAAACTGCCAACATTTGCTTGGGTGACACTCTATGTTAGTATGGCAGTGTTGCTGATATTGAATACAATCCTATTTATCCAAGGCTATTGGGTAGCATAAACGGAAGGAACAATATGAAAATTCTTGTTACAGGAGGTGCTGGCTTTATTGCCTCTCATGTTGTTGATGCCTACTGCGCTGCAGGTCATGAAGTTGTAGTTGTAGATAACTTATCGAGTGGCAAAGAGGACCAGGTAAATCCAGCAGCACGATTCATCAAAGCAGATATTACTGACAAAGAAACTATTCAAAATATTATTAGAACTGAGAAACCAGAAGCAATTAATCACCACGCCGCACACATTCAAGTGGGAAACTCCGTCAAGAACCCTCAGTTTGATGCTGAAAACAATATCATGGGTATTTTAAATATCATGGAAGCTGCCAAAGATATTCCAGTCAAAAAAATAGTGTTTGCATCAACCGGCGGTGCTATGTATGGCAACAAGCCCACTCCATTTAGTGAAGATATGAAGGAAGAGCCTGTCTCACCATACGGCGTTTCCAAGCGTTCAAGTGAGCTGTATCTTAATTATTATCATGAACAGTATGGTATCCCGTATACCGTGCTTCGCTATTCAAACGTCTATGGACCTCGTCAGAACCCACACGGAGAGTCCGGTGTGATTGCAATTTTTTCAGAAATGATTGCCCAGGGTAAGTCACCGGTGATTAATGGCGATGGCACACACACGCGAGATTATGTCTTTATTGACGATGTGGCACGCGCAAATGTCTTGGCTCTTTCCACTGATTTCATCGGAGCACTTAACATTGGTACCACAACTGAAATTTCTACAAATGAAGTATTCAGAAAAGTTGTAGCTGAGTTTGGTGTCAACATTCCAGAAACACATGGCGCTGAGCGTCCAGGCGAACAAGTGGTAAGTTCACTTTCATATAAAAAAGCACAAGAAGTATTGGGCTGGTCTCCAACAGTGAATTTTGACGAGGGAGTGAAGCGAGTTGTAGCTTGGTACAAGAGTAAGCAGTAAGCTACGGATGTTTTTAATCACAAGTAAAAACTACTTTAACAATTAGATTAGAATAATACACTATGCAGCAATCTATCACTTCAAGAGTTTGGGTAATTATACCCGCATATAATGAACAAAAATATATAGCACGAGTTCTTGAACGGGTTCTAAAGGTAACCTCTAATATTATTCTTGTTGATGACGGTTCAAAAGATCTCACTTTTAAAATTGCAAGTGAACAAATTCCGCAAGTTTTAAGGCATCAAATCAACTTAGGAAAAGGTGCTGCACTTAAAACTGGGGCAGAGTATGCTTTTTCAGAACTACAGGCTACGGGAATTATCTTTTTTGATGGTGATGATCAGCATGACCCTAACTTACTCAGAACTTTTGCTACTGGGTTACAAACTTCTGAGGTTGTTTTAGGAGTCAGAGCTTTTGATAATAAAATGCCACTATTGCGGATAATGATGAATCGACTCGCTTCATTTTTGGTCTTACTTTTCTTTGGCAAGTATATTCCAGACATTCCTTGTGGCTTCAAAGCCTTGTCTGAAAGTGCCTATAAAAAAATTAACTGGAAGTCTCGTGACTATGCTGTAGAGATGGAGATTGCTGCTCGAGTTGCACAGTATGATTTGAAGTTTAGCGAAGTTTCAATTCCCACAGTCTATCACGACCTTGACAGAGGGATGACGATTCTTGATACTATTTCAATTGTGCCGCAGTTTATCAGTTGGAGGTTTTTCCCATGAGTATTTTTCAAATCATCGCAATTTTGTTTGCATTATTCATGATTTATACAGTTACGTTGTATCGCAAAAAGAAAACCTTAAGTTCAATGGAAACAGGCTTCTGGCTAGCCATTTGGAGCTTATTCATCGTGATCTCCATTTTTCCAAACTTAATGCTTGGAATTTCTGATAGGTTAAGCTTTACTCGAGTGTTTGATTTACTTGTAGTTGGCGCACTGATGATTTTGTCTGTGATTGCCTTTGCAAACTACTTTACTCACAAGCGATTAGAAACACGTATTGAAGATATAGTTCGGGAAAAAGCCTTGCTGGTAAAAAAAAGCAAATGAAGTCACAGTTACCCACAATTTCCATAATAACCCCAAGTTACAATCAAGGTCAGTTTATCAAACAAACAATTGATAGTGTATTGAGTCAAAACTACCCAAAACTCGAATATTGGGTGATTGATGGGGGATCTTCTGACCAAACTGTCAAGATACTTCAAAGCTATGGTAAAAAAATTAACTGGATTAGTGAAAAAGATAATGGCCAAACTGACGCAATAAACAAAGGCTTACAAAAAACAAGTGGTGAGATAGTAGCATACTTGAATTCAGATGACTGTTTTGCTGCAGGCACGCTTAAATCAGTTGGAGAGTTTTTTGTAAGTAATAAAACTGCTATTTGGGTAACCGGTGATTATAAGATAATTGATGCTTCAGGTACTGAAATACAGTCGCTTGTCAGGAAGTATAAGACATTTTTTCGTATACTTGAGCTACCTTTTCTTATTAAGATTCTCAACTATATAAATCAACCTAGTACCTTTTGGCGCAGAGATGCGATGGCACGAGTAGGTATGTTTGATGATTCGCTACGCTACTGCATGGACTACGACTTCTGGCTACGTTTATATGAGTTACAAAAACCATTTCTACTGGCTGAACAGCTCTCGCACTTTCGAATCCATGGAAACTCAAAAGGTGGCTCACAGTACACCAAGCAATTTGCTGAGGAAAATCTGATAGTGAAGCGATATACTAAGAATCAGGCAGTTTTACTGCTTCATAAACTGCATTCATTTGCTATTGTACAAGCATACAAACTACTTAAATAAGTACTCTATGACTCAAACTCTAATTACTCCCAAGTTTTGGAAAAACAAAAGAATTTTAGTAACTGGTGGCGCAGGTTTTTTGGGGACTCACATCGTTAAATTGCTCAAAGAACTCGATACCGCTGAGATTAGAATTCCACGTTCAAGCAGCCATGATCTTCGAGAAAAGGATGTTTGTATTGAAGTAACCAAAAATATAGATATCGTCATTCACTTGGCTGCAAACGTTGGTGGGATTGGCTACAACCAAAAGAACCCAGCTACACTTTTCTATGACAATCTTCTAATGGGTGTACATTTAATGGAAGAAGCACGCAAAAATCGAGTTGACAAGTTTGTGGCAATTGGAACGATTTGTGCTTATCCAAAGTTTACACCTGTACCATTTAAGGAAGAGGATCTTTGGAATGGATATCCAGAAGAAACGAATGCCCCGTATGGCTTGGCCAAAAAAATGTTACTCGTGCAAGCACAAGCATATCGCCAGCAGTATGACTTTAACGCTGTCTACTTGCTGCCAGTCAATTTATATGGTCCTGGTGACAACTTTGATCCTGACTCTTCACATGTCATACCAGCTTTAATTAAGAAGTTTGTTGATGCCAAGAATAACAATGAATCAGAAGTTTCTGTTTGGGGAACAGGCACACCGACACGCGAGTTCTTATACGTTGAAGATGCTGCAAGAGGTGTTTTGCTTGCTACTGAGAACTACAATAAATCTGACCCCGTCAACTTGGGCGCTAGCTTTGAAATTTCGATCTCTGACTTAGCAGCTACAGTTGCTAAAGTAGTCGGTTTCACTGGTCAAATCATTTTTGACTCTTCCAAACCAGATGGTCAGCCGCGTAGAAAACTGGATGTAAGTAGAGCGGAGAATGAGTTCGGATTTACATCAGAAATTTCTTTTAGTGATGGACTTGCTCAAACAGTACAGTGGTATCGTGAAAGCAAAATATGACTTCAGCTGCATTGGGAGCTTCACTTTCTGTTGTGATTCCTATTTTTAATGAGCAATTGGTTATACTGCAACTTTTTAATGAACTCAATAAATTTAAAGAAAATTTACCAGCAAATACAGAAATAATACTTGTTGATGATGGCAGTTATGATGCCAGCTTTAGTTTGCTCAAAAAAACAAACCTAGATTATAAGAAAAAAATTATTCAGTTGAGTCGCAATTTTGGACATCAAGCAGCACTGCTTGCTGGAATGGAAGCTGCGACTGGTGATGTGGTGGTTACTTTAGATGCCGACCTCCAACATCCTGTGGAGTTACTACCTAAAATGTTAAAACAACATGCAAATGGAATTGACATTGTACTGACTCAACGTATTGACTCAAGTGATATTTCAGAGCTCAAGAGATCAACTTCTAAGAACTTCTATTCGCTTGTTAACATAATCTCTTCGCAGCATATTCAAGAAAACTCGTCTGATTTTAGATCTCTCAATCGTCGTGCACTTACTGCATTATTAACTATGCAGGAAAGACGAAAGTTTTTGCGAGGAATGATCCATTGGATCGGATTTAGCACGATAGTACTACCTTTTAAAGCCTCGGCCAGAGTAGCAGGAACCAGTAAATACTCATGGAGTAAAATGACCTCGTTAGCACTCGATGGAATCACTTCTTTTAGTACAGTGCCACTATATATTTCAGCCTTTTTTGGAGCAATTCTATTTGCATTCGCAGCAATTTATGCGCTCTATGTTATTTCTATTCGTTTATTTTTTAATATGGCAATCCAAGGTTGGGCAAGTACATTATTTGTGCAGTTAGTTATTGGTGGATTTATTTGTTTATTTTTAGGTGTAATTGGAATTTATTTAGCAGCGATTTATGATGAGGTAAAACAGCGTCCTAATTACATTATTAAAGATTTATATGAAGATTAAATTTTTACCAAACCTGCAGCAGACGACAATTTTTTTGATCTTTTTATATTTAAGTCTTTCACTATTTGATTTTCAAGTAATATTTATTCTTAAAAATAGTTTGACTTACATTTTACTCGGTTTTCTTGGACTATCATTCATTTTTGAGCTGTATCCCAAAAGCAAAGTTGCAAAACTTGTAAGGAAACATACAAAAACTATTATTGTGATAATGACTGCAATTATGGTATTTGTGCTTTTTGGAAAAAACTTACAAGCCCGATGGGGTCCAATTGATGATCATGAAATCATGAGTTATTTAGGAACTGATCAGAGACTGAGCTTAACCGAAATACCAAAAATTCTAGCTGGATCGGAGACTGGAAACCCAGGAAAGTCACTGAGATATAGACCAATGTACCAAACGCTCCGGTTAGTAGAAACAGCCACATGGGGAAATAATGCACACCTTTGGTATATTTTCAGATTAGTAATTCTAGTAACTGCACTAGCCTTACTTTGGTATTTACTTGAGCCAATCACAGGAATTATCCCGAGTGGATTAGTAATTGTCTATCTACTGACATATCAAATGTGGGCAGATATGTTTTCACGATTGGGACCTTCGGAAACGTACACAGTATTGGCATTGGCGGTCTATGCATGGGGGTATAGCAGGCTTTTTAAGCAGGTACAAAATAAAAAGGGGTTAGAAACGCTACCAATTATTGCTTGGGCACTGGGAACTTTTATATGTGTTGGTGCAAAAGAAAACTTCGCACTGCTGCTTATTCCAAACTTGCTATTAGGACTGTATATCCTTTATAGAAGAAATAGTAATAAAATTTTTACGACTTCTTTTATAGTTACAACTGCTTGGACAATATTTGTAGCCGCTGCTTTTGTGATTGCTGTTGCAACTGCAGGAACTGATGTTTATGGCAGTTCTGTAGGAGCAATAAGCAGGCTAAGTGTCATTAATACAGGAATGAGACACGTTCAAAGTAAAACAATCATTCTAACCACAATGATTGCAGCTTTCTTTTTGTTTGTGCAGTTCTGGGTAGGTAAAGTAAAATCAGATCTTTTCAAGTCGACGCTACTGTTTATCGGGCTCTGTTTGGTTTATGAAGCAATCTTTATATCTCAGTTCGTTTTCTACAATGCGGATTGGCCAAATCATTCACGATATGATTTTCCTGGGGTCCTAATAATTCCCTTTTTTTATGGTACATTGTTGCTTTTTGTTAAAAAGATTTTGGATACATATAAAGTTGAGCCAACAGTTGTTTTGGGTCTCAAGTATGGTGCATTGCTGGGTTTGATTTTTGTCATAATTATGCGTGGGTATGTTGCTATTCAAGTACGAATCGAACAGAATGCACAAAAAACACAAGCATATACTGCCCAAATTGAGAAATTGGCTAAGCTGCTAGTAACTAATCCTGATAAAGTAGTTATTATTGTCAGCGGGAATCCTTGGGACTATGAGCCAATTTATGCATATAGCCAGTTTTTACGCGCCTACGGAGTCACTAATACCATGTATCTCAAACTTGAAAACTATTCACCAGCCACAGTAGCTAATGGTATAGAAAAACGTTTAGCAACAGAACTGCAAACAATGCAACTGAACGGCGGATGGGGGTATGAGCCGTTACCAGAAAACCTGGATAACTGCTACTCAATTCTATTAACTACTGCAACAACCAACTGTGAACAAATTAATAATTAGTAAACTACCACCAGCTCAGTTATTTATTTTATCGTGTGTTACTTTTTTTGCGACACTAGGATTACTTGTACTTCTAGAGTTTAAATTGATTACAATTAGAAATTTATCTAGTACCTATGTGTTGTTATCTACTCTTTGTACCTTTGGATTTTTATATCAACTACCCAGAAATTTAAAAAATCGATTACTATTTTTTTCAAAATTAATTCTATTTTGTACCGGCGCATTAATAGCTTTTCATCTACTCACAAATAGCTTCAATATTTACAACACACTAACGTTACCTAATCTTTTCTATCAACTAAAACTGCATCGTATCGTTTCTTTATCAGCAAATTTTTTGGTTCAACTTATAACTCTAGTGGTCGGGCTTCAGATGGTTCTTCAGTTTAATAAAAGTGATTTTAAATTGAAAAAATTAGCCTGGTATCAGGCATTGATTGCGGGATATTTGTTCATAGTTTTAGTTATTCAATCCCAACAGGCAGTTGCAGTTGTATATAGGGATGCACTACAAGCAGCAGTAAATACCAATACCAGTTTTGAAAATCGAATAGCTTACAGACTAGGTGGATCAGTTTACTACGGGTGGATCTGGCCATACACCCAATTTATTATCAGACATACTGAACCAGACTCAGTTATTGCGATTCCACCACAGTCAGTAGTCTGGAAAATGGAAGGAAATTCAGATTACTTGCGTTGGTACATTTATCCTCGTAAAACAGTTAAGCAGCTTACAGATTATTCAATTCCAGCAAACGCAGACTATGCTTTAATCGCAATTGGTGAATGTAATGTAGATGATTGCGGTTGGCCAAAAACAGCAATTTCAAAGGAAAAAATAGAGTATATTGCGCTACTAGATCGGGAAACTCAAAAAGAAACCATAATTACTAACACTGACTATGTCTTGGATCCAAAAATCTTTACTTGGGGAATCATTAAATTTAGAAAGTAGTATGAGTGTATTTTTAGCTGCCACTGTTATATTTTGCACCTGGTTAGCAGGCTGTGCTATTTCTGTTCTGTTGGGTCGTAAATCGATTTTAGAAATTTCTGGCTTGGGTTTTATCCTTGGCACTATGTATATGACAATGGCTGTTTTGCTTATACATCAGTATGCGGGCTTATTAATTACTCAAACAATGGTACTTACTTTGAGTTATCTGAGTGGTTTACTCTCAATTATTATTCTTAGGCCATTTTATAAACATATTCAAGTTTTATCACCAAAAGTAGTTGTGAGTATTGCCAAAGCACCTAGATTAACCAAAGTATTAGTAGGTATTCTCATTATATTAGGAATGAGTAGTTTACTTCAGAATTATTTTTGGCCAATAACTGACTGGGATGCTCATGCATTATATGACTTTAGAGCCAGAATAGTCGCCCAGAATGGGAGCTTTGTAGAAGGAATTGAGCTTGGATATTTTTTTCAATATCCACCATTTACTTCACTACTGCACAGTATGTTGTATCTAGCTGGTTTTGATAGAGTAAAAGTTTGGTACAGCTTCTTGTATATTTCATTACAGATTGTTTTTTATGTCCAGTTGCGCAAACACACAACTACTTCTCTCAGTTTAATTGGCACTGTTTTACTAGCCAGTAATCCACTTATTTTGGAGCATTCTACAATGGCATATACAAACCTTTCATACACGATTTTTTTAACATTGGGACTAATTTATTTAGTTGATTGGTACAGAGTTAGATCTGTTTCTACAATTCTATTGGGTAGTTTACTGGTTGTAAGCAGTACTTGGGTGCGACTAACAGAACCCTTTTGGATTATTCCACTGCTTATATTAGTGAGTATCGTGATTTTAAGCTTTAAAAGGAAGAATTTAAAACATGCTCTTGCAGCAGTAATAGGATTAATCTTCATTTTCTTAGGAAAAAGTATCTGGCAAAATTTCTTAAATATGTTGTTCTTGCAAAATGTAATAGCTCCAACTACAACAGTAGCTCCACCAAGTACTGCGGTTGAACCACTAGTTCAAGTAGACTCATACAGCTGGCTTACTACTGTGCCAGTACTGAGTGCATTTAAACCATACATAGTCTCACTTATTTCAAAAGATGGGACATTTGTCTTACAAAGAGCTGGTGAGATTGCAAGCTACATATCTGCATATATTCTTCCAGTAGTGGAAGTATATCTAGTTCCCGCAGTAGTACTAGCAGCCTTTGAGTTGCCAAAGAAGGAACAACATACGATTGCACTTTGGTGTGTATTAGTTCTCTATCTCCTATTACTATTTGTTGGTACTTTTGCATTTAGCTTGTTAGATGGTTCATGGACTGAAATAGGTGGTTCAGCTAATCGGATGAGTATGTTCTTAATTCCACTTTTTATTTTTGCAATTTTTAGTACTCAAAGGTTACACCAATGGCAAAAGAAAATAGCAAAGTAATCGGAATAAATGCCTTATTTCTCATACCAAACCAGGTAGGGGGAACTGAGTATCATTTACGTTCTTTTCTTAAGTATCTCGAAAAGTTAGATCATAATAATCAGTATGTAGTTTTTTGTAATGCTGAGAACTACGATACCTTTTACTTTACACGAGATAATTGGAGCAAAGTCCTTTGCCCAGTGACTGCGACGAATAGAGTTCACCGAATTTTGTACGAACAAAGTATACTGCCATTTATAGTCCGGAAGTACGCTTGCGAGATACTGCATTCTTATGGCTACTTTGGTCCGATATTTGGTGGATTTAAAAAGATTCTAACAGTGCACGATGCTAACTGGTTAGACCATCCAGAAGATGGCACAGTACTTCAAAATTTTATATTAAACATATTGATCCGAGCCTCAATCTTTACTGCTGACAGAGTAGTCACTGTTTCTGAGTTCTCACAGCAACGATTAACTTATTATTTTCCCGTAATACGGGAAAAGTTGCAGGTTATTTGGCCAGGCGTTGATGATGAGTTTATTAGGTTATTTCAGCATGATCTGCCCAAGCCTGCTCAAAAGAGATATATTCTTTCGGTAAGTGCACTATATCCACATAAAAAAATGTTGTATCTGTTAAAACTTTGGAAGCACTTTAGTAAAAAAGATACAAAAGTAGAACTTGTTGTAGTCGGGCAAAATGGAAAAGATGCGCTAGAGTTCCAAACTCAGATTACCGCACTCAATAGAGTCCATTACTATAAAAAATTAGGTTATACAGATCTTATAGCTTTATATAAGCATGCTGCAGTATTTATTTTTCCGAGTGTCTATGAAGGCTTCGGATATCCAGTCTATGAAGCTTATTTTTCTCAATTACCAATTTTAGTAGGAAATAGGGAAGTGTATGCAGCTGATATTCAACAAAACTTAGCACAACTAACATTCGATGTTGAAAAAGATTCAGAAAAGTTGTTCAAGATGTTACGTTTGAAAAAAACTCCAAACAAGAGAAGCAAACTACCAATATATAATAATGGTGCAATGCAGCTAATTAATTTGATTAAAACTCTTTAGTTTTTACGTATTCAAAGCAATTATTTTCTTTGCAATAAACTTAACGTCATGGTTTTTGAGGTATTTTTGGTACTGTAGAGTTATTGGAGAATACGATTTTTTCAAATTTTTCATAGTTGTGTACAGATCATCTGAATTTCTAATATCGCAAAAGTGAAGCATATCTGAAAAGAGTGTTTTTAAGTCTGAAACATCTGTAGTAATAATTGCCTTATTATACTTCATTGCCTCAAGAATTGAGATCGGAAAACCTTCTGAATATGAAGGTAAAACTAAGCAGTCACCACGAGCGAAAAAAGCTTCTTTATCTTTATTTGCTACTAAACCTAGATACTCAACTGCAGCTTCAAGTTGATTATTTTTAATAAATTTAGTGACGTAGCTTGCTTCTGGACCAACTCCACCAATTATCAATTTGGCATCAGGATATTCCTTGTAATATTTTTTAAAAGCAGCAAGTAGGTCACGGATTCCTTTGTACACAAACAAGCGTCCTAGAAAGAGAAAGGTTCGTATCTGCAGTGGTTTTCTATACTGATGATCAGATAACAGTATTCCATTTGGAATTGTGGTTAATTTATGTGTTGGAATAGCGATCTCTTGATAGTGAAAACTATTGGCTTCGCAAATGCTATTGTAGTAGTTATGTGCGGCGTAGATTGGCCGTAAAAGAGGGTAGAGTGGTAATCTCTTTATCAAGCTTACTTCATCATTCTCACCACCTGTATCAGCGGTCACATAGGTTGAGTATTGTATAACTCGAAATAGCTTCCAAAAACCAAAGATTAAAGGGTACAGGGTTATTGCTGCTCGCAACATTGCAAAGCTATACTTTTTTCGATTCTTAATAATGAAAACTGAAAGATTGTAGATAATTTTACAGTGATCAAGTACAGTGCGCTCTTTGACATACGGAATTCTATAAATAGAAATACCATGGTAGACTTCAAAATCTGCCTGTCCGGGATACTCTTTTTCTGTTAGTACATCTACGTTGTGGCCAATTTTTATCCACTCAAGGGCAAGCAAACGTGCTTGTTCTTCAAGTCCACCAACGGAAGGGTGAAAAGCGTAGGCTGAAATTAGGATATTCATGATTGGCCTAATTAATCTTTAATGCTACCTTCAAAATCGAAATTGGTGAGATACAAAAGCTAAGCAGGAGTGACATAAAAGCAAGTGTTGGTGTATGTTTCCACATTAAAACTCCCCAACGATATAAAACATATTGGTGATGAAGCGTCATGTTAGTGGAAAATTGGGTGTCATTTATAACTACTGTCGATGACCTTACAAAGAAACCACTCATCGCAAAATCCCATAATTCACGAGCTAAAATTCTTGTGCGTAAGTGCAGATTATCATTTATGAGATTACTGACATTGTCAGACTGCTGAGTATGAGCTATTTTGGAAATACTTTCGATATGGCTACGCCAATAGTACAAAACATCAGGCATGTTTGCCAACTCCAATCCATTTTTAGAAAGCTTCGACCAAAAATAATAGTCTTCCGCATGTTTATACTGCTCTGAATACTTCAAAAGTGGAGTTGGAATGGCTTGCTTATTAAGCATAACTGAACCGTGACAAAAACAGTTTTTGACACCCAAAGCAACACGTATATCTGCACTTGAAAGCACTACGGGATCAATTTTAATAATATTACCTTTTGTGTCAATTCGTGCATACAAACATCCCACCACTGCAGTTTTAGGATGTGCCACCAAGAATGCAAGCTGTTTTCTTAAACGATCTGGATGTGAGATATCATCATTATCCATTCGAGCTATGTAGTCACCTTTTGATGCTTTCAGCAATTCATTTAAAGTTGCAACTAAGCCTTTGTTATTTTTATGAATAAGCACTTTGATACGTGGATCAATAAATTTTTGTATAACCTCTAGACTTCGATCTGAAGAAGCATCATCACAGATAAGTAATTCAAAATTTGAATGACTCTGATTTAAAATACTTTCAATCGATTTCTCAAGATAACTTTCGGCATTATAAACAGGCAAAATTACTGAGATTAATGACTGTGTACTTTTCATTTTTGAGTTTCCCAAAACCACTGCCATGTTTTCTTCAGCCCATCTGTAAATGACACTTTTTGGTGCCAACCAGTATCTCGACTTAGCTTTGATGAGTCTAGAATATTTATAGGAACATCAAACGATCTGGCATGCAAGATTCTATAGTTTAGAATAATCTTATGCGGAACAGTTAAAGAACGCAACTGTTCCAATACTTCTAGATTATTTAAACCAATACCAGTACCAACGTTATATGTAGTCCCTACTTTTCCTGAAGCAAGTAAACTCATGAACGCAGCAATCAGGTCATCAATGTACAGATAATCACGAATAGTACCTTTTTTTGAAAAAATTGTAATTACTTCATTTTTAAGTGCTTTTGAAATACTTATGTTTACAAAACCCTGGGTTTCATTAAACAGTACTTTGGGACCATAACAATTTGATGGTCGTAAAACAATAACAGGGATCCCATATAACTGATGATACATCTGGGCGTATTTTTCTTGAGTCAATTTTGTGATGCCATACGGAGAAATTGGATTCGTTGAATGATTTTCTGATATAGGAGTAGAGTCCACTTTTCCGTAAACTGTTCCTCCTGAGGAAACAATAATAATTTTATGTAAGTTTTGCAAAGATTTGCATGCTTCAAATATTGAGATTGCACGAGGCAAGTTACTTATCAAATCTTCCATTGGATTATCAAAACTTGTTTTTGGTGTTGTTGCATATGAAAGATCAATGATTTCATTGACGTCTTTCAGCTGTTTTGCCAACATACTAGAATCTAAACAATCAGTTTGTATGTACGCAACTGCATCTGATAAATTGTCAGGACACGAGCGTCTACCAAAAACCAAGATCTCCCTTCCTGATTCTAGTAGTGGCTGAATAAGCGCAGTTCCTATGAATCCTGTTCCACCAATGATTGCTGTTTTCATATGCGTACCTTCAGATTTGTATCCATGATTTAGGAATAAGATCAATCGTAGTCATTGAATCGTTTTTTGTCCATTTGCTAGGGGCAATTATCATTTTCATATTCTTTGAATTAAGCCACGCACCCCACCAACTGAAGCTACTATTTGCAATAATATTATTTTTGCAATTACTCATAAGTTGCAAATCTTTGTATGCATTTGTTCCTGTATTTCCAACTACAAAATATTTTTTACCTTTAAAAAGCAAGTTCTTCTTTACCCATTCTTGATCGTCGGAAAAAATATAAAAAACTGAGTTTTTACGATGTGCTTTTATGACTTCAATAGCTTCCTGATAGTATTCAAGTTGTAGCGTACCATGAAACTGTGCGGCTGCGGCATGACTCACATAGTCACCTCTCCGAATATGAATAGCAACTGATTCTGTAGACATAATTTGTTGAAGTAAACTCAAATTATTTTTGTCTAACTGTTGCTTAAAGGTAAACTCATTTTGAATATCAGCAGAAAATTTTGAAAAATATTTCTCTGACTGCCAATAACCGATTAATACAGT
>JBILGT010000012.1:0-38693 GCA_044350895.1 Limisphaerales bacterium
TTTATTTTAAGTAAATTGTAGCTCCAATACCAGCCGCACCCATGTTTTTGGCTTGATTGACTGAAGCAAATACGACTTGATCATGTTTGTTTGGATAGGTGAGCAGTTCATTGTGATTTACTTTTAAAATAAACGGGATCTTGTCTGCATATTTTTTTGAAATGAGGCCAAGAATTCCAAGCGTAGAGGCAACACCATTGCAGCCACCCTCCACTGCCATCTTGAGCACATACTCTGGATCGAAATATGAGGGATTTTCTGAAAACGAAAAGGCAGCTGAGTGTTCAATACCTTGATCGACGGGGAAAATGGAAAGGTAGCCCGAATGACCTAATCGACCATGCCCATACAACCGTTGCAAGTTTTGTTGCACTTTTTCACTTCTATCAGAAAGAGAAAACACTTCTTGGACATGATTGTCAGATGGCTGATGAATCATCTCAGCTGGAATTTTATGACATACATGTTGGAGTAAGTACTCGGCTTGTTCACCGAGCAGTGAAATAATTTCTTCGTGCTGCATAGTCTTTCCTTTTTGCCTATATCTATAGTACTATGGTGAAGAGTAAATTTATATAACTTCAATTATGGTCGTGCTTGCCCACTCACCTATAGAAATTTCAAGTGTCCACCCAGTGGCATATTTTTGTTCAGAGTATGGTGTCGATCCTAACCTCCCAATTTATGCAGGTGGTTTGGGAATCTTAGCTGGAGATACACTCAAACAAGCAGCAGATAATAATTTTCCTCTAGTAGCTGTCGGACTTTTAAATCGTGGCTACAGCATGCGTCAACACATCACTGCAGAAGGTGATCAAATTGATGAAGATTGGTTATTTGATCCTCGGTCAGTTGGGCTTGAAAACGTTTTTCTTGATGAGAATCCACTGTTTATAAAGGTTCATCTTACAGAAGTAACGGTGTGGCTCCGCTGTTGGAAAAAAACTCTACACAACGGCGTTATTTTGTATCTCCTTGATTCAGACACAGATCAGAATCACTTACCAGAACGCTCACTTACCCAAGTTTTATACTGCGGCACAAAAGAACTCCAACTGAAACAGCAATTGTTACTAGGAATTGGTGGAGTAAAGCTTCTCACCGCACTGGGTATTCAGCCATCTGTCTATCATCTCCAAGAAGGTCGCCCTGCCTTTGTACACTGGCAGCTGATACGGGAATTAATGGATAACCATAAAATTGACTACGAATCTGCCCGTCGACTTGCTATTGATAAAACTGTGTATACCAACCACACGCTCGTTGCAGCTGGTAACCAATCATATTCAATGGACTTACTCCGCGTTGTTTCGCGCTACTATGCCGATAAAATGCATATCACACTCGATGAACTCCTGAGACAAGGAATTGATGGAGACCAGTCTCAATTTTCAGTAACACGGTTTGCACTCAATGTTGCGCGCAAAGCTTCTGGTGTTAGTAAATTGCACACACAACTTTCTCAAGAGAACTGGCCGGAATATGAGTGGACCAATGTAACGAATGGTGTCCATCTGCCAACCTGGCAGTCATCTGCAGTAGCTCAAAAGCAAAATGATCCTGAATCTTTGTGGCATGCACATCTTCAGGAGAAAAATAATTTAGCTGAGTTTGTAAAACAACAAACTGGCTACTGGTTTGATCCAAGTAGATTAGTAATCACTTGGGCGCGCCGCCTTGCTGGTTACAAGCAGATGAATATGCTGTTTAGTGATATTAAACGACTTGAACAGATCGTCAAAAATTCAGACAGACCAGTGCAGATTTTAATGGCTGGCAAAGCTCATCAAGGTGATACAGCTGGAAAAGCAATGCTCAAAGAAATTATCGGATATATGCAGCACGAACTTTCTGGTCATGCGCTCTTTGTACCCAACTACAATATCGCAGTTGCACAAGCATTAGTGAAAGGCTCAGATATTTGGTTGAATACCCCAATATATGGACAAGAAGCTTGTGGCACGTCAGGAATGAAAGCCTGCAGCAATGGTGTTATTCAGTGCAGCGTCCCAGATGGCTGGGCAGCCGAAGTGGCATGGAATGGTGTCGGCTGGGAGCTTGCATCAAACTTTACCAAAGAGAACCTCTATGAGCTGCTTGAACAACAAATTATCCCACACTACTATGAGCGTAATTCGGCGGGCGTCCCAGAAAAGTGGGTAGCAATGATGCAAAAAACCATCGCGCTTTCACAACAATTTTCTGCAGACCGCATGCTTCGCGAATACGTCAGCAATTTATATACCTGACTTGTATAATGGATGTGTGCAGAAGCTTTTTAAGATATTTACTAGTGAAAAAAATTCTTCTAATTTTTGGATTATTTTAGGCGTATTTTACTGTATTACCCATTTGCTCAATTTAACTGGACTTCCTGTTTTTGCTGATGAGTCAATATACATTCGGTGGTCACAGCTCATAATGGATGAACCACTGCGGTATCTATTCTTTGCGCTCAATGACGGTAAAACACCATTTTTTATATGGTTGCTCGTGCCATTTCAATATCTGTTTGAAAACCAGTTATTTGCTGCTCGATTTGTATCGGTTGCAATTGGACTGTTTCAAATACTCGCCACAGTACTTGTAGTTAGAAAACTCTCCGGTTCACAAATTTCGCAACGAATTGCCGCCATACTTGTGGTAATTTTGCCATTTTGGTATCTGCACCACAGAATGGCATTGATGGATGGACTACTCACTGTTTTCCTCACCTTTGCACTCTGGGGGACGTTACATTGTATTGATACTTCAAAATGCAAGCCGTGGTTCTGGATTGGTGTAACTGCAGTCAGTATAGGGGCAGCTTTTTGGACGAAATTGCCAGCCGTTCTTGCGCTCCCTGCCCTCAGTTTATTTATATTTCAATCAAATCAAATTAGACTCAAAGAACTTTTCCCCCGAATTATTTCGCTTGGTATAGCAATGAGTGTTGGTATTGTATTGTTTGCAGTCATGAGAATTTCACCCGCATTTGGCCAGCTCTTTGCTCGTGGTAGTGATTTCCTATATCCAATTTCTGACGTTTTATTTGGAGGAGTCTGGCGGCAAACACTCCCCAATATTCCCACATATTTTTCATATTTATCCGCATATCTTTCGCTTGGTGTTTTGGTATTGCTGATTACTGGTGTTAGTTTGCAGCACCCACACAGAAAGTCTGTCATTTTGTTAACACTGGCTGGTTTTGCTTTTATTATTCCAATCGCGATATTTGGTAAAGTTGTGTATCCACGGTATATGTTGCCGGCTGCGTTGTTTTTCACTCCAGCTGCTGCCCTTACACTTGAGTCACTCCTCGCTGTTATCCCCCTCAGGAAAAAAAGTGGCGTACCACTTCATCTGTATATTGTATTTTGTTTACTTTCCGTTGGGTTGACCTCAGGAAATTTTATGTTGCGAAATCTGGCAAATCCTGATGCAACACAGTTTGTGAAGTCTGATAAAGTGCAGTACTTAACCGAATGGTCATCGGGTCACGGTATTAAAGAAACAACAGAACTGATTCAAGAGGAAGCTCAAGACACAACTATCGCTGTCGCAACTGAAGGATACTTTGGGACACTTCCCGATGGAATTTTACTCTATCTGCATGCCAAGTCTGTGGAAAATCTCTGGGTGGAAGGCATTGGACAGCCAGTTACTGGTATTCCTCAATCCTTTATTGATCGCGCAAAAGAGTATAAAAAGTCATGGCTTGTGGTTAATTCACACCGCATGAAGATCTCACTACCACCTACAAAGCTACTTCGTGAATACTGTAGACCATACAATGGACCTTGTCTGCAAGTGTGGGACATCACTGACTACGTCAGCAATCCACCTCCTAACAATTAAAATACATATTTTTGCTTCATTTACCATAATTCTTTTCTATCTTATATTTTCATGCACTTTTGTATGAACCTTTTATTTACTGACACTGACTATCCAGCTTCCTCAAGAGCACACGTGGCACTTTTTAGACATATGCTTGCCACACCACTCACCACACTTGAGTGCCTTGCAGAAGTACATAGATCTAAGCAGCAACAGGTAGACGCAAATATATCGCAGAAAAGCATTGCAGACTGTTTTAAAAGAATTCATCAAATCTTAGATATATTTTCACTGCAACTGCATAAACCAAGCACTTTTACTGTAGAAAGTATGCTTATCTCAGTGAAAAGTTACTTGGCTAAAAACCAAGAGCAGATTACTTTTCATTACCAAAGTGAAGCATGTAAAAAATTCAAACTACACTGCAATCGCTTTTTACTCGAAGAGGCATTTGTCTGTCTACTTAATAACGCCATCGAATCACAATCACAACTGAAGCAACCACTGGTACTGATTTCTGTATTTGTCAAACAACGGCAGCTACACATTTCCATAAAGGACTTTGGCTGTGGCATACCGTGGTGGCATAGATATTTTGTGGGAAAACCATTTATATCCTTCAAACCAAAAGGAACTGGCCTTGGGATTTCATTTGCTAAGCAGGTACTTTCAGAGGAACTCAAAGGAAACATCTCCATCTATTCGAATAATTCTTTTGGAACAGAAATTATTTGCTCAATACCATTGCATCGTTAAATCGATATCCAAAGCCACGAACAGTTGCAATCACAGCACTGTACTCCTGCAATAAAACTCGTAATCTTCTGATGTAGACATCAAGAGTCGTCACGGTGGGCAAGATATCACTTCCCGACCATACATCTGCAACAAGCATGTCTCGGGTTACGACTTGATTACGATATCGCAGTAAACAGTGTAAAATTTCTGCTTCCCGTTTGCGAAGTCGTATTTCTTTGCCATTAACCTCAAGATATCCTTTATCTGGGTACAAAATAAACTCTCCAGCCTTCACCCGCTCTTCAGCAACAAGTTTATCTACATTCATTAACTTTTGCAGACGCAGTTTAAGTTCAGCAAGTGAGAATGGCTTGGCCAGGTACTCGTCTGCACCGCTTTCCAATCCATGTATTCGATCTCGAGTTTCAGCTCGACCAGTGAGTGCAATCACGCGCGTTTTAAACGCGCTGTCAGCCAAGTATTCAATCAGCTCCAGTCCATCCCCATCTGGAAGGTGCCTATCAACTATAGCAACGTCATACTGATTCTTTTCAAGCGCACTATATGCTGCAGTGAGACTGCCCACAGCTGTACAAGCATATTGAGCAGAAAATGCTTGCAATAAAGTATTTTGGAGTGTTCTATCGTCTTCAATGAGTAAAATCTTTTTCATGACCACGCATCATATCTGGGAATTCACAAAATTCAAGCGGATTCAAAAAATAACAAATTTGGTATACTATGGTGTTGCGCTCCCGCGTAGTGAAATGGCATCACAACAGATTCTGACTCTGTTATTTAAGGTTCGAATCCTTACGCGGGATCAATTCATAGCTATACACAGAGAGTGGGAGTAGTTTCCATAACAAATATATTCCCACGGGTAGCCATGTAATCAGCTTCTGATATACAAAGACATTTCCATCAAATCCACCTGTCCACAGCCACGGCACATAGCGCAGCATACTACTGAGTGAAAAAAGTACTATTGTTGTTCGCCAAATTTTGCTTTCAATAAACGGGAGCCAGACTAATATCCACATGAGATACCAAGGTAAAAATTGTTGAGATCGTGCAGTAAAGAGCGGGATAAAAAGTAACAGTGATGCTATAAATGGCACAAAACGGTAGAGTTTTGATTCAAAAGTTGTCAGCAGCTGAGCTGGCATCGCTTTAAAAACAGGAAGTTTTGATCCCAAGTAAACAGAAATTCTAAAGAGGAAGTTTTTCTCAATGAGTATCAGTATCGCAAGTGGCAGTAACACGACAGTTACGAGTTTTATGCTGATAGAAATTCCCAGTAACAGCAGTGCCAGTAGCAATCGCTTTAGTTCGGGAAGCTTATTGGGAGTCAATGCAGTTAAAATTGCTATTGAAACGATCGCAGGTGCCATCATCCAGATGTCATTGTGCATGTTACTCGCTACTTCAATAAGAAAAAGTGGATTAAGAAAGATAAGCGCCAGTTGATAAGCTTGTAAACGTGCGCCAAAAAAAATCTTGGCACTATACTGTAGTGCAGCATACAGCAGCACCATACTGATCAAACTCCACACTCTAAACGACAACCAAGTGAGAATAAACTTTCCAAAACCGAGCATATATGGAATAAGCGAAATCGCGGTCCATCCATAACCATATGGTGCAGCGGTGTGCGTGTTGTGCATGAAACGAACCCACAAATCATCTGGATAGTTGAGTGAAACTGTAGTATGTGGATTGACATGATAAACCGCCACCATTTTTGCATTGAAAATATAGTTAAAAACATCATGTGAAAGTGCATTGTAGGAAAAAAATATAGGTAAGATAACAAGTCCATATATTAGAAAATATTTTTTCCACGAACTTTCAAACTCAATACTTGAACGCTGCAAAACTCGTACAATTTGAATATACAAGCCAAATAGAAGTGCAACTAAACCAATAAATACACAGGTCATAAGTTGGCTATTATGAAAAAATGTTGTCCACATCCACTGCTGAAACTGCCAGTACGGATTCCATTGCGATAGTACAAGATTGGGATCAGTGAGACTGTATGAAAAAATACTGTAGAGCAAGACAACGAGCGAGTATGCTCCCAGCAGTGGCACAACAGAACTGAGTTGCGATTTGGACATGATTATTTGTTACGGTATCGCCCCATCAAACTTGCGAGTCTAATTCGAACGATATCTCTAAACATTCGCACTGAGTCCTTCAGTGGACTCACTCTAATACTTTCATTATATGCCCAGTGAATTGGAACTTCCATAATTTTATACTTATTTTTGTGTGCTAAGTACAAAAGTTCTACATCAAATGCTCCAGTAAACGCATCTTTTCGCTGCTCCTGCCCACCATAAATTACCAATTGTTTAAAAAGCTTTTCAGTTGCAGAACCAGAAAAAAGTTTGAACCCACACTGGGTATCACGAATGTCAGGAACTGCAAAAATACGAACCACCATGTTAAAAACCTTACCCATAATGTGTCTGTGAAATGGTTCCTTATCACGAAGTGCCCCAGCTATTTCTCTTGAGCCAATTACAACTTCATACCCTTCTTCAGCAAACGAAAGTAACTTTTCAACTTCAGACAATGGTGTGGATTGATCAAAATCAGCAAATAACCGCCAGCTTCCAGTAGCAGTGAGCATACCGTTTTTGACTGTTGGTGCTTTTCCTGCATGTACATTCTGTAGTACTTTAACATGCTGATTTTTTTTGGCAAACTCTAGGAGAGCATCAGTTGTACCATCACTTGAACCATCATCACTAAGAATAAGTTCCCAGCTATATTTCTGTTTTTTCAGATACGCATAGACATCTTCAAGAACACCGCGAGCAAGATTGCGTTGTTCGTTATACGAAGGGATAACAACTGAAAGGTATGGTTCCATTTTATTTATCATAACATGTATTATGCCGCAGCATTCTTTGCTACTTTATAAAGGCAGGAGGTTTGCGCACAACTGTTATTTCGGGACCTCCTGGTATTGTATACCGTTCACTAACATAATTACCGCTGAAACTATTTATTTCAAATATGTCTACATCTTCTGGTTTAGTAATCTGGTGCTCTTCATTAATAATAAAAAGAATATCTGCTTGTTCATGCAAGTTGTGTTCGAGCGGAACTTTTTCATCAGCTGTTTGTAAAAAGTATCGATAATTCATTCCATGATAATCTTTAGTGGCGGCAATGAGTACAATGCCATATGGTTGCTCTGGTCGTACTCTACTATGAATACTTGCTGCTACAGCTTTAAGCACAGTAAAACTGGGTCCTGCAGGCTTGAAGTTATACTTAGGAACGTTATAACTAATAAAAAATGTCAGCAGTACCAGCAGTGCAACTTTACCATATATCTTCCAGTTCCACAGTTTTGCAAAGAAAAAACTAAGAAACAAAAAAGTAGCTGGAAAAAGATATGCGATATAGTGATTAAAAACAGAGTTTCTGTAGGTGCTGAGTCCAAGAATTCCCACGATTAAGTAAACAAGTATAACTGTTAAACCAATGTGTGAGGCACGTTTTGGTTTAGTTCTATAAAACAGTGCGGTTACTATGAGGAGGATACCAACCAATATTGTATTGAGAACTCGCTCTTTCCCAATCAAGAACTCAAAAAAGATATGCATGCTTCTACCATGGGTCTCTCTCAATATAGATGCGACTGTCGATGGCTCAGTTGCAGATGAAGAAAAGTTATCGGTATTTGTAAACATCTTTTGGAACGAGTGCAAATTCAACCAGTCATGTTTGAGATCAAAAATAAAGAGTGGCAGGAGTGATACCGCAACAATTGCAAATGCTCCAAGTGCAAAACCAACCAGTTGTTTTGCAAGTAATGCATTTTTAGCTCGTAGTGCTCTGAACATCTCACTTATCCACAGAAGACCCGCTGCAGCACCTGCTAAAAGGGTGACATAGTGCAACTGTAACAAAATAGCAAAAGCAAATCCGACTAGTAGCCAATATTTTGGATGTTTTGCAACTGCTTTATACGTGGCATACATCATCAATAAACCAACAAATGGTGTGATATTTGGATTCCAGCTAAATCGTGAAAGATCAATTGCCACAACTGAAAATGTACAGAGAAATGCAGCAATAACTGCTGCTGTCTCACCCACCATTCTTATTCCCCAGTAGTACAAAAAGAAAACTGTAAGTGTGCCTAGTACAGCTACGGCATAGACAGACCCCAGCGGACTTGGGTATGAGAGCATCAAGAACGGGAGCATGAAGTAGTAGTACAGTGGTCCCAAATACATGTTGCCGACACTGGTAATGGGGCCAATAAAAACAAGATCTTTTTGCAAAAATATTCTTGAAACAATCAGGGCATCTCTACCTTGATCGCCCAGGAAAAGTGCCGCTTCATCTACTTTCCATAGGCGTAAAAAAGCAGCAGCAATCACAAGGAACATTACAAACAACTGCACTCGTGAAAGCGACCGGACTTCGGACAGTAATTTTTTTATATGATACATACGACGTTAGGACTTTTTCCAAATGAACTTTGTGTACGCAAAGAAGTTCCAGACCATACCAATCAATATTCCGAGTACAGCGTACACCATACCGGTATCAACAGCAAAATTAACTATTGGTAGGGTAAAAAGGGTATGTAAACCAATCACAAATTCACCAAACAATGCTATACCCATCTGAATCAAAATCGAACCAAATGAAGCAGCATTAAACTGTATAAATTTAAGAGGAGCATCTTTGAGTTCAATTTTCTTATCACTAAACGTCCAGATATTATTAAGCAAGAAATTTGAAAGCACGGCACATTCAATGCTTAAAAAATTAGCAAATTGATATGGTAAAAACAATCTCCATAACTGCAATGTTGTAAGCTGAACGAGTGCGCCCAAGCCGCCAACGGCTGCAAACTTAAATATTTTGGACTGCAGCACTTCTTTGATTCTCATTTTGAAAATGAAAATTAGAGTATTCTTTATATACTCTGGACCAATTTTAGACTCGCCTACTTCTCGATCTACAAAGTGATAGGGAATATTAGGGTCAATTTTAAAACCCTTACGTAACGCGTGGTATAGAAACCCAATCTGAAACGCATAGCCGCTAAATTGATCCGATTCCAACATTGGATGCACTGTGTCATACACTTTTTTAGTAATTGCTCGATACCCTGACGTCCAATCTTTAATTCTGAAATCAGTGAATACCAGCATAATAATCATATTTGCTGCAATGCTCAGTATTTTTCGATGAATTCCCCAGTTGGCGGGGATACTGCCTCCCGAGACATACCGAGAACCAAGGACCATATCATAGCCAGCATCAATACTTGCTAAAAATAGTGGAATTTTTTTTGGATCATGAGAGAGATCAGCATCAAACTCAAACACAACGTCTGCATCCAACTCTGAAAACGCCTGGGCCATACCTTTTAAATACGCTCCACCTAAACCTGATTTTTGCTTATTTACTAGGAGTTTGACTTGTTTATGTTTCTTTCCAATTTCGGCAACAAGTTCATATGTTTTATCTGGAGATGTATCATCAACTACCAGAATACTCATCTTCCATTCTGTGATTGTCTCAAAAACCTGTAACAACGCATCAATCGTTTTCGCAATTGTTCCTGACTCATTATATGTCGGGATAATCACTACTGCATGTTTCATGTAGCCGATTCACTTTCTGTTGTAATTTCTGCTTCCACCATCAGTTTTACGAGTTGTTCAAACTTAGTTTTTGGTTCCCAACCTAACTTTGTTTTAGCTTTTGTGTAGTCACCAATTAAAAGGTCGACTTCAGCTGGTCTGTCATACTTTGGATTATGTTTGTAGATAGCTTGCCAGTCAGGAATTCCTGCTACATTACAGGCAAGTTCCAAATACTCTTTAACAGAGTGGGTTTCACCGGTGGCAACGACATAGTCTTCTGGAGTGTCTTGTTGCAACATAAGCCACATTGCTTCGACATAATCTTTTGCATAACCCCAGTCACGCTTTGAGTCCAAATTTCCAAGCTCAACATACTGTTGTTTGCCAAGCTTTACTCGAGCGACAGCATTTGCAATTTTTCTTGTCACAAACTCTAGACCTCGGCGTGGTGATTCATGATTAAACAAAATACCTGATACAGCAAAAATATCAAATGACTCGCGGTAATTTACCGTAATCCAATGACCATAGACTTTTGCAACACCATATGGAGAGCGAGGATAAAAAGGGGTAGTTTCTACTTGAGGAACTTGTTGGACTTTACCAAACATTTCACTCGAGCTTGCTTGATAGAATTTAGTCTGTGGTGCAGCCAAACGTACTGCTTCAAGAATTCGCGTTACACCCAACGCAGTAAATTCACCAGTTAATACTGGTTGTTCCCAACTTGTTTGCACAAATGACTGAGCAGCTAAGTTATACACTTCATCAGGCTTAATATCCTGAATTGCGTATGTCAATGAATGTTGGTCAATTAAATCACCAGAAACAATATGGAGTCTGTCATGATGAATAATTTGTTGTAATCTGGCGAAATTTTGAGTACTGGTGCGACGAGTGAGACCGTAAACTTCATATCCCTTTTCCAAAAGTAGCTCAGCAAGATACGAACCGTCCTGACCTGTTATACCCGTTATAAATGCTTTCTTCATACGCTTCTCCAATACTCTACTACTGAACGCAGACTCTCTTCCAGTGGTACGTTCTGTTTCCACCCTAATTGTGTGACTTTCTCATTATTGGCAATAATGACGGGAATATCAAGTGGCCGCAGGCGAGATGGGTCACTTTCAATGGTAATAGGCACTGTTGCCATTGCACACAGCCTATCTACAATTTCCTGCATAGAAACACCAACACCGCTACCCACGTTATATACTTCTCCTGGGATGCCGTCTTGCATAATCAACGCATAGGCAGCAACCATGTCACGAACATCGGTAAAATCTCGCACACCACTTAAATTACCTACTTGCAGAACTTTCTGTTCACCACGTTCAATTGCCACAATCTGCTTGGCAAATGCTGAAACAGCAAAGTCATCAGTTTGGCGTGGGCCAATGTGATTAAAAGGCCGAACTCGCAATACTTGTAACTTATACGACTCTGCATATGCATACGCCAACATATCTTGTGCTATTTTTGAAACTGCGTATGGATTGATGGGACGAAATGGATGATCTTCCTTCATTGGAATTTCATCTGGACTGACACTAATACCATATTCTTCCGCAGAGCCAATTGAAATAACTCGAGCAGCTGGAGCATATTTTGCTACAGCTTCAAATAGATTAAGTTGTAAGGAAATATTATTGGTGAGTAAGCTTGCACCCTTTTCAAAACTTTTTCCCACAAACGCAAACGATGCTAAGTGATAGATCTGCGTGGGTTTAATTTCTGCAACCAATTCTGCAGTTGCTGTTGCATCAGTAATATCAAGTGAATGTGTCTGAACATGCTCAAAAGATGGGTTAGTGGGAATTCCTCCCTTGAAATGAGTGACATGAATTTGGCCACTGTTCTGTGCTACCAATAAATCAACAAGATGAGAACCTGCAAATCCAGTGCCACCTGTTATCAAAATTGACATTATGCAGCACCTTTCATATGTTCAGTATGCGTGCCAATACCCAAGTATGTAAAACCCCAATTAGTTATCTGTTGTGCATTAAGTTGGTTGCGGGCGTCAAGAATCCACTGTTCTTTATTTGTTTTTACTTGTGAGTAGTCAAACGTAACAATTTCTTTCCACTCGATTAAGACAATAATGACATCTGCATTTTGTGCCGCATCAGCAACTGAATTATAAAACTCTAAATTTTTATGAGCAGGGAAATACTTTTGTGCTACTTCCATTGCTTTCGGATCAAAAGCAGCAACCTGGGCACCTTTTTCAAGTAACCAAGGGATGACTCTTGTACTTGGGGCTTCTCGCATATCATCGGTATTGGGTTTGAATGAAAGACCGAGAACTGCCACTTTTTTATTGTTCCAGCCACCCATTTTCTGTCCAAAACGTTCCAGAAGTTTTGGAATTCGCGCATCATTAATTTCGTTTAATTTGACAAATAAGTTGTCGCCTTGACCGATTTCTTTAGAATAGTACGCGATTTCCTTAACATCTTTAGGGAAACAAGAGCCTCCATATCCGAAACCAGGATACCAGTAGTGGCTGCCGATTCTTTTATCAAGACCAATCACTTTAATCACGTCTTGCACATCGGCACCATTTTGTTCACACAGATCAGCAATTTGATTGATAAAACCTATGCGCAACGCCAAGTAAGAATTGGCTGCATACTTACCCATTTGAGCAGATTCAGGTGCTACCCTAACAATTGGCGCTTTGAATGGTGCGTGGAGTGTATTCAGCGTTTCAAATGCCGCATCTTCATGAGCACCGATGACTATTCTATCTGGATGGAGTGTGTCAGCTACTGCTGTACCTTCTTTCAAAAATTCTGGCACTGAAGCGGTATAAAACGTTTTAGTTGCTTTACTGGCTATTTTTTGGTGAACTCCACCAAGTGTACCTGGAGGAACCGTTGATTTAATAACGACAACTGCGCCATCATCCAGAAATGGTGCCATCTGTTCGCAAGCGGCATAGACATAACTGAGATCAACTTCGCCAGATGCTTGTGAAGGGGTTCCGACGGCTACCATGACAACCTTTGCACCAGAAACTGCTGTTGCATAGTCAGTAGTAAAAATAAGATTGCCGTTTTTTTGTTGAGATTGTAGTAACTCTTCTAGACCAGGTTCAAAAAAAGGAACTTTGCTTTCGCGCAATTTACCAACTTTTTTATCGTCTATATCTAGGCCAACAACATCGTTACCAAATGATGCTAAAACAGCAGCAGTGACAACTCCAACAAACCCCGTACCAATAACTGCTACTTTCATACGTCCTTTCACGATTAAAAAAGATACTAGCTAGTATAGCATTTGTCTAGTGCTCTCATTACTTTTCCATCTTGAGGAATTCCTCTGGTGAAAGCCACGAATACGTACTCCATAGCCAGTCACTTATTGCTGTTGTATCTGCATATCTATCAGTGCTTCCCAAGACTACAAGCACCACTTGATGACCATTTCTCTCAAATTGGGTAATTAGTACCTGTCCAGCTTCTTCTGTCGTTCCCGTTTTAACACCGACAACAGTACTATCACTCTGAAGCAATTGATTGGTATTTTTTACCACATGCTTTTGTTTGCCCGTCAAATCAGAAACTGTTGTTTGCTTTGTTCCCACTATTGATCGTAATAGTTGATCTTTCATCACTTCACGAGCTAATAATGCCAAGTCGAAAGCAGTGGTTCTATGCACTTCACTATCAAAACCAGTGGGATTTTCAAAGTAGGTACTCTTCAAATGGAGAACTTGTGCTTTTTGATTCATGAGGGCAATAAATGCGTCGAGACCATTAGGATGATTGGCAGCAATCGTATATGCAGCGTCATTTCCAGATGGTATTAAAGCGCCTTCAAGCAGACTTTCTAGAGAAAGTTGCTCGCCCTTTTTCAGTCCAATTTTTGTGCCTCCCACACTTGATAAGTCAGGGACCGTCAAAATTGTTCCTGTGCTATATGTCTCACGCGCGACAAGCGCTGTCATCAGTTTTGTGGTTGATGCTGGTGCATAAATTTTGAAAGCATTTTTTTGAAATAAGACAGCACCCGATTGTTGATCAATTGCCACTGCAGCCACTGCAGAAAGTGTTGGTTCTGACAACTTTTTTACATTGACAGGGATTGGCGATACTGGCACCTGTGCCACTGCCTGTGGTGGTGGAGAAAGTAGTGCATAGAGTTTTTCTTGATTCAAACTACCATAGAGCAGAATTGCCAAATTCATACACACAAGACTAGCCCATTGATGCTTTTGTAAATGCATACACCCATTGTAGAGATATTTATGCTGTTACGCCAATACCTTAATATGGAGCTCTTTGAGTTGCTCTTCAGCAAGTGCTGTTGGACCACTCATAATTGCCGTTTTTCCAGAAGATGTCATTGGGAATGCAATCGCTTCTTTGAGTGAAGTTTCTCCTGCCAACATCATTATGTGTCGGTCAAGTCCAAGCGCAATGCCACCATGAGGAGGTGTACCAACTGCAAATGCTTCAAGCATATGGCCCACACCCGCTTCTATTTCTGCATCAGAGTAACCCATGATCTTGAATGTAGCTTTGAGTACTTCAGGTTGATGCGCACGAATACTACCGCCACCGGCTTCATAGCCATTACAGACTAAGTCATATTGACTGGTCAAAATCTCACCAACGTTTTCACCTTTGAGGTGTTGCTCAAGATATTCTGGCATTGGAGTACTAAATGGGTTATGCGTAAATGTCCAGCCACTTTTACCATCTGCTACTTCTGCAGCGTCTGATTTATCAACTTTTTTGAAGAATGGCCACTTTACTACCCATGCAAAAGCCATGACGTTTTCTTTCTTCTCGTCTTCGGTACGTAAGTCAAATTTATCTGCACCAAATTGCTTAATAGCTTCTTCATACGTGTAGACTGGGAATGGTTCACTCTTCAGCTTGCCTCCGACAGCTTTGACAGCTTCAGTCACCACAGCTTCTACAGTATCCATCACATCTTGCTGTTCTACAAAACTCATTTCTAAGTCCACCTGAGTGAACTCAAAGCCACGATCTGCGCGCAAGTCTTCATCACGGATACAGCGAGCAATTTGGTAATACCGTTCAACACCAGCTGTCATCAACAGCTGTTTGTACTGTTGTGGACTTTGTGGAAGTGCGTAGAACTTTCCTGGGTTCAAGCGAGAGGGAACGACAAAGTCACGAGCACCTTCTTTGGTGGTCTGAGTCAAGATTGGAGTCTCAACTTCAGTAAAGGTACGTTTGTGCAAAGCTTCACGAATAGCACGAGTATAGTCCGAGCGAAGTTTGACAATTTTTCGCATTCGTTCTCTGCGTAAGTCGAGGTAGCGATAGCGTAAGCGTGATTCTTCGTTAATTTCTAAACCATCAGTATCGACTGGAATTGGAAGTTCAGCTGATTTGTTAAGAATTGTGTACTCTTGTACATCAACTTCAATAGTTCCCGTTGGAATATCTTTGTTGACCATTCGCTCAGGGCGAGCTTTAACAAGACCAATGATCTCAATGACAGACTCTGGAGTGAGTTCACCCATTTTTTGATAGCCAACACACTGGACTTTTGCTGATCGGTCACGAAGATCGATAAAAGTAAGTTTACCGTGATCACGTTTGGTATCGACCCAACCTTGCAGCTTAATTGTTTCCCCTACTTTGTTTGTAGAATCCACAATCATCGTGCGTTTCAAAGTTTGTTGTTCAGACATAAAACTCCTTTTGGGTTTTTTTGTTCAGTACATAAGTTAAAAACTATCTGACTGGTCGCCGCCAATAGCGGCTTAGTAAGCTCACTATCCAAAGCCAGCAGCAACTTTTAGTCACACTGACGTTCGCTTAATACCCTGTCAGCCAGTTTTTATACTTTTGTTTTTAAATACAAAAAAACCCTCGTTCATCTCCAAATATTTGGAAACAAACGAGGGTTTTTACAACTATGAGTTGTGTAAAACGGTACCACCTCTGTATACTTATTCCTGCTATTACGGGCTTACCCGACATGGTTACTACCCCACGTATCCTGCTTTTTACAGCTCACCTTGTGTCAGAAGGCTCAGAGGATGTACTGTGCATTATATGCTGCGTATTAGATGATTGCAATGGGTTTTGGATATTCTTCGCTCAAAACTACTGTATTAGATTTGACAAACACCCACAAATCCATATAATTATTACTTGGTATGTTTACCAATTTAATTTCAAACCAGCTTTACGTCATTACCCTTCTTATGAGGGAACGGGTTGTTGCGTAGTTAAGTAGTACAAAATATAAAACACGACAACCCTCCTTAAACAGAGGGTTTTTTTGTGCGCATATGAGAAGATCAACGATCAAAGAAGAGTCACCAGTACCATCAGAAATAGTTGCTCAGGCACTACCATTGATGATTCCAATTGCATTTCTACATGGAATTAAAGTACCTAGTGAGTACCAAGGATATAAAAAGAAAAAGGTAAAAGATGGATATGCAAAAAAAGGCATTGCCTTATTACTTGAGTCACCAGTTTATTCAACTTTAGTTCCATTAGAAAATGGCAGTATGATCACTATATTTAATGGCCATCATCGATCACGCTATGCACCTGAATTTGGTATTCACACTGTGCCCAATCTTGTTTTTCCACTAGAAGCTGTAGCAGCATTTACACAGCTACCTGTTGATGATCTGATTGCTAAATTGCAACAATGGAGCAACGAAAGTATTGATAAATTTTCGAGAAGTTTTGCTCGTCAAAATAAATTTTATCGAGGTCCACAACTATTGCCAGATGTTACTAGCTTTAGTGAACTACAACAGCTGGGCATGTCTCAAAACCAATTGGGAATTCTTTCCTTTGCATATTTGCAGTCAATTAATACTACTGAGAGAACGCATGTCGAGGTGTAAAGAAGCACTAATAGGAATGATGATGATCCTCGCTGGAATGTATATTTGATTGATGAGTAGTTACATATATTGTATGCAGTGCTTTTACAATGATTTAATATAAAATGATCGGTTGGTGCAAAAAATGTCAGTAGAACAAGCAAAAAGAACTCAATTTGAAGCTTTAGGTAACTTCAGCTTAATACAACTGGTAGCAATGATTGCTGCGAAAAAATATTCTGCAGATGATATTGCAGCTGCTGCAAGTTGGTATAGATCACAAACAAGTGAAAAAGTAGATACAGGCGCACTGTTTAAGGCTCTAATTCTTGAGAGTTTGTGGTTTATTATGATGGATCAAGCTGGTTCTGGTGCAAGTGCGCAGAGCTTCAAAAGTACCGTCTTTAGAGAACTGCCGCACTATCTAAAATAAGATCTTTGATAATAATTTGAATTTTCGCAGTACCTTTCCAGACAGAGCACTCCACCTGACCAGCACACAAGATTTGTTGCCCCACCGAGAATTCATCGAGACGGTGTCCATTTCTCCAGTACAACGCTTCAATTGGCCCAGTGGTACTTTCTGGTGATTCAAGCAGTAGCTTCAAATGCTTGCCTTCTTTACCGAGTGCTTGTTTACCCACAACTGTCAGCTGGCCAAATGAAAAGAGTGGTTTATTATTTTCACTACCAAATGGAGCAAATTTATCCATCAACACACACAGCTCTGCACCTACCAGTGAAAATGGAATCTGGCATTCCAAAACTTTTGTCGGAATCAGCATCTGTTTATCAATGGTTTTTCGGGCAAGTGTAAACACTGCTGTTTTAAAAATTTCAAGTTTTTCATGTGAGACACTAAAGCCACCTGCCATCGGATGACCACCCACTTCCAAAAGATGCTCTCGCACGCCACGAAGTAGTTCCGTTATGTTTATACCTTTCAAAGAACGAGCAGAACCTTTAATTCCCTTTTCACTAATACTCATCACCAATGCCGGCTTTGCATATTTCTCAACCAATCTTCCAGCAATAAGACCAATCACACCTTCGTGGAACTCACTACTTTCTGCAATGACAATTGATTCTTCAGACTGCACAGCCACTTGCAGCATCGCTTCCTCTAGTTGGGTCTGCGTAATGTCTTGACGCTCCACATTCATGTTGGCAAGCGTGTCGGCGAGTTGTGCTGCTCTCCCCTTATTCTGGGTACACAAGAGTCGGAGCGCGTCCATTCCATGAGCAAGTCTTCCCATTGCATTTATTCTTGGTGAAATAACAAATCCCACAGTATAACCATCAATAGTCTCTGGTTTAATTGCGGCTTGCTGAAAGAGCGCACGAAGTCCCATGCGATGAGAAAGTTGCAATGCTTTAATGCCATGATAGGCAAATGAACGGTTGGCAGCTTTGAGTGGCACTTGATCACTGATTGTGGCCAGACCACATAAATCCAAACTGTCTTTGACAGTTCGTGAACCAAGTTCACGAGCCAATATCCAGGCCACCGTGGTACCACACAGCTTGGTAGTGTGGACAATTGCTTCAGCTTGTGGGAAGTATGCTTTCCCATCCTTATCAACTTCAGGTTGGTGATGATCGGTAATAATTAGTGGTACCTGTTGCTCTGCCGCATACTGTGCAGCAGCGTGCGCAACAATTGCATTGTCCACGGTAATAATCAGATCTGGTTTTTTCTGTTCAATAATTTCTTGCAGAGCCGCAACTGTCAAACCATAGCCATGCTTTTCACGATGTGGGATAAATGGACGGGCAGTACAACCCAAGTCTTTGAGCGCTTCCCAGAGTGTGGCCGTAGCACAGATTCCATCAGCATCATAATCACCAAAAATAAGAATATCTTTCTCATCAGCACAAGCTTGTTTGATCTTGGAAACTGCCAGAGCAACTTGTTCCTCATTAAACCCCAATGATTGCAGCGTAAGCGTCTGAGGGTGTGAAGGATGGAAAAACTCTTCTACATCAGTGATACTCCTATTTTTTAAAAGTACTTCTGTGAGTTCACCAAGTGTTTCTGGAATCGATTGATGTGTGTACTGCCACTGCATATGCATTGGTCACTATAGCAGTGCGATTCGCATTACACAATCTTGAGCTAAAGTCATATAATATTGTGGTGACTATCACAATTCCACGAGAACCACTCGGTATATTACATATCCTACAAACTGCCGGCTACGAAGCATATATTGTCGGCGGCGCAGTTCGTGACATTTTACGCTCCAGTCACCTGGGTATTCCACAACCAATCACCGATTTTGATTTCACCACCAATGCAACACCTGAACAACTCCAGGAACTTTTTCCAGAAAATTTTTACGAGAATATATTTGGAACTGTCAGCATTACTCCACAGCACCTGCGCGCACAGCTTGGATTCCCCGAGCCTCTGGTAGAAAAAATGCCCGACCTACCACCAAGTGGTCGAGTGATAGATATTGCCAAGGCTTCTAAAATTCATAGCTCGCTACTACCACAAGTCCATGAGCACCCTACTGATGATGTTCAAAATTCTAGTGATTCGGATGCAGCACCATATGAAATAACAACCTTTCGTTCTGACGGTGTGTACAGTGACCACCGCCGACCTGAATCGGTGACATGGGGAAAAACACTGACTGAAGACCTCGATCGTCGTGACTTTACAATTAATGCTCTGGCTATAGCAGTTTCACCTGAAAAGTTACAAACACTCTTTGCAGATACCACTGATACAACCGATGTCACACTCGCTCCCGATTCTTATACAATCATCGATCCACATGGTGGCGCACAAGACCTAGAAAACCATCTTATTCGTACTGTAGGTGTTGCTGAACAGCGATTTGTTGAAGATGCGTTGCGGATGCTGCGAGCTATCCGATTTGCGGTGCAACTCAATATGAAAATTGACGATGCAGCCTATGCTGCAATCATTGCGCAAAATGCGCTGCTCCTACACATAAGTAATGAACGCATTCGTGTTGAGTTTATCAAAATGCTTTGCAGTGACTATCCACGAGAAGCTGTGGAACTGCTTGATGAGACTGGACTACTACAATTTATAATTCCCGAGCTGCTTGCAGCCAAAGGTGTTCGTCAGGGTGGACATCACACGACAGATGTCTGGGTGCACTCACTTGATGCTTTAGCAGAATGCCCCAATACAGATCCTGTGGTTCGGTTGGCTACGCTCCTCCATGACATTGCCAAACCACAAACCTATCAAGAACATAGCGGACAACCCACCTTTTATAATCATGAAGTGATCGGCGCACGAGTAGCAAAAAAGATTGCACAACGGCTCCGATTTTCCAACAAAGACTGCGATCGTATATTCGTGTTGGTGCGAAATCACATGTTCTACTACCAGCCCACACAAACTGATGCAGCAATTAGACGGATGATGCGAAATATTGGCTTAGAAAATATTGATGATATTCTTGATGTGCGTGAAGGTGATCGTTTGGGCAGTGGCGCACGAAAAACCAGCTGGCGACTTGAAGAGTTGAAGCAACGAATGATTGAACAACTCAATCAACCACTTGATGTAACTGATCTAGAGATCGATGGCACAGATTTAATGAATGAACTCAAACTACAGCCAGGTCGCATCATTGGTACGATACTGCACACACTATTTGAAGAAGTTTTAGAAAATCCCGAGCGCAACACCAAAGAACAGTTGCTAGCTAGAGCGCAAGAGCTACTGGCTGAGCAGGCTGCGCAATAATTTGCGGAAGAAATTTTTCCAACAATACCCCATGATTAAATGCCAGTGGCTGTGGTAAATCATTTACATGAAACCATTGAATGTCAGCTACTTCCCCTACCTGTTTTGTAAATTCACCCGTTACTGTGTCAGTGTAGAAATAAATATCTACATTCTGCCGACCATCACCAGCTGAAAGATCAGATCGTGTCCCAACAAGCAGCAGGTTTGCTGCAGTCAGACCAGTTTCTTCAAATAACTCACGCGCGGCAGCTTCTGCCAACGTTTCATCCCACGCCAAGTAGCCACCGGGAAAACCCCACGCGCCTTTCATTGGCTCATGGTCACGCTTAATCAGCAAAACTTGATTATCTTTATAGACAATTACATTACAGGTGAGATCACGGGCATTAAAACGAGCACACGTTGTGCAGACAGTACCTCGAGGAATTAAACCATTTGGATTATTAAACCACAATGATTCGCTCATTTAGTTTTTCGCTTTCGTAAAGCACGAGCTACTTCTTCCCAAACATAGAGTAATGGAACAGCGGTACAAGTTGATGAATACGTTCCAGTTACAGCACCAATTAACAGTGCCACTGCAAACCAACGAATGCTTTCACCACCAAGGAGTGAAAGTGCAGTTAACATAAGAATAATCGTCAGTGAATTATTTAGGGAACGAGTAATTGTTCCCATAACCGCGGTATTGAGAATACTGGCAGTGTCTTTACCTGAGTTTTTCTGTTTAACTTCTCTGATACGGTGATATACCACGATTGTATCGTGTACTGAAAATGACAGTGTGGTAAGTACCGCAGTGACAAAGAGTACGTCGACTTCAACATTGAAGAAGTGTCCGAGCAAACTAAAACTACCAAGCAACACTAATGAGTCATGGAGCATGGCTAAAATCGCACAAATACCATACTTCCACTCTTTGAATTGACGAGCAATGAAGGTCATGATCACAACTGCCACAATACCAATTGCAACGAATGTTTTTTGAACAAGTTCTTTACTCAAAGTAGGTCCAATTGTCTCAAAACGCAGTACTTCAGTGGCACCGAACTTACTCGTTATAGCAGCAATAATGGCTGCTTCTTTATCGGTTGGTAACTCAGGGCCTTTGATACTGTACTGTTTTGGACCACTCTGTTGAAAACTGGAAAGTTCATACAGTTCCTTTACAGTTGTTTCGATTTCAGCGGTTTTGTCGCTATCAACAGTAATCTCAAGTAATGAACCACCAGTAAAATCAATTGATGGCTTTACTCCAAACATTATCAGTGAAATTAATCCAGGAATAATAACCAAGCCAGATAATATGAAAAAGAGCCATCGATACTTTACGAGATTCATGTTGTACTTCTCACTTTCTCTTGAACAGGTCGCAAGAACATACGCACTAGTGTGCGGGTGACCACAATACCGGTGAATAAGCCCAGTAACACACCAATCAGTAACGTAATTCCAAAGCCACGAACCAGACCACTGGCATTTAAGAATGAAAAGTTAAGTGGATTTATCAAAACAAGTGCTGTAATAATTGTTGTCACGTTGGCATCTTTAATACTATCCCAAGCGCGACCAAACCCCAGTTCCATGGCACGTTCAAATGGTTTGCCAGCTCTAATTTCTTCTTTCATACGCTCAAAAATTAAGATATTTGCGTCGACAGCCATACCAATTGAAAGAATAAGACCAGCGATTCCCGGAACTGTGAGGGTGACGCCGATGATTTTGTAGATAGCGATAGTAAGTATGGCATAAATTGCCAAAGCAAAACTGGCTAAAATTCCTGCCACACCGTAAATTGCGATCATGAAAATGATAACTGCAGCAAGTCCAATGCCTCCAGCGATCACACTTTTTCGTACAGAATCAGTTCCCAAGCTAGCACCTACAGTTCTCTGTTCAAGCACAGTAATTGGAACTGGAAGCGCACCAGCATTGAGCTGAATACCAAGTTGCTTGGCTTCTTCTACAGTGAAGTCACCTTGAATAATTGCAGAACCAGAATAGATTGGTTCATTAATTTGAGGTGCCATTAATAGACTGCCGTCTAGCACTATCCCAAGCATCTGACCAATGTTTTCTTCTGTAATCTTACTAAAAATAGTAGCACCTTCTGGAGTAAACTCGATGGCCACGACTGGTTTGCCAGTCTTTGGATCAAATTGGAGTGTAGATCGTTTTAACTTCGCGCCATCGAGATCGGTTTGTTGAATTTGAGACATTGATGGACTTGCACTGTCAGTGGCATCAAGAGGTTTAATCAGCATGAAGTCAAGTTTGGCAGTCTGCCCAACAAGTTGGAGTGCTTCGTCAGGGTTGGTTACACCAGGAAGTTCGACTACGAGACGATACGAATCATTACTAACTGCTGTTCTGACAGATGGCTCAGCAATACCATATAAGTCTACCCGGCGTGTGATAACTTCACGGGTGGATTCAAGTGCTGAAGCTTTGTCTACATCAGCAATGGCACTCATATCTGCAGCTAGAGTGATCTGCATTCCACCTTGAATATCGAGTCCACGTTTTATTTCAAAGGCCACTGTTTTAGGGCCTTCTGCAGTGTTGAATGTATACCGAGGTGAACGGAGGGTTATCGATTTATTGGCAAAAGGAATAGGAATGACAACTTCTTGTGGCATAGCAATCACACTTGCCACAATGGTCAGAGCAACAATGAACAAATACACTTTGAGTGTCTTACTCATATTCGTTTTCTAGGCAGAAAATTTCTAGAGCATGGGTTGTTTACGTTCGGCAAATCCGTCTTCGTCACCAATCACCATTACTCTTGTACCATATAACACATCCATAATAAATGGGTCACGTCGCTGTTTGCGGAAGGCGAATTCATCATCTGAAAAAACTGCATAGTTAATTTCTCGGTTAATAATCTGCTCTTCTTCTTTAATTAGTGCATCAAGTTCTGCCAAAACCAGATCACCAATCACCAAAATATCTACTTCACCTTGCGCAATTGGTTTGCGGCGAACAAATTTACCCGAGAACATGACGTAGCTGATTGTTCCCAGTTTGCGGCGTAATTTTCTCAGCTTCAATCCAAGACCAGAATTTTTGGTAACCATCTGCTGCAATTCTTGAAAGAAAACATAGCGAGGATTAAGTGAATAGTACAGACGATTGCCACGTTCTTCACTTTTAAGTAAGCCAACATTCACCATACGCTCTAGTTCACGTCGTACTGCATTTATCTCTTCCTTTGTTCTGCGGGTAATTTCGCGTACGTAAAACATTTCATCAATATTGGTGAAGAAGAGTTCAAGCATTTTGACGCGTGCTTGAGAGATGATGAAATCTTGCAAACTATTCATAGATCCAGCTTATTCGTTAGTACTTAATCTCTTCTGCTTTTGCTTTATTTAAGATACTGATCCAGGTAAGACCCCGTGCCATTGGGATATCTTTGCCTTTAGCATCAGTGAATCGCAATTCACTTTCGCGATCTTTCTTGGTCCAGCGGCCTTTAACTACATCACCATGCATGAAAAGTAATGCGTCACCGGTACCAGTAGTTCCATAGAGCATATGCTTATGCTCATCAATTGGACCTTTTTCTGTTGTCAGAACGAGGGCAATGTTGGAAGCCATAATCTGTTTATCATTGTTATGATCAACATGTGGCTGACCAGCCATGACGCGTTTGTAACTATCTGTAGCTGCATCATATGTCCACTGGACAGCATACTCAGAGTAGCCAGACCAGAAATCATAGGAAATAGTGTTGGTTGAACCAGTTTTTCCTTTTTCAGATTCAAATGTCCATGAGGCGTAGCCATCTTTCCAATCTTTTGCTGGAACGACTGTTCTACCCACCTTCATTTCTGGTGACATGTTTGTCCACTCGCGTTTTGCAGCAATCTGCCATAAGAATTCTGTGGTTGTTTCAACGGTATGTTCGGTATCAACTGCGTGACCCAAACGATTTTCATTTCTGACAAAGTAAGGATATGCCACAGTAAATAAGCCGTTAATATCATTTTCTAGTTGCCAACCGTACTCTTTGATTTGACCTAATGCATCAGCAGGACCTGCCAAGTTTGCACCACCAACGTGGGTGTACATTGGACGGTTGAAACCAGATGCGTAATCAATAAAGTAGGTACGTGCTGAACGAATTGGAGCAAGCAGTGTGTCTTGAGCTTGTGCACCACAATAAAACAGCGCCATAAATCGAGTGACGCCACCTTCAGCTACCGCTTCGAACACGATGTCAGCATGTGAAAGACCTGACTGTGGACGAGCGTCTGGTGAGTTTTCAATCATGACAGCAAGTGGGCGACGTTTTTCCCAAGCTTCCATTTCAGTTTTAGTAAACATTTTTCCATTTAATGGACAAGCTTGATCACGTGCTTCATCAGGATTAATCTGTAACAAACTACTCAGCGCAGTATTATCATCTTCAGTTGATTGAGTCGTTCCATCGGAAGATACAGATGAAGTTTTAGGACTCCGCGCATATAAAAATGTGAATGAGACTGTTGCCGACAAAACATAGAGCACCAGGGCAATGATCAACGTTTTTTTAGACATATTATCCTTTACTGCTTTGCAAGACAAATTTAATTGTAGCCTAAATATATGTAAATTCCAACTAATGTCGCAAACAAAAGGGCGGACACAACAATTGTTCGAAGCAAATCCTTTTTGATGTAGTCTGACAGTACTTCAGGTAACAATTCTTTACCAACAGGTACTGTATGCCCTGCAGCTGAAGTTGTAAAGGAATAACTGACACTTCCAGTGCCAGCATTTGATTCTGATCGTCTCAACTGAGCTTTTATTTTTTGCTCTCGAGTTCGTTGTATCGGCATATTTTTTAGAAAAGTATTTTACCTATGTCTCTGACTGTAATCACAAGAATTAAACCAAGTAAGAAAACATATCCACCATAGTTTACCCAATATTCAATACGTTGCAACCGCTTCCTTGAAACTAGTGGTTCAAGAATGGTAAAGACAGCTTTACCACCATCAAGTGGAGGAATTGGCAGTACGTTCATGATGGCAAGATTGATAGAGAGCATTCCAGCAAATGTTACAACTGCTATCCAACCTTGATTGAGTAATCCTGTGGTTTGTGCTTGATGCACGATACCGACTGGGCCTGCGAGTTCACTTGGCACAATACCTTTGGTAACAAGATTTGTTACTAAGTCGCGAAGTGCTACCAGTATTTGACCTCCAAGTCCTAAAGCTTGTGTTATTCCAAATCTAGCACTACGGAATGGCATTTCATACCATGGATAGAACTTGAGAGTATAGTCCTGGAATGCGATACCTAATGCACCTTGGCCAGTAGGAGTTTCAGCTTCAGTTCTAATGTAGGTAGGAAATTCTTGCAGTGATTTGGCACAACCAGCAGCAGTGCATGGCCCAGTGGTTTGTAAAGTCACAGTCTCTCCTCGGTGTTGGAGTACAAATGAGATTACTTCAGCTGGTGTTTTGATAGGTGTAACTGCTTCACCAAGTTTGATGCCAGTGATCGTAACGTCTATTGGTAAGTTACTTTTGGCAGCAGGAGACTCTGGAACAACAAAGCCAACGCGTGCTTCTGTAAGCAGTTGCGGAATTCCAATAAATGAAAAGGTAACGGTAAATGCAAGTACTCCAAAAATAAAATTGACTGATGCACCAGCCAGGATAACAACTAGACGGCGAAATACACTAGCACTGTAAAAATGACCAGCAACTGGTTTTTTGCCAGCTTCAGTTGGAGATTCTTCTTCTCCTGCCATGCGCACAAAGCCACCAAACGGCACCCAATTCAGAGTAAATGGCACACCTTTCCAGGAAAACAGTTTTCGTACGGCAGGTGGATAGCCAAGTCCAAACTCTTCAACTTTAATTTTTGCCCAGAAAGCCGCAAAGAAGTGTCCAAGTTCATGAATAATTACTAAAAAGGAAAGTATGAGTATAAGGGCAATAACAGTCATAGATATAGCACAATCTTAAATAGTGAGTAACTCTTTCTCTTTTACTTTCCCAATTTGATCAACCAAATCCATAAAGTGTTTGTGGTTTTTTTCAAGTTCATCTAGTTCTGCCGCAATGTCGTCTTCACTGACACCACTATCACCTTCGAGGTCTTCAATTTCTTTTTTAAATTCAGTACGAATTCCTCGCAGTAATACTTTACCTTCTTCCAAGCGACGCATCAAGGTCTTAACCATTTCTTTGCGACGTTCTTCTGTAAGTGGTGCAATTGGAATACGGACAATTTGTCCATCTACCACTGGATTTACCTCTAAGTGTGAGGTTGCAATTGCGCGTTCAATTGCTTCGAGGAGACCTTTATCCCAAGGACTGATCACCAACATTGTAGGATCAGGAGCTGAAACAGAACCAACTTCAACGAGTTTCATTCGAGTTCCGTAGGCTTCAACAGTAATACTATCAAGCATATCTACAGATGCTCGACCTGTACGAAGTGCGCTGACTTCCTGTTTGAGATGCTCAATAGCTTTCTGAGATTTATCTGTAAATTGTGAAAAGTCGAATGACATAGACTCCTTTGCAAAATCTGATTGTAGCAAAATTTGGTTATAACGCCTAGTGTGAGGTATACTACTAGAAAAGCAGTCACTATATGAAAGATTTTTTTCGCACCATTGGTAATTCTATTAGTTCATTAGATTTTTATCAAAAATTAGGGAATCAACCATTTGCTGATTCAGCCAAATTTTATGCACTTTTTCTTGTTTTAGCTGTCGTTGCTCGGCTCGCTATTATCTATCTACACACTATTCCTACATTCTCAGCTGGTGTAACGACATCACTACAAGAGCTGCAAAAGCATTATCCTAAGGGACTCACGCTCCAGTGGGACGGCACGCAGCTCGTCAGCTCTCAAAACCCTGTTTATATTTATTATCCAAAGCCACTGGCTCAGTTTGTCCAAGATGCCCAGTTTCCACAATTTTTGGGATATATTTCGACCAATCCTGAGACAACAATTCCGCATCTTGATGCATTTTTGACTGTAACGCGCACTGAACTCCTTATTCCCAACTCCAATGACGAAGTGGGCAAAATCCCACTTGTAGATGTTTTGGGGGCAAATACCTATGACGTCACAGAAAATACTCCTGCGCAAGTAAGTTCTTTTTGGGAAAACAATAAACAAAGATACTTTACACTGTTTGGATTTATTCTGCCTTTCGGACTGTATGTATATCTCGCTGTACAACGTGTATTTTTACTTTTGGTTGAAGGATTGCTGTTTTATTTATTTAAGAAAATTAGTGGCATGCCATGGTCATATGCAACAAGCGTAAAATACGCCATGCATGTCTTTGTTCCTGCCGAAATAATTGATATGGTAGCTCGGTTTGTGTATCCAACTGCAACTATATCGTTCTTCTCACTCACAGTCTGGTTATACTTCATTGCCCTACTCTTTTTCCCAGCAGCCGTGATTGTCATGAAACGAAGACAGCAGTAGTTATTCTTCTTTATCAATGCGGATATTTAAATCAACTGAGGGGAATGTCAGCTCACGTTTATTAGGGTCGGCAGCTTCTAGTTCAGATTGCAGCGCTTTCACTTTTTTCTCTAAGAATGCAGCATCACTTGGTGTTCCACTCATTGGCAGTGGTGTGGCTTCGACAACTTGCGGCCGACGTTGGCCAGCCACAATTGCATTTATTACCACTAGAAGTAGTACTACGAAAATAATTGTTCCTACGATCAAGGCTATAATCACGCGCTTCTGCTTAAGTAATGGAACTTTGACAACAGCAGCAGCTTTTTCCTCAACAGGTAGCGCAGCCAAACCTTCAAACATCGGCTCTTCAACTGAAAAGCGTGTCTGGTCCAACTGGTCGTATTGTTCTTCGTTTTTTGGCATTAACTCAGTTCCAAAACTAGTTCATTTAAGAAGTTTATGAGCTGCGAATCTTGCGCATAAATAGTACTCATTTCTTTACCCACGTACGTGTCATAACTTACTTCATTTATCGCTGATGCTCCACTGATTTTAAGCCTGAGTGCGGTTAAGCTTTTTTCAGTTGTTTCAATAGCTCGATCAACTTCGCGGTATGCTCGAGCTCGCTCTTCTTGCTTGACACCAGAAACAGTTTTTTCAGTGTGATATACCTTAATTTCGCCAAATAAAATTACAGCTTTATCGTATACAGCTTGTAGTTCACCAAGCGAAATTAATGCCCGTGTGGTATATGCCAGTGTTTTTTGTTGAGCTGTACCAACTTCAAACTCTTTGACACGTATCGCAATACCTTCTCGATCTTTTGTTTCTTCAAGCTTTTTCTTGTGATCTTTCAAGACATTAATTTGACTCGTTAAATCATCAAGCGCTTTTGCTTTTTGCGCCACATCTACACCCTCTGTTTCAGTCAGTGAGGCATGGAGTAGTTCGCAGTACGTAATCAACACTTCATCACGAGAAACCATAGTTTTTCGCGTATTCACTACTGACTCTTCAAGTGACTGCAGTGTATTGAGTTTGAAAAACTGTGCTTTGCTGATTTGGTATTCACGCTCCAAATTGCGGTACTGCTCTACTTGATCTTGATAGAGCTTGAGCAGCGTTTTGATACGCTCTGGCTGCTGTGGCTTGATGAAAATAGTATCTACGGGCACAGTTTCGCCAGTGGTCGCGGCTGTAGGACTTGGTGATGGCGTAGCATCCTGCGCAAAGGCGGCACTACTAAGCAGTTGACCACCCACCACAAGACTACCCAGTAAAATTGCAAATGCGAGTGTATGTAGAAACTGTTTTTTCATTTATTTAGTTTGCACAAGTTCTCTATCACGCACAAAGTTAATTGCTTCGTAGAGTGATTCAAACGTACCAGTGTCAAGCCATTTTCCTTGTACAAATGCAACGTCGAGGTTGCCTTCTTGTAAAAAGACATTGTTGAGATCGGTAATTTCAAGTTCTCCGCGTGCTGAAGGCTGTAAGTCTCGAGCTTTTTTTACAACACTATTATCATAGATGTAGAGACCAGTGACTGCATAGTTGGACTTTGGTTCAGCTGGCTTTTCAACAATGGATATAGCGCGTTTATTTTCATCAAATTCCACAACACCGAAGCGCTCTGGATCTTTGACTTCCTTGGCAAACACACGACCACCTTTTTCAAAGGTGCGAATGTACTCAGAAAAGTCATCTTCATAAATGTTGTCACCCAGAATCAACGTGACATTGTCATCACCAATAAAGTTGGCACCAATGCGGAATGCTTGAGCCAAGCCTTCTGGTTTGTCTTGAATTTCATAGGTAAATTTGCAGCCAAACTCAGATCCACTACCCAGCAACTTCAAAAAGTCACCAGCGTGATCTGGAGCAACGATGATTAAAATATCTCTAATTCCTGCGGTGATCAGCGTTTCAATAGGAAAATAGATCATCGGCTTGTTATAAATAGGCAGTAATTGTTTGCTTGTGACTTTGGTAAGTGGACGAAGCCTTGTACCAGATCCACCAGCTAAAATAATACCTTTCATATATACACTCCTTATGTCTGCTACCTGAACGGTAGTCTACCACTTACCATTTAAAAGGTCAGCAAGAGTAGCACCAGTGCACCAAGTAGTGCAACAGCCGCATATTCTTGTATCACAAATGCTGTTAAGCGTTTTGTTTTTACATGGGTTAGTATACCCCAGATAAAATATCCTACTGCGAGTGCAGCAATTACAATGCGTTCCATGACTGCATCAGGCCAGAGATTGAGATATGCCACTGCAAAGACCACGAGTCCAATGACCAAGATAAGATAGGCGCCTTTGTGTTGGTTGATTTCTTTCAACATACTACTGCATTGCTCCTACTGTTAAGATCGCTCCTGATTTGAAGTAGAGTACCACTGCTGCGACTGCCAAGAAGAATAAAATATGTCCAAAATTCTTACCCACCACGCGAACAGTATTTTTTTGCTCGGTCACATAGGCGTCATACACAAGTGTCACTAAAATAACCACCAGAATACTCAGGAACACCGCTTTCATAACTTGTTGCGGTGACAGTGCGGTGTTGCTTTCAATAGTACCAATTGAAATAACTGTATCAGCGAGAACATCACTGCCAGGTTGGGTTGTTTCTGACACTGGAGCTATCTCCGCTGGCTGGACTGCTACTTGAACTGCTGGTACGGCAGGTACTGTGGTAGTTTTTTGTGCAGCATCAGATGGAACCTGCGCCACGGCTTGACTTGGACGTCCAAACATCTGCACAACCAGTGTGGTCTCGACACCTTGGAGCGTGCCATTCACAACAGCCACGCCGATTTCTTGGTACTTAGAGTTCATGATATTGGCTTTGTGACTAGGTGAACCCATCCAAGCAGCAATCATTTCTGGCGTAGTCGAAAAATCACGAGCCAAGTTTTCACCAGCAGAGCTAAAGTCATACTTGGCTTCTTTCATAAAGTCCCAGGGTTGTTTGCCCGCAGGAGAAATATGAGACCAGTACTGATGCTCAAACATGTCTGCCGCTTTGGCGCGTGCAGCACTGCTTAACGTACCATTAAGTTTGACTGTACCGAGACCACTTTTGGCGCGCTCTTCATTGGTTTGTGCTACAACTTGTTCTACCTGAATGTCTGAGGCATAGCCCAAAATTGAACTCATTTGTGGTGTCAGGCGATGGGCATTGGTGAGAAAAATTCCAAAACCAATTATCACAAGACTCAATGAAAAGATACTTTCAGGATGCAAAATTCGAGCACGGTGGTTATTGGAACGACGTGGATGAAATAAATGAACAATCACTTCTAAGAGCTGCATGTCAGTTCACATTATGCAGAGATTTTGTGTCAGGAGCAATAGAGAGCCTGACTATGGGCACAAACTGGCTACACTACCGTGGAAGGCCAGCACTTGTGAGTGCAAAGTGCAGAGCTGTGTGGCAGCTTTAGGTGTTTGATTTTGCTTGGTAACAACGCTCAATACTGTTGAGAGGAAGTCATCACTCGCATGTTGGCGGACGATTTTGTAGTCGCCTTCTGCTACATTGGCGCGCTTTGCCAAAACTGAAAACGCGTCATGTTTGGAACCAATGAGGTCAATTAATCCCAATTTTTGAGCCTGTGTTTCTGCAAAAATCATGGCGCCGATATCATTGCGGATTTTCTCTTCACTTAAGTTGCGATCTGCAGCAACGTGTTTGACAAATTCTCCATATGAATCATTCACTGAAGCTTGGAGCTGGGCAATTTCTTGTTCTGTCAGGCGGCGATATGGATTACCAATATCTTTGGAGCGACCAGCGGTGATGTATGTAGTCTCAATGCCACCTTGAGTGACAACACCACCCATAAATGCACCACCATCTTCTTCAGTCACTTTGTCGTAGTATTTGAATGGGCCAAAAATCACACCGATACTTCCTATGGAAGTTCCGTGATCTGCCACAATCACATCTCCAGTCACTGCGGACCAGTATCCACCAGATGCTGCCATGCCTGAGACGTAGGTGACGACTGGCTTGCCTGTTTTTTGTTTGTAGTAGTCCACACCATCAGCGATAGCTTGACTGCCGAAGATCGTACCACCCGGTGAATTAATAACGAGGAGAATACCAGATACTTTATTGTCATCAGCAGCGTTCATCAGCTGTTCTTTGACTTCATAGCCGTATGTCAGACCTTCTGTGAAGAGTGCATCAAGCCCAGTCAGCCCTTCTCTATCACCCATAATGACACCCTGAACATCCACCGCTAAGAATGTGTTCTTGGCGTCTTCTTTGCCAAACTCTACTTTTTCTACTGCAAATTTATCATCTTCAACTGTAGCAGTGGATGCACCTGCACTGATGGCAGCTACCACTAGAACTGTCAGGATGATGGTGAAGAACATTCCCATGACTGCGGCACTGCCGAAGAAGAAGAATTTGATAGTGTTGAGAACGAAGTGGACGAGTTTTTGAGCGAGTGTCATAAGCTTCAAGTATACAGGAACTGCTACCCTCTGGTTAAGTAGCAAGTGAATAGGTATAATATGTCACTGTTCACTAGGTTTGAGTTTACGCCAAGAATAATTTGGCCCCATCGTCCAGAGGCCTAGGACACCAGGTTCTCATCCTGGGAACTGCGGTTCGAATCCGCATGGGGTCACATTTAGAGATGTAGAATAGTTTTTCGAACTTAGTTCGAACACTTATGTATCTAATTTATTACTATTAAGTTTGGTTTGTACCTTTTTTACCGCATCTTGATAGTGCTTAGGCAGGTTACTCACATCCGACACGTCATCATAGCCTTCCTTAGATAGTTTATAAATCTTATTGTGTGTTACATATAAGAGCGGCATATTATTTCCAACTTTATGATGACCCATATTTTCAAGCAAATATGTGTCCCAGGGAGTTGGTTTTATCCAACAATCAGCCGATTTTTTGGTTATGGTCGAGTCATTTTCATCCCAAAAATTCTGATCAACATCGCTGGGATGTCCAATGAAATAAGCGTGCATTGAAGGAGTCACTGCACTTTGAAGAAGCATCTCGACAGTATTTTCACAGTCATCTACTGCATTTTGTCTCTCTTCATCATCTCTTTTTATTACTTCACCATGAGAGGGTGCATTACGAGCGTCTGACCACCATGCCACCAATTCTTTGATTTCTTCTTCTTTGTAGTCTCCACTGCTATTCATTAATTTCAACTTTTTTGAAAGAAGAGTGCTTTTTGAGGACAACTTTTGCATACAGACTATATCGGTAAGTCGCTTCTTTTCTGGATCTGATAATTTTGTTTGGTTATTTATGGCGTCAAGAATTTGCTTTTTTTCACTTTTAGTCAGTTTTTTGCAAATCGTCTCCTCACTTTTCTCGTAACCCTTGTACAAGGCTTCCAGAGATGACCACAACTTCACTGCTTTACCATTGTAGTCTTTATCAAGCTGAGAAAGTCGGAAAAAGCGAATTGCATTGCTCATGTCAGTATGAGCACCAATCAAGTTTGCAAATCTTTTTTGCAAACCAGAGACATCATTTAGTTTCACTGTATTTATAACAGGATTACTGCTACTAGCATAGCCACCTCCATTAAATACAAAGGAACCATCTTCAATTGTCAGCGGGATGCCACAGTGCAGAGTAAGCATATCCAGTAAAACTTCAATCTTTTCGAGACAGGGTTGAAATTCCTCTAAACCCTCGTAGGGTATTGTCATAGTAGTGTTACCTGTTTCTTCAGTTTTAACGATGTCAGCGTTAAATATAAAACTCATCTGGAGTTTATCACCACCAAGGTTTGAAAGAGAAAATTCACCGATTACTATGTTCCAGCTATCGTCGAAACGCCAAATATGATCATCTTCATCTTTAAAGTGCACAAAAAGTTTACAAGTTATTTTTCTGATACCAGATTTATAATCCATATCCATATTATACTTTCTCTTTATAATAAACTCTCATCAACCTCACCACCCAAATCTCAAATTCAATTGGATACTGGGGTTCGAAACAAAGTGCAAAAGGGTCACAGCGGACACCGTTCAAAAACGGGCGCGTTTTCTTCAAAAAAAGGTTGGGAGATCAATCCGTGGTTTTTGAGTTTTTGAAAGCGATGTTTTGCCATTCACACGTTTACATTTTCCAGTACAGTCAGTGAATTTTTTGTTCCTCTCTTTAGCAAATAGCCATTCACCTCAAAAATGACCACTTTGGAACGGTTTCTCACAAAGAAGATGAACTTCGATATTTTTTTACTCTATTAAAACGACTTCGCAGTGCTCTTATAGTTTGGAGAGGCATATGAACTCTTCTGGCGGCAAATAATTGCCATTTAATCGCCCTAAATTCATGGTCTTGAGAGTCATAGCCTAATTCTGTTGAACTGTCCGACTGTAAAACAGTAGTTGCAATCTCATCACGCTGACTTTCAATTGCATGTGTCATTTCTTCAACTCCCCCTAAGTAACAGTAGTCTACCAATAAACCACTAAATCTAATTTCTCCATCATTAGCCGTAGCAGAAATATCTACATCTTGAGGTATTGTGCTGTATAAAGCTAATGTTTCTAGGTTAACTATGAAACTGTTCAAACTCGGATCGTATGCAATAAATACATTTTGTTTATAGCTATCGACAGCATTGATAGCTGGATATTTAAAATCTGGAGGAACAGCATTCCTTTTGAATGCCTCTAAATATATAAATTCTAACCCCTCACTAACCTTTATCATTATTTTACTTGCATTACTAATACCTTCATCTGATACATTTAACTTCCAAACCTTTTCAATAATATTCTGCCATATTTCTTCTGAATGCAAATGAGATCTATCATAATGGCTACTAGTAGTATTCACATCAATAACTTTTGTAGGCGCTTCTTCCACAACATTTTTCATTTCAATAGTATTATGTATAATAAAAATTATAGCATTTTTATCTCAGATGCGTGTTAATCTTAAGCCTTTTGTAAGTCTTTCAAAAATTGCCTGTAAAAGTCTTTTCATTAAACAAACTGGAAGTTGATTCTACTTTAGTGAAGAACATATTAGTTTATTCTAACTAACAACTTACGATTAAATGAACGAGAAGGCATAGCGTGCCTTATTTCTTTTGATTCACTTTGAGTAGGGTAAGATAACATTAGATCTTGTATCCACGGTAAAAAAAGTTCGAAACAAATCCCCTTAGGGTCACCAATCTATTGATTATTCTAACTGTTCCCGCTATTGTTAATGGTATGTACAACCCTACTTTATCTACAAATCCTGATATTGAGCCAAAAATTCCTGAACAAACCGTCATTACTACAAAAACTCCAACGGTAGCAATAATTACAACTTCAGTGATTTTCACACTCATTGGCGCAACAGGAATGTGGGGATATCAAAAAATATCTCAGACTGCTCAAACTCCTTCTATAGCTTCACAGGAAGCGGACAACAGAGAGCTCACCAGCACAATTACAACCCCAGCTACTACCACCAGTATTGAACCTACACTTGCAAACACAAAACAAGCACTGCAGGAATATTCCTCTGCTACTAATCCATATACATTTTCTTATCCTCAAAGTACTTACTGGCAAGTGTTTGAAACTAATGGAGTAAAGGGAGCTTCTGTATCAGTCAGCTGTGATACTTGTACGGATGCTAAAGTTGATATGTTTCAAGTAACACCTGTTATTTTTACTTCAATTGAAGAATATATCCAGAAGGATACCCTCACAACAAATAAAACCGCCATTACTTTGAATGGCCTCCCAGCAGTGCGAGGAGTTCAGTCTGGAAGTGAAGAAGCTGGTGGTTCATTTGTCGTCGTGTTTATTGTTAAAGATAAAAAAGGTTATCTCTTACAACAAAGATATGCAGGTTTATATAATAAAACGCAGTTTTCAGAAATTCCTCAGGTTGAACCAGATATGTTGGCAAGTTTTAAATTTTCAGATATGTGATAGTTACTCTATTGCATAAGCCTTCATCAACCTCGCCACCCAAATTTCAAACTCAATCGGATATTCTAGTTCGAAACAAATCCCCTTAGAGTCACTTTTTGGCAGGACTTTTAGGAAATTGCTAAAATAAAATCGAAATTTGCAACACCTCAAAATAAATTACTTCTGATTACTAATTGTTTTACTTGCAGATATACTTTATTATGAAATAATGCAGGATAAATCTGTTGATATTACCAATATAACTCCTGTAGAGACTCCTCAGACTGATACACAACACTCTCCACAAAAATCACTGATGATCCCAATTCTTGCAACTATTTTAATTTGTGCATTTGTATTTGGAGCTACCGGCTATTATCTTGCTCAACTACAGTCTCAAAAAGCTAATCTTCCAACTGAACTAAGTCAGGTCATAGCTACACCCACACCAACTGTTACAAGTACTGCTCCAGAGCAATCTACCCCAGAATTAACAACTACAGTACCAAGCATACCTACAAAAAAATGTAGTAATGTTGCTGTCGGTATCACGCTGTCTATACCTGAGACTTGGCTGTGTGACTCTAAGATCCTTGGTGAAATTGGATCATATGATGGATCAATAACTATCACATCTGATGTTTTTGAAATAACTGCTAGTACTTTAGGTAGAGGGCCATATTGTGGCGATGCAGAGCCTGCCAATGAAAGTGACGTTTGTCGCACATCCACATTTTATACCAATGATAGAGTTAGTCTGGATATGTTTACTAGTGAAGGCCAAGATAAAGAAATCTTTGGTAGCATTAAAACTAATACAGGTGAGTTTAGCTCGTGGATTTCAATTAAATATAAAAATATGGAAACTACAAAACTTACTCCTGCTAATAGAGCTGAACTAATAAAAGTGTTAGATTCATTACAGGTCTCCAAGTAAACATGCCCCACATTACTGTGGCGTATTGAATAAAAATGTGATTAACTACTAACCATCACTAAATCAACACTTAGTAGTGCATTTTATATCAGGGTAAGATACACATTAGCTTGTGTATCCAAAGCAAAAAAAGTTCAAAACAAATCTCCTTAAGGTCACCATCAGCGATATAAACACTTTAAAAGTCATATATGCTTTTTCGACTTATAAGACAATCAAATTCAAGGGGTATAAATGCCTTCGATTATTGATATGTTTCCGGAACTATCAGTATAAATTTTAAACAGACCTAGCTCACTTTTATTTCGAAAGAACATAGATTTATCTATGATTGAATTGCTGTTACCAACATAATTATCATAAAATTCCGACATGGTTACATTTTTCATATCTGCGCCCCACCCGTCTTCATTATGTGTCATTGCTCTATATATGGTTGTACTCGTGGCTGTATACTGTTTTGCCGGAAGTTCATTTGCCAAACAAAAACCGCTAGGACTATCTAAGCGCAGAGCTTCACATTGATCTACTGATAAGAAATCTACTTTTTTAAGGTCTATCAAATAACGCTCATCTATTTTGTATATATTGTCCATTAATGCGAATATTTGAGTATTACTAGTTTGGTTTGATTGCGACCTATTTTTCTGTTCGCCCGAGTAAACGATATATATTCCAATACTGATTAATAAAAAAATGGCTATGAAAGCGATTAAATAATATCTATTCATATGTTTAATATACACCATTATTGTTGAGCATAGAAACAATAATACCTAATTGCAGCGTTGTTTTTAAAGTATGCATTTACAAAAATTGCCCGTAAAATGTCTTTTCATTAAACAAACTGGAAGTTGATTTTGCTTTAGTGAAGAACATATCAGTTTATTCTAACCATTAGATTTACGACTAAATAAGCGAGATGGCATAGCCTGCCTAACTTCTTTTGATTCAGTTTGCGAAGGTTAAGATACCATTAGAGTATGTATCCACGGTAAAAGAAGTTCGAAACAAATCCCCGTAGGGGCACCATTCGCGATATCAACACTTTCAAAGTGGAGAATATACTGGAAAATGGTAGTGCAATCATGGAATTAGAATACAGTTTTAAACATCTGGGGCAAAGATTACTGCATCTTTATCAGAGAACTCAGAAACAATTACATATGAATCTGATATTTGTAATTCCCTAGCTCTCAGTTTTAGGTTTGTTAGATCTTGTTGAGATGCAGACATTTTTACTTCTAATGCTACATTTTCATCAGCAATAAAATCAATTTCCATTCCACCATCTCTATTATAAAAAGACAGCGTGTGATTTGGACGCAAGTTTTGAAAAACACTCTGTTCAAACAACTGACCTTCCGATGGTCTACCTAAGACACCTGCAATACCAGAGTCACACATAAATAATTTTTTGCTTCCCGCTGCTTGTCTATCAATACTTCCACTGTGGCGTGGTAACAATGAAATAAAATAGGTTTGTTCTAAAAAAGAAAGATATGAGTATATGGTTTCTCTAGAAAGGGATAATGTGGTAGCAAGTTTTAATATCTCTATTCGTGATCCAATTCTAGGAACTAGCAATAAAATTAAGTCTCGAAGCTTAGACATATCTTTAAAA